>NZ_CEEDCD010000012.1:0-304393 GCF_979253085.1 Dyadobacter sp. AC419 | reverse complement strand
TGAACAGCAAATTGAAGATGGTTATTATGAAGGTTTTGTGGATCTCAGTAAGGTGCAGCAAGCCATGCAACCCGATGCCCAATATTACATCTGCGGACCGGGCGCTTTTATTCAAGAAACATTTTGACTATCTGAGTGCGCAGGGTGTTGCGCGCGAGGCTATCCATTTTGAGGAATTTGGTCCAGCCACGTTGGCGGTGGAATAATGGCCGAGAAGCTGGCCCAGGCATTTATCTTGATTCTGTACCACTGCTGCCATCCATGGCTGCGATACTTTTGAAATGCAATAATGCATGAAACGCAAAAGTTTTCAATCATGGATACGTTCAGTTCAAAAGATTTTCATCAGACATTTGCAAGGCCACAGTTTCAAAAACCGGCCTATATGATCCATAAGAATGTGGAAAACGCCGGAGAGCACAACCAGTTCTCAACAGAGCGCAAGCATCCTGTTTTCTTCGTGGATCTGCCCAGCAAAAATGTGAGCATGACCATCGGCGGCTTGTTACCAGGCCAGCTGACCAACAGGCACCGTCATACTTACGAAACGGTGCTATATGTTTTGGAAGGCAAAGGGTTCACTGAAATCGAGGGTGAAAAAGTGGAATGGGAAAAGGGAGATGCCGTTTACATTCCTTCCTGGGCATGGCACAGACATCAAAACCTGAGTGATGCACAGCCGGCAAAATACATTGCCTGCGAAAACGCGCCCCAGCTTCAAAATTTGGGCGTGGCCCTTCGCGAAGAAGAAGGAAGAGATCTTTAAAACCATTCAAATGAAGTCTTCATTCCAGAGACTTCATTTCACTTTTTTAACCATTGATAAAAATGAAAAATGTTCCATTCAAGGGGATCATCGCATACCCTATTACGCCATTTGACGAAAATGAAAGCGTAGATCTGCCCTGTTCAAGACACTGGTTGAACGCCTCGTTGCATCCGGTTCGCACGGCATAGCGCCACTGGGAAGCACTGGCGTGCTGCCATACCTTACAGATCAGGAAAAAGAGGCCATTACCGAGGCTACGATCCAGCAAGTTGCGGGGCGCGTGCCGACTTTGGTCGGTGTGTCCAACCTTACCACCGAGCGGACCATTCATCATGCCAAGTTTGCCGAAAAAGCAGGCGCAACGGCGGTCATGATCATTCCAATGAGTTACTGGAAACTGACCGATGATGAGATTGTCAAGCATTATGATGCCGTCGCGTCCAAAATCTCTCTTCCCATCATGGCATACAACAACCCTGCAACGGGCGGCGTCGATATGTCGCCTACCCTTTTGAAACGGTTGCTGGAAATTCCCAATGTAACCATGATCAAAGAAAGCACGGGTGATGTGCAGCGTATGCATTTGCTAAAAAGAGAACTGGGCGATGATGTGGCATTTTACAATGGCTCCAACCCGCTGGCACTCGCTGCATTTGCCGCAGGCGCCGAAGGATGGTGCACCGCCGCACCCAACCTGATCCCCGAGCTCAACCTGAGTCTATACGACGCGATTCAAAACAATGATCTGGCATCTGCTCAAATTCTTTTTCTCGAACAACTCAATCTGCTCAGGTTCATTGTAGCCAAAGGCTTACCCCGGGCAATTCAAGCAGGCTTAACAATTATTGGAGAAAACGCAGGGCATTTGCGCGCACCACTGCAACCGCTTACGAAAATTCAAACCACAGAACTCAGCCACATTCTGGAAACCACCAAAGTGGCTTTTGACTGAAATGTTCAAACAACAAAAATCATCCCTGTTTTGAATAGGGATGATTTTTCTTTGCTATACGATCTACATTTCCGAAAGCGGCTTCATTTCGTAACCCTCGTAATCGCGGACAACCTCCATAGATAATCCGAGCGCCTTTGCGACGCCCCTTCCGTATTCCGGGTCCGCCTGGTAACAATTGCGGATGTGGCGGATTTGAATGAAATGCTGCGCGCCGCCAACTGCTTCTGCTGTGTTATTAAAAAGCGCCGTCCTTTGCTGTTCATTCATCAGACGGAACAGGTTTCCCGGCTGGGTGAAATAGTCGTTGTCTTCGCGGTGGTCCCAATGGGCCGCTTCCCCAGTAATTTGGAGCGGCGGCTCACTAAAATCCGGCTGCTGTTTCCACTGGCTGAAACTGTTAGGCTCATACGATGTGGCGCTGCGCATAATTTCCATCTGTGCGCATGGCACCATCGCGGTGAAAGGAATGGTAAGGACATTTCAGGTGCATTCACCGGAATCTGGTGGTGGTTAACACCTAACCGATAACGCTGCGCGTCGCCGTATGAAAAAAGCCGCCCCTGCAACATTCGATCCGGCGAAAAACCGATCCCCGGAACGACAGAAGCGGGATTAAACGCAGCTTGTTCGACTTCTGCAAAATAGTTGGATGGATTTCGATTCAATGTCAGCTCGCCGACTGGAATGAGTGGAAAGTCAGCATGTGGCCACACTTTCGTCAAATCGAAAGGATTGATTGGATAGCTGTAAGCATCCGCTTCTTCCATGGTCTGCACATACATGGTCCATTTCGGGAAGTTACCCGCTTCAATGTTGTCAAAAAGATCACGCTGATGGCTTTCTCTGTCATTTCCAACCAAATCGGCTGCTTCGCGGTTGGTCAGGTTTTGAATTCCCTGTTCGTGTTTTCAAATGAAATTTGACCCAGTAACGCTTTTGGTCACCACTGATAAAACTGAATGTATGACTGCCAAAACCGTCCATATGCCGGTAACTTTTTGGCAAACCGCGCTCGCTCATCACGACGGTAACCTGATGTAATGCTTCGGGCAAAAGTGTCCAGAAATCCCAGTTATTATCGGCACTACGAAGATTTGTCCTTGGGTCGCGTTTAACGGCATGGTTCAGATCCGGAAATTTCAGCGGGTCACGAAGAAAGAAGACCGGCGTATTGTTTCCTACCAAATCCCAGATGCCTTGATCGGTATAAAATTTCAAGGCAAAGCCGCGAATGTCCCTTTCGGCATCAGCCGCGCCGCGCTCGCCGGCGACAGTAGAAAACCGTACGAACACTTCTGTTTCTTTGCCAAGCTCAGAGAAAAGATCCGCTTTGGTAAACTTAGTGATGTCGTGCGTCACTTTGAAGACCCCATATGCGCCCGAGCCCTTTGCGTGCATGCGGCGCTCAGGGATTACCTCCCGGTCGAAGTGCGCCATCTTCTCTAAAAACCATGTGTCTTGCAGAAGTGCCGGCCCGCGCTTGCCGGCGGTCATGATGTTTTGGTTGTCCGGCACGGGCGCACCGGTCCGATTGGTCAATTGGTTGTTGTCCATAGTGTTCAAGATTATGGTAATGTAAAATCCAGCCTGTTTAAAGGCTTAGCTGATGATCAGCACAGTCGAGTTTCAACTCCTTGTCTGCCAAGCCGCTATTTAACAACTTGCAGTAATGCCCACTGCCAAGATGATCGTAATGAGAGCAAGTGAAACACATTTGCTGAATGCTGATAATGCCGGCCAGGTGAAGCTGCCGGATAAGTTGGAGCAAACCCGTAAACATGATTTCTTTTTGCATTGGAGATAGGATGCCCAGCGGTTTTTCAATGGCCGAGGCAAAACCGGCACTTTTAAGGGCCAACTCCCTGCCCCGCCCAGTCAATACAATCATGTAACTTCTTACATCCGCAGCATCCACATATTTCTCAACCAGGCACTTTTGTGCCAGCGACTTGATGCTGTCGCTGACTGTGGGTTTGGTCAGATCAAAGTGCCGCGCTAAGCCAGTAACTTTGGATCTTTCCCCGGACTGAAAAAGCAGAAAGATCAGGATCTGAATTTGTATGGGACTCAATGCATTCAACTTCCCTTCGTTGCGAAGCAATACGCGAAATGCCTGTGAGACCCTTGCCAATGCATCAACGATCTTTCCATCAATTTCAGCCATAGTCCAGGTTATTTTACCTTGTAAGGCAAGGTCAGTTTGCCAGAAAGCACGCTATAAACATTAACAACACCCAGCATCGGCTTATCCATGGACATGCCATCTGCCGGAGCGGACACCTGCATATAGCAACTGACGGCATCGTAATTGAAATCCACCTTATTATTGACCCTGTATGTAGGCACTGAAACGCGGATTGCGCTTTGCTGGGTAACGACCTGATAACCTGGCGAATCCATATACATAGGCATGTCAGGGGCTGTTGTAGGCTTTGTGATTTTCTCTGCCTTTTTATATTCCTTTACCGAGAGTCCGCCTTTCACACGCTCGTCTTTCACGAGAACCACCCAGTGCGGGTGCCATACAATGCCGTCATTATCAAACTTGCCGTCGGCATTCTCATCCCAAAGCGGGCTATCGTCAAAATCAGGATGCGAAGTAAGGGCAAGGGCCACAATGCCTTCGGTTGGATTAAAACCAATATCTTCGGGCTTCAATGTTGTAGGAAAAACGTATCCTAAGACAGGGGCCATATCCATTTTCCCCACCTGCAGTGGGAACAGTCTTTCCGGCCGTTCCTTCAACGATAATCTCAAATTCGAGTGATCCGTATTTTTTGTTATGGATTACCTGCGCTGATTTGATCTTAAAATCCTTTGAGTCTTCGTATTTTTTGCAATGTTCGCATGCCATGGCGGCCGTGATGGACAGGATAGCAGCGAGCGTGAATATTGTCGTTTTCATGTTTTGATTAGTCAAGATAAATTAACGTTACCGGCAGAGTCCTGCCGGTCTATTCTTCAACCTTTAACATCTTCCAGCGATGCGCCGAAATTGATGTGCAGTACATTGCCATTTGGCGTAACCAGCGCGGGAACCGATTTAATCCCTGCACCTTCTGCTTCGCTGATACGGCTGCGGTCTTCCCCGATATTTACGACTTCAACCTGATCTGCTCCGATTAGATTAAGAATGTCGTGCTCTGCACTGACGCATACCGGGCAACCTGCGTGATAGAAAATTGACTTGCTCATTTTTGTGAAATTTGATAGCTGTGGCACCATTGCCGATTCAAACTTAGTGAGGAGCCCTAACGATACTTGCTGGACCATTTTGAATTAATAATACTGGACTATCTGGCTCAGCTTCGACTTATCCAACTTTGTAAAATCATAATAATCACCTGAACCTTAACAGTTGGTAGAATGCATGCACATTTTACTTTGGCCTGTTAAAATGAGACATTTAAATAAAACCAGCTAGTCCAATGCTTAGACCCTGGAAATTGGAAATCCGGATTGATCACAAATCACAAAAGCCCGTTTATTTGCAAATTGCTGATGCTGTCATTTCAGATATTCAATCCGGAAGACTTAGTAGCGGTGATGCTTTGCCAGGAAGCCGCAACCTGGCCGAAATGTTACATGTGAACCGGAATACTATTGTAGAAGCATTGCATGTGCTGCTTAACGAAGAATGGATTGTATCCAAGGAGCGGAAAGGGACATTTGTTGCCGGCACACTGCCGGTGTTCAGCAGGCAGCGTAAGACAGAAATCACCACACCGGATCAAAGCCTACCCAAGCAACATTACAGGATCATTTTTGATGATGGTTATCCCGATAGCAAAATCGCGCCCGTGACCGAGCTGGCGCGTGGATACCGGCAGATTTTCAACCGGAGTGCACGATGGCAAATGATGGGTTACGGCTGCGAATTCGGTCATGCGGATTTTATCGAAGCCATTGTACAAATGCTGAACCATCAACGGGGTATGCAAGTCAGCAGCAGTTCCGTTTGCGTGACGCGTGGCAGCCAGATGGCGATGTATCTCGCTGCCCATTGTATTTGTTCAAAAGGCGATTTTGTCCTGGTCGAAAATCCGGGTTACCAGCCTGCCTGGAAAGCATTTGAAACGGCTGGTGCCACATTGCTTCCTGTGCGGGTCGACAAGGACGGTCTGGTTACCACCGATGTAATTGATCATTTGAAAACCCACCCAAACATAAAGGCTATTTACACAACACCACATCACCAATATCCGACCACGGTAACATTAAGTCTGCAACGAAGGCTTGAACTGATCCGCTTGTCCAACGCTCATGGATTTACTATCATTGAGGACGATTACGACAACGAATTTCATTTCGGGTATCGCCCGGTGCTTCCAGTTTCGAGCTTCGCCCAGCTACAAAATTTTGTGTACATCGGCACGATGAGCAAAGTTGTTGCGCCTGCCTTGCGCATTGGCTATCTGGTTAGTCACGATGCTTCGCTGATTTCAAAAGTGGGCGAACTGCGCAAGATCATTGATGTGCAGGGCGACGGCATTATGGAACAAGCCGTTTTGCAGCTGATCGAGGACGGAACGATAAAACGCCACATTAAAAAAGCAACAAGCTACTACAAAGCAAAGCGCGACCACACGGTTTCGTTGCTGAATACTTATCTAAAAGAAAAGGCTGACTATACAGTTCCGGAAGGCGGTCTGGCGATTTGGATACAACCAAAGCAAGCGCAAAACTGGCGGCAGATTACAGACATGATGGCCGCAAGTGGCGTTAAAATACTGCCACCGGAAAATTATAGCAACGCCCCATCGGTCAACGGCATCAGGCTGGGTTACGGATCACTTTCCGAAAAGGACTTAAAAGAAGGAATAGTGCTTTTAGCCAAACACTTGACTTTTACTTAATATGAATATTTATACCGTTTGATCCACAGGCAATTCTTCAATTGAAATTACTTTAAACAAATAAAAAAATGGCAGATCCAATTCAACTAGTGCCCGGTAATTCACTCATTACCCCTACTGCCGAAGAAGGCAGACAGCTTGCAATCAAAATGGCAAGACTCATCATTAAAGCCACACAGCCAGATGCAGCTGTCCGGGAAAAACTTAGGTCTATATACGCTCAGGATGCAACAATGCTGGTTTTGATTGGACAAACTGTTGCCACCGAATTTGCCACAATTGCAGCAGCTAATAATTACTGGCAAAAATGAGCAGTTGGTAGCTGAATTTACACAATGCAAGCCTTACCACGCATGCAGTAACAGTTTGTAAAGAACCCTCCTTAACAAGGCACCTATGTATACAATGCCCTATTATTCTTCTGCAAATCCGCAAGAAGTTGTTGCTTTTATGCAAGCAAACCCATTTGTTACCCTTATTGGATATGACGGGATGTACCCGTAGCAACCCAGGTTCCGGTAAATATAATCAATGAGGGAAATGCCTTAAAGCTGATAGGCCATGTGATGACAAAGACCGATCATTGCAAGGCCTTTGAAATGCATCCGAATGTGATGGCAGTTTTTAGCGGTACACACAGCTATATTAGTGCGTCGGTCTATGAAAAGCCTGCTGCTGCTTCCACCTGGAAACTACAAAACAGTACAAGCCAAAGGGATAATAAGGCTTCTTTCGCAAGATAGCAGACCAATGAAATCATAAAAGACATTACTGATAAATACGAAGATCCACACAGCAGCCCCTCGGCATTCCACAAAATGGATCAGGAGTATATCCGCAAAAATCTGAAAGCCATCACCGGTTTTGAAATTATGAGTTTTACTGGTATTTCCCATGTCTTCAAAATGAGCCAGGACCACTCCCAAAAGGACAGAGAAAGAATAGTTGAAGACTTGCTGCAAAAGGAAGATGCCTTGTCCCTTCAGGTGGTCAGAAGAGATGAAGCGCTGTGTTTGACTTTTGCCGCAAGTCAGCTTCCATTGACAAAATGCATGTTGGACAACAGATGGTATGAACTCCCTGACAGCAGGCTGATAAAAACTCCAAATATCTAGCTTACTGTCTTATGTCTCACTTTCAATTGTGCAACGGCCGTTGCACAATTGAAAGTGGTTAGATCTTTTGCTAAAAGTGGCTTGTGCACTACTGAAAGCGGTTGTCGCAACTACTACATCAAAGATTCAAATCCGCTGTAACTAAACGCTGGAATCTATACACCCCCTGCTACTTTTCTCTACTCAAATTCAAAGGTCATCCCCGGCCGGGAATATCTTCACTCAACATAACTCCTGTTATACAACAAAATATTATTTGGTTTGACCCTTATTCACTACCGTTTTGAATTCAACAGATTTCGCAGCTCCTCTTTGCTTGGCAACACAGTTTCATAGCGACTGGCAAAAATCTTGATCGTTATTTTCTGGTAATGTCCTTTCTACCAACAAATCACTCTCTTTCTGGCATAGAATGATCCCAATAGTTTTGATCTCGTCTTCAAGTTTGATTTGGCGGTCATAGTAGTTAACATACATCTGCATCTGCCCAATATCCTGATGCTGTATCTCCCCTATTTTCAAATCGATAATGACAAAGCATTTAAGCAAACGGTTATAAAACACCAAGTCAGCATAGAAATGCCTATCTGTGAAAGTGATTCTTTTTCTGACGGGCGACGAAAGTGAACCCTTTACCCCAGTTCAAGAAGAAAATGCTCCAACTTATCGATTAGTGCATTTTCCAGGCCACTCTCTGAGTAGCTGTAATGCTCCTTTAAATGCAGAAATTCTAAAATGTATGGGTCCTTAATTGCATCAGCTGGGCCTTCCATCAACTGCCCCCTCTCAGACAAGCGCTTCACTCCCACCTTATCTGTGCTAAGCGCCAATCGCATGTACAAACCGGAGTCGTATTGCCTCTTTAACTCTCTGATGCTCCAATTGTTCTCGATTGACTCGATTTCATAAAACCTACTTTATTCAATGTTCTTTATAGAAATCAGATTTAAATAGTGCGACCAGCTCAATCTAAAAACTGGTGTTTCTCTTATAGAATGCGAGCGATCTGCCTGGAATTCCGCAGACAGTGTCTGCGGAATTGGATATTCAAGATAAAACGTCCTCATTTGCTTCAAATTTCTTTGAGAAAATCCTCTGCCAAACTCGGCCTGCAAAGATTCAGACAGGGTTTGTATGAGCGCTTTCCCATAATCCGCACGGGCGTTACCTTGCTGATCCTCTTCAACTATACGTTCTCCTATCAGCCAGTACGCAGTTACCATTGTAACGTTTATACTCTGATAAGCTCGGTTTCTCGCTTCACGTATAATATTCTGGATATCAACTACTACGTGCATTGTTTAATTTCTAAAATGTCAGCAATTGATGATTGCGAATACACTGTATTCGCAATCATCCTGGCAAGTTAGTATACCAGCTGTGACAAAAGGTAAAAGAATTTAACAAGGTAAGTTAAAAATTAACTTTGTACGTAGACTCCACATGGTGATCAACTAACTTGCGGCAGAAGTATGCTATTGCACTTTAAAAGCGTCTGTTTCTAACACGCCGCCATATATTACCAACAAATGGAAAGAGCGACATTCTAGGATGGGTTGCCTACCAATTCCTTTCATTTAAAAAGCAAATACGATACTTATTCGTAAAATTATAACCAACATTGAGAGGTGTCTTATTCCGGACGACCAAATTGTGGTGCGGTAAGGAGTATCATGTGCTGCCATGAATACACCTAAGAACATTCCATAATTTACCGATAACAAATTTTGTATTTTCGTGTCAATAACTTACTGACATTAGTCATCCGCAAGAAATGAAATCTAAGTCAAAAGTATTTATTAGCTTCAAGACGGAAGAAGTGAAGATGGCAAGGCTAGTCAGGAACGGTCTAAGCCAACTTGGATATTCCGTCTGGTGGCAGGAAGATCTTCAGATCGGACAAGAATGGCATGGTGAAATAGATAAAGCAATAAAGGGAGCCGGTGCAGTAATTGTACTATGGTCTAGCAGGGCAATGACTTCAAAGTGGGTTACTCACGAAGCGTCACAAAGCATAGTACAAGGGACTTATTCACCTGCTCGGATTGAACTGGTAGAAATTTCAGATCCGTTTAACAGAGTACAAGCAACTGATCTGATAAACTGGGATGGGGATGTCAGGCACCCTGGCTTTCAAAATTTAGTAACTAGACTAGAATACATTACTGCCGACTACTACGAAGTTCTGGTTAAGAAAATTGTGGTACCAAAGGATAGCTATAACGGCAATTACTGTGGTTATAGTTGCATTAAGTTTACTGATAAAACAAGCAAAAAGTCAAGACGATCTTTTGAAAAAAACTGTTGACGTTACTGCATCTGTAAAATTAATAACGAAAGATATTAAACAACAAATTAATGCGAGTAGGCACATTCTAAACTCCCTCACATCAACAAATCAACAATCTCGTGAACAGGCAAAACTACAATCAAAGCAGTTTTCTTCACAACAATCCGCACTGAACGCACAAATTAAACAACAACAAGCGATACAATCCAATGTGATAAATACTCTTCGAGAAATAAATTCAGTCACTCACAGCCCAACTGGCATTTCCATATCTCTCTTTATTGATAACATGTTCGCCTCAAAGTCAGAAAACATTTCATCAAAACTAATAATTATACCTAAGCAGAATTACAACAAATTGGAAACTACAAATGGTAAATACAATTTACGCAAATTCTTAATGCTCACTACTTTTGGTGAAATTGACATTACTTTAAAAATGAAAGGTGATGTCCCATTACGCGGAAATGTTCATTTTTACGCTGATAGTATTTTCAACAAATACACTGCGAAGGAACTTAACATTTTAAGTACACAAGAACTAGATAGTGCGTTCGTGGCAGTAAGATTAAGCAGGGTCCCCCATAATGGATTCCCAGATCATCGAAATGAAACTATTATATTATCTGATTCGAAGAAGGCACTATTTTCAACGGTTTATCTCAGTGCTTATAGAAGTTCTGAATATATATTTTTCTATGGCATGCTAGTTGACGACGAAACAAAATCCAACAAGACAATGGAAAAAACACGCATGCCACCCGTTGACAGGAAAACCCCGTTGAGTCGCGAAGAAATTTTATTTGGGAGAGAAGACTAAATTTAATACAAACTATGTATTTTCTGTCAGATCAAACCCTACATCCACTAAACATCTATCAGCAGTGACGGCCAAAATGCGGGATTAATAGTATAAAGTATAGTCTCTTTATTTTTGTTGCGTACACCGCGAAGCAAATGCATATTGTAGTTGAAATTATAAACGTACTTAACATCATGTGAATTGGTCCGCAATCCTAGAAACCCATACCATAAAAGCAAGTCAATAACCTTATCAATAAATACTGAATCTGATTGATTTATGGTTATAAGCAAAGAAAGTTCCTCATAGTTCAGTTCAGCTTTTGATTCTATGAAATTATATAAAATATTGTCTGCTTCGGGAAATACATCTCGTATCTCATAATTTATGTCAGTTAGCACGTCAGCCGAGTACGAGTTAATTCCTTTTTCTATGTCATCGGCTTCAATCCTAGTATGTTGAAAATTAACAGCATACGACTTACAATGATTAACTAAATTTATCAAGAATCTTGGCCTCATCAGCGAGCGATCTATCAAATATTGTGATGTCTCCTCGCCCTTATAATGACTTACACAGACAGTTCTCCATACATCAGAAAAATTCTCAGAATGAGTGTCATGACTTGATAATATTCGTAGTTTAATAACTTCTCGAAGTAAATCAGGATCAACCCAATCCAACAACTCCTTAGCCTCTTTCTGCCGGTCCGCGGTTTGCTCTAATAGAAGCTCATAAACGTCATTTCTTAGAAATACAACAGGAAACATGTCTATTCGCTCGCGATTAAATTGCCTTTGAATATTTCGCAATGCATCTATCAGAGTGCGAATGATCATTATATCTTCTTGCTGCAATCCCGATGATGGCCAGCCTTTGTCTATGTTGTCAAGTAGTAGCCATAGTTTATCCTTCTTCTTTAGATAATTGACTAGTGACGTCCGGAGGGTCCGGATATCAGACTTATATATCAGATCTGTAATTTGTGGCGCAGATAACCGAACGTTACTATCTTCACCATATTTCCGCCTGTATCCGTCAGTCACATTATTAATAAGACGTGTCATTCGCTCTGAAAAGTCACCTTCGGAGACATACCCTTCTGCCTTGTATGCTTCCTCCAAGGTCTTGTAAAGATCATATAGAGATGAATCGTTTACATGTCTTATCCGATCATTTTCCAAGATTTTATGACAAATCTCCAAAAGAAGTATATATTCCCAAAACGCGCTGATTGTATGCTGCAAAGTACCTGCCTGCAAATAACTCAATACAAGCTCTTTAAACTTAACCAGCTTATATCCTTCAGGTTTTAGGTCAAGGACAACATTAGTACTCTTACTTCTTTCCTTGTCTCGAATTTGCAAGAAAATGGCCGTCTTTCCAGACCCTTTTTCTACCAACGACAAGTTGGACATCGCCGCGAAGAGTCTTTAAGTATGCATCTGTTTTTAGATAATAAGATTCTAAGAATCTCATTTCATTTTCCGCTGCAGAAGCACCCAAATCAATTTGTTGAAGAAAGGTGGCAATTTTCGTCTCGATTTTTGAGCCTTTACGTTGAAAAGCTTCGGCAACCTGACCCGCAAATTCGGCAATTTGAGTGTCAATTTCTGCTAAACTATTATACGAGCTAACAAAATCACGGTAATCGATAGGAATTGGGTCATCTCCGTTCTGTAAAATACAACAGGCAACTTCCAAACCGTTAGCTAGTCCGATTAAAAATGCAGCTCTTGTATTATGGATGTTTGAACCCTGTCCGTCAGATGAAAGTAATGAAACTAATACACCAAACGATTGCTGAACTTGATTAATTGCATCGTATGCAGATAATCTTGGAGACTCATTCGGATCAAAACTCCTATAAATATATCTGGCTTTCTTAACGCGGGTCGTAATTCTTATTGCCTCGTCGGTTTTGAATTTCTGCTAAGGAGATAAACTGGCGCTTGAACGTTCAAATTTACGTTGTCTCCGGAGAGTACATTTCTTTGATCGATATTCTTCAGGATTATTTTCGCTAATTCATCAGAATTAGAATATTCTTGGTAGCCTATTGTATCAAAAATTCCAACCTCCCTAATAGAATCCGGTTCAGCAATCGACTTGTTTTTGACAAGTATAATAGTCTTCTTCCTACCGATGGCAAAGCCTATTTCATAAGTAACATTGAAATTTAGTTTTGTAATATCTGCTATGAGTATTTCAGACTCATTTATAGCATCAAGAACTTTTGATTGAATAAAAGAACCAGGAATATGTAAGGCTTTCCAGGTCTTGATTCTCATTGATATTGCATTGACTTTGGTCGCAGCACTTTCAATAGTAGTTCCGATTTTCTCCGGACTGTTAGGATATGCAAAGAATACAATACTCACAATATATCAATTTATTTGGTTTAAGATGTTAGTATGCGCCCACGTTACTGCAGAAGCCAAGAATTGAACCAGATGGCTTTTCCTGTCGGAAAGAATACTGCCCAGTCTCTGGTGCTATTGTCTTTACTTGAAACATATTCGATATGTCCATACATATCTATATATTCTTGACTAACATTTAATGAGGCGTTTGTAACCGCAGGTAATATTATTGTATTTTCATAACCTAAGATGCCATCTCCTAGTCCAAGCTCCCATGGCATCCATTTAGAGCTGCTTGCATTTGGCGTAATTAATTGAATTAGTTTTTTGGACTGTTCAATCCTATTCCTTAACAAAGGAGCTGTTCCCTTAATTGGAGTATCGGTAAGTTCATCATCAAGATAGTCGATGTATATAGATGAGCTCAATCCTTTGAGAAAGGTAGCAACAGCCGTTACATATTGACGATCAGCGTGACGGTAAGACAAGAAAACACTAAATAACTTTGAGGGTTTACTTGCTTCGTTAAGCGATCTCGACTTATTGAATTGCCGTTCAGGGAGCGCAGATAAGTTAAGGTAGGCCATATATTAATTATCTTACTTTGTCAAATAATGGTGGAAAATGTTCAGGAAACATTTTAAGATCAGCAGCCTGTTTACCAATAAAATCAAGGTCCCTTATATTTTGAGTGTTAGACATATCCATTAAAGAACTCATTTTCAAATTTGTGATCCCCAATTTGTTTAATTCATTTACTTCAAAGTTAATAGAGTATCTTAAATAAGAAATTAATGGTAAACCTCCCGGTGTGTCGTCTCCAAGGTTTCCAATTTCAGAATCGATTCGTGAAGCCGTTTTACTGTTAGAGAAATATTGTAATAAAAGATCATTTTGGATAGAGGCATCGCGCATTAATAGGTCTGGCACATTTTTAGCCCAATCCCAAACTCGATTCTTCATAACATGTTCTTTCGTTGGACGTTCATAACCTGAACCTGTTCCAATAGAGACCATGAGCAAATTATCTTCCCCGGTAGACCATCTAAATGGGAAACCTTTGAGAGTGGAGATGAGAAACAGTAATAGGGAAGGATTGTTATACATGCTTACTCCACCGTCTATGAACACCCCTGTTTCTCCCCCTCCGACTTCTAATATTTCTGGTGCGAAGTATGTGGGTGCGGCAGTGCTAGCTCGAACTGCATCACGCAATAGAATTCCTGAGTTGTTAGCATAATGAAGGCCATCGGGATGATTTATTAGCGGCCAACTGCTTCCGGTATCAAGACGCTTTAGAACAATACATAGCCCAGTTTTTATTTGATCACTTCCTGAATGTTATATCATGAAATGTCTCATGTAGTGCTTTGGTCAGGGCACTGTTTGAAAATTTTGCACCGGTATACCGGCTATAAATGGATCTTTTTTCTCCAAAAATGGTAGTTCCTAGTTTCATGTACAAGGCTCGAATCTCTTCAATTGACATTCCGAAACTTAAGCAGGATGCTATTATGGCTCCGGTACTAGTACCTCCGATTAAATCAAAATAATGACATAACCTGAACGCTGGAGATCCACCACTTCGGATTCTTAATATGTTTTCTAATTTTGCTAAAAAGCCTAATGATACTAGCCCTCTAATTCCGCCACCGTCCAGTGATAAGATTCGCTTTGGACCTTTTGATATCAATCTATTATGCAATAATGACATTAGAAATATAATTGCCTGAATAATCTAATATATAAAGTTATGCCAGTAGCGAGATATTCTGGCTCCGAATGGAAAGGGTCCACATACATGAACTTCGTCCTAATTAAAGCCCATTTTTCAAATTCCCGATTGGCGTAAAAAGGGAATAGTTGATCTTATTACATCAAGAGCTTCTGCGACTAACAGGTACATTTTTAAATGCATTTATACTCAATTGTAAGCTGTCTAGATGAGTTTGAGCCGCCCAAGCGTCTTCACAAAAAAGTAAACCTTCGTTAAGATATTTATAGAAGGCTTCCTCGTTACCTAGATACAATTGTATATCTGACACGTCAAAAAAGCACCAAGGTACGTCGAACGGGGAGTATTTTCACATTGTGCTTTCCTGGCTCTTTCCGCTTGGTGAAGTTGGAAGCGCTGCTTGTCGGTGAGTTTAAGTTCGCCAGTTAAATGAGCTTGCAATTTTATTGCGTTTAATAAGGGATATGGATGACCTCGCGAAACATCCGTAGCCCTTTGATAGTGTTCTAGTGCTTCTTGTATTTTACCGCTTCTTTTTAAAATTCCCCCTAAGGAGGCATGCGCATCAAAATCCTGATCATTTAACAAAATGGCTTTCCTCAGTGATAACTCTCCTGTAGGCAAACTGGCAGCATCTTGATTTTTGTGAAACAATTTGTTTTGTGTAATCCCTAATTCTCGTTGTGCATCGCTATAAGTAGGTGCTAGATTTACCGCTGCCCTAAAATGCTCCTCTGCTTTTGCCCAATTCCCATGCTTCTTATATAAAATGCCGACCTCCAAATGTAAGGTAGGATTATTATGATTGATTTTAATTGCTTGTTCATATTTCCTGATCGCTAGCGGCCAATTTATATGGCGTATGGCATTTTCTGCATCTTTTAGCAGTACGTCAATGCTAGGTCCAATGACTCTCTGTGCAGAAAGGGCTAGTTGAACTGGGCTATCTAGACGGTTGTGAATTAATGATTCTGTCAATACCTCTGTAATCATTGCACGCGAAACCGTAATCTGCTCGTCAGGTTCGTATTCGTATGGAAACGCCTTGATATGAGTTATATCAAATGGGATTACTGTATTTGTTTGTCTAAATATAGGTGTACCTGTGGGATGAGCATGGTGACGCACACCTAATTCATAAAAAACGTTGGCCATTTAGGCCAGTAATATCAGCTAAGGTTAAGCGTGAGTACTCAATGTACTGAAACATTTCTACGTCAATCAGTGAAGAATAAAAAATCTTTGTCTGTGCGTTTTGGACTTAGATATCCACCTTCAGGTAAGAGGGTGTTCTCGATGGCCGGCTTAAATATTTGTTCGTATATATAGTCAAAGTCTATGATTGACGCTCCTATTTGTTTTTGCCCAAAGGGCATCACAACAAAACAAATTTTAGTATAATCTACACTACTCATAATCAGGGTAATGATTACAATGTTAAAATTTCGTATACCTTAAGACCTTGGTTTTTAGCTCGTTCAAGAAATAAGCCGGTTGTGTCATTTTGTCCATAAGATTGTCCTTCCCAGGCGATCAGAGCATTAACACAGTCTTTTGTGCTGTTGTGTCGTGCATAGTGAATGGCTGCCCTTATAATCTCGTTGTTAGTTCTTTCGTACGCGCTGGCATCATCGGGATTTATATTAAGTGTGTGAATATGATGCTTACTATTAAGTTCACGATAAATCTGGTCAAAAATTACCCCCCAATTACCGGGGCGGTCAACTACGGAGGCAGAGCGAAAATGTCGATGATGAAATGGTAATATCATAGTTCGGCATATTCTTAACTTTTTCGCTATTGATAAAGCTAATAAATCAGTCCCACTGGCCCCAGAGCAGAACAGATGCTTACATCCCAGATTTGTCAACACCTGTTCTAGGCGCTGACTTACTAGTTGCATATTATTAAGCGGGAAGCGAATCCGATCAGTGTTTTCAGCGTCAATTCTTCTACCTGCTAGTGCAATGACCATTCATTAATAGATAGCTTTTGCTTGATTTAACACACTAACGATGCCCTCTAATGTAAAGCCTGTGCAAATGGAAGTGCCAATCCCTAAAAGCCCACTAGGGACTGTATTAGATGCCTCAATTTTAACAGCAGCTAATTTGAGTAAAACATCAGATTCTTTTGCGCGCGTCAATCTCCCAGGCCATCCACTTACTGGCACTAGATTTTTTCCCGACAATTACTAAAAGATAATCTGCCTCTTTCATTTTTGTAGCTAGTGCTGCCTTTATTCTGCTAGCATCGACACTGTCAATAGCAACATTTGGAGATCGCTGATCAAAATTGAAATCGAAGGAAGTATTAGCATCCCATGCTCGTAAAAGATCTTTGTAGTGTATGTCTTCACTGTGATCGTAACTTACAAATACTTTTTTTCCAGCCATTGGTTAACTGAGCGTTAGAGTTTGCAAAATTTATATAACATCACTTAAAAGTATAAATTAGGCTGTATATATCAATACAACTTTCCGTTTAAAGTTGATATGATCAAGAATCTGATGAATATGTAACTTTATAGGGAACAATATTTGAATCGTTAGTGGATCATTAGTCTTCTCTCGCTATGCTCGCTAAATGAAGGAAAATCACATGTAGAGATCTTTTGTGAATTCACTGTGCTGGCAGTAGCAGACTGCCAAAACTGACAGTCTGTTGAATTTCTTGAAAACTATCTGGTCTACTTCGCGTCTCTTTCTCCCACAAGTGCCACTTCTATCAAGGCCACGGTACGTTACACGGAAAAGTCTCATAGAGCATCTTGGCATTGGAGATGTTTGTGAAAGCTGATTAGACTTCAAGGTTCTAACATGTTTATAATTCTTTTCGAGCGTTATCTCGTGCATTTAGATACTCAAAGCCATTATTTCGTGCGATTATCGCCATTGGTTGCAATTGTTCGAAAACGCGCTCCCGGTCAAACAGGGAGGTGTCTGGTACAATAGTCAGGTAATCTAAAAGAAATTTGTTTTTGGGTGCTTTTTTCTCGATAATTTCCAACGCCGAGCGTTGAAGATAAAAATATGGCTCAAAGTATAAATCGAATGGTGGAAGCTTGTCACTCTTTGAACTGTTAAACGAGGGATCTGCTGGAATTAAATTCCACATTAAATCGTGGGCGACAAAAGCATAAGGTAAGAAATGTTCAACTGCGTAATTGCCTATATGTAAACTTTTGTTTGTATAGATGCAGTTAACACTCCCCAACTCGCCAATGACAATATTCCAAAATTTACGCTGCTCTGTCAGCTTTCCGCACTGGCAGTTTGATAACCTTGTTTGGAATGTCAGGGAGATTGGGATTTCTTGCCTGTACGATAAAGAACCAAATGCCAATAGCAGAAATTTCGAAGTATACCTCCATGGATTTGTAAATAGTCAATCCATTCCGGATTAATCTCAACGTGATCTTTGTAAAGCGCATATAGACACTTTTGCTCAAACCTTTGTGAAGCAACATAAGCCAAAGCGACATCGCTAGTATTAAACCATGGACTTAAAAAACGGTGTGGAACTTCGCCATTAAAATAGCGCAGTTCCCGCAATGTAGCTTTGTTTGTTGATGTAGAAAGCTGTCTATAAATTACAGAGCGATTGGCATTGATAGTTAAACCCTCAATCTCCTTAACATACGTTATTGCACTTTGTAGTTTGTCCTGTTTTCCAAATTATACTTTAAAGTAGTTCACCGTAAACCAGGCATGAGCCAGCATATCAGCGAAAAGACTTTGTTTTGAAATATGTGTCTCATTAGACTCGACATGTCTAAGTATCGACAGGAACCAATAAAACTTATAGGTAGCGGACGTATTGTTAAAGCATCCAGCCAACAAGTGCACTGGTAAATGTTGCTTAAAAGGCAAAAACATAAAGTTATCTTTGTAGAAGAAGTGACGCATAAGTACTAAGACTAGATTGAGTAAGGCTTCTTAGCCCGCTCCCAACCTTCAATTTCAATGCCTTCGTGCCTTAAATAATCGTACAAAGTCGCTTTGCTACCAATTTTAAGCTGTTTCACATATCTGCATGGTAGTGTATTATCTTACTTTGATATAAGGTAGCTGCCAAGCTTGCCAGTTCCTTTGATTTTTTAGTTAGACCCTTTGGCCTACCTCCTACTCTACCACGTGCCCTTGCCGTGCCTCCATCCCCGCCAAAGTCCTCTCCATCAAAATTTCTCTTTCGTTCTCAGCAAAAACTGAGCTGAGCATATACCAGAGCCTACCCATTTTGGTAGAAGTGTCAATTCCCTCCGAAATACTCCGCAGGTCCACTCCCATTTCCTTCCATTCGACCATTAGCTTGATCAGTTCATAGGTTGTCCGACCTAAGCGGTCAATTCTCCAAACAACAATGACATCTCCTTTTCGCAGCTCCGAGATCATCTTTAAATATTCCGGTCTTTGGGTAGAAGCGCCACAAATCTTTTCATGGTAAATTTTCTCACAACCTGCTTTCGTGAGCGAGTCAAATTGCAGATTCTTGGTTCTGCTCGGTCTTCGAAACCCGTATGTATCCAATCACCATTCCAAAAGTACAGTTTAACGTGCCAGTTTGCAATATACAGTAATTCGTTTAGGTGTACCACTGAATCGGTAATTTGAAAGTGGAGAAACCGGCTCTTTTCAGAACTAAAAGGGAAGAAAAATGGAGGGGTCAGAGAGTACATAAATACCACCGATTAATTTAGACTTCAAGTGTCATAGATGAAATCTATTACCTGGTTATGCCAACAATTTTGCGGTATCAGTAATTCAAGAATTCTCTTCAAAAAGAATTCCGACATCATTGCGGTAAATTACCGGCATGAAAATCCTGATCATCGAAGACGAACCCGAGCTTGGCTGCCGACATTTGCGAGCCTACCTATCGGCGCAGGAGTACCTGTGCGAATATGCAGGGGACATGGGCGCAGGCCAGGGAAACCAGTTGAGCTATACCGTTACGAATGTATCCTTCTGGACTTAATGCTACCTGGCGGTGATGGGCTGGAGATTCTCGACATCCTTAAAGATCAAGGACAGCAAGATGGCATTATCATTATTTCTGCCAAGAACGACTACGAAAACAAAATCAGGGGCCTGCATGCAGGCGCGGACGATTATTTGGCTAAGCCCTTTCATTTGCCTGAACTGGCAGCGCGCATTTACTCGGTGATCCGTCGCAGGAGTTTTGCTAACCAGAACAATGTGCTACAAAATGAGCTTAAAGTAGATCTGTCATCAAGGGTTGTGACTGTTAACGGAGCTACTGTTTCATTAACCCGCAAGGAGCTGGACCTCTTATTGTTTTTTATCAGCAATAAAAACCGTGTGATCGGAAAAAGCGCATTGGCTGAGCATTTGTCAGGCGACGTTGCCGATATGTTTGTGTATAGCATCAACGACTTTGTTTACGCGCATGTCAAGAACCTTAAAAAGAAGTTGACCTCGAGGCTGGTTACGGTAATTATCTCAAAACGATCTACGCAACAGGATACAAATGGGAAGGATGAAGAAATTGCTGGACCAAAGCCTTCGGCCACTAGTGATTTATGCGATGGTGGTGCTGATCATAAGCATTCCCGTTTATTTTCTGACTCATCAACTGGATCTGGGAAAATGAACTGGATAAACACCATTATGCGATCCGGGAAAAACTTGAAAAAAGATTGACCAGCCTGGATCTTCCCGACAGCTCGGTGACGGGTACGATCAATGTGTTAGATAAAGTGCAGCCAGGATTTTCATTTACCCAGGCTACTGCGCCAAGTCCGGACAGCACATATACGCTCATCCGGTTTGATACTTTCATGAACGACCGTGGAGCAGTTTCGATGTTTGACGACCGATATCCGTGTGAATGAGACCCTGCTGCGGGTCCTGATTGAAACCAATATGGAAGAAATTGATGAAACGATCCTGGCGATCGCAGCGGTCACCGTTTTCTTCTTTATTGTGCTATTGGCTGGCTTCGTTTACCTAAACCGAAAGACCTCGCTCCGTGTCTGGCGACCCTTCTGATGAAACACTGAACAGTCTGCATGCTTTCAGATTAGAAGGCGGCAAACCGGCCGCATTGCCGGAGTCGCAGGTAACCGAATTTACCGACCTGAATCAGGGCCTTGACAGGCTCATGCAGGCAAGTCTGGCCTCCTACAAGCAGCAAAAAGAATTTACAGAAAACGCCTCGCACGAGCTGCAAACTCCATTAGCAGTTGTCAAATCCAAGCTTGACCTGCTACTGCAAAGCCGCTCGCTGGATCAACCCCAAATGCAGATCCTCGAAGATGCCTACCAGGCTATTAACCGCGTGACAAGGATCAATAAAAACCTTTTGCTTCTGGCAAAAATCGAACATGCCCAGTTTGACAACCAGCAGAACATTTCTGTTGCTGGGTTGCTTGGTGAACTGAGCGCGCAGTTTGCTCGACCGCTTTGAAAGCAGCAGCATTCGCTATACCCAGCAAGTAAGCGAAATGACGTTGCAGGCCAATCCAATGCTTTTGGAAATCCTGCTGACAAATTTGCTTGTGAATGCGCTGCGCTATACCCCGGCAGGCGGCAGCGTATCTGTAAGCGCAGACCAGCGTAAGTTAATAGTTGCAAACACGGGCATATCACCGCTTCATGAGCAAAACCTTTTCAGGCGGTTCGCACAGGCGTCTGTCGAGCATGCAGGTAGCGGACTTGGACTTGCTATCGCCCGAGAGATCTGTGAGCGGTACGGCTGGCAGATCTCCTATGATTTCGACTGTGATCATCATCATTTTACTGTCAGCTTCTAAAATTCTAAATTTCTTCCAAATCAGTCCGGACTTTCGCCATCAGATCAAAAGAAAAATCTGAATGGCTTTCAAAAAATCATTAATCCTTCTCGCATTGATAGCGGTGCTCAACAGCGTCCAGGCGCAGGTAAGCAAGGTCACACTTTCGGGCCAGGTCGCCTCGCTTCCTGGAAGAAGGAAATGCTGCCTTTTGTTAATGTAATTCTGAAAACCGAAAAGGACAGCGCGTTTGTGACCGGAACGATCACAGCTTCCGATGGACGTTTTACACTATCCGATATTGCACCCGGAAATTACTTGGTAGAATGTGCTTCCCTGGGTTTCCAAACAATTAAAATGCCCGTCACGGTAGGCGCATTAAGCGCTTTCCTTGACCTAGGCGTGCTTGAAATGAGTGAAGACGCCCAGGTTTTGCAGGAAGTGACTGTCACCGGGGCTCAGGCCGATGGCGTGGATGCCCGTCTTGATCGGAAAGTTTTCGATATCAGCAAAAACATCAGCCAAAGTGGTGGGTCGATTCTGCAAGCACTCAAAAATCTGCCCGGTGTGACGGCTGGTGAAGACGGAAAAGGTGATGCTGCGGGGTAGCGATAAGGTCGCCGTATTAGTGGATGGTCGGCAGACGGCTTTGACCGGTTTTGGAAACCAGACCAGTCTTGATAACATCCCCGCATCAGCGATTGAAAGGATTGAAATCATCAATAACCCTTCTGCCCGGTATGATGCCAATGGAAATGCGGGCATCATCAACATCATTTACAAAAAGAACAAACAGGAAGGCTTTAACGGAAAGATCGGCTTGACGACTGGATTAGGCGCATTGTGGGTGCGAAAAGAGAATTTCCCCGGCATTCGCCCTCAATCCCGTAATACGCTGAAACTAAACCCCTCGGTAGCCCTGAATTACAAAAAAGAAAAAATCAACATCTTTTTTCAGGGCGATTACCTTCACACGCCCACGCTGAACAAGAACGAATTTACAAACCGTTACTATGACTCAGGCGATACAATCCGGCAGCAGTTAAAGCGCAACCGCAGCACGAATGTTGTAACATCCAAAACAGGCGTTGACTGGAATTGGAATGAGCAAAATACATTGTCGGTTTCCGCCCTATTCAGCAGCGAGAAGATCCTGGACCGGGGAGACCAGCCTTTTTTCAATGCAGATCTTACCGAGCGGCGGCGTCTCTGGCAGTTTCTGGAAGATGAATTAAAAACCACGGTCACTGCGACAGCCTCCTACCAGCATAAATATCAACAGCCGGGCCGCCTGCTGAATATCGGTTTTAACTATACATTCCACCGGGAAGATGAGAAATACTTTTTTACCAACATGATGCCCGATTTCACTGGTCAGGATGCATTCAAGCTGCTTTCGGATGAGAATGTGTTCGACTTGAATGCAGACTACATCCGGCCCTTGCGCTATGGCCGCTTTGAAGGCGGCTCGAAGCTGCGCAGGCGTTTTATTCCGACCAATATGCAGTTTTTCCCGGGCCTGAATTCACCACTTGACAGCCTCGCTGGTGGCTGGGCCAACTACAAGGAAACCATTCCTGCCTTGTATGGCAACTATGTTTTCGAAAACCGCATCTTCGAGCTGGAAGCGGGTCTGCGGGTAGAGTATATCAATCTGCGCTACACGGTTAACCCCACGCACCCAACCTATAAAAGCGATGGGTATTCCTACACAAAGCCTTTCCCCAATGTGCGCCTGGCTTATAAGCTTAATGAGCATGATAAGATTTCCCTTTTCTATAACCGACGTGTGGACCGGCCCAACGAGGTGGATATCCGTATTTTCCCAAAATATGATGATGCCGAAATCATTAAAATCGGCAATCCAGCTCTGAAACCACAATTTACCAGCTCTTTGGAGGTAGGCTATAAAACCAGCTGGGCCAACGGTTCTGTCTATGCAGCAGCTTACCATAAGCAGACCAGTGGCACTATTACCAGGATCGGAACCACACGACCGGGCTCTACATTGATTTACAATATTTTTCAAAATGCAGGAAAAAGCTACAATACGGGTGGCGAGATTGTATGGCAGCAGGATTTGGCATCATGGTTTTCGCTGAATGTCAATGGTAACCTTTACCGCAACAGCATTGATGCATTTACGGTGGAAAACCTGTATCCGGTCCGCTCGGTGTACCGTGGCCCCAGACAGCAGCTTACCTCAGGGAGCGCGAAAGTTAATGCGCTTTTAAAAGGAAAAAAGACCGAGTTGCAAGTGGCATTTATCTATCAGGCACCCGACATCGTCCCGCAGGGTCGGACCGGTTACCGCTTCTCAGTTGATGCAGGCGCAAAACGCCAGCTTCGTAAAGGCGAGCTGTTTGTGAACGCAACCGATCTTTTCGGAACACTCGTTATTCGCAAAACAGTTTACGGTGACGGATTTCATTACACCAGCCGGGATTACTACGAAACCCAGCTGATCCGGGCAGGTTACAGCTTCAAATTTTAACATTGAAATAATTCACTGCTGGAATGTGCGTGCATTAGCTTTATTATTAACTGGCCTATAAATCCGCTTCAATCCGCGCTTCCAATTCTCTTATATTCGCTTGCTTCTGACTAGCCAGTTCGTTCCGACAATGCTCTGTGCAAAACTGGTGAGACTGCAACAGTCGCAAAGACCCGTTCAGCCAGTTAATCAAAGGAATATCCGTTTTCAACCTGTGCTGCGTCTCTTCCAGCATCAAAGCATCTTTCTGGGTAAATTCGGTTGTGCCAAAATGATAAAGATCCGCATCGCAAACGATGGACTCTAACAAATTAACCGCCTTTTGAGGCAGGGTGGTTGCCAGGATACAACCGATGACACCCGCAATCAGATTATCCTCTATCAATAAAGGGTTTGCGAACTCCTTAAAAATCAAAGCGCCACGCTGCTCGTGGCCCGAAGGATCTCCGTTGATATAACCCAGGTCATGAAACCAACTGGCTGATAAAACCACAAATCGATCCGCATCAGACAATTGATAGTGCGCTGCAATTCGTGTAGCATTTGTTACCACGCTACGGGTATGATTCAGATTGTGATACGCCAACCGCTCAGCATATGGGGATAATTGAGCTGATACAAAAGCCTCAATTTGATCCAGCCATGATTGATAATTCATTTCAGTTTCCATTACTTTTTCATTAATCCCTTTTTAAACTGAAAGCTGGCAGATTGATACCAGGTAATGGCTTCTTCAACGAGCCGTTTATTGGAAGTGACAGGGCGCAATGAACCATCCTTGAAATTTGGCAGGAATGTGCCACTGATCCTTTGTGGTTTTAATATTACCAGCGAGTCATGCTTGATGTAACCCAAACTCTGGTAAGTGCTGATAAAAGCCCGCTCCCGCCCGGCTTCTAGCTTGAAGATGTCATAACCGAAAAATTGACTGCGGTAGGAAAAATGAAGCAGCCCTGAAGATTGTTGGCCCCAGATCAATCTGGCTCATTAGTCTGGGCATAATGCCCGGCTTCACAAACCCAGGCGCGTAGGCAATTAGCGGTATCTTGTAACGATCAACGGGCAAATCGGTCTTGCCGGCGCTGGACGCGCAGTGATCTGCAACAATGAGAAACAACGTGTTCTTAAACCAGGGCTTTTGACTGGCTTTCTTGATAAACTGGCCAATGGCATAATCCGTGTACTTAACAGCACCTTCCCTGCTGGTGTGTGAAGGAATGTCGATCCTGCCATCAGGATATGTATAGGGACGGTGATTGGACGTGGTCATGATTTGCGTAAAAATCGGTTTTCCAGCATGTGTCCCGTTTTCAATTTCCCGCATTGCTAGTTCAAACAGGTTCTCATCGGCCACGCCCCAAATGTTTTCGTAATCAATCTCTTCCTTGCTTATGGCATTCCGATCCACCACACGGTAGTCATTGTGCCCGAAGAAATATCCCATATTGTCAAAATACCCATAGCCACCGTAAATAAACCTTGTTTGGTATCCCTTGCGCTTGAAGACAGTCCCCATTGAAAACAGTTCTTCATTATGCGGACGTCGGACAATTGACTGACCGGGTGTAGGTGGCGTGCCGATGGACAATGCTTCCAATCCGCGCACCGTCCGTGTACCAGTCGCGTAGAGATTGGTAAACAAAAGACTTGCCCCTGCCAGCGAATCCAGGAACGGCGTGATGCGCTGGGTATTGCCAAAGCTTCCTAAAAACTCGGCGCTCAAACTCTCAACACTAATCAGAACAACGTTTTTGCGCAATTCTGGACCCAAGTTCACAATGTCACGCCGGATGCTGAACGGATCTTGATCTACAAAATGGCTTTCCCGGGTTTTGATCAGTGCATGAATATCAACAAAGGCCTTTTGGTCACTTACTGTGGAATAGAACTGGTTGTAGTCGAGTTCATTGTTGCGATAAGCAGCAAAAAGCTCATACATGCCGTTTCCTGCAAGCTCGTTGACATAATTGTTACTACTAAACTGCCTGACCTTGTTGTCGACAAAAAAATAAGCTGCGATTAATACCCCTGAATAGATGCCGGTTACCACAGACCGCTTCCAGAAGCTAAATGGCGGAAAAGGATGCTTTCCAATTATGGCAATTAACATCCACGTCAACAGGATCGTTAAAATCAGCAGAAAGATGATAATTATTTCAACCGGATAAGACTGACGGATATTGCCCAGCACTTCATTGGTATAAACCAGATAGTCGACGGCTATGAAATTGAACCGCGATTCAAACTCATCCCAGAAAATCCATTCCGAAACCGCATCCAGCAAAAGAACAAACGTCAGTAGAAACAAGAGCCCATTTGCAAGCCACTTGTAGCCAGGCTTGATAGCGAGCCAGCCAGGCGTAAGCCATCCCATCAGCATCAGCGGCAAAACAAAATAAAGCGCATTGATCAAGTCGTAAAAAAGACCAATGGCAAATACTGCCGGGATGCTGGCCAGGTTATATTCAGCAGTGCCCGCCGACTTGAGCGTCAATGCAATGCGCGTTAAATTGGAAATTGCAATCAGCAGAATACCAAGGGCTAATGGATATGTCAGAAAATTGGATCCGGAACCCTTTTTGGGCGTTTCGGTCGCTAACAGGGAAGCAGGTGTCATTCAGTAAAAATCAATGTAGGTGTCCTCATGGGTACTTTACGCCCATTTAAATAGTAAACCTATCAGGCAATTTGGAATTCTTTCTGAATTATAAACGGTTACTTTCCTCTTATGTCTCAGCGGCGGATGGCGGCTTTGCCTAACGTGTACATTTTAAATTATTCCACGTTATCTTTCAGCGATATTCAAATCAAGCCAGCCTGAATTATGTGGAAATACTATGCTTTACTTTCCGCCCTTTTTGCCGCCGCAACCTCCATTTTAGCAAAAGTGGGAGTTAAAGGTATCAATGGTAATGTCGCTACGGCCATCCGGACAGTCGTAATCCTCTTTATTGCCTGGGGAATTGTCCTTTTCAGCGGACAAATGAAGGACGTGAAAGACATCAGCCGGACTAACCTAATTTTTCTGATACTCTCAGGAATTGCTACCGGCCTATCCTGGATATTTTATTTCAAAGCACTGGAAACAGGGGATGTTTCAAAGGTCGCGCCGGTCGACAAGCTCAGCGTCGCATTTGCAATTGGATTTGCTGTTCTAATCCTAAAAGAACCGGTTGAGCTGAAAACCATTTTGGGTGCTTTGATGATCGTTGGTGGCACGATCGTGATCATCTGGTAAAATGCATCTCTCCAAAAATAATCCAGATTGTAAAATCACCTTTACATAATTATAAAATAGTGATATCAGGCACCCATGAAATTACTGGTCATTGAGGATGAGAAGGAGCTTTCAGACAGTATTTGCGTCTATCTGAACTCGGAGCAATTTAGCTGTGAAGCCGCTTATGATTACCCCACGGCATTGGAAAAGGTAGTAATCAATGAATACGCCTGCATTATACTCGACATTACCCTGCCGCGCGGCAGCGGCCTGGATATCCTCAAAGAACTGAAAACGCTCAATAAATCAGACGGCGTTTTGATCATTAGTGCCAAGAACTCGCTCGACGACCGGATCACAGGTCTTAACACCGGCGCGGACGATTACCTTACTAAACCTTTTCACCTGCCAGAGCTTGGCGCCCGGGTAGCCGCGATTGTCCGCCGTAAATCCTTTGACGGTAACACCCGCGTATCTGTCGGACCGCTTATGCTGGACCTTTCCGACCGGGTTTTAAAATCAGGGGAGCAGCCAATTGCATTAACTAAAAAGGAATACGAGCTGCTGCTGTATTTTTTAAGCAATAAAAACCGGGTCGTGACCAAAGAGGCGATTGTCGAACACCTCTGGGGTGATGACATTGACATGTCAGACAGCTACGATTTTATCTATTCCCACATTAAAAACCTACGGAAAAAATTGATGAATGCAGGTTGTAACGATTACATTAAAGCCGTGTACGGCATGGGTTATAAATTCAGCCTGGATTAGTAATAATGGCGAAGCTATTTACAAAATATAACCGGTCCAACATGGCCGTAATGGTCGTGCTGTTCTTGCTTTCGGGCATTTGCTACTACTTTCTGATCAGCTATGTGCTTGTGCACGAGCTCGACGAAGCATTGCAGGATTATCAAACAAGGATTCACCGGTACGTTGATCAACAGGGAAAGCTCCCACCGGTGACCGGCATGGACGAAACCCGGGTAAGCTACGTGCCGGCAGCTACTAGCAGCAAGGCTCAGTCAATATCTACCATTTTTATTTCAGAGCGTGCCGAGAAACGTTCTCACAATTACCGGCAGCTCAGCTACATTCAAAAAGTTGGACGCGCCAACTACCAGGTTACCATTGCAAAGCCCATTGAAGGCGTAAGATTGCTTACCCGTACCGTCGTTGGGATCACCATTGCCATGCTGCTTATTGTGATCCTGACAACCATCCTTTTTAACCAGCTCATCTTACGCCGTTTGTGGCAGCCGTTCTATGATTCGCTGGCTGCCATGAAAACCTTTAAACTTGGCAGGCAGCAAATCCCCAATTTTCAAGTGACTGAAATAGATGAATTCACCTACATGAACCAGCTGCTGGAAGACACCATTACCAATGCAGAAACGGACTATCAGGTGCTGAAAGAATTCACTGAAAATGCTTCCCATGAAATGCAGACACCGCTGGCCATTATCCGTGCCAAACTCGATCTGGTTATCCAGGAGGAAGGCCTTTCCGAAAAGCAAACGCAGGCACTGGGCAGCATTTATTCGGGGATAAAAAGGCTCAACAAGCTAAATCAGTCACTGCTGCTGCTGGCGAAAATTGAAAACAACCAGTTTGAGCAAACCATCCAGGTTAACTTGCTTGACATTACGCAGGAAAAGCTAGACCAGTTTCAGGAATTCTGGATGAACAATCAGATCACCTGCCATGCCGATCTTCATCCCACTACTATTAGGGGCAACCCGGAACTGATTGACATTCTGCTCAACAACCTGATCAGCAATGCAGCCAGACATAACAAGGCAGGCGGCGCTATTGGTATTAAACTGGACGCCAACGAACTGTACATTGAAAACACGGGGCCGCTCACGGAGCTGGACACTGCCAGATTGTTCCGCAGATTTTACAAAGAACAGCAGCATAGTCAGCACAACGGGCTGGGATTATCGATTGTAAAGCAAATATGCGATCAATTGCTAATCAGCATCGAGTATACCTTTTCCGGCGACCGGCACCGGTTTACATTAAAGTGGGATTAAATTTTTCGCAATAGTGCTCTGCGAAGGTCTTGAAAAATTCTCCAGAATTGGCCTCTACGTTTGCTGTATCAACAGACGTATCCATGAAGCCAATCATCTTTCCCGCATTCCTATTACTCCTATTCTGGACCAGTGCATTCAGCCAGAATAAATCAAGCCTGAAACTTACGGGCAAGGTGACAGACGTGGCCACGGGCCAGCCGGTCGAATATGCATCCGTGGGAATTACAGATCAATTAACCAATAAAGTTGTCAACGGAGCTGTCACCGATTCTGTGGGGCATTTCGAAATCGCAGGGCTTGGCGTGGGGACTTTTACAATCAATATTGATTTTATCGGTTATGATAAAGAATCAGTCAAAGATGTCAATGTCGGTGCCGGGGTAAAACGCTGGAAATGGGAAACATTGCATTAACCGCCTCTGTCAAAACACTGGCCGAAGTAACTGTTACGGGCCAGGCAGCCATCATTGACAACCAGATCGACAAGATTGTTTTTAATGCAGCCAACGACGTTACTTCTCAGGCCGGTGTAGCACTGGACGTTCTTAAAAAAGTGCCGCAAGTCTCGGTTGATATTGATGGAAACGTGGAATTGCAGGGAAATCCCAATGTGCGTTTCCTGATCAATGGGAAACCTTCCAGTGTTTTTGGAAACAGCCTGACCGATGCCCTGGCTTCCATTCCGGCTAACCAGATCAAAAGCATCGAAGCCATCACCAGTCCGGGCGCCAAATACGATGCGCAGGGAACAGGTGGAATCATCAACATCATCCTCAAAGACAACCGGCTGCAGGGAATCAACGGAAGTATAAACCTGGCAGCGGGCACCCGGTTGGAAAACGGCTCGGTGAATTTGAATTTCAGAAAGAATAATTTCGGCCTCAATGCTTTTTTTAGTGGTAACAAACAACTTAGCTCCCGCACGCCGAGCTCGCAGAACCGGCTTTCGACTAGTCCGACTGACAGTACGCAAACGCGGCTTTTGCAAAACGGTTTTCAGGATTTTCAAAGGAGCGGCTATCGGTCTGGAATTGGTTTCGATTGGAGTTTATCAAAAAAGGATAACCTAATTGGGGCTGTGGGCTACAACAATTTCAGTAACAGCAGCAGTGGTACTACCAGTATTTCTCAAACGCTTTTAGACCCATCAGGCTTTCCGCTTTCCAGCTCTGAGATTCTTCGCAATTCGACCAGCAAAGGCGGCATTGCCGCAATTGATTGGAACCTGAACTATATCAAAAAATTCGGTAAAGATGGCCAGGAGCTGAATGTGCCGTATAGTTCTAGTTTTGGAAAGCCTCGCAAGAGCTATTACCAGCTGCAAAAATCTGACCTCTGAACGACTGCCTTATGCCGGGACTTCCGGAAATACCCCAGGGAACGACAAGCAAACCAACATTTCCATCGACTATTCCCACCCCATCAAAAAGGGCTTTATTTTTGAAACAGGTGTTAAGACGGTTTTGCAAAACATCAGCAGCGTAGCGGATATACGTGTATTTAAGCCTTCACTGAACCAATACGTTCCCGACGCTACGCAGTCTTACGAGCTGGGTTACGACATGAAAATTTACGCGGGTTACCTGTCAACCACATTCTCGCTCTTTCACTTTTTAAATGTAAAAGCAGGTGCCCGTTTTGAGCATACGGATGTAAAAATTGACTTTCCCAATACTTCTATCCCTTCCTACAATAATTTGGTACCATCGCTTATTTTTTCTCATAATTTCAAAGATGAGCAGTCGCTGAAACTGGCATTTACCCGCCGGATCGAGCGGGCTGAATACCGGGACATTAATCCGTTCATGAACCTGAGCGAACCCTTACAACATCACCACCGGAAACCCGCTTTTAAAACCAGAGATTGGCAACAACTTTGAACTGGGTTATAACAAATCCTTTAAAAACGGCGGCAACCTGTACATCGCATTGATCGAGCGGATCAATACCGATGATGTGAAACCCTACACAGTCCTTTACCCGACTTATCTGATCGGGGATTCAACCTACCTGAATGTATCGGTTACAAACCGTCAGAACATTGGCATTGAATACAATTCCGGTGTGAGTGTCTCTGGGCTCGATGCCGATCACGGATCAGCTGAATTTGCGCGGAAATTTAATGGTAACCCAGAAAAGGGTTGTAAACGAGCTGCTAGCAGGTAACGTGACCAATGGTACCAACTGGCGCTTCAACCTGAATGCAACCTACCAGCTTCCCAAAGACCTTATTCTGGAAGGATTTGGAAATTACTCTTCCGCTATCAATACCATTCAGGGAAAGCGCCCGCAGCAGCTGACCTACAATTTCGCATTCCGCAAGCAAGTTTAACCACAAAAATGCAAGCATTGGATTTACAGCCACTAATCCATTTACCAAATACATCAGCCAGGTGAGTACCATCAGGACAGGCAATTACATCTCGACCACTACAGTGCTTGTCCCCTACCGCTCATTTGGCGTAAGTCTTACCTATAAGTTCGGCAAGCTCGAATTCAAGAAAGGCAAAGAGCAAGGCAATGACTTTTTGCACAGCGCACCCAGCAGCGATAATTGACCCACTCTATCTAGCGGACATTTTTATGAAAACCATTTTTGTTTACCTGACAGCACTTTTACTTAGTAACTATCCTGCCCTATCACAAAGGTCGGACACCCTTGCCCATTACCAAACGCGCTTTACTGTCAAGCAGTTGTCCCCACCAGCCTCTCTGATCCTGGTTGGACTGATTTCAAATGGGCACTCACCTGAGTCGATTAAAAACGAGGTTGCAGAAGAACGAAATGAACATTTCCCCAGGTTTAAAACGCACCTGGACAATTACCTACAATTTTCGCCGCTGGCAGTTGCCTATGGTTTGCACGCAATGGGGATAAAATCAAAAACTGACTTTGCCAACCGGACTGTCATATTGCTGAAAGGTGAATTTCTGGCGCTGGGCACAACTTCGTTACTTAAAAAGGCGACGCATGTTTTAAGGCCTGACGGAAGCTCGTATACGTCATTTCCATCCGGGCATACCACCCAGGCATTTGCGGCGGCCACCTTTCTAAGTGAAGAATACAAAGATCGCTACCACTGGATGCCATACGCTTCCTATACAGTTGCTTCGTCGGTCGGGTTACTGCGGGTCGCAAATAACAAGCATTATATCAGTGATGTACTGGTAGGGGCCGGAATTGGCTACCTGGCTATGAAGACGGCATATTGGACGCACAGGTACAAATGGGGTAGAAAACGACAACATATCAATCTATAAAATATGAAACCATATCAATTCATAGCGCTCATCTTTTTTATCCTTGCATTTGTCTCTTGCAACGGTTTGTTCGAGTATAGTCCCAGCCAAATAACATTAAATGAAAATGAAAAAGGCTTAACCGCAAAAAACATTGACCGAATTCAAAAAAGCGCTGCCAACGATACAGTCAAATTCATCGTTGCAGGCGATACACATCAATGGCTTGATGAAACCAGGGATTTCGTAAAAAGTGCTAATGCGCAGACTGGCATTTCATTCGTCACGCATTTAGGAGATGTTTCAGCTTCTGGAATAACGCAGGAATTCAAGTGGTTAAATGAATACTCAACGGCCGACCTGAAGCACCCTTACCTGACCGTAGCAGGGGATTTGGAGGCAAACGACAAGGCTAAATTGTATCACCAGATGTTTGGCGAGCTCAATTATTCATTTGAATTTGCCGGAAGCAAGTTTGTTTTCGTCAATACTAATTCAAAATCCTTTGATTCGAATGGAGCTGTTCCTGATGTTTCCGGGCTAAAAGCGCAGCTTTCAACAGGTGCGTCAAGTAACAGATATCATTGCACTGGAAGGCCACACACCCCCATTTAGTGCCGAGCTTTTGATGACAATCTAGAAACCCAATATGCTAAAACCCTTGCTGACAATCCGAACGCAAAGCTTTCATTCTACGGGCACGAACATGTTTTTAGTGATAATGAACCCTATCAGGATGGAATTAAATATTATGTTACGGCCGGCATGAAAGCCAAGAAGTTACCTGATTGTTACAATTTGGAAAACGGGTTATAGAGTCACCAGCATGAAGTTCTGAGGATCGACCGGATTTGATCCTTGATTATCCACGAAATCGTTTTACAAAGTCTTTATAGCTCAGCATAACAAACAAAACCGTATACACGGCATTTATCAAAAATAGACGCTGGTGGTTGGATGCGTCTTCTTCCTTAGAATTCAGCAACTGAAATGGGGCAGCATATGGCAGGTATATGATAAATTTCCAGCTTTTTAATAGTAGGCCAATCATCAGCCCACCCAAACCAATGCCCAGGGATGTGATCAGATTTTTTAGCCGGAACGACAGCCAGTACTGTAAAAAAACCGTTGGCAAGATCGAAATGAAAAACTCGGTCACAAACCTGAAAATGTGCATGCCGGGTACCGGAAATTTTGAAAACCCAAGATCTGGGACCGCATAGCCAAGCACGGCACCTGATAGCACGCTCAAAGCCAGGTACAAAGTAAAGAAGCAGATGACCATGGCGAAAATAACAAGCAGCTTACCAAAGTAAATCCTGCCCCGGCTGATCGGCAAAGTAAATAAGTGTTTCCAGCCACTAGCCTTATGTTCGATATGGATGATCAGGCCTATGATCAACAGGGCAAAGCCTATTGAAAAGAAGCAGCACCCATTTAGTGTCCGGACCAGAAAATCGTCCCATGGATTTACTCCAGGCCCAGGGATAAACGATTTGACGTCAGAAAGGTAGGTGGCAAACAAGATAAGTGGGACAAAAAGAGCGCCAATTACGGTTAGCCACAAAGCGAACGTATTTTTAAGCTTAATGAACTCGGTGTAAAACAATTTCATAAATGATCATCTTTTATAATGGATAGAAAGGTTTCTTCCAGACTGCTTTCAACAAGCTGGGCGCGGTTGACACTCAGGCCTGCCCCGGTCAACAATGTGATCAGCTGGGCCAAGCGATCTCTGTCTACATATTGTACTTCCAGGAACTGAGCGGCTTTCGTGACGGGCTGGTGATCACCGAGCAGGATTTCCAGGGCGCGCGCGTTATCATCCGTATCGATTTCAATGACAGCTTTGTCCCTGCTGAATCTGCTTCAATTCTGTTTAGAGGCCCTTGAAACATCATTTCCCCTGACCAATAATACCAACATGGGAAACCAGCCTCTCAACTTCCGAAAGTAAATGGCTTGATACCAGGATGGTAACACCGTGATTCACATTCAGACCCGCAATAGCTCCCTAATTTCTATGATGCCGTTCGGGTCGAGCCCAATTGTAGGCTCATCGAGAATCAGCAGATCTGGACTAGAAAGTAATGCGATCTGCAAGGCCAAGCCGCTGTTTCATTCCTAGTGAATAACTGTGGACGTATTTTTTGGATTCTGTATCTAAGCCCACTATTTTCAAGACTTCCTGTATTCTGTCCTTCTTGATGCTTCTCAGGTTTGCAGTTACTCTTAGGTTGTCATACCCGGTCAAATGTTCATACAATGATGGCGATTCAATGAGTGCGCCAGTCCGGGAAAGTATGTTACTACGATCATCCCCAAGGGTCTTCCCAAAAACACTTATTTCCTCCTGAGCCGGAAGGGAGCAGGTCAAGCAACAGCCTGATCGTAGTGGTCTTTCCTGCTCCGTTTGGACCTGTAGAAACGCACAAGACGGCCCCTTTTGGAATTTGCATATTAAGCTCCTTAATGACAGGCCGGTCTTTGGAGAAGCTAAAGGATAATCCGATTGTTTCGACTGCAAGTCCATTCTCTCTAATCATATTGGTGTTGTTAAAAAATGACTGGCAAATCTTCGCTGCTTTGTTTAAATGAAAAAATGACAGGGACATAAATGCTAACCAGCCCGTCCTGAATAGCGCTTTTCCATGCTGAATCTATTTAGAGACCTATAAAGAGCAGTTGGGCATTGAAAAGTGTGTTTTCGGCATGGATTGTTTTGAAAACGGCAGTGATTGCCGATATTTGAATATGGAACAGCTGGAATCTTTTATCGGAAAAGTAATGGTTTCCAGAACATTGCTACACCTTTCTTTTTGCCTGGCGTTTGTGGGTGTGTTTTCATTCGCAGTCATTTTAAGCGGTAACCACGACGTGGCTGTTGCTGCAATGATAAGCTGTCTTTACATTTTCGACTTGTACATATGTGGGAAGGTGGTATGGCAAAGTCTCTGGCTAAACCGATCAGTGGTACAGGTGCCGCTGTCAAGATCAATTTTAATATTTCTGATGATAGTACTGGGCGGTGCTGCCGGTGCTGCATTTATGTTCAAAGGAAATGTCAATAGGCAACTTCCTGCCGAGACCTCTTTATTTGTTTTCCCATATCGCTACTCTTTGTATTTTTTGGAATTGCAATTGCCTTAGCACGTCATACATTATCGACGCAGGTCAAAGAAGCTAGAAATTGCCCAAGAACAAAGGGAAAGTGAGCTGCGGCTACTGTTATCGCAACTGAGCCCGCATTTTCTCTTCAACACACTTACATAACATTTATGGAATATCACTCACCCAGCAGCAAGGGAGTACCAACCTTACTGTCCTCAAACTTTCGGAATTGCTTAGATATAGTTGTCTACGAAACCAGAGAAGAATTTACATCCGCTCGAAAATGAGCTGCTGGATTCTAAAGAATTACATTGATTTTGAGAAGATACAGAACGGTGACAGGCTGGTGCTGGAACATATAGATCGAAGAAAAGCCCCGTGAAAAGACACGGATTGCTCCCATGCTGTTGATTGTCTTTGTAGAAAATGCATTCAAACATTCCAAATCTACACGCAAGCAAAAAATGTCAGTTTTCATTACGCTTGGCAGTCCAAAAAGGTTGGATTTGCTTCACAATAAAAAATTCGTTCGAACCTGGCCAAAGGCAGCTAACCGGTTTCGAGGAGCCGTCAGGTATTGGTCTGCACGCACTGACACTGAAAAGATTAGACCTGATTCATGGAAGCGATTATTTATACAAGGCTACCCATGACAATGAACAACTGACAACTGTAGTAACTACGCTTAAAAGCGAAATAAATGATCAATTGCCTAAATCAGGTAGACGATGCGCCTGTTGCAAGACAAATTGTGATCGGAACACTGCAGATCGTCTTCCTGTTCTGCGGGTAGTAGGGCAATGTAAGTAATGCTTTTGAAGTCAGACACGAGCTGCCACCAGGTTCAGGTCGATCTGCTTTTCATGGATATCAACATGCCAGTGCTGTCAGGAATTCGACCTTTTGAAGACCGTAAAAATCCTTCCATTGGTGGTTTTCACCACGGCCTACAAGGAATTCGCAACGGATGCATTTGATCTTGCTGCCTGCGATTACTTATTGAAACCTTTCTCGCTTGAACGGTTTCATCATCGCCATTGACCGGGTTATTGAGAAGTTAGAATCTAGGAAGACTGTCAAACTTGATACGCAACCTTCCAGCCTGATTAGCCACCTAATATTGCGATCAGAAGGCCGAATTAACAAGTTAAACTATGACCAAATCCTGTATCTGGAGGCTAACCGCAACAATACAAAAGTCTTTACTACTGGCCAGCATTTAATAAGCACTACTCCCCTTTCAATTATTGAATCCCATTTACCTGGTGAACTGTTTTTCAGAGTTCACCGGTCCTTCATTATAAACATTACAAAAATTACTGGTTTGCAGGGAAACCGGATCTTTCTTGGTAAAAGCGAAGCATCATTAGGTGGCAACTATAAGGATGAGTTCTTGAAAATATTGGGGATATCGTTGCTACGTGTTGCCCGCGGAACCGAGTTCACTTTTACCCGTTAAACCCTGTCTTTTTCTGTACCAAAAGCCTCGAATAAAGAGACTTGACAGACATTTCTGACAAATTCCTAAATTTCATTTTAACCACCGTATTTTTGAAGAGATTCCTAGCTTGCATACCTCTGTAACATATCTCACTAACTCAGTAAAAAGTAAAGGCAAGCGACATAGAAATTTAAGATGGCCATTTGAGACAGTTCCGCTGATAACTAAGAATATAGTAGTTGATAGGTCATCTATTCTCAGTAAATGGACGTTTTTACAAGACAAGTCATACGAACTTCATTAAGGAGTTTTGCCTTACCTACATTTTGTGAACTGCCGTCTGTCAGAGTCGCTATTTTCCAATATAAGTATGCTGTCTGAAAGAGTAGTAATTTGATAGCGAATATCGGGAATCGTTATGAGCCCGTTTGATATCCCTACATAGCGCGCCCGGAAAATTTTGCCTGTCATTTGATATTCCCAAGGCTGTCCTTCCGCTGGCCGGCAAATGTTTAACGAATCAGATGCGATGTAAAGATAGTTTGGGTCGAATGTCCATCGAACTTTGGACGGGCTTGTCTGATGAATGTAATATCGATGTCCCATCCAAGTTATTTTTTTTAAATGAAACTTCACATTTTTCTTGCAGCAACAAACCAGCGCTATCAACAGTAAATAAGGTAAAACCTTCATTTTATATAAGAATTTACAGATGACGACAATTTCTTTGGTCTAAAGGTTGGATTTACACTGAAGGCGTCGCAAATAACTATAATCTCAAATAATCCTCGAATGTGAGACGCGCGCTTACTTATTGGTGGTCTGAGGCCATCGGATCAATTGGATGTTGACCGCATTAGATGTGGAAAGCGCCGTATGACAAAGTGCTTTGCATCCAGGTATTACCGCAAACTCTCATCACAAATGGCCAAAAATTGATAAAGACTATCCCCAGGGAAGTCAATTTTTGACGCATAAAGTCAAAAGTTCGGAATAAAGCTATTGGTAGCTGTTTACCTTGCTCGGTTCTCAATCCTTGTCTTTTTTGATTAAGCTTAATTGCAGATTTGTAGCATAGTGTAGGATAACCAATGCCATACTAAAAAATCCAAGATGAAAGAAATCCTCAGAGCTCAGCAAAATTTTACTTCTCCAGATGTCCATATGGGCAACTGCCACGGCTATTATGAGTAGATATACAACATATTCGGCTTGAAACTGAGCAGATTTTTGAAGCTTGAAGTAAATAAACTAGTCAACAATTCCGAATGTACGCTTCCCTAAAAATAGAGTGGTGATGAATTAGACAAATTTTCTAATTTTAATCTGCTATGAAACGAAACACATTCACAGAAACTCAGATCGTCAAAATCCTCAAAGACTTGGATTCTGGCAAACAGGCAAATGACGTCGCTGGAGAAAATGGCGTTTCCAAGGCTACATTGTACAATTGGCGGAAGAAGTACAGCGGTATGGGTGCTTCGGAGTTTTCAGAATTGAAGGCACTCAAGGAGGAGAACCGCCGTCTGAAACACATGTATGCGGATTAGCTCTTGATCACAGACTTGCAAAAGAGATCATCGAAAAAAAGCTTTAGGGCCTGCTCAGAAGCGGCTAATTGCTTCCGATATTTCTCAGGAAGCTGGATTTAGCATTGACCGGGCAGGTAGAGTTTTGCAGTTGAGCACAGGTGTTTTTTATTACAAAACGGTCAAGAACGACGTGCCAGTTATAGACATGCTTAATGAGTTGGCAGAAGAACATCCGACCCGAGGTTTCGATTGGTATTTCGGCAATTTGCGGAATAGAGGCCTGCCTTGGAATCGCAAACGAGTGCTTCGAATCTATCGAAGTATTGATCTCAAATTAAGGCGTAAGCGAAAAAGGCGCATTCTGAAAGACCGAACCAGCCTTTAATTGAGGCGAAGACTTTGAATGAAACCTGGAACGGACGCCGCGCGGCATGGATTTTGTCAGTGATGCTCTTAGTTCTGGCCAGACGTGTACGAATATTAGTTGTCATGGATGACGCTAGCAAAGAAGCACTTGCAGCGCATGCGGACTACTCTCTTTGTGCCGGTAAAGTCATACAAGTCTTGCAGCACTTAGAATGCGAACGAGGGTTGCCACTATCAATAAGAACGGACAATGGCCCGCGAATTCTAAGCTAAAAACAAGAAAATTCATATGAATTTATCAAGATGCTACTTGCAGGTATTCTGCTTGGTGTTTGATATAAGGAGTACCTCTTTGAATAACGGCGAACACTCGGCTTAGCATTTTGTTACGAACGCCGTTGAGTGCAACTAACTTAGGTTTCCCCTCGGCTATTTTCCGATTATAATAAATTAAGAACTCATTGGGAGATTGAATGGCAGCATTTGCACCGTTGCTTAGTAGAGACTTCAACTTCATATTTCCTATCTTGCTTAATCTCCTCCGGCCATGAACACTGCTTCCTGAAGTATGATCAAATGGAGCTGTTCCGGCAAAGCACGCTAGCTTCCGCCAGTTATCAAATCCACTAAAACACTGAGTATGTATTATTAAATAGGCTGCCGTCTGCAAGCCAATGCCTGTCACGGAAGTGGCTAACTGATAAACTCGATGTACCTGCTGATCTTCGGCGATAATTGTTTGAAGTTGCTTGTCAACCAGCACAATGCTGGCGCTAAGCTGAGTAATATGTTTCTGGCTATCCCTGACAATAGTAGAGCTGAACTGTTTATCAACAAAAGCAGCTAATTCCTGGGCTGCTACTTGCAAGGCTACCTTGCTTTTAACCAACCTCTGACGGTAGGCAAGCAGATGCTGGATTTTAAGCAGTGTCTGGGATGGCAGTTCAGACAACTTGATCTCATCGCGGTACAAATAAGCAAACCGGGCGAGCATAAGCGCATCTGCCTTATCATTCTTTGCCCTTTGAATACCCATAGATCTTTTGACATGAAGTGCCGACTGGAGGGAATACTAAAGCTTGTGCTGCGCGAAAAAACAACATAAGGGAAGAGCATAAATGCCGGTATGCTCTAAACAGAATAATACACTAGCACTATTTTGTCGTTGTTTAATCCAAGTCAAGAGCTTCTTAAAACCCGAGGGTCTCATTCTCAAATTGCTGATGAAAAACAGGCTCATTTGCTGACATATAAAGTACAGCATCGATCGTTAATTTTGATACATCAATACCAACAAAGCAAGAAAATGTCATAGCTCTTAGATAAAATTTAAGTGAAAATTTACCTTGATTGGAGTCAGCTAATACCTTTATTAGGCCTTGAAGCCTACAATTCTAATTGGCTCGTATCCAACCTTACAGCTCTGGTACGAATTCGCGGGGGAGGTCATTAACCTAGCGGCGGCCTGAGTTCACCAGAGCTGCTGGTAAGGTGTGGTAATTTATCATTTTGATTATAAATCAAAAGCTAAAGGCGGCGGCCGCCCGAGTTCATAAGTAAGAAACTAGCTAAATGGTGCGAGGAAAAGCAAATTGAGCAAAAGTTTATTCAGCCCGGCAAACCAATGCAAATTGGCTACAATGAAAGATTAAATAGAACTTACCGGGAAGATGTCCTGGATGCATACTTTCTTGATTCTCTGGAACAGCTACGTATTTATCGTACAAATGGCTTGACAATTACAACAATAAGCACCCACACAGGTCAATGAAGGGACTAACGCCAAATCAGAAGCACATACTATTAAAAGAAATTGCCATGAAAAAAGAAGAATTAACTGTTACAATTAACAACCAAGTCTAACTCGCCACCCCTCTAAAAATGGGAAGCTTACAGGGCCAACCACAAGAGAGGTCTGATCCTTGACGAGCTCGCAAACGGGGATGTCAATTTATTGAGTGAATTTTCTAGGGTCATAGAAATAGATAGCCGCTATATAAATTATCAACAGCATGCGTACAACTGACCCGCCGATATAGCTTCTTCTTGAAAATAACTATTGCAACTTTTATTGCAAGTAAAGCAAAAAGCACTTAGCAAATTAATGCTAAGTGCTTGATTTTCAAGAGCCCCCAGTCGGGATCGAACCAACGACCTACTGATTACAAGTCAGTTGCTCTACCAGCTGAGCTATGGAGGCCTCTTTCTTCTTTTTGATACCGTTTCTTATTCCGTTATCATGGTGCAAAAGTAGTAGGAAAGACTATACAGCGCAACCATTTGAACTATTTTTTGAAACTTTTTTTCAACTTTTATATAGCCTCCTGAATTATAGACAGTTGGTGTTTTAAGTCATTCAGCTGAGCCAGCGCACTATTGATCTTCCGCTCGAACTCTGCTTTCAAACGATCCGAAGTTTTTGATTTTGCAAAAAACTGATGTTGTTCTGCCAAAGCGCAATGTCATTTTCAAGTTGCGTGATCTTTCTTCTGATATCACTTTCCTTCCTGTATAACCCGCGGCTGTTTTCTCCATCCCGAACCAGTTCAACCTCGCTTTCCAGCACCGCCTGTTCTTTCTCTTTTGTAGAAAGCTGGCCAATCGCGCTTACATACGTGTTAATCGCGCCAATGTAACGTTTCTGGATCGCCTGCATGTCTTTCTTCGGAACGAAGCCGATTGAACTCCATTCGCTCTTAAATGCGCTCAGCAGATTCAATGTTGATTCGTCCTTATTTTTCGCAGCCGCCTCGATTCTTTCTATCAGGTCTACTTTGCGTTTCAGGTTGCCTTCAAACTCTTCTTCAACCTCTTTGTTTTTCGCACGTTTTTGATCAAAATAAGCGTCGCATGCTTTCTTGAAACGGTCGTAAATCGTGTCCTTGAACTTCTCAGGAACCTGACCGATGCCTTTCCAACGTTTTTGCAGCTCAATAATCTTTTGCGTCGTCGAAGGATTATCCTCACCCGTTGCCAGAATTGCTTCTGCTTCTTCACAAAGCTGGTTTTTTAATTCCAGGTTTTGCTCTCTTTTTGATTCAAGCTGACGGAAAACTCGCCTTTGTTGTTAAAGAAAGTTTTAAGCGCCGCCCAGAATTTCTTGCTCAGCTCCTTCCCTTCTTCACGCGGCATAATGCCTTTCAAAGCAACCCACTGGTCCTAAAAGCCATTATTTCTTTCGTCTTGGCATTCCATTCCTTAATGCTGCCCGAGTTGTAAGTCGTAAAAGGAATGATCGCTTCGTAGATTTTCTGCTTCTGATCAAAATTCTCCTGCATCGACTTCTTCTGCTCGGCGAACTGTCCGCGCTGTGCGTCGTAAAGCACGTCCAGCGCCACTTTGAATCGCTGCCAAAGCTTTTCCTGACCTCTTCTTTCGTGCAGCAGGGCCTAAATGTTTGTATTCTTCAAAAATATGATTGGCTTCATTCAGGATCTCGCGCGTCATCGGGCGGGTCTCCGACGATTTACCCAACTCTTCAACCTTCTCACAAAGTTCGGCTTTCAACTCAGCATTGCGGCGTCTGTCAAGCTCTTTCAGCTCGAAGTAAATGTTCCTGTTGCTGAAATAACGGTCGATCAGCGCATTGTAAGTGGCCCTAAAGCGTGCCGTTGTGCGGTGATGCAATGTTGCCCGCCTGCTTCCATTCTTCCTGGATTTTCTTAAATTCTTCCCCAGCTCGATTTCAGCCCCGAAGCGTCCGTCTCTTTGCTGCCTTCATCTTCCAACAAAGTGCGTAAGCGCTGCAAAAGAGCCGTTTTTACATTGAAATTCTTTTCTTTCTCTTTTCCTGACCTTGATAAAAGCTGTTTTTGCAGCCCTCTGATCTCCACGGCTCAGCGAATCTATTTTCTGCGTTTCCGCATCATATTTATATTCAAATCCTTCTTCACCGCCGTTTTCAGCCACAAATGCCGCCAGCGCCGCTTCCCTCTCCTTTTGCTTGATCGAATCAAGGACCGGACGGATCTCACGCGCAACGGATTCTGCCTTTTTCAACGCCGCCGGTTTTGCTCCTTCACCATTGATAGCCGCCAACTCATTTTCCAGAATATTCACAAGCTGTTCCTTCGACAACTGGCTGTAATCCACGTCTGGCACCTCCTCCTCATGTTCTTCCGTCAACTCATTGTTAAGATCAATTTCAAGGGTGTCAATAGTCTTTTGTGTCAGGTCTTCCTGCTCATCGCCTTTGACCCCTTCTTGTTGTTCTTGTGCCATCGTGATTCTAGTTTCGTACGTACGTCTCTTATGGATTACAAATCTAATAATCTTTCCTCTGAAATGGCTACTTTTGGGTTCCTAACATTGAACATATTAGCATCAGATGGACCATAATATTGCCAAATTACGACAAGATTATAATTTCAAGGGCTTGCATGAAGAAGATCTGGATCCTGACAATCCCCTCAAGCATGTTCAAATTGTGGTTTGATGAAGTCGTTAAAGCCAACATTCCCGAGCCCAATGCAATGCTCCTCAGCACCGTTTCGAATGGCGAGCCATCGGCAAGAATTGTCCTGCTGAAAGACCTGGATCAGACTGGATTTACGTTTTTCACAAACTATGAAAGCAAAAAAGGGATGCAAATAGAATCCAACCCCAATGTTGCTTTCGACCTTTTTCTGGAAAGAGTTCGAAAGGCGGGTCCGGATCGAAGGGCTCATCGAAAAAACGAGTGCTGCGGAATCGGCGGATAGACTTTGCAATGCGTCCGCGCGGAAGCCAGATTGGCGCCTGGGCTTCGGATCAGAGCAGGCGCGTTGAGTAGCCGCGAAGAACTCGAAGAACGCACGCGATTACTCGAACAAAAATTTGAAGGAATGGAAAGCGCCGCGGCCGCCGCATTGGGGAGGTTACCGCGTCATTAACCGCAATATTTTGAGTTCTGGCAAGGAAGGCCGAGCCGCCTTCACGACAGGCTCGTTTATGAACATTCAGGCGAAGGCAGCTGGCAGATCGAAAGGCTTAATCCCTAAGCCTTCGGCGCTTTGCCGGGAAGCATTTTCGAGACATAAGCACCCAGTGGTGAAAGCGTGTAGCCGGGTTCGTGGCTGATCGTCAGGCCGAGGCTTTTCAGTTTACGGATATTCGTTTTCAACCATTCTTTTTCCTTATTCACTTTGGGAGCAAGCTCGGCTGCCGGCAATTGCGGATTCTCCTGAATGGCTTTGAGCACTTTCTCTGTCCATTTGCCCTGGTTGCTGAACTGGATCCAGCTTCATGAGCTTGTCCTTTAATTCTGCAAGCTCCTCGTCCGTTATCTGCTGTTTTTGTTGCAGATCGCTTCCGGCATTGGCTTGCTGATAACTTAGCTGGATTTTGTAAATCACGCCATTGATCGTCTTTTCCAGTTCGGATATCACGCTTTGCACATTGTCATATCCGGCCTGCTTCGCTTCTTCTTCTGTTATTTTATCAAAATCCGTTTCACTAATGTCAGCGATCCTGGTGATCACGCCGATGCTGGTTTGTAAAACACTGCCTTTTTCTGACAGAAGTCTTTTTCCACTTGCGAAAAGCGAGCGTGATGTTTCCCGATTTGATGCCTTCGAGTTCTTTTTGTTTTATCAGCATTGTTATTTATTTAGCAAAGAGACTGCTATTTACAAGCAATCTCTTTGTATTGAAACTGTTCGGTTAAAACAGATTTTATCTTTCATTCATTGGAACAAACGCTCTTTTCGGAGCGCCTACATAAACCTGACGCGGACGCTCCGATTCGGCTCTTTGTTCGTGCGCATTTCTTTCCACTGCGCGATCCATCCCGGAAGACGGCCGATGGCAAACATTACGGTGAACATGTTTGTAGGAATGCCCAATGCACGGTAAATGATGCCTGAGTAAAAGTCTACGTTTGGATAAAGCTTTCTTGACACCGAAATATTCGTCTTCCAAAGCTGCTTTCTCCAATTTCTGCGCTATTTCCAAAATAGGATCATTGATTCCCAGCTTGTTAAGCACATCGTCCGCAGCCTTTTTAATAATGCGCGCTCTTGGATCGAAGTTTTTGTAAACCCTGCGTCCAAATCCAAACAAACGGAAACCGCTGCTTTTGTCTTTGGCCATGTTAATGTATTTCTGCGTGTCCCCACCGTCATTTTTGATGGCTTCAAGCATCTCGATCACCTCCTGGTTTGCACCACCGTGAAGCGGGCCCCAAAGTGCGCTAATGCCGGAAGAAATAGAAGAGTAAATGTTAGCATGAGAAGAACCAACCAGTCTAACCGTAGAAGTTGAGCAGTTCTGCTCGTGATCAGCGTGCAAAATCAAAAGTTTGTTCAATGCAGCTGAAACGACCGGGTCAACGTGATATTTCGAAACCGGTAACGAGAACATCATGTTCAGGAAATTGGAACAATAATCCAGATCATTCTGCGGATAATTTACCGGATGGCCCTGTGATTTTTTGTATGACCAGGTTGCAATCGTTGGCAATTTCGAAAGCAAGCGAATAATGTGCAGCTCCGTAATTTCCTCTGAATTTGTATCAAATGTTTCAGGATAAAAAGCGCTCATCGCGCTAACCAGTGAAGACAACACGCCCATTGGGTGCGCATTAACCGGGAATCCTTCAAATATTTTGCGCATATCCTCATTCACGAGCGTATGCGTTCTTATAGCATGTTCAAGAGCAGCGAATTCCTTTTCAGTAGGAAGTTCACCGTAAATAAGCAGGTAAGCAACTTCCAAAAACGACGACTTTTCAGCCAGATCTTCAATCGAATAACCTCTGTAATTTAATATACCTTCTTCTCCATCCAAAAACGTAATGGCGCTTTTTGTGGCACCTGTATTTTTATAACCTGCATCAATTGTAATATACCCTGTCTGGTCGCGTAATTTGGCAATATCGATCGCTTTTTCCTGTTCACTTCCTTCAATTATGGGGAACTCGTACTTTTTACCGTCAAGGGTTAAATTCAGCGATTTGGGACATATTAATGAGAATAAAATTAAAAAGGTTAATGACAAGATAGTAGACAAATCAGGTCAATTTAATCCAAAGATTTTGCGTGCTGCTGATTTACTTATCCAACAAATTAATTTTGTGTTAATTGAATGCAAGAGTAACCATTTCCTATCCGACACAAGCCGCAATATCCTAAAAAACTGTGTACTTTCTATTATTATCCATGTTTTATTTGTGAAAAACTCAGGGACTTAGACGATAATATTTCACAATTCGAAGTAAATATGATACTATTCAATTTGGCGAGCTAAATTGTCGCAAAAACTTTCATTTTTCAGCCGTTCAGGACGGTCCGCTGACCTGCTTGTTTTCCAATGGTTCACGCTCGACATAAGGCGGCTTGCTCAAAATCTCCCTGATCAGATAGCGGCCAAAAAGCCCCGCCAAAATGGCTGGAAGCAAATGCGCACCATAGATAAACGCCTTGCCTGTAATGCGATAGGAAAAGGTTGAAAATGTAATAAAAACATAACCCAGCCAAAACACCGAAATCCCCAGCAGCCAGCTGTAAAAGATCGATCCGGCTTTCCTGCTCGCAAACATTCTGATCAGTTCACAAAGGCCTAGCGAAATTCCCACGACCAACAGCACGGTCAGCAATGCGCGCGGGAAATTGCGGATGTAACTGTGCTTATAAACCAGCACGCCGATTTTCCCGATCAGATTCGGATGCGCCAGCAAATACGCGTCCGTTACGCTCAGCACCAATAGCAGCAAAAGGCTGCTTACTTTCTTATTCATCTGACATGACGTCTTTAATGTTGCTAGTACTCTTACTCGCTACGCAAAAGCGCAGCACTTAATTCCCGGTAACCGTCCACAATGCGCTCAATTTTTTCTGCTTCTGCGTATTCATCTGACAACCAGTTGATCACAATCCCATCTTTTTCCATTTTCCGAAAAAAGGTCATCTGACGCTTGGCGAAGCGGTGGATTTCCGTTTCCAGGCGAAAGCGAACCATTTCGTTATATAATCCAGCTCGCCCCTGCAAATGCAATGTGATGTATTTGTATTCCGCCAAACCATAATAAATCAACTGCTCCGGCGACAAGCCGCTATCCAGCAGCGCCTGCACTTCCTCGACCATCCCGTTCTCCAACCGGCTTTTCAATCGGCGGCTGATCCTCTCCCTTCGCGTTGTTACCTTCAGGATTTAATCCAAAAACAATGTATTCGTAGGTTGGCGCCTGTGCTGAAAATTCCGTTCCATCTAGTTCGTTAGCAACCAAATATGCCGAAATTTCAATGGCTCGGATGAGTCTTTTTCGCGTGGATGTGTCCGCAATGTGCTGGTAAGGCGTGTTATAAGTCAGAAATTTTTCTAAAAGGCCCTCTTTTGACAAATCATTGATCGCTTCCCGCAACGGCTCGTTCACGGAGAGTAAGCGCATACGCATGACCTTTCAGCAATGAAAGCATGTAAAATCCGGTGCCGCCGCAGACGATTCGGACAATGCTTATTGCCCGCAATTTTGGTGAATGCATCTTCAAAGTCGTGCTGGAAATCATTGACATTATATTGCTCGCCAGCGTCCAGGATATCGATACAAATGATACGGAATCTGCTTGCCATTTAACTGATATTCACCTAGGTCTTTGCCGGTGCCAATGTCCATTTTCCGGTAAACCTGCCGGGAATCTGCACTGATAATCTCGCCATTCAACTCGGCCGCAACTTTAACGGCAAGGCGCGTTTTTCCCGAAGCAGTCGGACCCAGAATAACGAGCAGCGGTGGCTTAGTTTCCTGATTATCCATGTAGAATGCGGTTCATTAAGCGTTTTTCTCACGAAACTTGATACTGCCCGCATTGCGAATCAGAATCGCATTTTCAAGCTCATTTTTGTCAAAAGCTGTTTTCGGAGATCGGATCATGCTGCTCAATTCCAAAGCAAAAGTCATGGGTGCGGTTTGTGAAATGCGTTCGAAGCCAAGCTTGCCATAACCCACTCCTTCGGACCATTCCACATCGGCATAAGTCATGACGTCATCTGGATTTTTTTCACGGATAAAGGCGGTTAGCAACTTATCCAGCCCGCCCGAGAGCATTGGTATGAAGCAAACTGGCGAAGCGCACCATTTCAAAAGACCGGAACGGCCCTTCATCCCGCTGGAAAACGCGTGGCGCACTGAATGTTGCAACTGCCACCAGCAATTCATCGGCTTCATGATATCATATTCAAATAACGCCTGATTCAAAACACGGAAATAACGCTTTGGAAGAAATAATCCATAACGGCTTTTTGCCGAAACGGAGCCATTCAGGTGATTTTTATCAAGAAATTCGGCTGACATGTTTTGAGGAATCCTACGCACCAGCGTAAGTCGCGCAGGAATTTTTTGAGACACGCCCAGCATTGCATTAAGCCGGGATTTGACGATCTCGGACTGTCTTTCCCAATAATCTTGCCAAATGATGATGCTCCGCACGCCACTTTTGCGAAGCAAAAAAACCTTATCAATTAACTTTTCCCAGTTGGCAATTCCTTGTTGTTGCCAACATTCAATCGCAATGAGAAAGATGCAGATCGAAGCCTTGCCTTCCTTATTAAGTTGTAGCGCAATTGTTAAATCATCGTCAGTTTCAAAATTCTCGAACTGCAAATGCATTTCATCCAGCCAGTTACAAAACTGTTGCTTGAAATCCTCAGCCGAAATGTTTGAAAGTGCACTTTGCATATTGCCGGCAAGTTAGCGGCGGGAAGGCAGAGTAACAAAATGCCTCACCGCGCCAATCGTGCCGCTTCCAGCCAATCAGCGCTTTTTTGCGGAGACTGCCCCAGCGATATTCACCCAGGACACCTTCTTTTCGGATCACGCGATGGCACGGGATCAGGTAAGCAATGGGATTGTCGCCGACCGCCGTTCCTACCGCACGCACAGCGCCGGGATTGCCAATGCTCTGCGCGATTTGCTGATAAGTCGTCACGGCACCATTCGGAATGTTGAGCAATGCTTCCCAAACTTTTAGCTGAAAATTAGTCCCCTGAACGATCAGCGGCAACTTTTCCAATGCACCGGAAGCGGGTTGGAATATCCGGTGAACATAACTTTCCGTGCGATCCTGATCGGGGTGAATGTTGGCGTAATGCCATTTCTTGGCCAATAAAATCAATTGTTCATCGCGGCCCCCTTCGTCCACAAACGCCATGGCGCATATGCCGCGGTCCGTGACTGCAATAAAACAATCCCCGAAAGGCGTCGCATGAATTCCGTAACTGATTTCCAGTCCTTTACCGGAAGTTTTATACTCCTGAGGCGTAACGGCTTCTATCGAAGTAAAATGGTCATAAACCCTGCTCTGGCTCGAAAGTCCGGCCAGTTCAGCCAGCTCCACCAGATTCGACGATTCCCGGATCTTTTCTTTAAGATAACCGGCCGTGATATATTGAAGAAATTTTTTCGGACTTACACCCGCCCATTCTGTAAACACGCGCTGAAAGTGAAACTGGCTAATGCTCACTTCCTCAGCCACATCGAAAAGTGAAGGCTGATCCTTTGCATTGGCGACGATGAATTCAATGGCCTTCGCAATCTTGTCGTAATTATAGGTTTCCTGGTTCATTGGATTAATAATTTGTTAGACAAAATTGGCGCCGTAATGCGGCCTGGCCAACCTGAAACTTGCTCAAAATCCATGACCGGTTACACGTTTGCTTTTTTAAAAAACCCGACTGCCCTTATCTTCACGGCCCTAACAGACTCAAAAACGTTCTTTGCTAAAATCACGAATCATGAGAACTCTAATCATTGCCATCACAATTACATTAGCCAGCTTTTGCACATTACAGGCCCAGAATTTCAAATCAGAGCTCAAAGAACTTAATGCACAAATCCGGACTGCTTATAAAAACAAAAAGCTTACTGAACTGGAATACAACAAATTACAGCACGAGCAAGACATTATTCAGGCAACCATCGAGAAAGCAAATGCAGACGATATCATGACGCCCGACGAGAAAAACAAGATCCATTCGAAGATCGTCAGGGCAAAAAAAAGGCTTGCCAAATACCAAGACAAACCGGGAGATATACTAATGTGTCTGTCAGCCTAAGTGTAGGAGCTTAGGCTGACAAGTTTCAGTGATCAATAATCTTTCTTACCATCTTTTTTCGCCTTTTTCTCGGCTCTTTTCTCTTTCAGGTTCTTTTCAGGCTCCTTTTTGGTGCTGCCTTTATCCAGATTCTTACCTTTCGCCATGACTATCAGATTTTGAGTTTAAGGTGATAAACAAATGTAAAACTATAAAATTATTACTTTTTGGTGATCCAATCCATAATTTGATTCGCCCTCGCGCCAGTTTCACCGTTACTCGGACTTTTCCCTTCTCCGCGCAGTTCCTGCACAATGGACTCGATCAAAGGCTGTTGCACGTGCTGCGGATATGGAATGTTAACGATCTCTTTCCCCGATTCCGTTTCTATAATGATATCAAATTTTTCAAAAAACGAGAAAGTAATCCGTCCTTTCGAGCCAATGATCTGAGCCTGATCTTCACGCTGTTCCTTATTGACCGTATAGCACCAGCTCCCATTGCCCAAAACCCCCGATTCGAACTCATAATTAGCAACCACAATGTCGTCAGCATCATATAATCCTGCCTGATTTCTCGCAATGCCGCTTGCATATTTGACCGGGCCAAAAACAAATTCAAGAAAATCAAACTGGTGAGAAGCAAGATCATGGAAATGTCCGCCACCCGAAATTTCCGGATCCACCCGCCAGCGAGGCTTAGGGTTTGCTCCCACTTCTTCCTCATAAGGCTGCCATTGCAGGCAAATGTTCACAAACCGCACTTCACCGATGATCTCGCTGTCCACAAGCTCCTTAACCTTTAAGAAATAATCCAGAGAACGCCGGTAAAATGCGACAAAAACGGGAACGCCCGTCTCCCTACTGAATGCATTAATGCGGTCACATTCAGCTGCATTCCGGGCCATTGGCTTTTCAATGTAGACCGGCTTACCCGCCTTCATTGCCTTGATTGCAAGGTCTTCGTGCGCATCTGGCGGTGTAGCGATGTATATTGCGTTGATTTCGGCATCATTAATCAGCTCGTCTGCGTTGGCATACCATTTGGGAACATTGTGGCGCACCGCATAATCGGCAGCTTTTTCGGCATGACGCCGCATAACGGCCACTAAACTTGAATTGGCAACCTTATTGAACGCAGGTCCGCTCTTCACTTCGGTCACATTTCCGCAGCCGATAATGCCCCATTTTATTTGATCCATAGCGAGGGATTAATGTTTGAACTAATCGTAAAGCATAATAATTATTTAATTGGATGAATCTACTTTAAAACAAACCCAAACATCTGACGAAAACCATGGAAGTACAACCTAATAATCCGCTTCACGGCAAAACCCTGGAAGCAATCCTGAATGAACTGGTAGATTATTATGGCTGGGAACAAATGGGTTACCACATCAATATTAATAGTTTCCAGTTTGAGCCGAGTGTAAAATCAAGTCTCAAATTTTTGAGAAAAACACCCTGGGCGCGGAAAAAAGTGGAAGACCTTTATGTTAAAATGCTGGAAAGAAAGTAATCAGATAAAACCCTTTTATGTATTTAAAACACTAAATCGATCAAACTTTAAGAGTTATGCCATTTGTAGATTATTATAAAATCCTTGGCGTAGACAAAAGCGCGGAGGATAAAGATATAAAAAACGCTTATAGAAAACTGGCCAGGAAATATCATCCCGACCTGAACCCGAATAATAAGGAAGCGGAGCAAAAATTTAAGGAGCTTAATGAAGCAAATGAAGTCCTGAGCGATCCGGAAAAACGCAAGAAATACGATAAATACGGAAAGGACTGGCAGTACAGTGAGGAATTTGAAAAAGCGCAGCAGTCACGCCGGAGCGCCGGACGTCAGCAGGGCCAATGGCAATCCACGGGCGGCGACCAGTTTTCGGACTTTTTTGAATCCATGTTTGGATCCGGAAGTGGTTTTGGCGGAGGCAGACAGCGAAACTTGCGCGGCCAGGATTATCAGGCTGAAATGCATCTGACATTGCAGGAAGCGTTGGAAACGCAGAAAAAAACGATCACGGTAAACGGAAAAAACATCCGCATTACGGTGCCCGCAGGCATTCAAAACGGACAGACCATTAAGATTGCCGGACATGGCGGCCCGGGCGTGAGCGGCGGACAAAACGGTGACCTGTTTATCACTTTCAACATTGCAGAAGATGATAAACTGAAACGCGTTGGAAACGACCTGCATATGAAGGCCGAGCTTGACTTACGCACTGCATTGCTTGGCGGAGAGCTTGTTATTGAGACGCTTAGCGGAAAAGTAAAGCTTCCTGTGAAGGCAGAAACGCAGAACGGAAGCATGGTCAGGTTGAAAGGAAAAGGATTTCCCGTTTACAAGAAAGCGGACACTTTTGGTGACCTGTATGTAACGTTTGACGTGAAGATCCCGGTTAACTTGTCCGACCGCCAGAAGGAACTGCTTGCTGCCGCTTTCGACGAAGCATAGTCCGGCATCCGGTAATGCGGCCGACAATAATTAAATGCTCATTACCGGATTAGCGGCGTATCTTTGCGCTGTTTTTACAAATATTTTTTATGAAATTCGACGATTACCACATTGCACCCGAGATCAAAAGAAGCCTTGAAACGAGCGGATTCAAACGTCCGACCGACATTCAGTTCAAGGCCATTCCTGCAATCATCAAGGGTGAAGATGTACTTGCTATTGCCCAGACCGGAACCGGAAAAACAGCAGCATTTGCGATTCCGATTGTGGACAAATTGCATAAACAAAAGGCTTCCAGCAGATCAGAAGGCATAAAATGCGTGGTAATGGTGCCCACCCGGGAGCTAGCAATTCAGATTACTGAGGTTTTTTCAAAAATCGCACAACATACGCGTGTAAAAGCATTCAGCGTTTTTGGCGGCGTAGAACAAGGCCCGCAAATTGCGCAGCTGGAAAAAGGCATCGATGTGCTGGTCTCAACGCCCGGACGTATGTTCGACCTCGTGAGCCAGGGATACATTAAGCTCGACCGGATCGAGGTTTTGGTTTTGGATGAAGCGGATCACATGCTGGATCTGGGTTTTATCAAAGACATCCAGGATCTGATCAAGTTTTTGCCCAAAAACCGGCAAACGCTTTTCTTCTCGGCAACGATCAATGAGAAGATCAAAAAGCTGGCTTATTCACTGGTCAGGAACGCAATCCGCATTCAGATTTCGCCGAATAACCCTGTTGCAAAGAACATTACGCATTCCGTGGCATTTGTTGCGATGGACGATAAACGGTTCTTTTTAGAGCGCGTTATTAAAGAAAATCCCGATAGCAAAGTGCTCGTTTTTGTGCGGACAAAGGTGCGCGCCGAGCGTGTTTTCAGCGCATTGGAACGGATGGAAATCAAGAGCATGACCATTCATGGTGACAAAGAGCAGTCGGACAGACTTATTGCACTCAATGAATTCAAGAAAGGGAATGTTAAAGTCCTCATTGCAACAGACGTAAGCGCAAGAGGAATTGACATTGCTAATGTGGATTACGTCGTAAATTACGATCTCCCCGAACAAGCTGAAAATTACGTGCACCGCGTGGGCCGGACAGGCCGCGGAACGCAAAAAGGGCGCGCCGTTTCATTTTGCAGCCCGGAAGAAAAACCGATTCTGGAAGAGATTCAAACTTATCTTGACAAACCCATCGACGTGCTGAACATAAGCACAACCGATTATTCGCAAACCATCGATTTCACCGCCGACACGACTGATGACCTGAAATCGCTCATGAAAGAGGTTGAAGAATATGAAACGACTAAGAGAAAGAAGAAGAAAAAATAAGCAGTGCTTATAAACTAAAGCGGCTTGCAGTGATTACTGCAAGCCGCTTTAGTTTATAAAATTTATTAGTCAGCGATTGGATCAGCGATGATCTGGCCGCGAATTTCTCCGTAAATGTTCTCCTTCGTAGGAATGTTCACATACATCATGCCAAGGATCAGCATGGTTTGTTGTTCAACATTCAATTTCGTTGTTCCCTGAACCTGGTTTCCTGTTGGTTTGTCAGCTAATGTAAAAACGATCGGTCCTGCTTGCCAAGCTGGGTTCGCGCTGTGAATGTTTACCGAAGTTGGGACTACGTTTTGATAATTAATGTTGTATTTCAACTCCATGGTATTTTTGTTATACTCAAAAGTACCCGTTCCCTGTCCGGCAGACGTAGCTTTTGGGACAGTAGCGCCACTATTTATTACTGAGGAGAACCTTACAATGTCTTCTTTGTGAGGACCTTCCTCTTTGCAAGACGTCACAAATCCCAACATTACAACTCCTGCGATCAATAGTAAAAAACGTTTCATTGGCTTTTTCATACATCATTAATTTAAAAAAATTTAACCCTTAAATATATACAAACTTATGTCGTTACAAAAATGATACCACTTTGCCCTCTAAATATTCCAGAGGTCACTTTTGCGGATATAAACGATCTGGTTGTTCCAGATTACGCGGTTCCAATGGTCCACAGAGCCCACGATCGTTAACTTGTGGCCCTTCCCCACCCGATCAATCACTGCCGAAGCAGACGACGGCTCATCCCGCAGGAAAGTATTTTCGTTAATAATGATACAAGTTCGATAAAGCGACGGCACATTCAGAATCCCCAGAAGCACAAGCAGATAGACGATAATTGACAGCTTATGAATGTGGAGGATCGGCTCCTTACGTCGAACTTTTGTAACCATGATTACAACTATGTACGTCCCCAAAGTTAGAAGCAATATTGGAATGTAATCACCATATCTTCTGTAAAAAATTATAAAATAGTTGTAATCGTCAAATTCATAGCCGGTTAAGTTCTGTTCCTCAGCCAGTTTATCCATTTTTTCAAAAAGCCGCCGCGACGGATTAGTAAGGGCGAGTTTGCTCAGGTAAAAAAGGCAGTCGGTGTAATTATTGGTTTTTTCAGCCAGAAAAGCCAGCTTTAAGAGCAGGCTTTGATTATTTTTTTCATCCTCGCTGAAATTTTTTTTATATAGTACGAGCGACTCGGGATAGCGGGCCATAGCGAACAGAGAATCAGCTGTTTTTAGCTCCTTTCTATTCGCAGAAAACGCAGTTCCGGAGCTCAGAACTGTTCCCAAAAAAATCCAAAAAAACAGGTATTTACGACTTAGGGCTTGCATTATACTTTTTAGAATTCTACTTTTGCATCGCAATTACGGAAAAGGCCACCGCTAATCCAACAACCTGCAACATTCCAAAACCCGCTAAAACGGCCGAGGAAAATACGATTCCGTAGCTCAGCTGGTAGAGCAATACACTGGGCAACATTTGTCGCGCGGCATCCGAAATTTGAGTTGCGCTTTTAATATAGGAAGTGTGCTTGTTACAAGAAGCACAAACTGAGGTTGAACAGTCAAAAATTACCAAAAACGATTCCGTAGCTCAGCTGGTAGAGCAATACACTTTTAATGTATGGGTCCTGGGTTCGAATCCCAGCGGGATCACTTCAAGAAATAACAAAAAGCATCAAAAGCCTGCAAATCAATAGATTAGCAGGCTTTTTTCTTTTCCGGATATTCCTAGATATTTAGTTTTACACAAATTTTTGGTGCGTAATTCGGTGAGTTCGACAATCTGCAAATTTTACTCACCAGTCCAATGCTCCCCAACCAAAAAATCCCCCTCACCCCACAACCAATTCAAACTTTTAAAATAAATTTGGCGCAGTAAAACTCAAATCCAGTTCAGTGATTAAGGATGCATTATTAGGGATTGCCGTGGGCGATGCGGTGGGTGTGCCGCATGAATTTAAGGCGAGGGAAGTATTTGACAAGAAGCCTGTCGTCGATATGGATGGCTATGGCACTTATAATTTGCCACCCGGGACCTGGTCGGATGATACTTCGCTTACATTGTGCCTGGCCGAGGCGCTGACTTCTGGTTTTGATCTGGAAAATATCGCTGCAAACTTTCAAAAGTGGTTTTACAAGAATTACTGGACGGCGCGAGGCAAAGTGTTTGACATTGGCATAGCCACCAGAGAAGCGATTGATCGCTTGGCTCGTGGAGTGCAACCGGAGTTGGCAGGCGGTTGTGATGAAAATCAGAATGGAAACGGTTCTTTAATGCGGATCCTTCCGCTGCTTTTCTATATAAAAGGCCTTCCAATCAGCGAGCGGTTCCGGTTGACGAAGCTGGTTTCTTCGATAACACATGGACACATCCGTTCGGTGATCGCGTGCTTTTACTATCTGGAATTCGCAGGACTCCTATTAAACGGCGAAGACAAACATTTGATCAGCAAAAAACTGAGCGCTTATGTTCCCGACTTTCTGCATTCGCTGAATATAAGTCCGAAGGAAATTGGACTGTTCGACAGGTTATTTAAAGAAGACATTAGCCAGCGACCTCAGCATGAGATCCTTAGCACCGGTTATGTTTTGCATTCATTGGAAGCCAGCATTTGGTGCCTGCTCACAACGGACAATTTCAAGGATGCAGTTTTAAAGGCCGTTAACCTTGGCAACGATACGGATACAACCGCTGCTATCACAGGCGGATTGGCGGGATTACTTTATGGATACGAAGGAATCCCCGAAAGCTGGCTAGATAAACTTGCGAGACGGGAAGATATTGAGGACTTGGCGGATCGATTGACAAGACAACTCGGCTAATTGGATAAGCATTCTGGCTTTTTAATTGAAATGCCGCACGGCATTAATCAATATCCTTTCACACTCGCCAGAAATTTTACCGAAGCATAGTAAAGCCCAATCCCAAGCGGAATTAAGATGACCACACTGCTCGTTACAAACTTAGAGACCAAGGCTGTGAATATCGCCACGATCCAGATGCTGAAAAAGTATTTAACCCAAAGCGTTTTGTCCATAGCAAAGCAAGGTTTAGTTGGCTTACTCTTAAAAATAAATATTCTCCGGTTACTTACCAAACCATTGCGGCTAAATCTGCTCGTTTGTCTCAATAATTCCGGCAATGCGTTGTGCTCCTCAAATTAATTTCAGTTGCAAACCGACCGTTTACTAAGTCGGCTTAGCATGGAAAGTATAACAAAGTAACTCGTGGCCTTTCGTGCTTAATTAACAACTACTCTGCCCTAAGGCTTTGCCTTTTGGACTTTCACTCCTACATACTAGCATAAGCTAACCGTTCGAATGCCACCAATGGAAGTGACTAGACCACTTCCAGATACACCTCCATAAATAGTTTTTAACATGAATCTGATTACATTCTTGTGCGGCGTGCTGTTGCTATGCATTCCGATTTTTCGACAGGATTATTTTGTAAACAATCCTTCCCTTCTGCCCCTCTATTTCGCGTTATTTCCAATCGGGATTATTGTGCTGCTTTGGTCGTTTTCGGCGAGGCGGCTTTCCCGTTTTGCAGTGTTGCTCGGGCTTTGCATTACGATCGAATTGTGCCTGATCGGAAGCATTGCCTACATGGCGCATTTCAACCGCCACACGCTCCTGCCGGACGACTATTTTTTCTGGATTCGAGGTCAGTATGGTTATTTCAAAAACACAACCAACTTTGACAGCGACTTATCCCGTCACGATTCACTGTTAGGTTATCGATTCCGGCCCAACATTACCGGCCGCTTTGCGAACCCTGAATTTGATGTTGAAATAAAGACCAATTCGCTGGGTGTGCGCGACGATGAAGCGAGCTTGAAACAGCCGCAAATTGTCGTTTTGGGCGATTCGCATGGCATGGGCTGGGGCGTTGCAAATCATGAACGGTTTTCAGAAGTGATGGAAAAAAACCTGCATTTGAATGTCCTGAACACGGCCATTACTTCCTACGGCACGCACCGCGAAACGAAGTTGCTCAATCAGGTTGATCTGGATTCGTGCAAGCTCCTCATCATTCAATATTGTGAAAATGATATATTGGAAAACCAGGCTAATCTGCACCAAACCCAAAAGTCGGGAATTGACTCTCAGGCTTTTAATGCAGCCGAAAAACATAACATAATAAATAGAACTTACTTCCCTTTCAAAGGAGTTTTTCTAAGTCTGCGCTGGCTGATTACAACGGGCATAGCAAAAGCGTTTCAACCCAAACCGGAAACTTCATCGCAGCAGAAAATGCAACCTGAAAAGCCTAAATTAGAGCACGCAAAGGCATTTTTCCCTTATCTTAACCGCATTCGCGAACGCTACAAAGGTCCGATTGTAGTCTTTGATTTGGGTGTGTTCAATTTCCCGATCGTGAAAGAATTTAAAATTTATCATGCGGCAAACCCCGCTGAAAACATTCACTTTATAGATGTCCATCGCATATTGACTGAGCAGGATTACTTCACTATCGATGACCACATTAACGCCCGCGGGCACGGTAAAATAGGCAATGCGTTGACAGATCTGATTCAGGAAAAACAATGGCTGAAAGACGACATTAACTTGTCCTTGCGACAAAATCAACTTGCTTTCCCGGCCAAATAATGAGAAATTGCGCCCCCAATTTTTCAAATGATGATGACTTCTGTTTTTTGCGGTATTGATTTCGGCACTTCCAATTCCAGTCTGGCCGTAGCAAATCAAAACGACGTATTCCTGATCCCGGTTGAAAATCAGCAAACAACCATTCCGAGTGCCATGTTTTTTGCGCGCAAAGACAATGAAGCGTTCTTTGGCCGCGAGGCGATGGAGCGCTTTCTGTCACGGCAACCGGGCAGATTAATGCGAAGCCTGAAACGCGTTCTCGGCACACCGGCTATGCGGCAGGGAACGATGGTGAATGGTGAATTGATGAAATTTGACCAAATCATCGCAGCATTTTTGGACCAGATGAAGCGCAAGGCCGAGGCAGATTGCGGAACAGAACTCAAACACGTGGTGATGGGTCGGCCAGTGCATTTCACCGACAATGATTCCGCCGCTGATCAACGCGCTGAAAACGAATTGCGGGTAGTTGCGATGAGCCTGGGTTTTGAACACGTCGGTTTCCAGTTCGAACCCATTGCAGCCGCATTTGCGCATGAAGAGCGCGTTATAGGTGAAAAATTGGCAATGGTGGTCGATTTGGGCGGTGGAACTTCTGATTTTACCATCATCAGGTTGTCAAAAAACAACGCCAGAAAAGCAGACAGAAGCAGTGACATTCTTGCGAATACGGGTGTGAGACTTGGCGGCAACGACTTTGACAAAGATCTGAGTCTGGCGGAAATGATGCCACAACTGGGCTTCCGGACCAAGTATGGTCTCAAAAACCTCGAAGTGCCCTCTTATCATTATTTCGACCTTTCGGAATGGAGTAAAGTGAATTTTCTGTACACAAACAGGATTCTTTTTCAGGCCAAACAACTGCTGCGCGAAACGCATGATCCAGTTCGCTATGGCAGGTTAATCAGCGTTTTAGAACAGGAAAGAGGCCATGCGGTGCTTGCAGCGACCGAAAAAATTAAAATCGGATTAGCCAGCAGCGAGAATTATGAAGCTGCGCTCGATTTTATTGACGAAGATCTGCGCATTGACGTTGCCCGTGAAGATTTCAACACAGCGATAATTAACAAAACAGAGCGGATTGTGCAGTCGGCAAGAGAATGCTTGCAAGTCGCAGGCGTCGCGCCCGAGGCAATCGGACTCGTCATCATGACCGGCGGCTCCACCGAAATTCCACTCATCCAACAACAATTCAGAAACCTCTTCCCAGCAGCTGACTGGTCAGAAGAAAACAAATTATCCAGCGTAGGACTCGGTCTGGCGTATGACGCACGCAATCGGTTTTCGTGATAAAGTCGGCCATAATTACTTCCAGAACTCGAAAACTACAACTCCAACCGCGCGCTCCGTTACGCAGCCGCCGCGCAATGTGCTGCAAAAAATCTGAGGATTTATTAAATAATTAGTAAAAAATCTTGTCAAAATTTAAAAATCAAATTTGATATACCAGAGAAATGTAACCGAGCGTTAACGTGTTTTAACCCTCTGCTAAGTATGCATAAAGCACTCTACCAGTTACTATTCCTCGTTTGTGTAACATCCCCGCTTGCGGCCCAGCAGCAAGTGACGATCAGTGGCTTCGTTCGTGAGCAAGGCAGTCTGGAATTGCTGCCCGGTGTGAACGTTTATCTGCAAAATGCCACTTCGGGAACTGCCACGAACACCTATGGTTTCTACTCCATCACCCTTCCCAAGTCTGACTCGGCTACGCTTACATTTTCATTTGTTGGTTATGGCAGGCAGGATGTCCGCATCGCCGCCGTTGCCGACCGACAGTTGGACATTTCACTCATTGCGGCCAACCAGCTCGATGAAGTAACAATTTCCGGCATGCGGCAAGCTGAAAAAGTCAGTGAATCCGTGCAAATGAGCAAGATCGAGGTGCCGATTTCGCAAATCAAAAAGATCCCGGCTTTCTTTGGTGAAAAGGATGTGATCCGGGTTTTGCAGCTGATGCCGGGCGTTCAAAAGGGCACGGAGGGGCAAACGGGTTTGTACGTGCGCGGCGGCGGGCCTGACCAGAACCTGATCATTCTCGATGATGCCGTCGTTTACAATGCGAGCCACCTTTTTGGTTTTTTTTCCGTCTTCAACAGCGATGCATTAAAGAGCGTTGAGCTCACAAAAGGTGGATTTCCAGCCAGATATGGCGGCAGATTGTCCTCGGTTGTGGAAATGAATATGAAGGAAGGAAGTAAGGAAAAACTGCATGGTGAAGGCGGGATCGGACTGATTTCTTCCCGGCTTACGCTTGAAGGGCCGCTGGCCAGGAAGAAATCTTCGTTCCTGATCTCGGCCAGACGTACATACATCGACGTGCTGGCTGCGCCGCTCATTGCACAACAGCAGGTGGGCAATAAAAGCAAAGTTAAGCCAGGCTATTTTTTCTATGATCTCAATGCAAAGGTGAACTACGATTTTGGCCCAAAAAACAAGTTATATCTCAGCGGATATTTCGGTCAGGACCGTTTCAGGATCAGGGAGAAGAGCGCAAATAGTGAGAACACCTCAGGCCTGAACTGGGGCAATGCGACGGCAACACTGCGCTGGAACCACCTGATCAATCAAAAACTTTTCGTAAATACATCAGTCATTTACAGCCATTTTAATTTCAATATTTATTCCAACGACAAAAATTTTGACAAAGGCGCAGTCACTGATGAATTCAGCCTGAAATACAACAGCCTCATCCGCGATTTCAGTTTAAAAACCGACTTTGACTTTTTTCTGAATTCAAAACACGCCATTAAATTCGGCTTGCAGGCAACTGCGCACCGCTTCGTCCCATCTGCGTTAGCATTGGAAGGCGATTTTTCCGAAGACGAAATTGATTTACAAGCCAAGCCGATCCACACCATAGAAGCGGGCGCATACGTGGAAGACACCTGGCAGCCTTTTCAGGCATTGAAAGTAAACGGCGGATTTAGGTTAAGCTTGTTTGAAACCAAAACGCGGGTTTACGTCCGCCCGGAGCCGCGCATATCGGCCGCGCTTAAACTCGCAAAAGACTTTTCTGCAAAGGCTTCATATGCGCAAATGAATCAATATGTGCATCTTTTGAGCAACACCGGCCTGGGCTTACCGACCGATCTTTGGGTGCCGACAACAGACCGCATTGCGCCGCAGCAATCGAGCCAGGTTGCGGTTGGACTTGCCAAGGATTTTGAAAAGCCAGGACTTGCGGTGACTTTGGAGGGTTATTACAAAAAAATGAACAACATTATCAGCTATAAAGAAGGCTCTTCCTTTATCAGTCTGGACGGAGAAAATGCGAATGAGCTGAATTGGGAAGATAATGTGACTTCGGGTAAAGGCTGGTCTTATGGCGCTGAATTTATGGTGCAAAAGAAAACCGGAAAGCTCTCCGGCTGGGTTGGTTACACATTGTCATGGACGAAATGGAAGTTTCCAGAACTGAACTTTGGAGAGACATTTTATCCGCGTTACGACCGCCGCAATGACCTTTCCGTTGTTGGGATTTACGAGCTGAACAACCGGATTACATTGTCGGCAACGTGGATTTACGGCACCGGAAATGCATTGACGATTCCCATTTCGAAATTCGCGACGTTTAGAAATACATTCGTGCCAAATATCTGGGGCTTTCCGGGCAATGCTGCGGAAATTACCAATGAATACGGGAAGAAAAACAGCTTCCGCGCAGAGCCATATCACCGTATGGACGTCGCTATTCAGTTTCACAAAAAGAAAAAGCGCCACGAGCGCACCTGGGAATTTGGACTTTATAATGCATACAACCGCAGAAATCCTTTTTTCTATAACATTAACTCCAAGCTGGATGAAGGCACCAATAAGCGGATCAATGTACTGACGCGCTATTCCTTGTTTCCAGTCCTTCCTTCATTCAGTTATAACTTTAAATTCTGAGCCGGTATGCGATTTAAAACGATTGATATAGTGGCAAAAATTTCACTGATCTGTACATTAACAAGCTGTCTTGCAATGCTTAGCGGATGCGATGGGTTCGTTGATGACCTTGACCCGGATAAGCTCGTAAAGGTCGATTCGAAGCTGGCCGTTTCCTGTTACATTTCACCGCAGTCACCGCGGCTCGAAGCCATCATTACGGAATCGCAGCCATTACTCGGCCCGGCAGATTACAATCCAACATATATTAATGAGGCATCGGTAACTCTTTCCGACGGGACAGACAGCGTTCGGCTGATGTACAATGATTCGGCAATGAAATACGTGGCCGATTCGAGCGCGCTAAAAATTATTGCAGGGAGAACATATACATTGGAAGTCAATGACGGAAAACGGTTTGTTAAGGCGCATTGCACCGTTCCAGATAAGCTGGCGAACATTACGGAAGTTTCATTTGAAAAACGGCCTTACAGCTACAATGAGTCATATGCAGAATACAATGATACATTAGGCTTTACCAGATTTTCGTGGCAGGATGTGAAAGGCGTCACCAACTTTTACGCCGTGCGCGGCTCCATCACCACTTCGATCACCAATATGACTATCGACCAGAAGACGGGCGATTATGTGCCGCAGCGTTACACCGTTGCGCAGGAATTGTATTATGGCCAAAGCGTTTATAATGATGTCAATTTGGATGGGATCACATTTAAAAGTCCCGAATCGGCTGTCTACATCACGCCCAAAATGATCATTCCTTATCAGGACAAAAACGGCGAAATGAAATCTTTTTACAACAACGCCATGATAGACGCGGTCAGAGTGGAAGTGCTGAGTATTGATGAGCATTATTATAAATATTATCGCTCGCTGGAAAGCAGCAACAGTGACAATCCTTTTGTGGAACCAACCCTGATTTACACCAATGTCCAAGGCGGCCTCGGCTGTTTTGCTGCCTATAATGTGGTTGGTAAAACATTAAAACCCGAATAAATTATGAGAAAGCCTTTCTGAGAAATTGTCTATCTTGGCAGCATTGATAATGCATTTTTTACCTTGTTGACAATGAAACCATCGATTGCCGTATTGCCGTTTGTGAATCTTAGCAATGATCCCGAAGAGGAATATTTCAGTGAAGGTGTTACTGAGGAAATTATCAATGTGTTGAACCGGGTTCCTGGTTTGTCTGTCGCAGGTCGGACATCTTCATTTAAATTTAAAGGCGCAAATCAGGATTTGCAGTCCGTTGGGGAACAACTTCATGTTGACCATATTTTACAGGGAAGCCTGCGGAGTGCTGGCAACCAGTTATTTATCAATGCTGAACTTGTTAATGCTTCAACTGGTGACAAGATTTGGTCGGAGCAATATGACCGGGAGCTTGATGATATTTTCGACATTCAGGATGAGATAGCGCTGGCAATTCTTAATGCTGTTAAAATCTAGCTGCTGGGGGAAGAGCCGGCCACGACATTCAAACGTTATACCCATAATAAGGAAGCATATCAGCTGTATTTACGCGGCCGTTTTTACCATAACAAATTTGCGGGAAGCGAAGAATATCAGAAAGCCATCGCCTACTTCGAATCGGCCATTGCGCTGGACCCGACTTATGCAATCGCCTATGCGGGCATTGCTTCCTGCTATCTGAACATGTGGTTTTACCGTCAATTGCCTGCTGCAAAAGCATTGCCGCTCGTTAAGCAGGCGACGGAGCATGCCCTGGCGCTGGATTCCGAAATTGCGGAAAGCTATCTCGCACTTGCACGCATGCGAATGTTGAATGAGTGGGACTTCGCGGGTGCGTCGGATGCGTTTAAAAAAGCATTGGAACTGAACTGGAATACAGCGGATCTGCACGGACAATACGCATTGTATCTGGCACTTACAGATCATTATGCCGAAGCCGAGGCAGAAATTGCCATGGCATTGTCATTAGAACCATTTTCTCTGATCAACAATTTTTACGCCGCCTACGTATACTGGATATCGGCCAATTTTGACAAAGCAGTAGAGCAAGGCAGGAAACTCGTTGAACTGGAACCTGCTTTTTGGGGCGGACACATGATCATCGGTCTGAATCTCATCACATTGCAGGACTATCCGGGTGCGCAGGATGCACTGGAAAATGCTTTGGAAATCAATTATAATGGCATTACGCTCAGCGCCTGCGGTGCGCTGTTCGGGTTATCGGGCGAAACGGAAAGTGCACGCGACATCATTACACAAATGACTTCGCTTGGGAAAACGCAGGTGGTTGCTAACTATGATATGGGCGTTGTGCATGCTTGCGTGGAGGACGTGGACATTGCTTTGGGTTATTTTCAAAAGGCGGTTGACTTGCACGAGCCACCAATGCTTTTTTTCAAATACATTGTGCGGGATTGGTTGTCTAAAACGGCCTATGGCGCGGCTTACGACGAGATTACCAGTCAGGTTGTGCGTTAATAAATGCGCCAAATGTTGAAGCTGGCCTGATTTTTTAAATCTAAACCGAAAAACCAACCACTTCAATAACGGTTATGAGACCAGAAATCAAAAACATAATAGGCGGAGTTGCAGGTGCAGTGATCCTGAATATCGTGCACGAAACAGCCAAACGCATTTCCAATAAAGCGCCCAGAGTTGACCTCATAGGTGAAGAAGCTTTGAGCAAAACAGTTTCGGCAGCTGGCATCACACCGCCAACAGGCAACAAACTTTTTTTGTCGACGCTGGCCGCTGACGTTACCAGTAATGCAGCTTATTATGCGATGATCGGAAAGGGTGACCGCGACACGATTATGTTGCGCGGCGCAGGTTATGGACTCATGGCCGGACTGGGCGCCATCGGTCTTTCGAAGCCGTTGGGACTGAATGACAAACCGGTTAACAAAACCAATGAAACGCAGATTATGACCGTTGCCTGGTATTTAATCGGCGGACTGGCGACGGCACTGGTCATCAAGAATTTGAGATAATCGAATGTCCGGAATTGATAGGCATATAAGGAAACAGCGTCTGGAAACAGGCGCTTTTTTTTGTGTTAATTTTTCAAATGTGGGTGCTTCTGGTATGTTTTTTTGACAACGGTGCAAAAAAAACAGAGGTGTGACAAACACAGGGCACCAATTAACATTTTAGCATAACAAGTCAATCAAATCAACAAACATTATGGGTAAAGATAAATCTGGATCATTTCACCCGCCAAAGGGAAAACCATCCGCTTCCACCGGGATTGAGGATATGGAAATTGACGAAGCGACCCCGCTGCTTCATAAAAACCGGAACGTATCGAAAGGCAGCGCCTCTCTGAAAGCCAAAGAAAATTCAGAGTCCAGCGACAATGCAATCGACGCGGCCATCAGCGAAGATGTTGACACACCCGCAGAAGAGCTTTCGGGCATTATAGATAAGGAGTTGTTTATGGAGCTGGCCAACTTTCGAAACGATTGTTGCGTGACCATATATTTGCCAACCCATCAATCCGGCGTGCAGGTCAATGAAAAGCATGATGTCATCGTTTTCAAAAACGCATTGCAGGATCTGACCAAAACCCTTGAGGGAAAAGGCTTTGATCCGAATGTGGTTTCCGCTATGCTCACGCCGGGATTTGAGCTTTTGAAAGATGATAAATTTTGGGCGAGCATGGGCAAAGGGCTTGCGATTTTCATTTCTCAGGATTATTTCAAATTCATCAAAATGCAGATCGAGCCGGAGCAGGAGGTCACTTGCCAGACGCGCTTTTATATGACGCCGCTACTGCCGCTTCTTGCCTGCAAAGAATATTTCTATGTGCTGGTGATCAGCAAACACAAGTGCAAATTGTTCCGTGCGGATTCGTTCGGGATGGAGTTTGTTCCAGTCGAAGGCTTGCCGGAAGACATTATGGACGTAAAGCGTCTTTCTGAAAAAGATGCCAGCACGGTGCGCATAGGCGTAAGTTCAGGAGCGAGCGGAGCCAATTTCCACGGCTTTGCAGGCGGCAATCCGGACGATAAAACGAACATTGCCGTTTACTTTGAAGCCGTCGATGATGTGCTTTTCAAAGAAATTTTTAACAAAGAAAATGCGCCGCTTGTTTTGGCTGGTGTGGAATATCTTATCCCGATTTACAAGTCGGTGTGCGATTACCATAATGTGTGGCCCGACGCGCTCACGGGAAGCCATGAACATGACGAAACCAATGCGTTGTATGCGCAGGCCAGGGAAATCATGGAGCCCTATTTCCGGAAACGCCAGGAAGATGCGGTTACCATTTATGCCAATCAATCCGCAACAGAACTCACTTCATCGATTCCTGCTGATGTGATCCCGGCAGCATATTACGGCCGCATTTCCCATATTTTTGTAGAGAAAGGCGTACATATCTGGGGATCATTTGACGAAATGACCAGCGAGCTGATCCTCTCGGACGGTGAAAATGAAAACGATGAAGACTTGCTTGACATGGCCATTATCAAAACGATGGCGACCGGCGGCGAGATTTTCCAGTTGCCGCGTGAAGAAATGCCGGCGGATTCTCAAATAGCAGCTGTATTCCGTTATTAGGAAACTGAAAATCAAGAAGATAATGTAAAGACAAAAATCGCCTGGGGCTTGACTGCCGCAGGCGATTTTTGTTACTAATTAGCGTTGCTCAATTGCTGCTTATACTGTTTCAGCACGCTTTCGAGCCGGGTGCGTGTGCCGGGGTCGTCGCAATCAATGCGGAACCGGATCCCGGATCTCTCGTCACCGAACAAGTGCAGCTTCACTGGATGCTCTGAGAAATTATACGCTGCTGTCAGATCTTGCATTTTGGCGATTTGTTCATCCCAGATGCTCTGACCTTTTCGACTGCACACAAAAGTGTTGATCGTGGTTAGTCTTTCCATATACAAAGGTTTAGAAGTCACCACATCGGTTACAAAATCATGCCAGAAGTGCTCTAAACGTATGTTTTGAAAAGTAGAACTAAACCAAGTCCCATTCCTTCCGCGGTTTCCTTGAAAGAAGTTTGTTTGCTTCTTTGTCATCCACAAATTTTTCTTTTTCCGCGTTCCAGTTCAACTCCCGTTTCAGGCGGTAAGAAATTAACCCCAAATGCATAGGAAGCGTCAATTCACGTGCATAAGCAAGGTTTGACTCCGGCTGTGTCCTGTTTTTGACCGCGTCTACGAAGTTTTGCTGATGCCCTGGTGATCTTGGATTGGTAATCGGCACAGTTGCAATATCCTGCATGGTTTCCCCATTGATCGTAATCTTCCGGGTGTTGTAATCGCACATTAATGTGCCTTTATCTCCTTCGAAAAACGCGCCTATGCCCTGGTCAGCCGCTCCCGGAATGTTCGGCGGAACTGACGTCCAGAATATTTTCAAGCCATCGAATTCATAATCCACGTCCAGCGTTTTGGGTGCATCCGCAATGCCTGCATAAGCCTGGCCCCGCGCATTGATCTTTTTCAAACCTTTTGGCGAAATCGATGAATAAACGACATCGGCAATGTGGCACCAGAAATCAGCAAATTCCCCGCCGGAGTAATCAAGAAAATAGCGATAAGTGAAATGGCATTTCTCGGGAATGTATTCGGTAAAAGGTGCCGGACCGAGCCACATATCCCAATTTAGTGTCTTCGGCACAGCCTGCACCGTGGGCGAACCGAGTTCCTTTGTAGTGGACTGCTTCCACAAACGCACCGTGTGCACATTGCCAATTGCACCCGATTTTATGATTTCCACAACCCTGTGAAAGTTGTCGCCCGCATGGATCTGATTACCCATCTGCAAAATGCGGTCGTGCTTGTTCATGTGCTTCAACATCATTTGTCCCTCCTTAACCGAATACGAAAGCGGTTTCTCACCATACACATCTTTACCCGCCTGAAATGCGAGCGTGGCAATTTGTGCATGCCAATGATCGGGCGTTGCCACCGTAATGGCATCAATATCCTTGCGATCCAGGATTTTCCGGAAGTCCGAATACGTGTCGACTTTCGATCCGGGCTTCATGGTTTCCAGCTTTTTCTGCGTTTCGCCCAAATGCAGCTCGTCCACATCACACAGTGCCACAATTTCGACTTCTGGTAAATCGGCAAACCATTTCATGTGGTTATTGCCCATTCCGCCGAGGCCGATATGTGCAATGCGCAGCCGGTCGCTTGCAGCTGCTTTGCCATAAAGTGATGGTAAAATTGTAAAACCAAGTGCGCCGAGGCCGGCCATTTTTACAAAATCTCTCCGATTGGTATGCACGCTCATGAGGTAAAAGGTTTAGGATGGTGGTGATTTTGCTCGCAATTATGATTATTTTCCAAGATAAAACAATCCTAACCCCATTTATGTAACGTATCGCATATGAAACATTCTTTTCTGCTGATTTTCGTTTTCTGTTCTACAATCTGCCAGGCTTTACCACCCACGTTTGCAAACAAACCGGCCAAAGACCTACCGCGCATTGCCATTGCAGGATTAGGCATTGAATCAAGCACATTTTCTCCGGCTCTAACCACCGAAGAAGCATTCAAAGCCAAGTATGGTGATGATATTTTCACCTCCTATCCTTTTTTAAACAAAGACTCACTAGACCGCGGACGGGCAAACTGGATTCCTGCATTAATGGGCAAATCGCTTCCGGGCGGTGCGGTTACGCGTGTAGCTTATGAATCACTTGTTAAACAAACGCTGGCACTTTTGAAAAAAGGCGCTCCCTATGACGGGCTTTTCTTCGACATTCACGGAGCCATGAGCGTGGTTGGCCTGGACGATCCGGAAGGTGATTTTATTGTCAGAATTCGGGAAGTGATCGGCACTAAAACCATTATTTCCACTTCCATGGACTTGCATGGCAATGTCTCCTGGCGGCTGGCTCAAAATACGGATCTGATTACTTGCTATCGGATGGCGCCGCATGAAGATGCGATGCAGTCAAAGAAACGCGCGGTTGATAATCTGCTGGCCAGACTGGAAAGCGGCAAAGGCAAACCTGCTTATAAGGCATGGATTCCTGTTCCAATCTTGCTTCCAGGCGAAAAAACAAGCACCCGGATTGAGCCGGGAAAAACATTATATTCGAAAGTTGCACCCTCTGCGGCACAGCCGGGCGTTATCGATGCAGCGATCTGGATCGGTTATGCTTGGGCGGACGAGCCTCGCAATCATGCAGTTGTCATGGTGACGGGTGATGACAAGGCTGTTGTTACCAAAACAGCTGAGCAGCTGGCGGCAAGTTTCTGGAAAGTTCGGTCTGATTTTGAATTCGTTGCGCCAACGGGCACATTGAAAGAAGCATTGGATAAAGCTGTAAAAAGCCAGAAGCACCCATTTTTTATCAGCGACTCGGGCGACAACCCAACAGCTGGCGGCGCAGGCGACGTAACCTGGACGTTACAAGAAATTTTGGCGCGTCCGGAGTTCAAAACAGACAAAGGCCCAGCATTGATTTACGCTTCTATCCCCGGCCCTGATCTCGTGAAAGCCGCCATTGCAGCTGGTGTAGGCAATAAAGTGGATGGTTATGCAGGTGCCAAAGTCGATTTCCGCTTAGCTCCTCCCCTGCACATTGTTGGCACTGTTCAAGCCATCGAGCACGGCGACCGCAATGCTGAAACGGAAGTGGTTGTTAAGGTGGGAAGTGTGCACATTATCGTAACTGCAAAACGCAAGCCTTATCATAAGGAAGCTGATTTCACAAGATTAGGCCTGAATCCGCGCAAAGCTGATATTGTGGTGGTCAAGATTGGTTATCTAGAACCTGAACTTTACAACATGCGCGCAGACTGGATCCTGGCATTAACTCCCGGCGGTGTCGATCAAAATCTGGAAACATTAGGATACAAACGCATCAAAAGGCCTATGTTTCCTTTGGATAAAAATATGAAGGAGCCCGATTTGAAGGCGCAGTTTGTTCCGGCTTCGGACGCCAAATAATCATAATCTAGACATGAAAAAGCGATCTCACATAACTGTGAGATCGCTGTCTATTTGTGTGTGTTGTTTTTAATGTATGTACTTTTAGTTATTATCTCTACGTTTCTTTTTTTGCGAATTATCTACCAATGCCCCGGTCCCGGCTCCTACACCAGCTCCGATCAATGTTCCCACCAGCGCTCCCTGACCTCGTTTTTTGTTGACAAGCGCTCCGGTGATTGCCCCGGTTCCTGCTCCTACAACTGCTCCTTTCGCGGTGTGATTCCATCCTTTTTTACGTGCGGCTGGTGCCGGTGCAGTTGTGTTGGCGGCAACAGCCTCATTGCTTTTCTCTTCCGCAACTCTCGCTTCTTCAGCTTTATTAGCAGCTTCACGATTGGCCATTACGGTGTTCATCGAGTCAACAATTGCTTTCTTTTCCATCACATGTTTCATAGAATCGATCGCAAACTGTTTTTCTTTCAATAATGCAGCTTCTTTATTGGTGCCGCTATTGCATGATGCCATAAAAATCGCCGCACTGATTATTGAAATGGGTAACTTGTTCATTTTGATTTTAGGTTGGTTTATCCCGGTTAAGTCCTAAAACCGTGCCAGCCTGAGTTTTGTATCGTCTGATATTTCCTGGAATGGGGCTAATAAATGGGCTTTTGAAGAATTTTGGTGAGTTTTGCTGCTTCTTAGAGTGCAATCCTTTTAATGCTAAAAGTGGTGATCTTGTCTACACTTTAGGGTGGTTTTTGCGGGGTGATCCGATGGCCGGGCGGGGCGTGTGGTCTTGGCGGGATGCGTGGTCCTAACGTGTGCGTGATCCTGACGTGGTGCGTGGTCCTAACGGGTGCGTGATCCTGACGTGGTGCGTGGTCCTGACGTGGTGCGTGGTCCTGACGTGTGCGTGGTCATAACGTGGTGCACCTCTGACCGCCGGGTTAAAACCCGCCTTAGTATATCGGTCGAGCCGATGGCTCTGGTGTTGTGTATGTTTTGAAAAACGTCCTCCACGCACTCCCCAAACGTCCCGAAAGCAAAGAGCCATAGGCTCGACGGATCACCTAGGGCGGGTTTCAACCCGGCCGGCTCAACGTCCCGGAAATGTTATCACCAGCAAAGCATCAAACCAGCAAAAGCATCATTTCAGTAAAAACCTATGAGGTGATTGGTTTTACGTGGTGCTCCTCTGACCGCCGGGTTAAAACCCGCCTTAGTATATCGGTCGAGCCGATGGCTCTGGTGTTGTGTATGTTTTGAAAAAATTCCTCTTCGCATTCCCCAAGCGTCCCAAAAGCAAAGAGCCATAGGCTCGACCGATCACCTAGGGCGGGTTTCAACCCGCCCGGCCCAACGTCCCGAAAGCATCACACCAGCAATGGCATCATTTCAGTAAAAACCAACAAACGCCGCTCAAATGCCGCGGTAAAACCGTGACAAAAACGTAAATTCAGCCATTAACTTTGCTTCAAAACAACTTCACTATGAGCAAACTAACCATATCTGAACAAATCCGTTCGCTGCGGAAGAGCAAAGGACTTTCCCAGGAAGCATTGGCAGAAACCGCTGGCATTAACCTCCGCACATTACAGCGCATCGAAACCGGAAATGCGGTCCCTCGTGGGGAAACATTGCGGTTACTGGCGCAGGCATTGGATGTTTCTGTGCAGGACATTTCCATTTCCGTTGCAGAATCGCCGGTTACCATGGAAGATGATCCCGGCTTTTTGAAACTGATGAGCCTCTCGGCGCTTTCGTTATGGTTTATCCCATTTGGAAATATCCTGGTCCCGCTCGCATTCTGGATTTTGAAAAAGCATAAAATCAATGGCGTGAACGAAAGTGGCAAGCGCATCATCAACATTCAGATCATCTGGTCCGTCATCACTTATGGAACAGCGGCGTTGATCATATTCCCGGCTTTTTTCGATGCGCTTTTCATCAATCCATTTTTCATGATGCCGCTCATGCTGCTGCTTTTTATCGCCAACACCATTTACATCATCGTCTCCACCAGAAAAATCGCCAAACCCGAGCGCGAGGCCTTTGCGCACGTTTAACAATTCAGGTTTAACAATTCTTGATTTTGCATAGCGAGATAAGGTTCTGCACGAGCCGTTTCTGGCAGACTTTTTGCCAAGTCGCAGGAATCTTATTGCTATGCTTCATCAAAAAACCATTGACGACCTTTTAACGATTCATGAAATTTACATGGAACCCGACGTGGCCAACTACGAACGCGGACGGGAGATTTTAGCAAAATATCCGGATGCCAAGCGCATTGAGGTCGAATCGCACTGGAAAATTCCGGAGCTTTTCGGCTTTGAAGGTTCGGTGGATGATTGGCTTTGGAATAAAAAGAATGTCCTGATCTTAGGCACCAAGAAAGGCCTTACTTGTCGCGCGAACACCCGCAGCTCGCATTGGGTCGCGCCTTCGCAATCAAATGGCTGCACCATGTCGTGCTCTTATTGTTACGTGCCGAGAAGAAAGGGCTATGCCAATCCCATCTCGATTTTTGTGAACATTGAACAGATCATGAAATATCTGCGCGGACATGCAGGCCGTCAAGGAATCAAAACCGAGCCAGACGCCATTGACCCTGAATATTGGGTATATGAAATCGGAGAAAACGGGGATTGCTCAGCGGACGCGGCGATTTGTGATAATGTAAAGGATTTGATCACTCTATATAAGGAGTTGCCCAATGCCAAGTTGACTTTCGCAACCAAGTTTGTCAACCGTGAAATGCTCTGTTATGATCCGCAACGCAAAACGCGCATTCGTTTTAGCCTTATGCCTCATCAAATGTCCAAGCTCGTCGATGTGCGCACGACGCCTATCAGCGAGCGAATTGCAGTGATGAATGAATTTCGGGAGGCTGGTTATGAGGTTAATGTCAGTTTTGCACCGGTGATTTATTACGAAGGCTGGCTAGATGATTGGTATGCGCTTTTCGAAGAAATGAACCAGGTCTTAGACGAACAAACAAAGGCGCAGCTGGCCACCGAAATCATTTTCCTCACCCATAATGACCGGCTTCATGAAGTGAATATGGGATGGCACCCCAAAGCGGAGGAAGTGCTTTGGCGACCGGACATTCAGCAGGTTAAATAAAGCCAATCCGGTCAGCGCAATGTCCGTTACAAAAACAACATTAAGCGGGAAATCGTCGGCGAGCTTGTAAATGCGGTAAAATCGGAACTTCCTTATTGCCAGATCCGCTACGCATTTTGAGCGGATCCGTTATCCTTCCGAAGCATTGCCAAGAGGCACTTCGCCATTGGGAATATATGTTGCGCAGATCACGCCGGTGGACGAGACAATGCTTTTACTTAATTTAAGACCACTCGGCATCGTTCCTTCGGCAAAAAGCTGTTTTCCTTTGCCTAATACAACCGGATAAATCCACAGATTTATTTGGTCAATCAGCCCGTGTTTCAATAATGATTGAATAAAAGCAGCACTGCCCCAGATGTGCAGATCGGGTCCGTCCTCTGATTTTAGCGCCTTAACCTGATCAATGGTTTCTCCGTTAAGCAAAACGGTTCCTTCCCAACTGACTTCCGACAATGTCCGCGTTGCGACATATTTCTTGACCTTATTAAACTTCTCCGCAATCGGCCCCGATTGATTTGGCCAGTATGATTCCCAAATTTTATAAGTGACACGCCCTAATAACAAATCATAATCCGCATTAAGCGCCGCAAAGAGTGTTTCCCTTGTGATGTCATCTCCATAATTCGCTGACCAACCGCCCAGGTCAAACCCGCCAGATGTGTCTTCCTCCGGCCCGCCCGGCCCCTGTATAACTCCATCCAGACTCAAATGTTCATTGATGATGATTCTTCTCATGTCGTTCCAGTTTTAAATGTCAGTCTATCTATATAACAACAAATTGCACTATTCCTTTAAACACCTTTCCTATCAGAAGAACTTCACCTTTCTAGTGCTGATAAGTAAACTATTGATAACCAAGAGACGTTAATGGTTGTGAAGGTGAGGAAACGCATTGATAGTGGCGAAACTAATCTTCCTATTTATAATTATTTTAATACCACAGAAAAGCCCCACAAAAACCCGGGCATTGAAAACAAAGTTAATATGATACAACAACACACAAAACAGGCCAAGTCTAAGCAAGCGTCTCAGAGTTTTACAAAGAACCGTTATTCAGTTTTATATACATTGAAAGGCCAATATCAGCATGTAGGTTGCTCATCGGAAGAAGAGGCGCAGCATGTGCTGGGAATGTTGATGACTGATGGAAACCGCATTCCGGTCGGGATTTATGATTCTGCGACGGACTCGTTCGAATGGGAGATCATCGGCCAGTATTTTCACAGCCAGGACCCGATCACCGCACAACAGGAACGCTTGCATGAAGTCCTCACCATTTCCCGCTCGCTCCGTCGCCGCGATTCCAGTTGGCAACCCGGACATTTGCAGACACCAAGCTTCTTTGCTTAAAAAAAATATTTGTATGCGGGCGTGTTTAGTCGCGCTCGCTTACAAAAAAGTTGCATTTTGATCGCGCTCCCAGCCGACGCCTCACCGCAAATGCAGCACCACCAAAGCCACAATCGCTGGCATCGCTTGTATGAAAAATATCTTTTTGCTAGCAGTCACGGCTCCGTAAAGTCCTGCGACGATTACGCAGGTTAGGAAGAAAACGGCGATGTGAGAAAGCCCATTGGTGATCCTCAATAAAGAATGTCCAGATCAAACCGGCTGCCAGAAATCCGTTGTAAAGTCCTTGATTGGCCGCGAGTGTTTTAGTTGGCGTAAACATTTCAGGAGCCAGCGAACCTTTGAATGTCTCCTTCCCCTTCGTCTCCCAAGCGAACATTTCAATATAAAGAATATAAAGATGTTCAATCGCAACAAGGCCGACAAGAATTTTGGCTAGGATTTCCATGGGTTGATTCGTTTAATGAAAATGGGATTCACAAAAATAAAAAAAGAGCTGCCCAATCTTTTTCACAAAATGGACAGCTCTCTTTCACACACAACACCCCTTACTTCAACCCCTTCCCAGTCGCGGCCCAGTAGATGCCTCCGTAAAGGTGATCGAGGAATGATTGGTCGGAATAGACTAAACCGATGTGGCCCAGTCCGGTGTAGAACGCGCGGCCGCCGTCGTAGTTGTGATACCATGACATCGGATGCTCTGCGCCCATTCCTGTGCCTTGGTTGGTTTTTGGATCGTATGATTTTTCGTCGAGCGTGATCAGGATTTTAAGATCGTCGGCGTTGTATGGCTTTTTGTATTCGTACCATTCGTCGGTCCATAATAAACGTTTTGGGAAACGCTCCAATCCCGGGAAATTGCTGTCTTTCACATCCAGGAATGCAGTTTGCTGCGCCGGGTGCGTTTTGAAATACATGCCTACCAGCTTGCCATACCATGCCCAATCGTATTCTGTATCGGCTGCGGAGTGAATTCCAACATAACCTTTTCCACTTTTAATGTACTTTTCAAATGCCGCCTGCTGTGCATCATTCAGCACGTCGCCGGTGGTGTTAAGGAAAATAACGGCTGCGTAATTAGCCAGACTTTTATCATTAAAAACGTCTGCATTTTCCTGCCAGTCCACTGAGAAATTGTGCCGGGAAGCGAGATTACGGATTCCGGAAACGCCTTCGTGAATGGAAACGTGGTGAAAACCAGCGGTTTTGGTAAATAATAAAACTTTAAACTGCTGTGCCTGAGAGGTAGCGGTGCTCGCGATTACAAAAAGCAGAGCCAGTAATTTTTTAAGCATAATGGTTTGGATTCGGTGTTTAACGGGATTTTATAATTAGTAATAAAACAAAAAGAAGCTGGAATATACTTTCCTGCGGGTCTTTTTCAGCAAGACTATAAACCTTTCCAAAGGATTTGCGTATCGTAATCTGTATAATGAACATATTTGCGGTTCTGCATCCAAAGCAAAATGCTTTTGTCATTTTTTTTCTGATAGCGCGGCACAACAGGACGCACATTATCAAACTTTGAATTGCGTGTAACGGGCGTTATTTTCCAGGTTTTACCCAAGTCTTTGGTCACACCTTTTGATATCTCAAAAACATCATTGACTTCATGTGAAAAATAAACAACCGATGGGTTCAACGGATCTATGGTGAGTCCGCCGGAATAATTTTCCTCACGCTCTTTCTTGCCCTCAGGCGTTTGGGGAAACCATTTTCCTGAATCACTGATATGGTGATCATTCCACTTTTTACCGTCAAAAACGGCGTAATAATATTGATGCTTTTCATTAGTCGGATAGCGCGTGTAAGCTATAACGGGCTGATTTTTTGCATTAATAACAATGTCGAATATCCACGCTTTACCGGTTTCCGGAGTTGCTTTGTAAACCAATGTTGCATCCGTAGGGTGGAAAGGGAGCTGGCTTACGTCAGCGATTTTAGAACCATCGACACGCCAGAATGCGTCCTTTTCATAATAACAATAATAGACAGAATTGAGCGGCTCAGAATTGGGATGACCGTCGGTAAAAATGAGGTGGATCTTTGATTTTCCATCAGAAAAATATTTCACATAAGGCCTGTTGTTCAGTGTCAAGCGCTTTCGAAGTGATCACCACAACCGGGTCCGACCAGGTTTTTCCATTATCGGTGGAAGTGATAAAATTAGGTTTGAAACCAATCCAGCGCCCAAAACTGAAAATCTTATTTCCCTCGTCACTGAGCAAAAACGGATTGGCATATGTGTAAGTCTCGCGCTTGAACTTGGCCAGCAACTCAGGCGTTTGCGGTTTAAAAACAGTGGAATCGGAAAAACTTGTAATGTCAGACGCTTTCAATGTTGTGTTTTGAATCACGCCCATTCCCTTCGCATCGCCGCCGTGCCACGTGTATTGTGTCAAAATACGATTGTCCGGCAATTGCAGAAATGCAGGATTGTCATGGTCGTCAATTTCAAGTTTTGTATAAAGCGTTTTCTGCTGCGTTTTCCCCGATTTTGGATCAAGTGACGCGGCAATGATGTCACCCGTTTTGGTTACCCAGCCCGTCACTACGGTGCCGTCTTTGGTATAAATCGCCCGTGGATCACTGAACCAGCACCATGCGCCATCGTCCGTCAGCGTCGCTTGTTTTTGGGCAAATGCATTGGTTACAAAACTGGAAAACAAAGCAATGGTAAGCAGAAAGCGCATTTTAAGCTGGTTTGGTTCACTCAAATAAGATTAGCAAGATGCAAATTCTACTGCATTCCGCGTCATATCCTTGGATGCCCACGTGGCCATGGCATTGATGACCTCTTCCAGGTCGCGGCCCGCTTCGGTAAGGGTGTAAGTTACAAATGGCGGCACGACAGGCTTTGCTTCCCGGATCAGCAACCGATCATTTTCCAGCTGCTTCAAGTGTTGAATGAGCATTTTTTCAGTGATATGCGGCATCGCCTTCTTAATCTCCGAATAGCGCTTGCTGCCTGCCAGCAAATGATACAATATAATAGGTTTCCAATGTCCGCCGATCTTATTCATCACATAAGTGACCGGGCATTCCTGCATTACAATCTCCCGGTTGGCATTGAATGTTGAGCTCTCTTTGATCTGTGTCATGATACATACTCTGGGGTAAGTACTTGTCTAAAAGTAAGTACAAATATAGCTTTGCTGAACAATTAACCAAAACAAAAACATGAAATACATCATCACAGGGTCATTGGGAAATATCAGCAAACCCGTAACAAAAAACATCGTTGCAGCAGGACATGACGTAACCGTTATCAGCAGCAGCGCAGACAAGCAAACAGAAATAGAAGCGATAGGCGCGAAGGCAGCCATTGGTTCAGTAACCGACGAAGCATTCTTGAAAACAACATTCAAAGATGCAGACGTGGCTTATCTGATGATCCCAAGCAGCTTTTCACTTACTGATTATGCCAAATTCCAGCTTGAAGTGGCGGATAAATATCTGGACGCGTTAAATGGCAGCAACATTAAGCACATTGTTTTGCTGAGCAGTTTGGGTGCACAGCTGCGGAAAGGTGCAGGTCCGATCGACGCATTGGGTTATCTGGAAGAAAAGCTGCTTCAACTGACGCATCTGCATGTGAATTTCCTTCGTCCGTCTTATTTCTTCTCTAACTTGTTCAGTCTTGCCGGAATGATCAAGCATGCCGGGATCGCGGGAAATAACTTTGGAGACACGGATGAAAAGCTTGTTTTGACCGACACGAACCATATTGCAGACGTTGCTACTGACGCATTACTTAATCTTTTTACCGGCCAAATCATCACAAACATTGCTAACGACGAACGCCACCCAACCGAAATTGCTGCGATCCTGGGCAATGCCGTTGGCAAACCAAACACGCCCTGGATCACATTCTCGGACGAAGACGCATATCAAGGAATGCTCGGGGCTGGCTTGAATGAAAGTTTTGCAACGCTTTATAAAGAAATGGGCCAGTCGATAAGAGGCGGGGAATTGCGAGGCAGAATACTGGAAAAACCGTCCTGAACTTGGGAAGTTACAAGCTAGAAGATTTTGCGAAGGAATTTGCGGGTGCCTATGCAGGAGCATAATGTTCGCAATATATAGAGATGAGAAAAAAGCAAAAGCCGACCTTGAAAATCAAAGTCGGCTTTTGCTTTAATGCATTTATAAGCACATCATCTGCCCATTTTCAACCTCGTCTGCGCGCCGCCTGCGGCGTCTTTCAACTCCACTTTCAAGCCTCTTTCTTTCGCCAGATTTCTGTCAATGACAAATGTAATTTGCTGAATTCCTTGCGGTAAGGCTGCGGGAAATGCTGCCGTCTGAAATTTTGATCGGCTTGTTGGCAGCATAGGCAGTGATTCCGTTAGACATGTTGGACGAAAGTGTCACATTTCCTTTGGTTAGCACTTCAATGTCAAACTTTACAATGCTGAATGATTTTCCTGCTGATTCGATAACTGGCAACTCGCTCAATGGCAGCTCGCCGGAAACCTTGCTGTAAGCCGGGGCCACCGTAACTTTTGCGCCCTTACCCAAAGCGACAGAAGGGTCATTTACAATTTTACTAGCGGTTTGCTTATCAGCCGTGACACTTTCCCAGCGTCTTATCAACCCGTGTGTTAGGCACCCTGAAATCACCGGATTCACCCAGTTTGGTCAAATATCCTACTAAATCGATGAATTCAGTTTGATCCAGACTGGCCGTTAAACCAGGAGGCATGAGTCGAGCCGGGGACTTTTCCCCATCACTTGCACCTGGCTTTTTGCAATAGAAACTTCCTTGCCCGTCACATCCCGGATCACCACTTCCGAAGCGCCGTCGCTTGCGAGATGGCCCACAGTTCCGATCCGTCTTTTTTCACGACACGTTTCAGATCATAACCTTCTTTAATGGACAAATTAGGATACAAAATCGAGCGAATGATGGTTTCTGCCGGAGAACTGGTTCCTAAGCTGCTCAAATCCGGCCCGATCAGTCCGCCCGCGCCGCCAATGGCATGGCAGGTCGTGCAGCTTGATTCTGCCCGTCGGAATATTTGCTCTCCTTTGGCAGGATCACCTTTTCCCTCACCAATTTTGCTAAGCCCGCGATCTGCTCATCATTCAAATCCTGCGGCATTTTTTGTGTCGGCAATGCGCCTCCCGATGCTCCCAATGCTTTTTTCAAAGCCAATATTTCATCGATATTCTGGCGCGTCCAGCCAGCTCTCGCCTGAACCAGTCTCCTGCCCGCCTTAGCTGTTGCTTCGGGAATTTTTTTAGCGGCAATGGCATCTGCCAACGCTGCTGCTCCCGGATTAGTAGAAACGAAAGCCATGAAAAGTTCGCTGAGATCCGTGTCAGCAGGCAAAGTGCGCATCAGCTCCGTGCCAATGCGTGCAGCTTCTTTCGGATCCAGTTTGGCCAGTTGCGAAACAGCGATCACGCGAACTTCGGGTGTATTTTTTGGACCTGTTAGTTCAGTTGTCAGTTTCAGTGCCTTTTCTTTATCAATGGAATTAAGCGATGCTAATGCTGCTTTTTTCGTGTTTGCATTCCCGTTCTGAACAAGCGTTGCGAGCCGATCCGTGAGCTGCGTCAGTTCCCACAAGCCAACCAAACGAATTGCGCTTAAACTCACCGCTTCATCGTCACTGCCAGCCGAAGCGAAGCAATGCGCTCTCGTCGACTTGTCCGGTTTCAGCATTACGTTGACCGGCAGCACTTTCCAACGCCGCCGATTGTCCGACAGCATTTTTATTATTGCTTTGAAGCGACAAATCGAGCAATGTGTTCAAATCAGATGAAGCTGGCCCAATCCGGCAATGCTGCCCAGCACATCGTTCTGATAATCATCCGGAATCTGACCTTTTTCATAAAGCTGCACCAGCATTGCCGCGGCCTGCGGACTTGTTGCCGATTTCAATGCATAAGCCGTTTTCTTAGCATCGCCCAGGAAACCCGGTTCAGATTTCAGGCGCGCCAGCCAGATCGGTTCCAGCTCGCGAACGGTTTGCCATAATGCAAAATCCAGAAATTCGTCCATTTGCCAGTCCAAAACAGTCAGCGCATTCTTGGCGGCATCGGCCGTTTTTGTCTTGCGCAATGCAATAACGGCTTCCATCTCGCGCCTGCGCATGCTCATCTTTTACGGCTTTGGCCAATAATGCTGGCACATTCTGCACCTTTGGAAACCACGATTCCAGCGCCCGCAATGCGGCTGCACGTGCGTTATGAGTTTTCGCATTCAGCAATTCAAGCAAAACAGGCTGGTTAAATGTTTCCAATGTCTGATAAAGCCAAAGTGCTTCGAGCAAATTGTGCTCGTAATTTTTATCACTTTTATCCAAACCCTGCACCCATTTTTCCAAAGCAGGAATGACTTCTTTTACACCTTTTGCTTTTAAAACCTGCTTAGCCTGCAAGCGAGTCCATTCTTCGGGCAACTTTAATGCTTCCAGAAGTTCTGATATGCTGGCTTTTGCCAATTGCGGTTTCTTAACCAGCGGCCGGTTTTTAGCAACGATCCGCCAGATGCGTCCGTGCTGCTGATCGCGCCGCGGATCGTAAAAATCCACTTCTCCGTGCTGAATGATCGGGTTATACCAGTCTGCGACATAAATAGCGCCGTCGGGACCTACATTGATATCAACCGGACGAAATGCGACATTATCCGTCCACATTAAGTCATCCGTTTGTTTCGAAGCATAACCTGCGCCTTGCTCTTCTAATTTAAAACTGTTGATGCGATTGGCGCGAAAGTCGTTGGTGATCATTCTGCCTTGCCATGCGTCGGGCAAATGCGTTCCGGAAACCACATCCAAGCCGCTGTGTTTAGGCTGACCAGGATTCAAACCGCGCATGATGCGTGCTGCACCCGGTGCAGTAACAAATGTTGCACCCGGAAATCCATAGTTAATCCCCTCACCACCAGCACCATCTGTAAGGAAAGATTGCCCCCAGCGATCAAATTGCAAACCCCACGGATTGACCAAACCGCGTGCATACACTTCCATATCGAGATTGCGCGTATTGAGCGCCCATACGCCGCCGCCTTCCAGTCTTTTTATGCCAAAAGGCGTTTCTACGTGGCTATAAATGTAGATCGACTGGTTAAAATACATGCGCCCCTCAGGTCCCCAGCGAAATGTGTGGATCAAATGGTGCGTGTCGCCTGTTCCAAAACCATTGAGCACGCGGCGTTTTTTATCGGCTTTTCCATCACCATCTGTGTCTGAGAAATGTAGTATTTCGGTCGAATTTGCAACATAAACGCCGCCGTCACCGGGCAGAATTCCGGTGGGCTGAATAAGGCCTTCTGCAAAAATCGTTGACTTATCGGCCTTGCCGTCGCCATCGGTGTCTTCCAGCACAAAAATCTTATCATTAGCAGATTCGCCCGTTTTCAAATGCGGGTAAACCGTGCTGCTCACCACCCATAAGCGGCCCTCTGCATCCCAGTTCATCTGAATGGGCTTCGCAACCATCGGGTCGGATGCAAATAATGTAACTTCAAAGCCGTCAGCGACTTTGAATGATGCAAGCTCTTTCTGTACGTCCGGATCCGGATCCTCTTTAATGTTCTGAACGTTGTTGGAAGAGGTTGTAAGCAGGATCGTCGCAATAAGCGTCGCTCCATATAATAGCTTGGTTGTGTTCATATTGGCGGTCGGCGGTCGGCTATCGGCATTCAATAGCATTAGCCGGTTAGAGTTAATTTTTGATATTCCTTTTCAGAACCATTTATTTGATTGCCGTTCACTGAGTGCCGATGGCCGGATCAATCCATCTTCCGCAGCTCATACACCACTTCTTTTGGCTCGCTGTTGATGATGATCTGGCCTTCGAGGAATTTGATGAGAATGTTCTGATCTTCAAGACCTTTCACGTGACGCCCCTGCTCATATCTACGAAAACCGACAATGTAGGTCTGGTTTAATGGCCTGTATTGGAAAAAGTGAAGCTCATTCTTTTTTAAAATCATATTCCGAATTTCAGCAACCTGAGAAAATTGCGGCCCTTGCTTGATGGCAACGCCATTTTCCCAATCCTTCGCCGAAGCAGCAGCCACCAGATTATTCTCTGAAATTAGAACATAATTGCCCTTTTTTAGCCCGGTAACGCGAATAACACGCGCGTCGTCAGCGACTGAATTGGCCGATTTAGGAGCTGGCAACGGAAGATATTTATTATCGACAGCAAATTTGGCAAGCACCGCCTCATTATCCGATTGCAATGCGCGACCATTCGAAACATCTGATTTATCCTTGCCAATGGTGACTGCGGTTGATGCCTTGGCCACTTCAAGACCAAGTGCTTTTTCCAGCGTCATTGCCAGATGATAATAGCCCAATTCGTTCAAATGGACTGTATTTTCGATGATTTCCTCCTTCTTGCTTGTATTTAAAATAGGATTGTAAATGTCGATAAACTGCTTGTTCCGCTGAGCCGACACTTCCGAAATCGCTTTGGAATAAAGCACAAGATCCGCATTGCGCTGGTCGATGCGCTGTGCGGTGTCGCTGGAAACAACTGGGATCGTTGAAAGCAAAATGGACTTTGCACCCAGCTCGTCAATCTTATCAAGCAACTTGTTCAGCCCTTCTTTAAAATGAGCGATTCCTGCCTGACCATCCTGGGCTTCCACGCCTCCATATGCCAGAAAAACAACCGTAGGCTGCGTTTTGGTGATGTCTTCCATCAAATGTTCGTAGGGAGTCGGCGGATTCGTATAAGTGCTGCGGCCTTCACCCCAGACATTATCGCCAGTCCAGCCTAAGTTTCTGAATGTGACTCCTTTATCAGCAAAACGTGTGGTAAGTGCCAGTTCGAGATAACCGAATTGGAAATCGTTTTCAAAAATAGAATTGCCAAGATAAACGACGCGATCGCCGTCTTTGAGTTGAAATGGCCCGGGAGCTGGGCCTTGCGCTGTGGCAGAAGAGATTGGTAATGTACTGAATAGAAATAAAATGTAGCCCAAAACGGCCGTTACTCTGGTCTTTCTCATGCATGTTGGGTTTAGTATTGCCTTGCAACATTGTATAAAGGAAGATCCCGAGATAAGTTAACCGTTGGTTGTCATAAATAAATGCAGACGTGGCATTAACTAGTTGAATGACTGTCTGAATTCCAGTGGGGAAAGGTTCGTTTTGCGTTTGAAGATTTTGTTAAAAGACTGCGGATGTTCAAACCCGAGCTGATATGCGATTTCTGCAATGCTCATATTGGTTGTGCTCAGCACGCCTTTTGCTTTCTCAATAAGCTTATTATGAATGTGTTGCTGTGTATTTTGACCCGTATGCGTGCGCAGCATATCACTCAGATAATCGGGTGAAACGTTCAGTTTTAGCGCAACATCTTTCACCGTCGGAAGCGCGAGGTTAAGGTTATTGTTGAAATGGTCTTCAAGTAATCCTTCAAGTTTGACAAGCAGATCATTACTAGCCGCTTTGCGAGTAAGAAATTGTCTGTGATAAAAGCGGTCCGCGTAGTTGAGCAGCACTTCTATTTGTGAAATAATCACGCGCTGACTGAAATTATCAATGTTGGATTTATATTCCTGTTCAATGTTTTCGAGGACGCCGTAAATGGTGTTTTCTTCTTTTTTGGACAAATAAAGTGCCTCATTCACCGCATAGGAGAAGAATTTGTAGTTTTTGATCTCAGTTGCCAGCGGATGTCCCATCAGGAAATCGGGATGAAAGAGCAGCATAAAACCTGTTGCAGGCCTGTCTCCAACTTCTTCGTAGCAAATCTGCCCGGGCGCGATGAAAGACAAAACGCCTTCATCAAAATCATAATAATGCTGCCCGTAACGCACTTTTCCCGTAAAATCCCGCTTAACGGCGATCACATAAAAATTAAGGATGCAGCCGTCGCTGTAATCGGTTGGCGAATAAAAAATATCATCAAACCGGACCACACTAACCAGCGGATGCTCCACTTCTGTAATGCCATGCAAGCGGTGCAACTCACTGATGGAGTCGATCACAACCGGAGCGTTTTTCTTTTTCATATCATCAGGAAAAAGAGAGCCGTTGCACCAACGACTCTCCGTTATAAATCACTTGTCAATCCAGCCCATGCCAGCTTCGTCATAACGAGCGCCGGTAACACCCAAAGGCACAATGCTTTCCAGATTTGCTATTTCTGCTTCTGTTAATACAACATTTACAGCCGCAATGTTCTCCTCCACGTATTTAACACGCTTGGTTCCCGGGATCGGCAAATGTCCTTTCGCAATGATCCAGGCAAGCGCAAGTTGTGATGAAGTTACATTCTTTTCCGATGCCAAGGCTTCAATCGCGTCCGCAAGTTCCAGGTTTTTGTAAAATTGCTCGCCCTGGAAGCGGGGAATGCTTCTGCGGAAATCATTTTCAGGAAAATCATCCGGACTTGTGATCCTTTCGCCAGAAATAAAACCTCTTCCAAGTGGCGAATAAGCAACAAAACCAACGCCCAGCTCCTTTAATGTATCCAGAATCCCAGCTTCCTCAACGGTTCTTTCGAATAGTGAATATTCCGTTTGCAATGCACTGATCGGGTGCGTAGCGTTTGCTTTAATAAGCGTTTGTGAAGAAACTTCTGACAATCCCAGATAGCCCACTTTTCCTTCTTTTACGAGATCAGCCATCGCGCCAACCGTTTCTTCAATCGGAACTTCCGGATCCAGACGGTGCAAATAATACAGGTCAATGTAATCCGTCCCTAAATTTTTCAGGGAACGTTCAACGGACTTTCTAACGTAATCAGGCTTGCCATTGAATTTCCAGGTAAGCTGCTCATTGTCATCGATTTCAAAACCAAATTTTGTCGCGATAATGTAACTGTCGCGATTTCCTTTAATGGCTTTGGCGATCAGCCTTTCGTTCAGCAATGGTCCGTAAAGGTCGGCTGTATCCAGAAAGTTTCCACCCAATTCCATCGAACGGTGAATGGTTTTGATCGCTTGCGATTCGTCTGCTTTGCCATAAATGTCGGCGCCGGCAATCTGCGTCATGCCCATGCAACCCAATCCTATATTCGGCACCGTAAGGCCCTGACTTCCTAACTTAAATTGTTTAATGCTCATCTTTTTTCTTCTGTTTATTTACTATGCAAAACTACCGTTGAATAAAAAGATGGCTGTATCCAAATCAGGGAAGGTTGTATCCAAAAGCAGGCGCAGCAATTTTGCATCAAAATTCCGACATTCGCCCAAAACCTATACACAACACCAATCAATATGAGATTACGTTTTCTCCTCCTTTTCTTTATTATAGCGCGCTCGTCTTTCGCCCAAAAAGAAGCCCCGCAGCAGTCGCTTAACCATTACATTGTATTTCTGGACAAGACTTCCGAGCAGTTTATCAGCCGTTTCCATATGGTCGTGAAATATCAGTCGGATGTAAATCAATATCGTAAAAAACCCATCAATGAGCCCCGGCTGCCATCTTCCGGCCCGTTAGAAGGATATTATTTCAAAACTGCGTTGGCTGCAAAAGGCCTTAGTGCGACAGAAAGGGAACAGCTTAATGTTGCTGCAAATACAGTCTGGCAGCTGCTCAACGACCTGGATCTGGCATGCAAGCAGCTCGAAACGCATGTGCATCTACAAGCGTATGAAAGCGATAACTTTCAAAAATCGGATGCGCAGGTGGAAGCGATTCAAGCATTGTTTCCGCGATATAGCCAGGAAAAAGACATTTTCTACAAGCACATTCAACAGATTTACCGCCGCCATCAGCCTTATAGCGGATCAGATCCTTATCTGTTTGCAGAAAAAGAAATCGAGCAAGCCATCCTGAACCAGCGCCTTTTAATGGACTCTCTTCCTTATCTTATCAATGAAGAAAGCCGCCTTGAATGGCCCATTGAGGCAGTTCAAAACAGCATGCTGGCCGATGAAATGTTGCTCAAAACACTTGGAAGCACACACGCCAAGTTGCAATATCCGGCCTCCGATGCGTTTCTCGCATTTAAGTCGTCACTTTCCTCATTGCAAGAAGTGAAAAAGAGGATCATCGACGGTTATACATTCACAGCAAAGCAATCGGCCGAGCATGGAAATGAGGCTTACATTTCCCTGATGAACCACTTTGATCAGGACTTACTGGCATTTTACAAGTCATTTGTAGATTACAGCCAACCGCAGAAGCGCCTGCTTTACTATCCGGCTTTCAGTCCGATTTTTACCAAAACAGCGATCATTGGTAAAGCAAAACAAACATCGCTCACGCAACCGTTCGAAGATAAGCCGCTGCAATCATTTACTGTTAAAAAAGCCGCTTCACCTGCATCTCCGGCCACAATCCGGACGCTGAATGATTATATTGAATTCATCAATGAGTCGTTGCGTCAAATGCATTTGTTGCAATTAACATTGCGAAATTATCAATCGTCCGCCGAATCTTACCGCGATCCTGCAAAGGCTGAGTCGCGTGCCGGACTGAGTTATTCACATGAAAAATTCCAGCCTCCGTCAGCTGCATACACACTGCTTTTGAATGCAAGTGCTTCCGTTCCAGTGCCTTACCGTGCGTCCATTAACAGTCAGACCGAAGTTTTGATGAACATGTTAAAGGAAATGGACGGGCTAAGCATTCAGTTGATTCATTACACTTCCGAAAAGCAATATCTGACCGATCATTTGAAGCGCTCGGACGAAATTCTGGATCGCTATCTGACGCTTTTTGACACATTTGATAAGAAGAAAGAACAACTTTACAATGATCTGCGACGGGTTTACGACAGTTTCCCCAGCGCCAACCCCGCGAGTTCATGGATTGTTGCAGGCCAAGTTTTACAAAAAGCAATGGACGACGACCGGGAAGTTCTGTTTGGTGTCAAAAGTTATTTGAAATCAGAAACCGAAAATGTTCCCGCGACCGAAGCAATTGCAGCAAATTCAACGCAACTAATTGCAGATGAATACACTAATCTTAAAGGATTGCAGCGCTATGGCCGAAGCAATGGACTTTGCCCCTACTCACCGTATGAGGATTTGGCGACGAACACAGCGCGGTTTGCAACCATGAGCAAGCAGTTAAAACGAGCTGATGAAGGTTCGGTGCGGCATCCTTTTGAGTCGTTCTACTATTTTTATAACAATGAGCTGGTTTATCAATACAACAAATTTGTCGAACTGGCCAAAGACGGGTTGCTGAAAGCGGTTAATCAGCCGGATCTGTTCGTTTTGCGGAAATTATCACCCGCTAAGACCAGCAAGCCGACGGCGCCGAAACCAGTGGAAAAAGATTCCGTTCGCAATGTGCCGGTTGCTAGTATTTCAGTGAAACACCCAGTTGAAGGTCAACCAGTTACCCGTTCCCTGGAAGGATTTGCGGCCAATAATATGGTTCTTTTGCTCGACGTTTCGTCGTCTATGAACTCACCTTTGAAGATGCCGCTTTTAAAACGCTCCATCAAATCGATGCTAACGCTCCTCCGCCCGGAAGATAAGATTGCGATTGTTTTATATTCCGGCAAAGCCCGCGTCGTGCTCAAACCAACGTCAGGAGCTAAATCAGCAGAAATCGCCCGGATGATCGATCTATTACAATCAGACGGTGACACGGACGGCAACGAAGGACTCCGTCTGGCTTATAAAACAGCCAATAAGCAATTTATACGTGGGGGCAACAACCGCATCATTCTCGCCACCGACGGCGAATTTCCGGTGAGCCAGGAAGTGACGCAAATGATCGAACAAAACGCCCTTCAAGACCTTTTCCTCACCATTTTCACATTCGGCCGCCACGCCCACACCGGCTAAAAGCTCAAAAAACTAACCGACCTAGGCCAAGGCACCTACGCCCACTTCACAGAAGAAACCGCAGATCTGCAATTGATCTTAGAAGCGCAAGGGAAGAGAAGCAATGCGCGTTAGATGGGTTTTGCCTTTCACACGTGTCCAAATTTGCCGTTTTCTGGTTAGTAGCAATTGCCGATCCGTGAACTCACCGAATTACGCACCAAAAATTTGTGGAAAATTGAATATTTTGGCATAACCCGAAAAGAAAAAAGCCTGCTAATCTGTTGATTTGCAGGCTTTTGATGCTTTTTGTTATTTCTTCAAGTGATCCCGCTGGGATTCGAACCCAGGACCCATACATTAAAAGTGTATTGCTCTACCAGCTGAGCTACGGAATCCTATTTGGTGATTTTTGACTGTTCAACCTCAGTTTTTGCTTTGATGTAAAAGGCCCAGGACCCATACATTAAAAGCGGACGCCGCGCGGTGTATTGCTCTACCAGCTGAGCTACGGAATCCTATTGTTAATTTTCTGCTAATTTTTCCGCTGCCCTGTTCCTCAATCAGTGGTGCAAAGGTACACTTTAAAAGTCCGCTTCCAAATCGTGGCGAAAAGTTTTTCACGCCTTTTTCAGTGCCTATACGCTAACATTCTGTTTTTCAAGACAAATGCATTGGCAAAAAAATTTTCATCTGATGCTTCTTGGAAGACATTCGCGCTTTAAGAAAATTATTCTTTCGGTTGCATTTATAATCTTGAATGAACTTCGTCTACACAGCAAGTAACTGCTAGATTACCTGGATATTAAGGTTTTTGTGTTTTTTTAAGCCGCACTCTTGGAACTAAATAAATTATTACTACATTTCGAACAATTAATATTCTACAAACATATTCGATTTGTGATAAAATATATTTGAGTTAACTATTTCTACCTCTTTCTCAAAGAGTTGCATCCTCCGTTTCTAAGTTTCAGCCCAGGGTTCGCCCCTATGATCAGAAAACAAAACAATTCTCTTTTCAAAGTTTTGCATCATTCAATTTAACAACCCATATAATTTAATTCTTCAACATTTTTACCTGATCAACATTGATGAAATTTTTACAGAAGCTAGTGTATGCGTGCGGGTTGCTCGGCCTTATGGTGGCAGCGACCCCGGATGACGAGTTGCAAAAGAATCAGTTTGCTGTAGCGACGCAGGTGAACTGCGGTGGAAGGACCTGGACCCATGACGAGTTGCTCGGAAACGTTGGCGGCAGACCGGTTTACACAATTATCAACCAAAACAGGATCTACATCCGCTGGGATGGCAACCCCGACCAGAGCCGGAAATTTGAGGCGTTTGATAATACAGCCATCCTCTTGCACATGGATAACAACAGGTTTCCTAATAATACCGAAGGAAACTACATTGTTAACAAATGCGTGAATTCTATTGACCCAAGCACCATGGGCAATAACTATCTGGGACGCCAGCAAGGCAATATGATCCCTTGTAATGGCAAACCCATCACCGACGGATTGCAGCTGGGAACTTACATGGGCGGTGACGGCGTGCGGACTTTCCAATATGCGATCATTAAAGACGGCTTGCTGCGCGTGAATTTTCACCGCGAAACGAACACATACAGCAGAGATGCGATTTCAATGGGTTTGATCCGTCAAACCATTGAGGGTGAGTTCGGAAGCTTCATGAACCCTAACATGGGTTTCAACCTGAGTTATTACGAAGTTCAGAGCTGTTTCTGGAATGAACTTCCTAAAAACCCTGATTCGGTAGTCGATGCCGAGCCAAATTGCCCGGGCGGTCCTACCCTGGGAAATATCAGCAACATTTCACAAACAGGATTGCGTTTTGGCTTTACAGGCAGCGGTGTTCCCAACATCGACTGGCGGATCAAATCCGGCTCAACCGTGGTTCGGTCTGGTAAAACAGGAAACTTGGGTGGCTCAGATGTAGACATTTCTTACTCTACATTATCAGCTGGCAATTACACATTGGAGATCGAAGGCGGCGACTGCGCCTTCTTCGGTGAGCTCAAAAACATTCTCCGTTTCGCAGCCTAACTGCCCTGGCGGACCAAGCATTTCAAATGTCCGCAACGTTTCTCCTACCGGCCTTACTGTTGACTTCAACGGTTCAGGCGTTCCTAACTTGACATGGCGTATAAAACTGAACGGTAACGTGGTTGCCAATGGAAAAACAGCAAATCTGAATTCAAATTCTGCTAACATTTCATTCGGACTTTTAGCAGTTGGTTCTTACGCACTTGAAATCGAAGGCGGCGACTGTTCTTCTTCGGTGAGCACTTCTAATTTCAGCATTATCCCGGGAACTTGCCCTGGCGGACCGACACTTGGCAACATTTCCAACATCACCTCAACCGGCCTGCGTTTTCAATTTGACGGAAACGGTGTTCCTAACATCACATGGAGAGTAAAATCGGGCGGCAACATTGTTCGTTCCGGCAAAACGCCTGGACTAACATCTTCACTGGTCGACATCTCATTTGCCCAATTGCCTGGCGGAACTTACACTTTGGAAATCGAAGGTGGCGATTGTATTTCAACAGTTAGCTCAAAAACTTTTGCAACCCAGCAGACCAACTGCCCCGGTGGCCCAACCATTTCGAGCATCAAAAACGTTTCTGCAACGGGTTTAACAGTTGACTTCAACGGATCTGGCGTTTCAACATTGACCTGGCGGGTCAAACAAGGCGGCACAACGGTTGCGAATGGTAAAACTGGAGCTTTGAGCTCTAACTCTGCTTCGATCACATTCGGAACCTTGGTTGTAGGCGCTTATACCTTGGAAATTGAAGGTGGTGATTGTGTTTCTTCAACCAGCACTTCTACATTCAATGTTACCAATGCTAATTGCCCTGCCGGTCCGATATTGTTATTCGTAACAAACGTTTCACAAACTGGTCTGCGCTTCCAATTTGACGGAAACGGCGTTCCTAACATTACTTGGAGAGTAAAATCTGGTGCTACGGTTGTTCGCTCTGGCAAAACCCCTGCTCTGACTTCGGCCATTGTTAACATCTCCTTTGAGTCGATCGCACCGGGAGGTTACACATTGGAAATTGAAGGCGGAGATTGTATTTCAACAGTTAGCTCAAAAAGCTTTACAACAGCTGTTCCAAATTGCACAAGCGGACCGACCATTTCAAGCGTTAAAAATGTTTCTGCAACGGGTTTAACTGTTGACTTCAACGGATCAGGCGTTTCAACATTAACTTGGAGAGTAAAACAAGGCAGCACCACAGTTGCCAATGGCAAAACCGGCGCTTTAAGCTCTAACTCTGCATCCATCTCGTTCGGCACATTGGTTGTTGGCGCATATACTTTGGAAATTGAAGGTGGTGATTGTGTTTCTTCGGTTAGCAGTTCTACATTCAATGTTACCAATGCAAACTGCCTTTCTGGCCCAACGATTGTTTCGGTAACCAATGTTTCACAAACTGGCTTGCGCTTCCAATTTGACGGAAACGGTGTTCCTAACATTACTTGGAGAGTAAAATCAGGTGCTACGGTTGTTCGCTCTGGCAAGACGCCTGCATTGACTTCGGCAATCGTTAACATCTCCTTTGAGTCGATCGCACCGGGAGGTTATACATTGGAAATTGAAGGTGGTGACTGTATTTCAACAGTTAGCTCAAAAAGCTTCACAACAGCAGTGCCGAATTGCACAAGCGGACCGACCATTTCAGGCGTTAAGAATGTTTCTGCAACTGGATTGACAGTTGACTTTAACGGCTCTGGCGTTTCAACATTGACTTGGAGAATCAAACAAGGTTCTGCCACAATAGCGAACGGCAAAACTGGAACATTGTCATCCAATTCGGCTTCGATCACATTCGGAACATTGGTTGTGGGTGCTTATACTTTGGAAATTGAAGGTGGTGATTGTGTTTCTTCGGTTAGCAGTTCTACATTCAATGTTACCAATGCAAGCTGCCCCGAGGGACCAACATTATTAGCTGTAAGCAATGTATCGCAAACTGGCTTACGTTTTCAATTCCATGGAAACGGTGTTCCTAACATTACCTGGAGAGTAAAATCAGGCGCTACGGTTGTTCGTTCTGGCAAAACGCCTGGATTGACTTCGGCCTTTGTTAACATTACATTCGAATCCATTGCACCGGGAGGTTACACGTTGGAAATTGAAGGTGGCGATTGTATTTCAACAATTACCTCAAAAAGCTTCACAACCGCAGTTCCGAATTGCACAAGCGGACCGGCTATAACAAGTGTTAAAAATGTTTCTGCAACTGGATTGACAGTTGACTTCAACGGATCTGGCGTTTCTACATTGACTTGGAGAATCAAACAAGGTTCTGCAACTGTTGCAAACGGCAAAACGGGAACATTGTCATCGAACTCTGCTTCGATCACATTCGGGACATTGGTTGTGGGCGCTTATACTTTGGAAATTGAAGGCGGCGATTGCGTTTCTTCGGTTAGCAGTTCTACATTCAATGTTACCAACGCAAACTGCCTTTCTGGTCCTACGATCGTTTCAGTTACAAACGTTTCCCAAACCGGCTTGCGCTTCCAATTTGATGGAAATGGTGTTCCTAACGTCACCTGGAGAGTAAAATCAGGTGCAACGGTTGTTCGCTCTGGCAAAACGCCTGCATTGACCTCTGCAATTGTTAACATTACGTTTGCATCCATTGCACCGGGAGCTTACACGCTGGAAATTGAGGGCGGCGATTGTATTTCAACAGTTAGCTCAAAAAGCTTCACAACCGCAGTGCCGAATTGCACTAGCGGACCGGCTATAACAAGCGTTAAGAATGTTTCTGCAACTGGATTGACAGTTGACTTCAACGGTTCAGGTGTTTCAACATTAACATGGAGAATTAAGCAAGGTTCTACAACTGTTGCAAACGGCAAAACAGGAACATTGTCATCGAACTCTGCTTCGATCACATTTGGAGCATTGGTTGTTGGCGCTTATACTTTGGAAATTGAAGGCGGCGACTGCGTTTCTTCTGTCAGCACGTCTACATTCAATGTTACCAACGTAAACTGCTTGGCTGGCCCGACGCTTCTATCCGTAACGAATGTATCGCAAACGGGTTTGCGCTTCCAATTTGACGGAAACGGCGTTTCTAACATTACTTGGAGAGTAAAATCAGGTGCGACGGTTGTGCGTTCCGGCAGAACTCCTGCTTTGACTTCGGCCATTGTTAACATTACATTCGAATCCATTGCAGCGGGAACCTACTCGCTTGAAATTGAAGGTGGCAGTTGCACGTCGGTTGTCAGCGCTTCTAACTTTACTGTCACTTCAACAGACAGCCGTCCTACATGTCAGTTTGGACCACTGTTGAAGACCATCATTGATGCAAAACCAACCGAGCTTACATTCAACTTCCACGGAGAGAATGTTGCCAGCATTGATTGGAAAATTCTTCAAGGCACTACTGTAATCCGTTCAGCGCGTGTTGAATTGACAAGTGATCGCCCAACAATTACTTACGCGGCACTTGCACAGGGAGCTTATACACTTGCAATTGAGGGTGGCGCCTGCCGGTCTGAGGTGCAGACGTTGAGCTTCCAAATCGGCCTGATGCCAGCTCCTGTTGCGAGATTTGCAGCTGTTCCTGCAAACGAAGGAGTTGAATTAGCCTGGACTGCTTCCGAGCAAAAAGACGGAAGTGAGTTTGAGGTTGTGCGTTTCAATAGCAGCTTGAAAACTGCGTCGGTAATTGGTAACATCGGATCGTCTGACCAGCAATTTGGCGAATACAGGTTTGTTGATAAAACCCCACTTTCGGGAGTTAATCACTACCAGCTGAATGTGATCGATAAAAACGGCACTTACTCAAAAAGTGAAATTGTCAATGCCCGTTACGAAACGATCAACAATGTCACAGTTTCCCCGAACCCTGCGAAAGATTTCGTGAACGTAGAGTTTTATTCGAAAATCGCCGGACAAGGAAAACTGGAAACATTTAATATCAGTGGCGTGAAAGTAAATGCAGTCCAGCCAACAATTAAACAGGGACTCAACAAAGTCGCGCTTAATGTATCTGGTTTAGCCAACGGCCATTATTTTATCAAGATTACTTCTGGGGTTCAGGAAACGAACCTGAGATTCTTTAAATCTAACTAAAAACAAGGCGTAAGGAAGGCTGTGGCAGCAATGTCGCAGCCTTTCTTATGAACCTCTTATAACAACCCATATAATTTAATTCTTCAACATTTTTACCTGATCAACATTGATGAAATTTTTACAGAAGCTAGTGTATGCGTGCGGGTTGCTGGGCCTTATGGTGGCAGCGACCCCAGATGACGAGTTGCAAAAGAATCAGTTTGCTGTAGCAACGCAGGTGAACTGCGGTGGAAGAACCTGGACGCACGATGAGTTGCTCGGAAACGTTGGCGGCAGACCGGTTTACACAATTATCAACCAAAACAGGATCTACATCCGCTGGGATGGCAACCCGGACCAGAGCCGAAAATTTGAGGCTTTTGATAACACGGCCATCCTTCTACACATGGATAACAACAGGTTTCCTAACAACACCGAAGGAAACTACATTGTTAACAAATGCGTGAATTCTATTGACCCAAGCACCATGGGCAATAACTATCTGGGACGCCAGCAAGGCAACATGATCCCTTGTAACGGCAAACCCATCACCGACGGATTGCAGCTGGGAACTTACATGGGCGGCGATGGCGTGCGGACTTTCCAATATGCGATCATTAAGGATGGCTTACTGCGCGTGAATTTCCACCGCGAAACGAACACATACAGCAGAGATGCGATTTCAATGGGTTTGATCCGTCAAACCATTGAGGGTGAGTTCGGAAGCTTTATGAACCCTAATATGGGTTTTAACCTGAGTTACTACGAAGTTCAGAGCTGTTTTTGGAATGAACTTCCCAAAAACCCTGATTCAGTTATCGATCCTGAGCCAAATTGCCCGGGCGGCCCGACGTTAGGCAACATCAGCAACATTTCACAAACAGGATTGCGTTTTGGCTTTACAGGCAGCGGTGTTCCCAACATTGACTGGCGGATCAAATCCGGCTCAACCGTGGTTCGTTCCGGTAAAACAGGAAATTTGGGTGGCTCTGATGTAGACATTTCTTACTCGACATTATCAGCTGGAAATTACACATTGGAGATCGAAGGTGGCGACTGCGCTTCTTCGGTGAGCTCAAAAACATTCTCTGTTTCGCAGCCTAACTGCCCTGGCGGACCAAGCATTTCAAATGTCCGCAACGTTTCTCCGACCGGCCTTACTGTTGATTTTAACGGTTCGGGTGTTCCTAACTTGACATGGCGTATAAAACTGAACGGTAATGTGGTTGCAAATGGAAAAACGGCAAATCTGAATTCCAATTCTGCTAACATTTCGTTCGGACTTCTGGGCGTTGGCTCTTACGCACTTGAAGTCGAAGGCGGCGACTGTTCTTCTTCGGTGAGCACTTCTAATTTCAGCATTACCCCAGGAACTTGCCCTGGCGGACCGACTCTTGGCAACATTTCTAACATCACCTCAACAGGCCTGCGTTTTCAATTTGACGGAAACGGTGTTCCTAACATCACATGGAGAGTAAAATCGGGTGGCAACATTGTTCGTTCCGGCAAACGCCTGGATTAACCTCTTCACTGGTCGACATTTCTTTCGCCCAATTACCTGGCGGAACTTATACTTTGGAAATTGAAGGTGGCGATTGTATCTCATCAGTTAGCTCAAAAACTTTTGCAACCCAGCAGACCGACTGCCCGGGCGGCCCAACCATTTCGAGCATCAAGAATGTCTCGGCAACGGGTTTAACAGTCGATTTCAACGGATCTGGTGTTTCAACATTAACTTGGCGGGTAAAACAAGGCAGCACAACGGTTGCGAATGGCAAAACCGGCGCTTTGAGCTCAAACTCTGCTTCGATCACATTCGGCACATTGGTTGTTGGCGCTTACACATTGGAAATTGAAGGTGGTGATTGTGTTTCTTCGGTTAGCAGTTCTACATTCAATATTACCAATGCAAACTGCCTTTCTGGCCCAACGATTGTTTCGGTAACCAATATTTCACAAACTGGCCTGCGCTTCCAATTCGACGGAAACGGCGTTCCAAACATTACATGGAGAGTAAAATCAGGCGACGCGGTTGTGCGCTCTGGCAAAACGCCGGCATTGACTTCGGCCATTGTCAACATCACATTCGAATCTATCGCACCGGGAGGTTACACTTTGGAGATTGAGGGTGGCGATTGTATTTCAACTGTTAGCTCAAAAAGCTTTACAACCGCAGTGCCTAATTGCACAAGCGGGCCGACCATTTCAAGCGTTAGAAATGTTTCTGCAACGGGTTTAACAGTTGACTTTAACGGATCAGGTGTTTCAACATTAACTTGGAGAATCAAACAAGGTTCGACAACGGTGGCAAATGGCAAAACTGGCGCTCTGAGCTCTAACTCTGCATCGATCACATTCGGAACATTGGTTGTAGGCGCTTACACATTGGAAATTGAAGGTGGAGACTGCGTTTCTTCGGTTAGCACTTCTACATTCAACGTGACAAACGCAAACTGTTTAGCTGGTCCGACATTGTTATTTGTAACAAATGTTTCACAAACTGGTCTGCGCTTCCAATTTGATGGAAACGGTGTTCCAAACATTACATGGAGAGTAAAATCAGGCGACACGGTTGTTCGCTCTGGCAAAACGCCTGCATTGACTTCGGCCATTGTTAACATCTCCTTTGAATCTATCGCGCCAGGCGGTTATACATTGGAAATTGAAGGTGGTGACTGTATTTCAACGGTTAGCTCGAAAAGCTTTACAACTGCCGTGCCAAATTGCACAAGCGGACCGACCATTTCAAGCGTTAAGAATGTTTCTGCAACTGGATTAACTGTTGATTTCAACGGATCAGGCGTTTCAACATTAACTTGGAGAATTAAGCAAGGCAGCACAACAGTTGCCAATGGGAAAACCGGCGCTCTGCGTTCAAATTCTGCTTCAATCACATTTGCTGGACTTGCGACCGGGACTTATTCGCTCGAAATTGAAGGCGGCGACTGCGTTTCTTCGGTTAGTTCAAGATCATTCGAAGTTACCACCACAGACACCCGCGTTCCATGCGCATTGGGTCCTAACCTGAAAGCGATCACTGACCCGAAAAATACGGAGCTTACTTTCAACTTCCACGGAGAAAACGTTGCGAGCATCGATTGGAAAATCATGAAAGGAAACAACATGATGCGTTCAGCGCGTGTAAACCTTCAAAGTGACCGTCCAAAAATCACTTTTGCTTCCATTCCTGACGGCGATTACGTGCTGGCTATCGAAGGCGCTTCCTGCACGTCGACGGTTCAGACCATGTCGTTCAGAGTTGGAAATCCGCTGCCGATCCATATCTCAAGATTTGATGCGACGCCTACTGACAATGGTGTAGAACTTTCATGGAATGTTGCTGACGAAAAAGACGGCAAAGGATTCGAGGTTCTGCGTTACGATAGCGAGATGAAAAATGCTTCCGTGATCGGTGAATTGCCATTGTCTGATAAGCGACTGGGTGAATACAAATTCCTGGATGCAACACCGATTTTCGGCAACAATTATTACCAGCTGAAAATGATTGACGAAGACGGCACGTTCCTGACAAGCCGCATTATCAACGTGCGTTACGAGGCCATCAGCAAAACGGTCGTTGCGCCTAACCCGGTTAGAGATTTTGTCAACATTGAATTTGTTTCAAAAATAGCTGGCAAAGGAAAGATCGAGACTTACAGCATGACCGGTGTGAAAGTGAATTCAATCCAAACCGACATTGCGGCTGGTAAAAATAAAATACCGCTTAATGTAAACGGACTTGGTGACGGACATTACTTCCTCAAAGTCTATTACGGAGATCAGGAAATGAACCTGAGATTTTTCAAAATGAGATAACAGTTGAATAGTTGGTTAAAGGGCTGCGACATATGTTGCAGCCCTTTTTTTATGCTGTCAGTGCAGTGGGTTTTTCATTAAGAACATTGAACGGTTAATCACTTGACAGCACATTCAATTCAATGTTTTGAAAAAAATATTGAATTGAATATGTCCAATCGGCTAAATGTCAATTGTCATGCAGATATAAATGTTAAATCAATCTCTTTATTAAAAAACAAAATTATGGAAGAGTACATCGTTTTCATGCGCCTTGATCTGCTAACCAAAGCCGCGCAGCCGTCGCCCGAGCAAATGCAGGAATATATGAAGCAATATCATGACTGGATTGACACCATTACGGCGCAGGACAAGTTCATTGGTGGCAAAGGTCTGTCCGTTGAAGGCAAGGTTTTGAAGCCCAATAATGTTATGACGGACGGCCCGTTTGTAGAGATTAAAGAATCGATTGCCGGGTTCATTATCATCAAGGCTGAGAGCTTTGACGACGCCGTCAGCATGGCGCAAGGCTGCCCCATTTTGGCAGGCGAAGGCAACAGCGTGGAAGTGCGGAAAATCATTTCTGTCCACGAAAATAATTAAGCTTTGGAGCACGCAGCAATCATCCCGCATTTGTTCAGAACGGAATATCGAAAGATTGTTTCCGTGCTTTGCAGGCGTTTTGGTTTTCGGGAAATAGAGGTTGCGGAGGACATTGCAAGTGAGACGTTCCGGGCTGCAATGCAAGCCTGGGGATTGGAAGGCCTCCCGCCGAACCCGGTGGGATGGCTTTACAATACAGCCAAAAACAATGCAAAAAATCACTTGCACCGCGATGCTATTTTCAGGGAAAAAGTGTGGCCGGCACTGGAATCAAGCAGTGCTGTTTCCGAGGATTTTGAATTAGATCTTTCTGTTCAAAACATTGTTGACAGCCAGCTTCAAATGATGTTTGCGATCTGCCATCCAGCCATTTCGCGCGAGTCGCAAATCGGTTTGTCGCTGCGGATTCTTTGCGGCTTTGGCATAGACGAAATTGCGACTGCTTTTGTAACCAACAAGGAAACCATTAACAAAAGGCTATTAAGGGCAAAAGAAAGGCTGCGCGAGGAAAAAATCAGGATCGAATTGCCCGCACCGGCTGAGATTGACCAAAGGCTGGATCAGGTTTTAAAAACCATTTACTTGCTTTTTAATGAAGGTTATTATTCAGTCAATCAAAACGTTACCTTGCGAAAAGAGCTTTGCTTTGAAGCCATGCGGCTTTGCACAATGCTCGTTGAAAATGCTTCGACCAATCAGCCGCAGGTCAATGCATTGTTGGCGCTAATGCGCTTCCACGCCTCGCGTTACGATGCGCGGATCAGCAGCGGAGGAGTCCTGGTTTTGTATGGCGACCAGGATCCGGATCTCTGGAACCAGGACTTGATCAGCAAAGGCGGTTATTTCCTTAAAATGGCAGCGTCCGGTGATCAGATTTCCAAATATCATCTCGAAGCAGGCATTGCCGCATGGCATACGCAGCGCATCGATAATCAAGAAAAGTGGGAGAAAATTGTAACGCTTTACGATCAGCTTTTGTCTATCGAATTTTCACCGATTGCTGCGCTGAACCGTGCTTATGCGCTTGGAAAAGCAAGAGGAAAGTTGGCTGCAATCCGGGAAGCGGAAAGACTGGATTTGCAGGAAAATCAGTTTTATCACACGCTGCTGGGTGAGCTTTATGAAGGACTGAATCTCCAAAAATCGCAGCAGCATTTTTTGAATGCAATGTCCGTCGCCAAGACCGACGCGGACAGAAATGTGATCCGAAAACGAATGCTAACCTGAATTTTGGCGCAAAGCACCCTCCTATTCGTCATATTTACACAGCATTGCTTTCTGGTTTCATTGATAGTTTTGTATTAACAAGAACAACCTGATCACTAAACAAAAACATCATGAAAACGACCCGCATCATCTTCTGGATCTCTACAACGCTTATTTTCCTTTTTGAAGGCGTTATGCCCGCACTTACCTCACAAACAGAAATGGCCCTTGAAGGCATCAGACACTTGGGTTACCCCGATTATTTCGGGCCCATGATCACCGCATTTAAAGTAGCAGGTTCACTGGCGCTTATCCTGCCGCAAGTTCCCGCGAGACTGAAAGAATGGGCTTATGCCGGTTTTGTCTTTGATTTCCTTTGCGCGAGCATCAGCACAACTGTTGTCGACGGCTTCGGCTTCGGATCGATTTTTCCATTGATCGTGCTCGCCGTGCTGATGGTTTCATACGTGACTTACCACAAATTACAAGCAGCTGAACACAGACATGCCTATTGATTAAAAACGCATTGTCGCAAAAAAAAGTAGAAAGGCGCTCGCCTTTCTATTTTTTTAACCTATAAATGGTGATGATCAATTAGCGAATGATCTTCTTGACGATTCGCTTTGCAGTTGGAATGACGCTTCTTCTCAAATCACGAAGCCGATATTTGCGCTCGCGAAGTCCCGCACTTACGGAAGTTTTGAAGTCCAGCGATGCATCTGTCTGGTAATTGGCGATCAGATATTGCAATGCATTTTTCTCGCTCAGCAAATAGTTATCCTGATTAGAATAAGCCATAATCCCCTGCCCGATCGGGTTGAAAGACGAATGCTTTGCGTAATCTTCCAAAACAAAATGTTTGAACTTATGCCCCTGGTTAACCATTTGATGAAACCATCCCGTGCCCAAATCCGCAGTAAATTCCCAGTTTCCGCCGAAGCAGCCATTACCCCCGAATGGCAACGTGGTTTTGCGATAGGTGTCAATGTTGATCATGCAGGCATATTCGTTAAGCCGGCACTCGGGGAAGCGGGTGAATGCGCCCGGATCTTAAAATTTCCAGATCGCGCTTTTGCCTCGGCGTTTCGTATTGCTCATGCACGGCGATCGCTTCCTCCGCACTCGGAATGTATTTCATAAAAACGTGCCCTCCGCAGAGCTGTGCCTTGTTTGCCGGGCACGACCAGCACTGTCCGATGGAACCGGTGCCCGCCATTTCCGCGTCCGCTTCAAAAGAAGGCATCATATCGCCGATCATATCGCGGTGGAAAACCATGTCATTATGCATGATAAAAAGCCACTTCATTTTGGTGTGCTCCAATGCATATTGATAAGGAATAGACCAGCGATAATCCTGATTGTTTTTCACGCGATCGTAATCCAGAATTTCCAGATTATAGAAAGATTTCGGATAATAAAGGTCAATGGGAATGATGGGACTGATGGCCTTAATCACCTTATATACATCGCCGTAATGTCCAAAAGGCTGCTTGTCTTCAACAGTTATAAAAATAGAATTGATGTATTGTCCACTGACTTTAAGCAAGGATAAAATGGATATGATCGTTTGATACGGCTTTCCGTAATAGATGACATTAACATCAACTTTTTTCATCTTCTGGTAACAGGATTATGTTTTAACAGTTGTCAAAAGTAGTAATCAGAAGTTAAATAAGCCGAAATAATGTTTGTCAAAAAGATTTCGGCGGCCTTGCGGCGTATTATTAAAATTGTACTTTTGCAAAATCCTCGGCCAGGTGGTGGAATTGGTAGACACGCTACTTTGAGGGGGTAGTGCCTTCGGGTATGGGAGTTCGACTCTCCTCCTGGTCACAGACCTGCGCTGATTATCAGTGCAGGTTTTTTTATGGTTGTTGCTTTTAAGTCCCTTCTGGATTATTTCGGTTACATCGAATTGAAAAATTAGTCTATATTTAGCAATAAATTGACTGACCCCTGATTTTCTTAAAGCTTGAAGGACTACACTGCATGAAATCGATTGCGCTGCTTGGAGTTGTGCTTATTCTTGCTTGCCAGCTTGTTTCCCAAGCGCAATGTCTGGAAAAGGTAAGCCGCGCCACCAATAAGAAAGAATATTATCAAATTGTCCAGCTCGTTGGCAAGAAAGAATTCCTGTCCTTTTCCCGCACCGGCGCAGAGAAAATTTTCACCTATCACAATGAGAATGTCCAGCTCATCTTCCATGTGCAAATGTTCACGGAAATTCGCTTTACGACCAAAAAAAGCACATTCTCTCTCTACACAACCACTTCTGATCGCAACTTCTGGAACAAATCCTTCATGCTCTCGTCGCCTGTAACGCCCGAGGAATTGGAGAATATGCGGGAGACACTCAAAATTGAGGTGATCTTACCGGAGGAACGCAAGATCTACACATTCGGAAGCAAGGCCAATGTGCTGCTTAACAAAGCATTAGCATGCGTGCTTTGAGCAAATCAGATATAAAACAGCTCCTTGTTCAACTTGGAAACGATGAATTCGAAATCCTTCGGGTTTGAAGCGAAATCCATTTGATTAACGTCAATTTCAATGATCTTTCCGTGATCGTAATGCTTCACAAAATCTTCGTAATAGCGGTTTAGGCTCGCCAGATAATCAATTGAAATGTCTGCTTCAAAATCCCTTCCACGTTTTTTGATCTGAGAAACAAGCTTCGGAATGTCTGCTTTGAGGTAAATGAGCAGATCGGGCTGCGAAACGGTGCGGATAATGGATTCGAAAAGCAGCAGATAAGTCTGGTAATCGCGCTCCGTCATGACACCGGATTCATGCAGATTTCTGGCAAAAATGAATGCGTCTTCATAAATCGTCCGGTCCTGGATAATGGTCGCATAAGTCGTTTCACGGATCTTCTGCACTTGCGCGAAACGGTTATTAAGGAAGAAAATTTGCAGATTAAAAGCCCACCGTTCCATATCCTGGTAAAAATCAGAAAGATATGGATTCCCTTCAACCGCTTCATACATGACGTCCCATTTGAAATAGTCGCCTAGCATTTGTGTTAATGTGGTTTTGCCGGCGCCGATGTTGCCAATGATCGCTATGTGCATGGAAATGATGATTAGGAATGTCTGCCGTAAAAATATAGAATTCGCCCCAATACTCGCGACCGGAAAAAGTGCATTTTTTCGATTTTCGTTAAACTCTCGTTCTTCGTATATTTGCACCTGATTTGGAGAAAAGCGCTGCGTGAAATAACCTCTTTTCTCTTTGGAATCCATTAAATTTTGCAGAAATGAAGCCTTTTCAGGTTATTTTATATTATTACTATGCGCCAATTGCCGACACGGAAACTTACCGTGACGAGCACCATTTATTCTGTGTTCAGCACAATTTGCTTGGCCGCATTATCATTGCCCCCGAGGGTTTGAACGGGACTGTTTCAGGAACGCCGGAGAATTGCGAGGCTTATATGAATTATGTTCGGTCCGATCCGAGATTTAAGGATGTGCAGTTTAAGGTGGAAGCGCATGACAAGATCGCATTTCAAAAATTGCATGTGCGTGTTAAAGACGAAATCGTAAATTCTGATCTCGGCGTTGACCCCCTCGTTCGCACCGGAAAGCATTTGGAACCGGCTGAATTTAAACAGATCATTAATGATCCGGACGTGGTTCTGGTGGATATGCGTTCTGATTATGAGCATGAGCTGGGCAAATTCAAAGGCGCAATCACATTCGATATGCACAACCTGCGTGAGCTTCCCGAGCACATTCACGAGATCGAGCATTTGAAAAACAAAAAGATCGTAACCTATTGCACCGGCGGCATTAAGTGCGAAAAAGCAAGCGCATATTTGCTCGAACAAGGTTTTCAGGATGTTTATCAATTGCACGGCGGCATTATCCGCTATGGCCTGGAAGAAGGCGGTGAGAATTTCGATGGCAAATGCTACGTTTTCGACAACCGCATTGCTGTGGAAGTTAACAAAGTAAATCCAACTGTGATTTCAAGGTGCTATATATGTGACGAACCCTGCGACCGCATGATCAACTGTGCGAATGCGGAATGCAACACGCACGTGCCGGTTTGCCACAAATGTGGTGAAGAAATGGAAGGTGCCTGCTCACCCGAATGCAAGGCGCATCCGGATAAGCGCACCTATGACGGCACGGGTTACTATGTGAGCAACAGCAACCATTATCATCCTTTGCAGGGATTGAAAAGTCAGAAGAAAAATCTTAAAAAGATGAAACTGGCGCAAAGAACTGAGCAGGTGCAATAATCAGCTCAGTTCTTTTTCCAGAATGAAGTCGTTCATCCAGTAAGGCCCGATCGGGATGTCCTTTTGGCCAATGGTCACAAATCCCATTTTTTCATAAAAAAGTCCTGGCTTTATTGTAGCGATTTACATTGAGCAATAACTTTTTTCCACCGGCCGTTTTGACATAACGCTCCGTTTCGGCAAGCAGGAATTTACCCGCACCCGTTCCTTGCGTTGACGGAAGTACATATATTTTATGTAACTTAAACTTTTCCGGCTCGTCCTCAGAAACCGACGAAAAGCCCTCCGGAACACCGTCATTCAGCAAGATCAAGAAATGATGCTGCTCTTTGGTAAACTGATTTTTCAGGGAATCTGGAGAATATATTTTTTCAAACATATAATCAATTTGCTCTTTCGTAAGTATGTCTCTGTAAGTCGGTTCCCAGGTTTTTTCCTGTATTCCAATGATCACCGGAATGTCTTCCACCGTGGCATGCTTTGTTGAGAATGATGGCATATTGCTTAATTTTGGCACTTTACGATCGCAAAGAAATCTTTTTTCAACCTAAAAACCATATTACTTCACCGGCACGAACAGACCTTCAACGATCCAATCACGCACGCCGATAAGTAGAAATGTATGAAACCCCTTATTTTAGTTACAAACGACGACGGGATTACGTCAAAAGGGATTCGCACCCTGGTAGAAATCATGCAAACCCTTGGAGAAGTAATCGTAGTTGCTCCCAACAGCCCGCAATCCGGAATGGGACATGCGATCACCATTGGAGAACCGTTGAGGCTTTACGCCACCCATATTTTTGAAGGAATTGTTGAATACGAATGCTCGGGAACGCCGGCTGACTGTGTGAAACTGGCGAAAAATTACGTGTTGCAAGACCGCAAGCCGGATCTCGTAGTGAGTGGGATCAATCACGGAAGCAACAGCTCGATCAGCGTGCTTTACTCGGGAACCATGTCCGCAGCCATTGAGGCCGCAATTGAGGGAATTCCGGCCATCGGATTTTCACTGACTGATTTTCGGGAAGATGCTGATTTTGACCATGCTATCCCGTTTATCAAGTCCATAACAGAAGAAGCTTTGAAAAACGGAATTCCGAATGGCATCGCATTGAATGTTAACATTCCGGAAAAATCGGATCTGCCATTAAAGGGCGTTAAAGTGTGCAGACAGGCGCATGCGAAATGGCAGGAAAAATTTGATTATCGCGTGGATCCGAATGGCCGCGGTTATCTTTGGATGGCAGGAAACTTTGTCAATTTTGATACAGAAAAAGAGGACACCGACGTCTGGGCACTCGACAATAATTATATCTCGGTTGTCCCGTGTCAATATGATCTGACAGCGTATGAGGCAGTTAAGCAGCTTTCGACCTGGGATTTATAATTTTAAAATTCAGCTATGGCATTAGTAGGAAGTTTGTTAAAAAAGGAATTCATATCAGCAACATTGTTGCTAACCGTAGAAAAGCAAGCCTTCACATCCAGCAAAAAAAGACTTTGGCGAAGCTTCTGGCCAAGGCCCGTTACACGGAATTTGGAGAGAAATATAATTTTGATGAGCTGCTTTCTTCCATTCTTTTTGGCGAAAAAGGCGCATTTTATGAGCTTTATAAGCAGACAGTTCCCGTTTACGATTACAATAAAATATTTAATGAATGGTGGCACCGTTCGCTTGAAGGTGAAAAGGACATTTGCTGGCCAGGGCAGATCAAATATTATGCGCTGAGCTCCGGAACTTCGGAGGCGGCAACCAAGCATATTCCGGTTACGAAGGCGATGTCGCGCGCGATTCAAAAGACGAGCATCAGACAGATACTCTCGCTCGGACATTATAAGGATTTACCAAACGATTTGTATGAAAAAGGCTTCTTAATGCTTGGAGGCAGCACAAATCTCAATAATCAGGACAAACATTTTGAAGGCGATCTGAGCGGGATAACGGCGAAACAGATCCCTTACTGGTTCCGTCCTTATTACAAACCGGGCGAAAAAATTGCTGCACAAAAGGATTGGGGACTGAAACTGGAAGAGATCACAAAGCAGGCGCACGAATGGGACATTGGTTTCATCGTGGGCGTTCCGGCGTGGATACAGCTTTTGATGGAAAAGATCATTGCCCATTACAAAGTCAACACCATTCATGATATCTGGCCCAATTTGCAGGTTTTTGCACATGGCGGCGTATCATTTGAGCCTTATAGAAAAGGATTTGAAAAGCTGCTCGCGCGGCCGCTTATTTACATTAATACATATCTCGCTTCCGAAGGTTTTATTGCTTATCAAACCCGCCCCGGTGCGCAAGGCATGGAGCTGGTTTGTGACAATGGCATTTTCTTCGAATTCATTCCTTTTAATGAACAAAATTTCGACTCGGACGGCACATTGCAGGCCAATCCGGAAACATTGATGGTGGATCAGGTTGAGGAAGGAAAAGAATATGCATTGCTGCTTTCAACCTGCGCGGGATCATGGCGTTATCTTATTGGCGACACGGTAAAGTTTATTGATAAAGCAAAAGGCGAAATTGCCATAACCGGCCGGACCAAACATTATCTCAGCCTTTGCGGCGAACACCTTTCGGTTGATAATATGAACAAGGCCATTGATCTGGTTTCCGATGAAATGGGATTGACGATCAAGGAGTTCACTGTTTCCGGTGTGGAATATGGTTCCATGTTTGCGCATCATTGGTATGTGGGCGTCGATGAGCAGAATGTGGACGAAGCCGAATTAAAAGCGAAGCTTGATGCAAAACTTGCCGAGCTTAATGATGACTACGCAGTCGAGCGGCGCCATGCATTAAAGGAAGTGTTTGTGACCGTTTTGCCAAACAAAGCATTTTACGGCTGGATGGAATCAAAAGGAAAAATGGGTGGCCAGCATAAGTTTCCGCGCGTGTTTAAAAACTTCCTTATAGACGACTGGACGGGTTTTTTAGAGAAAAACGGTTATGTGCAAGCTGCTCCATCGGCTTAGCTCAGGAAATTGACATAAGCAATCTGGCAGGCGATGAGAATAAAAACAACGCCTGTCACTTTGTTAAATATCGTGACAACCTTCGGCGTAAACACGCGTTTGAGCTTGTGCGCAAATATTGCAATGCCGCATTCTACCAAAAAAACCGCAATCACACTCGCTCCGAAGAACATAAGCACCTGATTATAATTATAATGGAGGTTGGTCCGGATGTAGGATGCAATCGTCACCCAGCTTATAAAATTCACGGGATTGAGGCCATTCAACAGAAAGCCGGTCGTGAAATAATAAACCAGATTCCCCAGACTCGTCTTCGGATAAGCGATTTTAGGCTGGCCTTTGATCAGATTTGTAAGGCCTAAAATAATGAGGAATACAACGCCTGTTCCCGCCATCCACTTTTTGAAATCAGGAATGTCCGGCAACAGCGCCGTTCCGAAGATCGCGAAGAAAACAAAGATAATGTCGCATACAAAAACGCCGAGGGCAATCTTAATGCCTGTTTTGTAGCCATTGTCAACGCTGTTTTGAACCAATGAAAAAAAGACGGTCCCGAAAGTAAGGCATAATGCTATGCCCGTAAGCGTGCCATAAAAAAGAGACTCAAGCATAGATCAGATTACCTTCAGTCTGGCGGTCATTAAAATGGCGCATACGGACAGCGAATCAGTAATTTCAGAACGCATACACATGTCAACTGCCTCTTGCAAAGACACTTTTCGCACTTGCAGATCTTCCGTATCCTCCGGCTCAGCATCTTCCTGCGTCAGCTCTTCGGCTATAAACAGGAATCCTTCTTCGTTGGTGGCTGAATTTGAAGTGTGGATCCGAGCAAGCTTGGTCCATTTATTGGCGATAAGGCCTGTTTCTTCTTTCAGTTCCCGTTTTGCGGCATCCAGCGGATCGGCATTCAATGCACCGCCACCTTCGGGAATTTCCCAGGAATATTCATCAATCGCATAACGAAACTGACCGACTAAATATATGTTGCCCTCGGCATCAAGCGGAAGCACGCCAATGGCCTGATTTTTAAATTTAACCAGTCCGTAAATGCCTTTATTACCCGACGGGTTGATCACATCGCGATGGCTCAGTTCCAGCCATGCATTTTCGTAGACAGTTTCGGTTGAAAGTGTTTTCCAATTATTTTCTGTGGTTATAACCCGCATTTTCTTAGTATTTTTGGCCTCTGAATTTCAATTCACAAATGCAAATAAACCAAAATAAGCTTAAACAACGTCTCATACTGCTGTCTTTTGTAGCCAGCATTTTGCTGACGGGTTTGAAATTTTTCGCTTATTATCTTACGTCTTCCAACGCCATTTTGAGTGATGCGCTGGAATCCATTATCAATGTCATTGCCAGCGGCTTTGCTTTTTACAGCATTTACCTTTCCGCCCAGCCGAAGGACCGGAACCATCCTTATGGCCACGGGAAAATAGAGTTTTTCTCCGCCGGATTTGAAGGCGCCCTGATCATGATCGCTTCGCTTTTTATCATTATCGAAGCGGTGAAGCGGATTATGGACCCCGCTCCTATTCAAAACTTGCTGCAAGGATCCGGATTCATTGTGTTTACGATTTTGGTCAATACGGCAATTGGTTATAAACTGTTAACCGAGGGTAAAAAAGCCAATTCCCTGGCATTGATCGCCGATGGTCGCCATTTAATGACCGACAGCATCAGCAGTCTTGTGCTTATTTTAAGCGTAGGGCTTATTATGCTTACGGGTTATGTTTGGATTGACAGCGTTGCATCTTTGCTTTTCGGTGTTTTCCTGGCTTATAACGGCTTTTTGCTTGTGAGCAAATCCGTCGCTGGCTTAATGGATGCAAGTGATGAAGTATTGCTGGAAAAAGTGGTGCAGACATTGAAACAGCACAAGAAGGACGACTGGATCGACGTGCATAATTTACGGGTGCAGCAATACGGCTCAGACCTGCACATTGACTGCCATTTGACGCTTCCTTACTATTGGGAACTCCAAAAAGTGCACGAGACGATCCATAATTTTGAGAACATTCTGAAAGACAGTCATACCGGGGAAACGGAAATATTCGTTCATGCAGACCCGTGCCTGTATCAATGTTGCTATTTTTGCCGGATATCGGATTGTCCCGTTCGGCAGCATGACTTTATCAAAGACATTGAGTGGGACGCAGGCAGCCTAGTCAAAAATGAAAAGCTGTATAACGAAGCAAGAATTCACATTCCTTAATAAACATATATCTAAATTCTAACCACAATGTACTTTTCCCGTCGCGATTTCCTGAAAAAAGCTGGTGCCACTGCATTTGCAGCAACCGCTTTTTCTGACCTTTTAATGGCTGATCCTGCCAAAAAACTTTGGTTTGACATTTCCCTGGCCGAATGGTCGCTGCACAAAGCACTTTTCAAAAAAGAGCTGACCAACCTTGATTTTCCTGCTTTGGCAAAGAAGGAGTTCGGCATTTCCATTGTAGAATATGTAAACCAGTTTTTTAAAGACAAAGCAGAAGACAAAACGTATCTGAATGATCTGATCAAAAGACAAAAAGACAACGGAGTAACTGCGCACCTGATCATGATCGACGGCGAAGGCGGTTTGGGAGAATTGGACGCTGCGGTGCGTAATAAAGCAGTTGAAAACCACTACAAATGGGTTGAAGCAGCGAAATATTTAGGTTGCAAAACCATTCGCGTGAATGCATTTGGTAAAGGAAGTTTTGAAGAAATCGCTAAGTCTGCGGTGGAAGGATTGGGAAAACTGGGTGAATTTGCTGCTAAAACGGGCATCAATGTAATTGTAGAAAATCACGGCGGATCGTCTTCAAACGGCCAATGGCTGTCGGGCGTGATGAAGCAGGTTAATCTTAAAAATGTGGGAACATTGCCTGATTTCGGCAACTTCTGCATTACAAGAAGCGCAGGCGGCTGCTCTGAGTCTTACGACAGATATCAAGGCACAGAAGAATTAATGCCTTTTGCAAAAGGTGTAAGTGCTAAAACCTATGATTTCGACGAAAAAGGAAATTGCATCGAAACGGATTACACTAAAATCCTGAAAATTGTGAAAGACGCTGGCTTCAAAGGCATTGCCGGAATCGAGTATGAAGGAAGCAAGCTTTCTGAATTTGAAGGAATTAAAGCAACGAAAGCGCTCCTTGAAAGAGTTGGACCGACGGTTTAAAACTTTTTCACTTAGCACAACAAAAAGAGGACTTCGCAAATGCGAAGTCCTCTTTTTGTTGGATTAATGATAGACCCGGGGAAGTAAGGCGAAAATCTGCCGCGATTACATGCCCAGATAACTCAAAAACTCCTTTTTAGTAACATCTTCCTGAAATTTACCGCCATAATAAGCCGTAACGGTTGAACTGCCGGAGTCCCGAATGCCGCGCGATTGCACGCACATGTGCTGAGCGTCAATGACAACTGCCACATCTTCGGTTTGCAATGCTTCTTTCAGCTCGTTCGCAATCTGAACGGTCAGTCGTTCCTGAACCTGCGGGCGTTTTGCGAAATATTCAACAATGCGGTTCAATTTGGACAAGCCGATCACCTTCCCGCTGGAAATATACGCAACGTGCGCTTTGCCATAAATTGGCACGAAATGGTGCTCGCAATTGGAAAATACCGAAATGTCTTTCTCGACCAGCATCTGGTCGTATTTGTATTTGTTTTCAAAGAGCGTAACCGAAGGTTTGTTTTTCGGGTCAAGTCCGCTGAAAACCTCTGTAATGTACATTTTAGCAACCCGCTTGGGTGTGCCTTTCAAGCTGTCATCGGTCAGATCCAGACCCATGATCTCCATAATGTGACGGAAATGTTTCTCAATCAACTCCATTTTAACATCGTCGTCCATCGCAAACGCATCAGCGCGCATCGGCGTTTCGATCGAAGAAAACACATGATCGTTACCAATTTCCTCAACCTCAACCATTTCAGTCGACTGGATATTCGACGAAGTTCCGTTCTGTTTCATATAATCTGACTTTCAGGTCAAGCCCTGAATCAATTTTAGACCTTAATATTGAATATATAACGATCGCGATATTCTCCGCGGAGGGATTTAGTGATTTGAACTCAGGCACATCCAAGTTCAGGTTTTTATGGTCGAAACGATCCAGCACAAATTCCTTTAAAACGGAACTTAAAACCTTCATGTCCAGCACATAACCAGTTTCCGGATCAACTTCTCCCGTCACCTGTACGATCAGTTCATAATTGTGCCCGTGAAAATTGGGATTATTGCATTTGCCAAAAATGGTCTCATTCTTTTCAGCCGACCAATCCGGATTATGCAGACGATGTGCCGCATTGAAATGTTCCTTCCGAAACACCGCCACTTTCTGAGCCATATTTTAATTTTCGTAAATAAATTTTCGCTTCAAGTGTCGTTACAAAGTATGTGCCCAACACACTTAAAGTATTCGAGCCTGGACGTAATGCTCGCCTGAGGTTGCCTGTTTTGGGTTAACGCTTTCAATTTCCGTTTTGTTCATTTTTCTAAATAATCATTGCCACGTTTCAGGAATACCGGCCGCATTACTTAATAAAAAAAATTAAAAAATATGGTTATTGCGTGTAAATTGCGATCTTGAAAAGCCTAGTGCCTTACGACTGCCAGATTCCTTGCTAAACTCTTTAAATGCCGCATTTCATGAACAGACGCGATTTTATTCAGAAGGCCGCCATCGCGGGACCCGCCTTGGGATTCATGCCGACATGGTATGCGGGTGAAGAAAAAGTTGCAGATAAGGTGCGCCTTGGTTTCATTGGCGTCGGACTTCGCGGCCGCAGCCATTTGGAGCAGGCCTTGTTCAGACAGGATGTAGAAGTGAATGCAATCTGCGACATTGATCCGGCGGCAATCAACGAATCGCTGGACAAAATCAAAAAAGCAGGGCGAAAAGCACCGGCGGTTTACAACAAAGGCGACGAAGATTTTCTGAATCTGGTCAAGCGCGATGATCTCGACGGAATTCTGATCGCGACACCCTGGCAATGGCATGTTCCTATGACATTGGCTGCGATGCGGGCAGGAAAATATGCCGCAGTGGAAGTTTCAGCGACGGTTACTTTGCAAGAGTCGTGGGACTTGGTGGACACATTCGAAAAAACCGGCTCACATTGCATGATCCTTGAAAATGTCTGCTATCGCCGCGATGTGATGGCCATATTAAGGATGGTGCGCGAAGGCATGTTTGGCGAAATGACCTACGCACATTGTGGTTACCAACACGACTTACGCGCTATCAAGCTCAATAATGGCAAAAGTGACGGCGGAATCGGCGCTGAATTTGGTGAAAAAGGTTATTCCGAAGCCAAATGGCGCACACAGCATTCTGTTGACCGCAACGGGGATATTTATCCTACACACGGACTTGGCCCCGTCGCCCACTGGCTCGACATTAACCGGGGAAATGCATTCTCCTATCTGACTTCAACGGCCACCAAATCGCGTGGCTTACATAAATACATTGTTGATCACGGCGGTAAGGACCATCCTAATGCAAAAGTAAATTTCAAGCTGGGCGACATTGTAACGACCGTAATCCAGTGTCACAATGGTGAAAACATCGTTTTGGTCCACGACACCAACTCGCCGCGCCCCTACTCGCTCGCATTTCGTGCGCAGGGAACGAACGGGATCTGGATGAACGATGGGAACAGCATATATATAGAGGGCGTTTCGCCAAAAGAACATACTGCCGAGCCAGACAAGGCTTATCTTCAAAAATACGACCATCCGCTTTGGGCAAAACAGGCGAAAGAAGCCGAGAATGCAGGTCATGGCGGCATTGATTATTTCGTCCTGCGCGGATTTATTGAGTCCATTAAAAGAAAAACGGCTCCGCCAATCGACGTGTATGATGCTGCAACTTGGAGCGCCATCAGCCCATTATCCGAGCTGTCGATTGCGAAAGGCAGCGCACCCATTGAAATTCCTGACTTTACGAGAGGCAAGTGGAAGACCAACAAGCGCATATTCGGCCTTAATGACGCATATTAACATTCAATTTCATTTTTAACCTAATAATAACCCTGACCAATTAATTCCCAACCTAAATGAACAACAAAAACAATTACCTTGGCCCTCTCTTCATGATCGGCGTTATATTCTTTGTGATGGGTTTCATCACCTGGGTAAACGGAACGCTGATCACCTTCTTCAAAAAAGCATTTTCACTCGATAACACCAGTTCTTACCTCGTAACATTTGCCTTTTTTATCTCCTACACGATCATGGCAATCCCTTGCTCGTATGTTGTGAAAAAGACTGGCTTCAAAAATGGCATGTCGCTGGCGCTGCTTGTAATGGCTGCCGGCACATTGATATTCATTCCTGCCGCAGAAATGGCTTCCTATCCAGTGTTTCTGGTCGGCCTTTTTACGATCGGGATCGGGCTTACCGTTTTGCAGACATCCTCAAACCCTTATGCAACCATTCTTGGTCCGCGTGAAAGCGCTGCGCAAAGGATCAGTATCATGGGAATTGCCAATAAATCAGCCGGGATATTGAGCCAGGTGATCATTGGTAAATTGCTGCTTTCAGGTGCAAGCTCATCGGATCCGAAAGAAGAGCTGGATAAAGTGGTTGTTCCTTATCTGGTGCTGACGGCCGTTTTGGTTGGTTTGGCAATTCTGATCCGTATGTCAAAAGGTTTGGTTGAAGTAAGTGAAGAAGAAGACGTGCCGGTGGGAACGCAACCTGTGGCTGCACAGAAAACGAGCGTTTTTCAGTTCCCTAACCTTGTTTTGGGTGTGATAGCATTGTTTTGCTACGTGGGTGTGGAAGTTATCGCTGGTGACACTATTATTAATTACGGCGTTTCACTTGGTTTTGCAGAAGAAGAAGCACGCTTATTCGGAACTTATACATTAGGCGGAATGATGTTCGGATATGTGCTGGGCATTATTTTAATTCCAAAATATGTTTCACAACAAGCCTATCTGATGTTTTCTGCCGTGCTTGGAATGATCGTAACGATTGCGGCGATTTTCTCGACCGGTTTTACTTCGGTTTTATGCATTGCGATTTTGGGTTTTGCCAATGCGGTGATCTGGCCGGCATTATGGCCGCTGGCATTGAGCGGATTGGGTAAATTTACCAAAATCGCTTCTGCACTTTTAGTAATGGGAATTTCAGGCGGCGCGGTTTTACCATTGGTTTACGGCGGCATCGCGGATTCCATCGGAAGCACGCAGCAGGCTTACTGGATTATGGTGCCGTTGTATATATTTATCCTTTATTTCGGCTTGGTAGGCCATAAAAAGAAAAGCTGGTAGTTCATGAAGATCTCGACCCCGGGCCGTATTTGTTTATTTGGTGAACATCAGGACTATCTTGGATTGCCTGTCATTGCGGCAGCCATTTCGCGCAGGATCAGCATTGACGGCGATTATCGTGACGATGACAAGATCATCCTGCACCTGCCCGATCTGGGACTGAAAGAGGAATTTTCTCTCAAAGACACTTTTCCATATGTTGTGCAGCGGGATTATTTCCGCAGCACAATCAATGTGCTGAAAAGAAAGGGAATGACGTTCTCGAAAGGTTTTGAATGCGTCATCCACGGAAACATTCCAATCAATTCCGGCACTTCCAGTTCATCTGCGCTCATCGTTTCATGGGCGCATTTTTTGGATAAAATGAGTGATAATCCAGTTGGGTTTTCACAAAAGGAATTGGGAGAAATCGCCAATGCAGCCGAAGTGCTTGAATTCGGCGAGCCGGGCGGCATGATGGACCATTATTCAACCGCGATAGGCAATGTGATTTACCTGGAATCTACGCCTATCATTCATGTCGAGGCACTTACGCCGACATTAGGCACATTTGTACTCGGCGATTCACTGGAAGCAAAAGACACGCTTGGGATTCTGGCGCGCTGCCGTTATGGAATGGAAGATGTGATCAGAAAAGTGACCGCTTATGATCCGCGATTCTCTATTTTCACAACGCCGTACGAACAATTTCAAGATTATAACAGCCAGCTTACAGAAGATGAGCTGAGCTTGCTAAAAGCCAATCTCGAAGACCGCGACATATTGATCGAAGGTAAAGCGCTGTTAACGCAAAGCATCAATAGTCCTGTAAATGAAGCGCTTGACAAACATTTCGGCAGCCTGCTTTATAAACATTATAAAAATCTCCGCGACCATAAAAGAACCTCAACGCCCAAGATCGAACGCATGATGAATGCGGCACTTTCGGCAGGCGCCTTGGGCGGAAAGATCAATGGCTCGGGCGGCGGCGGCTGCATGTTTGCATACGCACCGACCAAAGCAGAAGAAGTGGCCGAAGCCATTGAAAAAGAAGGCGGAAAAAGCTACATCATCACCGTGGACTCGGGAACAAGGATCGAAAACTGATCTGCGAAAATGCACGATTGTAATTCCGATTCTGTTTTACATTTAAGACCTTTGCCAATAACAATGACAACTCCATGGCAGTAATAACAGCTTCCGAAAAAACGACAAAACTTTACTGTCCCTCCCTGACAGCATACGAAAGACGCAAAACCATTACAATCAATATCGGTGACCTTCCTATGGGCTCCGACTTCCCGATCCGCGTGCAGTCGATGACGACGGTGGACACAATGGATACGCAAGGTTCTATTGATGAGGTGATTAGGATGGTGGATTCGGGATGTGAATATGTTCGCATTACGGCTCCGAGCGTTAAGGAAGCACAAAATCTTGAAAACATCAGAAACGGTTTGCGTAAGCTGGGAATTAATGTGCCGCTTATCGCAGACATACATTTTACACCAAATGCAGCCGAGTTAGCCGCAAGGATCGTTGAAAAAGTAAGGATCAATCCCGGAAATTATGCTGACAGGAAGCGTTTTGAAGTGATCGATTACACCGATGCTTCTTATGCTGCTGAATTGGAACGGATCCGTGAGAAATTCATCCCGCTGGTGCACATATGCAAGGAGTATGGCACTGCAATGCGCATCGGAACCAACCACGGCTCGCTTTCTGACCGGATTTTGAGCCGTTATGGTGATACGCCGCTGGGTATGGTCGAATCTGCATTGGAGTTTTTAAGAATCTGCGAAGAGTTCAATTATTTCAACATTGCACTTTCAATGAAATCCAGCAACACGCAAGTGATGGTGGAAGCATATCGATTGCTCGTGCAGCGCCTGGATGAAGAACGTTTGAAGCCTTATCCATTGCATCTGGGTGTGACTGAAGCCGGTGAAGCAGAAGACGGCCGTATTAAGTCGGCAGTGGGAATCGGAACATTGCTCGAAGACGGCCTAGGCGACACAGTGCGCGTTTCCCTGACCGAAGCACCTGAAAAAGAAGCTCCGGTGGCACGTGCGCTTATTCAGCGTTACGCCAACAGAACGCCGCACGATTTCATTGAGCCGGTCGATATTTGCCCGATTAATCCCTTTCAATATACAAGACGGAACACCAACGAAGTTTATAACATTGGTCATCTGAATGTGCCGAGGGTCATTGCGGATTATTCCAACATTGAAGTAACGCAGCTCGACGATTTGAAAAGCATTGGCCATTTCTTTTTGCCTGTGCCGGATAAATGGGCTATGAATGATCAGGGAGCTGATTTTATATATTCCGGAAAGCGGCCCATTCCTTATATGCTGCCAAACGGACTCAGGGAAATCCTGGATTATGAAGCATGGCTTACAAACCGTAACCGCGTTAACAAGTTTCCGTTACTCACTGTTTCTCAATGGGTTGAAGCAGATAAGAATGAGATTTCAAGCATATTAACATTCATTAAAGGCACGATCCATGATCTGAATGATTCATTCCTGCAAAGCATTGGCACTGAACATCACATTGTGCTTTTGTTGCATTCAGACAACAACCACGCGATGCCTGAAATGCGGCGGTTCTTTTATAAACTGGTTGAAAAAGGCATTCATGTTCCCGTGGTCATTCGAAGGACTTATGCCGCAAACCTGGGAGATGAGTTAACATTATATTCTGCCACAGATATTGGGGGGTTGCTTGTGGACGGCTTTGGGGATGGCGTCCTGCTCACACCCCAGTTCGCAGAAGCCGCTACGCATTCAGAACGTCTAAAAACAGCCTCAGCATTCAATGGCATAGCTTTTGGTATCCTGCAAGCCGCCCGGACAAGGATGTCAAAAACGGAATATATTTCGTGTCCTTCGTGTGGCCGTACTCTTTTCGATTTGCAGGAAACAACGGCAATGATCCGCAAGCATACGGAGCATTTGAAAGGCATAAAAATTGGCATTATGGGTTGCATTGTGAACGGCCCTGGTGAAATGGCGGACGCCGATTACGGTTACGTGGGCATGGGAAAAGATAAAATTGCTTTGTATCGTGGTCAGGAAGTCATTAAACGGTCGGTAACTGCTGCAAAAGCGGTGGATGAATTGATCGAATTAATCCGTGAGGATGGCCGTTGGATAGAGCCGGAGGAAAGAGAAATTTTGGTATAGCAAGGTTCAGTACAAGCAAAAAATTGGCAAAAAGATTATGAAAAGATACTTTCAACTGGGTGAAGTGTTCACTTATTTCATCCGCGTGTTCAAGAAGCGGGATCCCAACGCTCCTAATTCGTTTAATTTGCGCATGATGCACGGAATCAACCGGATTTCCATCGTCATGTTCCTGATTTGTTTAATCGTAATGATCGTAAGAGCACTGACCCGATGAACCTCGAATCGCTGCGTGACTATTGCCTCACATTGCCGGGCGTAACGGAAGAACTGCCATTTGGCCCTGATACGCTGGTTTTTAAAGTAAAAGGAAAGGTGTTTCTATTAACGCCCATGGATACGGCATCCCATCAGTTCAACGCAAAATGCGATCCGGAAAAAGCAGAAGAATTAAGAGAAAAATATCCGGACGTAAAGCCCGGATATCATATGAATAAAAAGCATTGGAACACGGTTCTCGTAACCGGCAACATTCCAAGTGAAACCTTATTCGAGTGGGTGAAAGACTCTTACGACCTGGTGGTGAAGAGTATGCCTAAGAAGGATCAGGCAGAGTTGGCTAATTAGGCTTTATTTCGCAGCCTTCATTTCCTCATCCAGCTTCTTGCTCAAAGTTTCACAAACGCCTTCAATAGCATCTGCCATTACATTGTCATTTGTTGCAGTCAGCAATGTGTCGGCGATGCCGCTCATGAGCTCAATGTAGAAACGCTTCATTTCAAAAACTTCCATATCCTTGGTCCAGAGATCAATTTTCAATGTGCCTCTGTGGTAATGGTCCCAAACTGCGATGGCGATCGCGCGGGTGTCGTTGATTCCTTCGTTTGGATTATCGGTGGCGTTCCAAAAAATCTTTTCAGGTATGTTCTTGTCGTCTAATTCAACGGTAAAATGTATTTCCGATTTTTTCATAGAAGGTGTTAATATTTAGACAAAAGTAACCATTTGAGGAAATTTATAGTTCTAAAAAATTACTTACCTGCCTGGCTGAACACTTTTTTCAAAAGATCCGTAACCCTTGCGCCGGGATCTTCCCGAATCTTTTTCTCTTCCTGCGCGATCAGCACATAAAGTCCGTCAATCGTTTTTTGGGTGGCATATCCTTTCAAATCAGGATTCACTTTTTTCACCAGTGGAATCTTGTTATATGTGTCCACAATCTCCTTATAATAATCCGTTGCCTTGTTCAAATTAAGCGTAGAATCGACAACCGGGAAGAATGTTTTGTACAACTCATCATTCGTTGATTTCCTCAAATATTGCGTCGCAGCATCATCTTGCCCTTTCAGAATGCCCAATGCGTCGGGAACGGTCATGGAAGTGATGGCTTTTACAAAAATAGGCTTCGATTTTTTGGCCGCGTCTTCCGCAGCTCGGTTCAGTGAAAGCGTAAATTTATCAACCTGATCGCCCAATCCCATCTTGCGTAATGTCTCAGCGACCTTCTGAGCTTCCGGCGGCACAGCGATTTTGATCAGCTCATTTTTGAAAAATCCATCCACCTTGGAAGCTTCCTGCGAGCCATTGCTTACGCCAACATTCAATGCTTCTTTCAAACCCGAAACGATCTCATTTTCTCCCAGTTTCCCCGATTTCCCTCCCACCTTGTCAAGGACTTTTCCCAGGTTAAACTGGGCTTGTGCATTGCCGCTAAAAAAGATTGAAAATAATAATATTGCTAAGATTTTGTGATTCATTGCGATTGTATTTGTTAAATTCTGACTATGGCTTAAACGTACTCAATAACGATTAATTTTACTTATTTTTGGGAAATTAACGGTCTCATTCAACCAATTCTACACTATGGTTCCCATTATCCGGGCTGAAATATTAACGATCGGTGATGAAATTCTTTTTGGACAAATTACGGATACAAATACACAATGGATTGGTGCGCAACTCACTGATATAGGGATCCGTCCGGTGCGAAAAACTTCCGTTGGTGACAATAAAAATGACATACTGGACGCATTCGCAGCTGCTGCTCAGCGTATTGATGTCGTCATCGTTACCGGCGGACTTGGCCCCACCCGGGATGATATTACCAAGCATACTTTCTGCGAATATTTCGGCACCGAACTGGAAATCAATCCGGATGCGCTGGCTTTGGTCACAAGTTTTTTCGAAAAACGAGGCCGCGCCATGACTGAACTGAACATTCAGCAAGCAGCATTGCCAAAAAATTGTACCTACATTCCAAACTTATGGGGAACAGCGCCGGGAATGTGGTTTGAAAAAGACAATGTGGTTTACGTTTCCCTGCCGGGCGTTCCGTATGAAATGAAAAGTCTGATGGAATTCGAGATCCTGCCCAGACTTAAAACGAAGTTTACGACCAACATTATAAAGCATAAATCGGTTAGGACCATTGGCATTGGCGAATCTTTTCTTGCCGAAACCATTGCACCTTGGGAAGATGCATTGCCTGAGCACATTAAGCTCGCTTATCTGCCTCATTTTGGTCAGGTAAAGCTGCGTCTGACAGGAACCGGCGACAACCTGGAACTGCTTGACCGCCAGCTGGCCGAGCAAGTTGCGCTGCTGATGCCTTACATTCAGGAATATGTTTTTGGATATGATAATGATGAACTGGAAACCGTTATCGGGTCGTTATTAATGCAAAATGGCGCGACTATTGGCACAGCAGAGAGCTGTACGGGCGGTTTTGTTGCGAATCAGATCACATCCGTTCCCGGCTCATCACGATATTTCGAAGGATCGGTCGTGAGTTACAGCAATGACATCAAGATGAATGTGTTAGGCGTTTCAAAAGCGACATTAGACGCATTTGGCGCGGTAAGTGAGCAGACCGCACGCGAAATGGCGGAAGGTGCCAGAAAAGTCCTGAACACCACTTTTGCAATTTCCACAACGGGCATCGCGGGTCCGGATGGAGGCACACCTGAGAAACCCGTTGGCACGGTTTGGATTGCTTGTGCAACGCAGGAAGAAACTTTCACACAACTGCTCACATTGCGCAACAACCGCAAGATCAACATTGAGCTTACGTCAGCATATGCGTTGAATTTGTTGAGAAAAACCATTTTAAAAACGAACCTTGCTGTGAAAGGCTGAGGCAAATCAAGAATAATGCAAAGGCAGTCTTTGCCGCCGAAGAAAGATACCAGTTATGAAAATAGTTGAAATGGTAATGCCTCCAATGGGGGAAAGTATAATGGAATGCACTGTCCTTCACCTGCTTGCAAAGGCTGGCGACAAGGTTTCCATTGATGATTCTATTCTGGAAGTTGCAACGGATAAGGTGGATACGGAAGTGCCCTGCGCCTACTCAGGCGTGTTGGCTGAATGGCTTGTGCAGGAAAGTGAAGTTGTTCCCATCGGCAGTCCTGTTGCGCGCATTGAGGTTGCAGACGGCGTGAGCGAAGCGGATAATCAGCCTGTTGATAAGCCTGTGCAGGCAGTTGAAGATGTGGAGGCGACTGCTGCAATATTGGAAAAAGATTACGAAGAAGTGCTTTCTAAAAAGGCGGAACCCGCGCTGGAATATGCTGGTAACAGCCCTGAAAGCAATACATTTTATTCGCCGCTGGTGTTGAGCATCGCGCGTGAGGAGCACATTTCTCCGTCGGAACTTGCCTCTATTTCAGGAACGGGAGCTGAGAACAGGGTTACTAAAAATGACATTTTTTCATTTCTGGATAACCGTAAAAAACCCGCTGAACCCGTAATGCCTGGTGCCACTTCATTAAACGGCAGCAATGAGATCATTGAAATGGACAGAATGCGCAAGATGATTTCTCAGCGCATGGTCGAATCGAGGAAGATTTCAGCACACGTAACCTCATTTATTGAAACAGATATGACGCCGGTCGTGCAGTGGCGTGAGCATACAAAAGCCGAATTCAGGAAAAAAACGGGCGACAGCATCACGTTTACGCCTATTTTGATTGAAGCCGTTGTGAAAGCAATCAAAGATTATCCGATGATCAACATTTCGGTTGACGGTGACAGGATTATTAAAAAGAAAGATATTAACATTGGCATGGCCGTGGCTTTACCGGACGGAAATCTAATCGTGCCGGTTATCCATCGCGCTGATCAATATGATTTGCCCGGACTGGCTAAAAAAGTCAATGATTTGGCTAAAAGAGCAAGGGAAAATAAGCTTAAAGCGGACGACCTGGCGGGCGGAACTTACACCGTTTCTAACATCGGCGCATTTGCAAATCTCATGGGAACGCCGATCATTGTCCAGCCACAGGTTGCGATTATGGCTTTTGGTGCGATCAAGAAGAAGCCGGCTGTGATCGAAACGCCGCAGGGCGACTTGCTTGGCATCCGCAGCCTCATGTTTATTTCCCATTCTTACGATCACCGCGTGGTGGACGGGTCCCTAGGCGGACTTTTCCTGAAACGTGTGAACGATTATCTTGAAAATTTCGACACGCACAGAACCATATTGTAATGCTCAGACTCACTTTGGACATGGACGATGTTATGGCGAATACGCATAAGAAACTCGTCAACATTGTTCTCAATGATTTTGCTACAACATATAATGAGAAAGACCTTTATGCCAAAGGTTTAAGAGAACTTTTGCATCCGAAACAGCTGACCAAACTGCACAAGATCATCGACACACCCGGTTTTTTCGCGGACATAGAAGTGATGGAAGGCGCAGTGGAAACGGTTCATAAACTCTCAGGCTTTTACGAGATTTTTGTAGCGACGGCCTGCATGGAATTCCCGACGTCTTTCAATGATAAATTTGCGTGGTTAAAGAAGAATTTCCCGTTCATTCCCTGGACCAATGTCGTTTTTTGCGGCTACAAGAGCATTATTCAGTCCGACTATCTGATCGACGATCATGTCCGGAATCTGAATGCATTCAAGGGAACGGGCGTGCTTTTTTCTGCTCCTCACAATTTGAAAAACCATACTTTTAAACGTGTTTCCGATTGGAAGGATGTTTCTGAACTATTCTTACCCATCGCATGAAACTATTACTGATCGAGGACGAGCCCAAAACGCTGCAATCCATTAAGCAAGGATTGGAGGAAAATGGCTATGAAGTGGACATTGCATACGATGGATTAATTGGCCGCCAATTAGCCAAAAATAATTCCTATCAGCTCATTATCAGCGATATTATCATTCCTGGGATCAACGGCATTGAACTATGCCGCGAGATACGCACCTGGGGAGACGAGACACCGATTTTGATGCTCACTGCACTCGGCACGACGGATGATAAAGTAACAGGCCTGGATGCGGGTGCAGACGATTATCTCGTCAAGCCATTCGAATTCAAGGAGTTACTCGCACGCGTTCGTGCATTAACGAAGCGCGGCACAACGGTTTCGCACACAGCGCAAGTCCTGAAATTCGCCGACCTTGAAGTTTCGCTGGACGCGAAAACGGTCCATCGCTCGGGAAACAAGATCAATTTAACGGCACGGGAATTTAATTTGTTGGTTTACCTAATCCGGAATCAGGGACGCGTCATTTCAAAAGTGGAAATTGCTGAGCAAGTCTGGGATATAGGTTTTGATACGGGGACTAATGTAATCGAGGTTTACGTCAATTATCTTCGGAAAAAGATCGATAAGGATTATCCTGTCAAGCTCATCCACACGCAGTTTGGAATGGGTTATGTGCTTAAAGTAGAGTAATATGCAGATCCGCACCAGACTTACGGTTCAGTTTTCCTTACTGGTGAGCGGCATCCTTCTGATCACTTTCCTGGCGATCTATTATTTCTCGTATAACAACGTTAATGAGGATTTTTACGACCGATTAAGGTCAAAAGCCAAGTCGCAGGCCGAACTGCTGCTAAAAGTCCCGCAGGTCAATACGGAGGTTTTGAAAGCATTGGACGAGACGAACCGAGATTTGATCTACGATGAGAACACGTTCATTTTTGATGAAAAAAACCGCCTCATTTACAGTAATCCAACAAGTCCGCAATCGAAATCCATTCACGTTTCCAATTACTGGCTCGACGAAATTCGCAAGGCTGGCCAGATCCGTTACACAGACGGAGATTATAAAGTTGTAGGGCTTTATTACAAATATCCATTCAACAGGGCCGTCGTTTTACTTGGTGCGAAGGATTTGTACGGACAAGCAAACCTTTCCAATTTAAGCACATTGCTTACCGTGCTCTTTTTCATCGTGACAATCATTGTTGCGCTTGTCGGCTGGGTTTTCTCGAAACGCGCATTACGTCCTATTTCGAAGGTTATGAACGCTGTGGAAGGGATTTTACCGCAAAAATTGGACACGCGCCTGGATGTTCCGAATCAGAAAGATGAGATTGGCCGGCTGACGACGACATTTAATAAGCTGCTGGATCGCATTGAAACGGCTTTTCAAATGCAGAAGATTTTCGTTGCAAATGTTTCGCATGAGCTTAAAAACCCATTGACAAAAATTCGCTCGCAGCTGGAAGTGAGCATGCTGAAAGAACGCAGCTCCACTGATTATCAGGTGACAATCAAATCGGTTTTGGAAGATATTGAAGAACTGGCCCAGCTTTCGAATACATTATTGGAACTGGCAAAAGTGAGTGAAGATCAGCGAGATCTGTTAACAGAACTCATTCGCGTGGATGACCTGCTGCTCGATTGCAGGCTTAATCTCGCGCAGGCAAATCCGATCTATAACATTCAACTGAATTTTGAAGAACTGCCCGAAGACGACACTTGGCTCGAACTGACCGGCAACTCAACTTTGCTGAAAACGGCTTTTCTTAACCTGATGGATAATGCATGCAAATTTTCCGATAACCACACGGTGAATGTTTATCTCAAAACAGCCAGGAAAAAATTGACATTGAGTTTTTCAGACAATGGGAAGGGAATCCCGAAAGAAGATCAAAGCCTGGTGTTTCAGCCGTTTTATAGAAGTGATAACACGGCAAACATTAAGGGATATGGGATTGGGCTTTCATTGGTCGAGCGCATTGTAAAGCTGCACAATGGCTCGGTTAACATATTTATCGAATGAGCCGAAGGGAACGACGTTCGTCGTGAATTTTTTGAAGCTCTAAGCAAATTCTAACTTTTAATTAACGCCATTTTAAGTATTGGCTGATTTATTTGTATTGTCTTAAATCAGGACAAGCTGGTAAAACAGCATGCTAAAAAGAGATTTCATTTTTTGTGGTGTTAATAAGCAAACTTGGCAGGTGTATCTCACACCTGCCAAGAGTTTTTATAGGGGGCCATGAAAAAGCCCTTTGACCTGAAGAGATCAAAGGGCTTCATATCTTTTTCTTCAATTAGTGCTTCTTCCTAATCTCAATAATCTTCAACTTTATTCAGCATCTTGATCACCGGGTAAGTCGGATCAACTTCAAACCATTTTGAGCCAGAAATTGATTGAATTGGGCTTCTTATGGTGATTGTTCTGAAACAATTCACCCATCATTAAGAAGTCGAAAATCAACGAATTCTTGGACTCGTCAGCATTATCATAATTCTGATATCCGTATTTGTGGCCACTCCAGTTTACAATTGCGCCGTGGATTGGTCCCATCAGGAAATGCACAGGCAAAAGGAAGAAAATGCCCAGTGCATGTCAAGATAAATGTAAGCAAGGACATAAAACGAAAGATACAACAGCGCCCAGCCTGCACGTGAGAACCAAGAATCACCCAATTTTTCAATCGAAATTCCATTCAGGATAATTCCGCTCAAATTGTGAACTCAATGGCACGTTCGCGGTTCAGCACTGCATTGTAAATATTCTTCGTTTCCCACATCATTGTAAAAACGTTTTTGGTATGATGCGGTGAATGCGGATCGCGCTCTGTATCACTAAAAGCGTGGTGCATCCGGTGCAAAATCGCGTATGCTCTTGGACTTAAATAAGATGAGCCTTGCGAAAGATAGGTCAGCAAATAAAAGAAACGCTCCCATGGCTTGCTCATTATGAACATTTTATGAGCAGAATAGCGGTGCAGGAAAAAGGTTTGACAGAAAAGGGATAAATACCAATGTACAACAAAAACGATAAGGACTATATACATGGAACGAATTGAAATTTTAATATTTTAAAGTTTGTACAAAAGTAAGGTTAAGCGTCTAGAAAACCGAAATTCGGAAAGCTAATTTGGAATATATTTATACCAAATAAGTATGATTCTCGTCATGATCTGACCTGCTTATGAGATGCGATTTACAAAATCATGAATGCGTAGCTCAACAGATTAGCGCCCATTTGCAACGCTTTTCTCCGCATCTCCTCCGGATCATTGTAAACACTCTGATCCTCCCAGCCGTTCCCGAGGTCCGTTTCATAGCTATAATAGCAGACCAATCGTCCCTGCCAGATCAACCCAAAACCCTGCGGCTGCTTGCCGTCATGCTCGTGCACTTTGGGAAGCCCTTCAGGAAACACATATTTGATGCGGTAAACCTGATGATCGTAGGGCAGCTCAACGAATGAAAGCTCGGGAAAAACTTTCTTCATTTCCCTTCTCGCAAACTGGTCTAACCCGTAATTGTCATCAATGTGTAAAAAACCTCCGGACAAAAGATAATTTCTGAGGTTCTGCGCTTCTGCATCACTGAAAACCACATTGCCGTGGCCCGTCATGTGTACAAACGGATACGCAAAAATGTCGGGACTTCCCACTTCCACCACATCCTCGACAGGATTGATGTTCATCTTCAACTCGGCGTTGCAAAATTTGATCAGGTTTGGAAGCGAGGTTTTATTAGCATACCAGTCTCCTCCTCCACCATATTTCAGCTTCGCGATTTTCAACGAAGACTGCGCAAAAGATGCATTACTCACGACCAAAACTGCGATTAACCAAATACATCTTTTAAAATAGCCACTAAACCTCTCCATCCTTCGGTGCGTTTACAAAATGTTTTGTGCCAAATTTATTGCATGACAACCGGCCACTGCTGCGGTTTCCGTTCTCAACCGGGTAGGCCCAAGCGAAACCGTCGAGAAACCAAGCTGCTGCGCAAGTGAAACTTCGCGTTCGCTAAAATCTCCTTCCGGCCCGATCAGCAAAGTCGTTCCGGTGTCTTTTTTTACTTTACAAAAAACGTGCTCAACCTTGTTATGTTCTGGCACATAGGCAATTAATTTTGCCGAATCGCCCACTTCCTTGATATAATTTTCGAATTTATTGCCAATTGAGATTTGCGGAAGATAATATTGCTGGGATTGTTTCATAGCCGCAGCCGCAATCCTGTTCAGCCTGGTGAGATTGACCACGCGGTTGATCGTGTCGGCATTGGTGTGTTCGGTGATCAGAAAATCGATCCGCTCGACGCCCATTTCGGTCATTTTCTCGACCATCCATTCATTCCGTTCGGCCTTTCTCGTGGGTGCTATGGCCATGTGAACCGAAAAAGGACGGCGATCGATTGTGCTGGATTCAACGACTTCATAACCCGCTTTTTTTCCCTGAATGTTCAGCACGCACTTTTGCAATGTGCCTTTGCCATTGGTTACATATATAATGTCACCCGAACTCAACCTCAAAACTTTCGAACTGTGCCTGGCTTCCTCTTCGTCTAATTCATAGATCTTCGAGTCAGGCTGGTAAAATAAATGCATGCGATAAGAATTATTCAATAAGATAAAAAAACGGTCGTCATTTTCAAAAAAACGGCTGAAATTACGGAGCGCCGGAGAATTAAACGCCACGATTTCTTTATATTATTACCGGATCCTCCAAAAACCTGTTTTTTGTATTTTGGCAATATTTTCCAATGACCAGCCTGCATATAAAAGTTATTTTAGCCGATTTCACATTTTTTGGAGCACGCAGGCCGAATATCAAAAACAAGAGAATTTATCGGAATAATGCATTTTTTACTGACAATACTACCACGAACACAATATTATTCTGCATATGGTTAATATTTCTTAGTTTTTATTTTTTGGAAATACATTTTTGCATTAATATTGTGCCGTTATAATTATTCGTCACCACTTTATCTAGTACTATTATGTCAAAATCCAAGCTGGAATATATTTGGTTGGATGGCTATAAGCCGACCCAAAGTTTACGCAGCAAAACCAAAATTGAAAACGATTTTAGTGGAAAACTGGAAGATTGCGCGATGTGGTCGTTTGATGGTTCATCCACTGAGCAGGCTCCCGGCGGTTCTTCTGACTGTTTGCTAAAACCTGTTTATATTATTCCTGATCCACAGCGTAAAAACGGCTTCCTTGTAATGTGCGAAGTGTTGAACTCTGACGGAACTCCTCACGAATCAAACGGTCGTGCTCTGATTGAAGATGGCGACAATGATTTCTGGTTTGGATTTGAACAAGAATATTTCCTTTGGGACAACGAAACCAACAAGCCGCTTGGATTCCCGGCAAATGGTTACCCTGCACCACAAGGCCCATACTATTGCTCAGTTGGCGCAAGTAATGCATATGGCAGAGATATCGTTGAAGAGCATCTTGACGCATGTCTAGAAGCTGGTCTTAACGTTGAAGGTATCAATGCAGAAGTTGCAGCTGGTCAGTGGGAATTGCCAGATTTTGCAAAAGGCGCACAAGAAGCAGGTGATCAAATCTGGCTTGGACGTTATCTTTTGGAAAGAATCGGTGAAAAATATGGTGTTTCGATCAACTGGCACTGCAAGCCTTTGGGAACACTTGACTGGAACGGAAGCGGAATGCACGCTAACTTCTCAAACTCAACTTTGAGAACTGCTGGCAGCAAAGAAACATTCGACAAAATTTGCGAATCTTTCCGTCCTGTTGTTAAAGAACACATTGAAGTTTACGGTGCTGATAACCACCTGCGTCTGACTGGAAAGCACGAAACTGCTTCTATCCACGATTTCAGCTACGGCGTTTCTGACCGCGGTGCATCGATTCGTATACCGGTTACAGTTCCTGCAAAAGGATGGAACGGTTACCTGGAAGATCGTCGTCCAAACTCAGCTGCTGATCCTTACAAAGTTGCAGCACGTATTATCAAGACTGTTAAATCTGCGGTTATCTAATTTTCGCAGCATTACAATATAGAGTAGCAAAAAAACCGCCGAATCGCGGTTTTTTTGCGTTAAGGCCGGAGTTAAATTCCGGAGGAAGGAATGTTGGCGGAAAACACGTTCGAGTGAATCACGAAAAAGTCCCGGAGGGATGTGATATCAGTAACAAATACGCCCGCATGTAGAACGCAAAAATCCCAGAGGGATGAAATATTGGTAACACAGACGCCCACATGAATCACGAAAATCCCGGAGGGATGAAATATTGGTAACAATACGCCCGAACGAATTACGGCGAAATCCCGGAGGGATGAAATATCGGTAACACAGACGCCCGCATGTTGAACGCAAAAATCCCGGAGGGATGTAATGACGTGTACGCCGTTACATCCCTCCGGGATTTATCAATTGGAGTGGTTCGTCAATTGCTACCAAGATTGCGTCCCGCTGGGACTTGGCATTTGTACGCACCTTATGCATTCCTACCAAGATTATGTCCCGCTGGGACTTGGCATTTTCATCAGATCCATCGCTTTCCTACCGATATTAAGTCCCGTCGGGACTTTCCATCAATCTTGCTCTTCGCTTCCGGAGAATGAGTAAAGCGTTGGATCCAGCTGAATGCGGCCGGCGTTGAAGCGGAGGATGAAATCGTTGATTGTTTTATCATTGATCTCTGTCTTGTTCAAACCAACTTCTAATCCTACTCCGTAATCAAATGTTTCGTCGATTTCAATGTGTTCACGGACGGTGATTTCTTCATTTTCTTCGATTTCCTCGATGAATTCAGTCAGCATTAGCTCTGCTTCTTCATCTTGTTCTTCGTCGGCCACGTAATTTTCCGGGCGTTCGTCAAGTGAAACGTAATTCGGCATCACCTTTTTCAGTCGTTCCAATGCAGCATCGTAAACCAATGTTGAATGGTGCAGGCGCAATGTGTAGATCAGTGCGTCGTAGATGCATTCCTTTTCTTTATAGAATCCAACAAACTGAATGTGAGCATGTTCGTTGTTCTCTTCGTCATCCTCCTCCAATTCGTCTTCAACGTGAATAAAGCTCGATCGCTCTGCTTTACATTCTTGTTTCAGCGTTTCGATTTCTTCTGGATCAAATCCCGGATTCATAGTTTCTATTATTTGTTAAATAAAGCGCTTGCTCTAAAATTATTCCAAAAATAACATTTCACGGTATTTTGCCAAAGGCCAGTCTTCATCGTCGATCAATAATTCGAGCTTATCCACGTGATATCTGATCTCCTCAAAAAACCCTTTGACCTCAGAACCATACATTTTAGCTCTTTCAAAAAGGTCTTCAATGTTATTCGCAGTTTTGCGTTGTTCGGTCATGTCGTGAACCAATTTTTTAATCACCACAATATGCGTTGAAATATCTTTAATGATTTCTTTGATCGGTGCTGCTTCTTCGAGCATTTCGAGATCTGTCAGCGATCTTGCCGTTTGCGCCAGTTTGAACTGATATTTTACGACCGTCGATACAATGTGGTTCAATGCCAGATCACCGATTACGCGTGATTCGATCTGCAATTTCTTCACATAGTTTTCCAGTTCAATTTCATAACGCGCATGCAGCTCGCGAGAGGTTAGCACGCCCATTCGCTCAAAGGCGCTGATGGTGCGGTCTGTCGTGTAAGCGTACAATGCGTCATAAGTTTCCCTGATGTTGCTCAGGCCACGGTTTTTGGCTTCTTCCACCCATTCGTCTGAATAACCATTTCCTTCGAAAAGAATGTTTTTAGATTCTGTAAAATAGCGTTTGAGAATCTCAACCGTCGCCACTTTCTTCTCTTCGCCAGCCGCAAGCCTTTCATCCATCTCTTTCTTGAATTCCAAAAGCTGATTAGCCACAATGGTGTTCAAAACGATCATCGGCGAAGCACTATTCTGCGAGCTTCCTACGGCGCGATATTCAAATTTATTTCCTGTAAAACAGAATGGCGACGTCCGGTTGCGATCAGTGTTATCGCGTTGCAGGTTCGGAATGCGGGTTATGCCGAGTTTATAGTAGAAGTTTTCTCCTTTTTCCAACGTGATCTCGCCTTTGTTGACCAATTCTTCAAGCATATTGGTCAATTCGTTGCCTAAGAAAACCGACACAATGGACGGCGGTGCTTCATTTGCGCCTAAACGATGCTCATTTCCGGCAGAAGAAATCGAAGCGCGAAGCAAGTCGGCATGATCGTGCACGGCTTTCACAACATTCATTAAAAATGTAAGGAAACGCAGGTTTTCTTTCGGCTTCGAAGTCGGTGCGAGCAGGTTAATGCCCGTGTCCGTCGACAGCGACCAGTTGTTATGCTTTCCGCTTCCGTTTATTCCTGCGAATGGTTTTTCATGAAACAAAACCTGGAAATTATGCTTGTCACCGACCTTTTGCATCAGATCCATCAGCAATGCATTATGATCAATGGCCAGATTCACTTCCTCGAACGTAGGTGCACATTCGAACTGCCCGGGCGCAACCTCGTTGTGCCGCGTACGAACCGGAATGCCCAGTTTCAAGGCTTCAAACTCAAAATCCACCATGAATGCATTCACACGTGGCGATATGGAGCCGAAATAATGATCATCCAGCTGCTGCCCACGTGCGGGACTATGCCCGAAAACAGTTCTCCCGGCCATTAAAAGGTCTGGACGCGCATAATAAAGTGCTTTATCAACCAAAAAATATTCCTGCTCAATGCCCAATGTTGGCGTTACTTTATCAACGTCGCGATTGAAAAACTGGCAAACAGACGTTGCCGCTTTATCCAGCATAACAAGCGATTTCAGCAAAGGTGCCTTATAATCAAGCGCTTCTCCGGTGTAGGAAATAAAAACAGACGGAATACACAATGTCTTCCCTCCCGCCCCATTATCCATCAGGAATGCAGGAGAACTTGGGTCCCAGCCTGTGTAACCGCGCGCTTCGAATGTGGCACGCAAACCGCCGCTTGGGAACGAAGAAGCGTCCGGCTCTTGCTGAACCAATGCGCTTCCTTTAAATTTCTCGACGGCTTTACCGTCTATTGTCAGGTCAAAAAACGAATCGTGCTTTTCGGCAGTGGTCCCGGTTAGGGGCTGAAACCAGTGCGTATAATGTGTTGCGCCTTTGGAAACTGCCCACGATTTCATGGCCGCAGAAACTTCGTCTGCAACTTCCCTGTCAATCGTCGAACCGGAACGTATAGCATTGGAAATCTTGGTGTAAGCTTCCGCTGAGAGCAGCGTTTTCATCACATCTTCGCTAAATGTGTTGCTACCATACAAATCTGTGATTTTTTCTGCGGGAGGGGTAAGTGAAGGGGCAACCCGGCCTTGAGCAATCTCAAAAGCTTTGGAACGAAAAGTCATTTTATAATCGGATTTATATTAATTCTCCTCAAAATTATTTATTTAAAGGTACGAACAACAATTCTACGCCACATTTTCACATTTAAGTCGTATCCATACCGCAGGTTGGCGCATTTTTCGGAACTTTGCAAATTCCCTTTGACACCAATGCGCAAAAGATTAGAATTTATTGCTTTGTACGGGATTGCCTGGGTCGTTCTCTTCCAGTTTTTCCGGATCATATTTCTGGCTTACCATTACAAAAAGACCCTCGAATTACCGTCATCGCTTTGGGTAAAAAGTGCAGCACACGGCCTTCAAATGGACATTTCTTTTGCAGGATATATTTTAATGATCCCCGCATTGCTCATGATGTTCACGGCCCGAAAGTGGCATTGGTATGCGGAAATATTAACCATTTTCAGCACCATAATCGCATTCGTTATCACCCTAATGGTCGTAACGGACCTGGAATTGTTCAAAGCTTGGGGATTCCGCATTGACGCCACATCCTTACATTATCTCAAAACCCCGACGGAGGCGTTTGCTTCCATGGGGGCCGCGCCGATCTTCCCGCTTTTGCTGCTTTTTGCATTGCTCTTTTTCCTCGTTTGGAAGTTATTAAAAACAATTGTCAAACGCAGTACAAGCGCATTTGTAAAAACCGGTTTCATTTATACGATCCCCGTTTTCCTCATTCTTTCCGCGAGCCTGATTATCCCCATCCGCGGCGGGTTGCAGCTGGCACCGATGAACGAGAGCGCTGTGTTTTTTAGCGATAAAAGCTTTGCCAATTATGCCGCCGTGAATGTGCCGTGGAATTATATGAGCTCGCTTATCAATGCGAGTTATTCCAAGAAAAACCCGTTTCTATATTTTGATGAAAAAGAAGCCGATCAGTTGACGCGATCACTTTACAAGTCGGACAGCACTTCGCAGCAAATTGTGAAACCGGGCAAGATCAATGTGGTCGTGATCATTTGGGAAAGTTTTACTTCGAAAGTGGTTGGCAATTTGAATGGTTTGAAGAACGTGACGCCGCAGTTTGATCAGCTCGCCAAAGAAGGATTGCTTTTTACCAATGTATATGCAAGCGGAAATCGCAGCGATAAGGGAATGGTGGCTATTTTGAGCGGTTATCCTGCCCAGCCGACAAATTCAATCATTAAAGTTCCTAAGAAAACAATGTCGCTGCCTTCCCTACCCAAGGTTTTCAGACAAAATGGCTGGCATACGACATTCTATTATGGAGGCGAAACCGAATTTGCGAATATGTAAATCCTACTTTTTGCAGCAGGATTTTGACCAGATCATTGACAAAAATGATTTTGACAAAAAAGACATGAATTCGAAATGGGGCGCGCACGACCACATTGTTTTGAACCGTTTAATGAATGATCTGGATAAGCAAAAGCAGCCATTTTTCTCAACATTATTCACATTAAGCAGCCACCAACCGTTTGAAGTTCCGGTGCCAACAGCCATTACCGGTAAGCAACGACGCCGAACATTTGTTTTTGAATGCACATCATTATACGGATGCGTCCATTGGCGAATTTATCAAAACAGCCAAAACAAAAACCCTCGTGGGATAACACATTGATTATCATCATCGCCGACCATGGACATCCGCTTCCGGAAACCGATAAAACCAAACCGGCCGAGTTCCGCATTCCGATGCTTTCGGTCGGGCCGCGCATTGCAAAAACGCAGCCTTCGAAAATCGATTCATTGGCTTCTCGAACCGATCTTCCAGCCACATTATCTGAACCAGTTGCACCTTCCTTCGGGTTCATTTACTTGGAGCAATGATATTTTTGGCAAAAACCGTGTCCCGTTTGCCTACTTCGCATTTAGCAGTACAATGGATTGGGCTGGATGAAACCCGGCGGATTTCTCGTGCGGGACAACATTGGCGGAAACATTATCGAAAAATCCGGCGCACTTACGCCCGAAGAAGAAAAATTAGGAAAAGCATATTTGCAGTCTTCTTTCAGCGATTCTCCGAAGCGTTGATCAGTAAATGATGTAATTTTGCAGCATATTTTTAAAACCAATGAAAAAAGTCGCTTTTTATACATTAGGCTGTAAAAACTGAATTATTCCGAAACATCGTCCATCGGCCGCATGTTTGAGCAAAAGGGATATCAGAAAGTGGAGTTTTAATGAGTCCCCAGATATTTTTATCATTAATACGTGCTCGGTTACGGGAGAATGCGGATAAGAAATGCCGCAAGATCGTACGCGAAGCACAAAAGATCAATGCGGATGGTTATGTGGCCATTATCGGCTGCTATGCGCAGTTGAAACCAAAAGATATCTCTGAAATTCCTGGCGTGGATGCAGTTTTAGGCGCTGCGGAAAAATTCCGTCTGGTTGAACTGATTGATACATTTGAAAAAACACCGCTCGGTCAGCCTGCACAGGTGATTGCCTCGACCATTGATCACGCGGTTGAATATCACACTTCTTATTCCCTGAATGATCGCACACGGACTTTCCTGAAAGTGCAGGACGGCTGCGATTATCCCTGCTCCTGTATTGCACCATCCCATTGGCAAGAGGCAAAAGCCGCTCGGATACAATAGCCAACATTGTGAAAGCAGCGCAGGACATTGCGGCAAGAGATGTAAAAGAAATCGTTTTGACTGGTGTCAACATTGGTGATTTCGGTTTACAAAATGGTGAGCGTAAGGCAGACTTTCCTGGATCTCGTTAAAGCATTGGATGAAGTCAGAAGGCATTTTACGTTTCCGCATTTCGTCTATTGAACCTAATTTGCTGACAGACGAGATCATTGAATTTGTAGCCCAATCTAAACGTTTCGCGCACCATTTTCACATTCCGTTACAATCGGGGCTCGAACTCTGTTTTGGCATTGATGAAGCGACGTTACAAGCGTGAACTTTATGCGGAACGCGTTGCGAAGATTAAATCGTTAATGGCCTGAATGCTGCATTTGGTCGTGAGAGCGTTATCGTGGGGCACCCGGGCGAAACGCAGCAGCTTTTTGAAGAAAGTTATCAGTTTTTAAATGAGCTGGAAGTTTCCTATCTGCACGTTTTCACTTATTCTGAAAGAGAAAATACAGCAGCGCTGAGCATTAAGCCGGTTGTTGCAAAAAATGTGAGAGCTGACCGTTCCAAATATGCTGCATAGCCTTTCTGAAAGAAAAAGCGCTTTTTTCACGAGCAGCAGATTGATAAACATGGAACTGTGTGCTGTTTGAAGATGAGATACAGAACGGACAAATGCTTGGCTGCACCGACAATTATGTACGTGTGGCTGTGAGGTCTAGACCCTTTGTTGATCAATGAAACGAAAGCGGTTCGTTACAGTCACATCTAAATGAGCTTGGTTTAATGGAAGTTTCGGAAGTGGAGGAGCTTGCGCCTGTTTTGGTTTAGGTTAAAGTTTTTTTTAATAAAATACAAAAGAAGTCTCGCCCCGGTTTTACCCGAGGCGGACTTTTATATTAAAACGACGTTGAGAAAAGTTACGCTTCTATAAAGAAACTCATCGTGCTGGCTGATATCCAATCCAGCTTTCTCATCCATCTCAGATACACGAAGTGGCAAAATAAGGTCTGTGATTTTAAGCAGCAGCAATGAACCGCCGAATGCAAAAACAGACACACCAACCAAAGCAATCACGTGGTTAATAAACAATGTTGTTTCGCCGAAAGCAAGACCTTGATCCGTAACCAGTGAGTTAACACCGCTTGTTGCGAACACGCCAGTCATCAACATACCAACCATACCGCCTACACCGTGGCAAGGAAACACATCCAATGTATCATCCAATGTAGAACGTGTGCGCAGGTGAGCAACGTAGATTACTGATCACGGCTGCAATCATTCCGATGAAAAGAGATGCAGGAACCGTTACGAAACCAGCAGCAGGCGTGATAGCCACAAGACCTACAACTGCACCGATACAGAAACCAAGTGCTGACACTTTTTTGCCTCTTGCAACATCAAACAAAACCCATGAAAGACCAGCGGCACCAGCAGCAGTGTTAGTCGTTCGAAAGCAGAAACTGCCAAAGGAGAAGCTGAAAGCGCAGAACCTGCGTTGAAACCGAACCAACCGAACCAAAGTAAACCAGTCCAAAAGAACGAAAGGAATGTTTGCAGGCGGCAATACGTGATCTTCTGTTAGTGACTTACGTCTTTCAGGTAAAGTGCACCGGCCAAAGCAGCCCCAGCAGCAGACATGTTGAACAACCGTTCCACCTGCAAAGTCAAGCACACCCATTTTGAAAAGGATGCCGTCCGCATGCCATGTCATGTGCGCCAATGGCGAGTAAATGAAGATACAGAACAAGATGATGAACAACACGTAAGAACGGAAGTTTACACGCTCAGCCATTGAACCAGTAACAAGTGCAGGTGTGATCACCGCGAATTTCATCTGGAACATTTGCGAAAAGAGCGAAAGGAATTGTTCCCCAAACTGGTCCGTCCAAAACGCCTTTGAACATGAAGTGCGTCATTGGGTTACCGATAAATCCGCCGATGTCGTCACCGAATGCAGAGACTGAAACCAATAACAACCCAAAGGACACTGATAACGCCCATTGCGATGAAGCTTTGAAGCATTGTCGAGATAACGTTCTTGTTATTCACCATTCCGCCGTAGAAATAAGCCAGACCAGGAGTCATAAGCAAAACCAGCGCAGCAGAAACAAGTAACCAGGCGGTGTCACCGGAATTAATGCCTTCCGTCACGATCTGCGTCGGAACATTGGGGATGAAGGCACCGAGGATACTGATTACGAGCAGGATAATCAGTGGAATGTAATTACGTTTTTCCATTTTAGTAAATTGTTATTATTGGTAGATTAAGAAGGTATATGATTGAAATTAGAATTCGTAAATAAATGCCAGTCCGAAAGTGGTTTGGCTGTTTTTTGTAAATGCGCCGTCTTCGTCTTCAAACTGCTGCAATTCATTTGCACCGTTTACTTTTGGATATGCATCCAGGCGGAATTCAGGTTTGACAAGAATGTGTCCATCAGCCAGGCTGATGTTTCCTGTTAATGTAATGGAGTTTACGCTTGTACCAAGACCTGCGGCGGTCAAAAGTCCACGTACACCATTGTCGTTGTTAAAATATTCGTAACGCGCTCCTAAGTCCGACGTTGTCCGTTGTTGCTGTGCTTGCGTACACTGCAACGCCACCCCATGATTGAGAATCAACCGGGCCGCCGTAACCTTGATAATCTCCTTTTTGGCTTCCGTAAGCGGCGTTAAGTCCAAGCAGGAATCGCTCAGAGTAACCTGGAAACTCGTTGTAACGTCAAACACCTGATAGTAACCTTCTGGCTGTTTGCCCAGTGAATCCGGGTTTTGCCTCGTTGCTGCCAATGTAGTTCAGATACACGTTCCAGTTTTCAACCGGTTTGAAATATAGCTGGCTGATGATTCCTTTTTTGCGGTTGTTGTCACCTAATCCGTATCTACATTCTCCAACAACCCCAACCATTAAAGAAGCTCTGTCTGAAAATGCGTAAGTCGCTTTCAAACCGGCGTGATAGAATGGGCCGTTGTTAAACAGGTTTGATAAAGAGTAGTTAAAGTTAGCTGGGGCATCAATCACTTCATAACCGATATGCGTTCCAAACTGTCCGGCAGTCATGGAAAACTTATCTGTGAATTTGTAAGTAAAATAAGCCTGTTTGATAGCAAGTGCGGTGCTCGTGCTTGCTCCGTCAAGCGGGCTCAGCAAGTTTCCGTAGTTACCGAAATCTGCATTGGGTCCGAATGTAAGGTCCACAACTGCTTCTGATTTTGCATTGGTGTAAGCAACCTTCGCCTGAACCAAACCTAACGAGAATTGACCTGACTTACGATCGAACACACGGCCGGTTCCCGCTGCACCCATGTTAGAGCGTGAAGCAGGTTTGTTGAAATTAGCCATGTAATACGAATCCAGATAGCCCGAAAACGCAAAGGCACCTTTCGCATCATCTTCGTCCTGCGCCTCAACGACCACTATTGTATCAGCCTTGGCAGCTTTTTTCTCTTCATCAGACTTTGCAAAACCCAAAAAAGGAACCATCAAAGATAATACTGTACAATAGACTTTTTTCATAATTATATTCTGTTTAAGTTAATATTATTCTCCGGCGGTATTACTGGATCAAATATTGAACATAAATTGTATTTATCAAATATGTAAGTCAAATTTTATATTAAAAAACACAATTTTCATTTTTTTATACTCTAAATTATTGTTTTATGAACATAAAATGAACGATTTGACAGAATTAAGTCAAAAATTTAAATTTTGTATAAACAGACATCCACAAAATTTCCTAAATCAAGGCTCGACGGAATTATTAAGATATTTTATTATTATAATGACATTTACAGAAAGGTTTGGGCACAAAAAAACCCCGCTGCTGGCGGGGCTTCGAAATCTTATTTGGTTAGCAGGACTTATTCACCGTGCATCCAAGCTTTTTTAGCGAGTAAAGTATCTTCCTCTTCTTCGTTATCAGGGTCCGGCACACAGCAATCGACTGGGCAAACTGCTGCACATTGAGGCTCTTCATGGAAACCTACGCACTCGGTACATTTATCTGATACTATATAATAAAACTCGTCAGAAACGGGCGACTGTTTTTCCTTACCGCTAACAACGGTTCCATCACCAAAATCGACCTCGTCCAAACTTGTACCATCTCCCCAGGTCCACTCTACACCTCCTTCATAAATTGCTGTATTAGGGCACTCTGGCTCGCACGCCCCACAATTTATGCATTCATCGGTTATCATTATAGCCATATCGCCGGATTGTTTATATTTGTTGCTATTTCTTCTGTTAAAGTAACAAATATAACTATTTATAGTTTCCCGACAATCAGAAAAATAAAAACGAATACCTTAATTAAACTTTTTACAGTTTCATCAGAATGATATCGAGAGTTGAGCGAATAAATGCATTTATAGATCTTGGAAAATTCATCACAAACCCTGGAAACGAACTTTTAATAGCCGAATGGATCGCACGCGCCAACAGCAAAAATAACTGGTTTACCCCCGAAAATGTCGCCAGATCTTTGACAGCGATTGCAAATCAATTTCTTGACGCGGATAAACTCAATGTGTGGGCTGCGCAATATCCGGAGCCGGGTTCTTCGCAAAAAATTGGCGTGGTGATGGCAGGAAACATTCCGGCGGTTGGTTTTCATGATGCCTTGTCGGTGCTGGTGAGCGGGCATGTGCTGATGGCAAAACCAAGCTCAGACGATCAGTTCCTGATTCATGCGCTGCTGGATACGCTTGTTGAAATCCAGCCTGCAGTCAAGGATTACATTCAATTTGTGGAGAGGCTCAATGATGCCGATGCTTACATTGCCACAGGAAGCGACAATACGGCGCGCTATTTCCATTATTATTTTGCCAAAAAACCCAACATTATACGCAGAAACCGGACGTCCGTTGCCGTGCTTTCCGGTTCGGAAACAGTTGAAGAACTGCGTGCGCTGGGGCGCGATGTTTTACAGTATTTCGGCCTGGGATGCAGGAATGTTTCAAAGCTCTACGTGCCGGCCGGATATGACTTTACCAAGTTTTACGAATCAATTCAAGATCTGGATAAGACGTATTTGCACCACCATAAATATTTCAACAACTACGAATACAACAAGTCGATATTTCTTGTTAATCGTGTTCCGCATTATGACAACGGATTTTTGATCCTTACCGAAAGCAAAGCGCTCGTTTCGGCCATTAGCGTGCTGCATTATGAGACATATGAGTCTGTTAGCGACATTGAACCACAACTGACCGGGGAGGCTGAAAAGATTCAATGTGTGGTCACAAACGCGCCGCTTCATGCGCCAGCAATCGTCCCTTTTGGTAAAACCCAGGAACCAACATTGAATGAATATGCGGATGGCGTTGACACAATGGCGTTTTTAGCAAAATTCTAATGTTAAGCGTCCGCTAACGCCCACTTGAAAAATGCAGGGAGAGCCGCTGACCAGGTTTCCGGATTATGCTCTCCCATTTCAATTTCTGTATAAAAAACGTCCCGGTTCCAGGCGTAACCTTTGCGTTCCAGTTCTGCAATGCATTCGAGTGTGTCCTGAATAGAGTCGATGACGCCATCGCCGTCGCGGTCATCATATTCATCCAGAGAGCCACATTGAAACCAGAAAGCCAGTCCATCTTTGTGCACTGAATTAGCGATTTGCGCATGCATAATCCGGTCCGATTCCTGATAATTGTCGTGAAGCGCCGTCCTTCGCCACCATAATGATCCTGAAAAGACACCCGCTTTTGCAAATGTGCCGGGATTATTCCAGACAGCGTCCAGCGCCATCAAGCCTCCGAGTGAGAATCCGGCATAAACAACTTCTTTACCAATTTGATATTCCGCTGAAAGCCAAGGCAGCAATTCGTCAACAACAAACTGTGTTGTTCGGCCTGCCCTGTTTCCCCGGCCCGCATAATCAGCTTCCGCCGCAACACCATATTCATGGATCCGATCTTCATTCGCATGAATGCCGACTATCAGGACCGGCGCGATTTCATTTTCACGCTGCAATGCTTTGCTGATCGGTTCCATACGCAGCCGCTCGAAATCCTGCCCATCATTGAACAGCACCAGCTTGTAGGAAACGGATGAATCGAAGTCGATCGGCTCTATGATCGAAATCGTTACGTCCCTTTGCAGCGCGACAGAAAACACGTTTTTAAAAATTGGAAATGAAGATTCGTTGTGAAAACTCAAATTAAATTCCGGGTTGAAATGAATGCAAGAAAGGCCTGCAAGTTAATAAATGCCTATAATTTGGTTCCGTTAATTTGTTTTGTATATTTCAATATCAATGCTATCACTTTAAAAATTGGGTTTTGGAAGAGAAGCATATTAAATATTACTCGCATCATCTGGACAGTGACGTGGACATGCTCGTCTACGGAAACTGGGGCTATCCGATCCTGATTTTCCCGACCACATTAGGCCGATATTATCAAGCCAAAGACATGGGACTGATCGAATCCGTTCGCGGACTTGTGGAATCTGGGAAATACAAGCTTTATTGCATCGACTCCATTGACGCTGAGTCCTGGTATGCGAAGCATTTGAACCCGCAATATCGCGTGCTGAACCACATTCAGTATGATAAGTTTCTTAAAAACGAGCTCGTGCCCTATATAAGGAACGAATGTCATGTCGACCGGATCGGCGTTGCGGGTTGTAGCTTTGGTGGTTTTCATGCAGCTAATTTTGCTTTTAAACATCCCGAGCAAGTCGCCTATATGATCAGCATGAGCGGCGCATTCGATATCCGCAGCTTCACAGACGGCTTTTACGACGACACGGTTTATTTCAACAACCCGATCGATTTTATGCCCAACGAACAAGGCTGGCGCTATGGCCATATGAAGATCGTGCTTGGCACTTCTGATTGGGATATTTGCCTCGATAGCAATTTAAAAATGTCAAAAATCCTCGGCGACAAGGGAATTGAACACTGGCTCGATATTCGTGGCTGGGAAAAACATGACTGGCCGCTTTGGAACAAAATGTTTCCTGACTACTTGTCCAGGATTTTATAAAAACAAAACAAAAACCTCATTATGAAGAAAATTGGAATTTTGTTTGGAATGGAAAACACTTTTCCGAACGCTTTTATTGAAAGAGTTAACAGTAAAAACAGCGGCTTTATCGCCGAAGCTGTTTCAATAGATAAGGTTGTTCAGGCCGATCCAACCGAATATGCGGTCATTATAGATAGAATTTCGCAAGACGTGCCATTTTATCGCGCTTACCTGAAAAATGCAGCACTTTCCGGAACGGCTGTGATCAATAATCCTTTCTGGTGGAGTGCTGATGAGAAATTTTTCAACAATGCATTGGCTGAAAAAATAGGTGTTCCGGTTCCAAAAACAGTGCTTTTGCCTTCAAAAGAACGTCCTGAAAATACATCTGAAACATCTTTCCGTAACCTGGCTTTTCCGATGGCCTGGGAGGAAATTTTTCAATACATTGGCTTTCCGGCTTATATGAAACCGCATGATGGCGGCGGCTGGAAAAGCGTTTACAAAGTCGTTAATCCGCAGGATATGTGGCATAAGCATGAGGAAACGGGCCAGCTGGTCATGATGCTGCAAGAAGAAATCGACTTCACTGATTATTTTCGTTGCTATTGCATTGGCCAGAAAGAAGTGCTGATCATGCCTTACGAACCAAGGAATCCGCATCATTTGCGCTATGCAGCTGAAATGAAGGCGACGGGAGAAGAGGGTGAAAAATTGCTGGAAACGATCCGCGATTACACATTGAAGCTGAACATTGCACTTGGTTATGACTTCAACACCGTGGAATTTGCTGTGCGGGATGGCATTCCGATCGCCATCGACTTTTGCAATCCCGCGCCTGACGCGGACATTTATTCTGTCGGCCGCGATAATTTTGAATGGGTTGTAGAAGCTGCGGCCAATATGGCCATTGAACGAGCCAAAGCGCAGGTTCCGGGACAAACCAACCTAACTTGGGGAACATTTGTTAAGGATGCGCTGGGCATTTCGGCCTCGGCTCCGGTTGCAGCTGCACCGGCAGAAACGCCTGTAATCGCTCCTCCTTCGGCTAAGGAAGTGAAAGTGAAAGCAGTCGCGCCAAAGAAAACTTCAAAACTCGTTGAAGATAAAGGTGATCAGCCCGTTCCTAGCGAACCAACGCCAAAAATCCCGACCAAAAAAGCGGCTGCAACAAAAGCACCTGCTGCCAATTCAAAACTAAAAAAACCTTAATCACCCGAATACGCACGCATTATGGCCTCTTTCACGCTGGGAATTGAAGAAGAGTTTCAGACCATTGACCCGGTCACACGGAATCTGCGGTCACACATGTCGAAGCTTGTTGAAGATGGAAAAATTACCCTGAAAGAACGGGTAAAGGCCGAAATGCATCAGGCTGTCGTGGAAGTCGGCACCAACATTTGTCATAACATTCAGGAAGCGCGAGAGGAAGTCACTTATTTGCGTAAAATGATCCTGGATCTGGCTGAAAAGCAGGATTTGCAGGTTGCGGCAGCCGGAACACACCCGTTTGCGGACTGGGTGGAACAGCTCATCACGCCCGACCCGCGTTACGACGAAATCATTGACGAAATGCGTGACGTTGCGCGTGGAAACCTGATTTTTGGCTTGCATGTGCACGTGGGCATTGAAAACCGCGATGAGGCGATCCAGATCATGAATGCGGTGCGGTATTTTTTGCCGCACATTTATGCTTTGTCCACCAATTCACCTTTCTGGTGCGGCCGCAATACGGGTTTTAAATCTTATCGTTCAAAGGTTTTTGATAAATTTCCGAGAACAGGAATTCCCGATTCCTTTTCGAGCGCAGCAGAATACGACGAATATGTTAACCTGCTGATCAAAACCAAATGCATTGACAACGGCAAGAAGATCTGGTGGGATATTCGCGTGCATCCGTTTTTTGACACCATTGAATTCCGCATGTGCGACGTGCCGATGCGCACGGATGAAACCATTTGTCTGGCAGCCATTATGCAGGCGCTCGTGGCCAAAATCCACAAATTACACCGCATGAATCTGACATTCAGGCCCTATCACCGCATGCTGATCAATGAAAACAAATGGCGGGCAGCTCGTTATGGAATTCATGGAAAACTGATCGATTTTGGAAAGCAGGAAGAAGTGGAATACAAAGCATTAGTCGTGGAATTGCTCGATTTTATTGACGACGTGATCGACGAACTCGGCAGCCGGAAAGAGATCGATTACATTCACCAAATCATGGAAATGGGCACCGGCGCAGACAGACAACTGGCTGTATTTGAACAAACTGGAAGTATGAATGCAGTGGTCGATTACATTGTCGCCGAGACAAAGATTGGCTTGGTTTAACCGGATTTTTTTGGTTTACTGCGAACTATTAGGGCATCGTGTTGTTAATAAAACTTACCCTGTTCTGTTAAAAATATATAAATGGCTGGCTTAAATCGTCCGGCACGGTTAAGATGAATGATAACAAAAAACATTTCCGGATTGCAATTCTGGACATGTACGATGGTTTCGAAAATGAAGGAATGCGGTGCATCAAAAAGATCGTGACTGCATTTGGTGAGCAAGAATCTGTGTCTGTTTCGTACACCATTTTTGATGTGCGTCAAAAGCTCGAAGTGCCAGGAATGGATTTCGATGCATACATTTCCACCGGTGGCCCGGGAAATCCTTCGCCTGTCGGCGAACCTTGGGAAAAGCGGTTTTTCAGTTTTTTGGACCAAATTTTCCAGCATAACGCGAACCGGCATAACAAGAATAAAAAGCATCTTTTTCTGATTTGCCATTCGTTTCAGATGGCCTGCATCCACTGGCAGCTCGCCGGTGTTAGCAAGCGTAGAAAAACCTCATTTGGCACATTTCCCGTGCATAAAACGGCTGCCGGAAGGAAAGATCCGCTGCTCAATGCATTAGCAGACCCATTCTGGATCGTCGATTCGCGTGATTTTCAGGTGACGCAACCCAATCAATTTATGCTCGATAACATGGGCGCAAAATTGCTTTGCCTGGAAAAGATCAGACCGCATGTGCCGCTGGAACGTGCTGTGATGGCGATCCGCTTTTCCAAAGAAATCGTTGGAACGCAATTTCACCCCGAAGCAGACGCCGAAGGCATGCTCCGTTACTTCCTGCGTGACGATAAAAAGGCTGCAATTATCGCCAATCACGGTGAAACAAAATACAATGATATGATTACGCATTTGAATGATCCGGACAAGATTATGCTCACGGAAGCTGTGGTGATTCCGACTTTTCTCAAAAATGCATTGAACCAATCTTTAAAGCCTGCCTATGCATAAGCAAGCCCGAGAAGCATTCAACAGTTCTTTTACAGAAAGCAAATATGAGGCTTTCGTCAATTCTTTTGAAGTGGATTTTCCCGGACAGCTGGATTTTCGGGTGGCGGAAACGCCGGTTTTTGTGCCAAAAGCAGTGCTTGAAAAAATAACGAATGCTTCGGAGAAGATCATTGAAACATTACGCTCGCCAGCATTCGTCGCGAACACGGAAAGGGCTGTTCCGGCAGGCCAGCATGTTCCCAATGAGAATAATCACACATCATTCCTGGCCATTGACTTTGCAATTTGTAAAGATGAAAATGGTGAGCTTGTTCCACAACTGATTGAGCTGCAAGGATTTCCTTCTGTCTTCGGTTATCAGGCATATTTGTCTGAATCTTTCAAAAAGCATTTCGAAATCCCGGACAATTTTCATTACAGTTTCGGGTCTGATTCTTATGAATCTTATGTCCAAAAACTCAGGGAACTCATCCTCGCTGATGAAAATCCTGAGAACGTCATTTTGCTGGAAATCTTTCCGGAAAAACAAAAAACCAGAGTTGATTTTGCTGTAACCGAAGCCATGCTGGGCATTAAAGCCGTGTGCTATACCAAGCTAATCAAGGAAGGGAAACAGCTTTTCTATGAACAAGATGGCCGGAAAATACAGGTTAAGCGTATTTACAACCGCCTGATTTTCGATGATTTGCTCAACTATCCGGACCTGCAAACGAGTTACCATTTCACGGACGACGTGGATGTGACGTGGGTCGGACATCCCAACTGGTTTTTCAGGATCAGCAAATTTTCAATTCCATTTTTACAAAGCGAATACATTCCGGACACGAAGTTTGTAAGTGATTATAACGGCGATTTTCCAGCGGATTTAGAGAATTATGTCTTAAAACCCTTGTTCTCATTTGCCGGTTCAGGCGTTCAGTTGCACATTTCAGCGTCCGATTTAACTTCCTTAACCGATCCTGAAAACTACATTTTACAGAAAAAGGTCGTTTATGAGCCGGTTATTCAGGCACCCGATGGAATGGTTAAATGTGAGATTAGAATGATGTACGGATGGAATGACAATGCAGGCGAACCGGAGCTTTTGATCGGGTTGAGCAGATTGAGCCGCGGTGAAATGATAGGCGTCCGTTATAACAAAGATTTCACCTGGGTTGGCGGAAGCGCTGTGTTTTTCGAAAAATAAAGTTTAATACATTTTACTAATAAAATATTAAAGATACTTTTTAAAAGTATTTATCTTTTAGAATGCATATATCACATCGCCAGCATTTTTTCGACCATCTGGCTCAGACCTCAGATTATCCGCTTGCCTTAGAAATTGAGAAAGCTGAGGGCGTTTACATGTACAGTCCCGAGGGAAAAAGTTACATGGACCTCATTTCCGGAATTGCTGTTAGTAATGTTGGACACAGGCATCCGAAGGTGCTTGCCGCCGTGCACGAGCAGTTGGATAAGCACATGCATTTGCTCGTTTATGGCGAATATGTCCAAAGCGCGCAGGTAAAATTGGCAAAAGCACTGACCGAAACATTGGATTTACCAATGCTTAATCCGTCTCCTTTTGGATTGATAGACAATGTTTATTTTACCAATTCCGGGACAGAAGCGGTCGAAGGCGCGATGAAGCTGGCCAAGCGTTTCACGGGCCGGGATGGTTTCGTTTCTTGTTACAATGCCTATCACGGCGCTACGCAAGGCGCACTCAGTCTTGCAGGGGCAGAATTTTTTAAGCGAAATTTCCGTCCATTGCTTCCCGGCGTGACCAACATTCCGCACGGTTCGCTGCCCGATCTTGACAAAATCACTGAAAAAACGGCGGCTGTTGTCATTGAAGTCATTGGTGGAGAATCCGGTGTGCGAATTCCTTCTGAACATTATTTTCCGGCTTTACGTGCGAAATGCACTGAAACTGGTGCGCTGCTGATATTAGACGAAATACAAACGGGATTCGGTCGCACCGGAACATTCTGGGCATTTGAGCAATTCGGCATTTATCCCGATATTTTACTGAGCGCTAAAGGCATGGGTGGCGGCATGCCGGTTGGTGCATTTATGGCGTCGCACGAGATTATGTCCGTTTTCAAAAATAATCCGATTCTCGGGCACATTACTACTTTTGGTGGGCACCCGGTGAGCTGCGCATCTTCGCTTGCGGCTTTGCAGGTTACATTGGAAGAAAATCTGGCGGCATCGGCGGTCGGGAAAGGCGCGCTATTTAAGTCGCTGTTGGTTCATGCAGACATTAAGGAAGTGCGTGGAAAGGGTTTAATGTTGGCTGCCGAGATGGCGTCTTTTGAAAAATTAAAGCATACAATCGACCGTTGCATTGAACGCGGCGTGGTGACGGACTGGTTTTTGTTTTGCGATAATGCCATGCGCATTGCTCCGCCACTAATCATTACGGAAGACCAAATTAAGGAAGCTTGTGAAGTTATTTTAGCAGTTTTGAACGAATAGAAACCATGAATTACTCGATTGAAAACGAATTTCTAAAAATTGCAGTCCAGGAAACTGGTGCAGAACTGGCTCAAATACAATCCACTGTAACTGGGAAAGATTTTTTATGGGATGCCGATCCCAATGTTTGGGCAAGCCATGCTCCTGTTCTTTTTCCTGTAATCGGAGCGATTAAGGATGGATTTGTAATTTATAAAGGCAAGCAGTACGCTGTGCCCCGCCACGGCTTTATCCGCAACAATGCTGACGTGAAGCTGGTAAATCAAACCGCTGACAGTCTGACATTCGGTTTGAAATCAAGTGAAAAAACGCTAGAAATTTACCCGTTTGAGTTCGAATTTTTAATCACATACAGCCTTGATAAAAACAAGATTGTAGTCAATCACGAAGTGATCAATCATGGAAGTGAGGAAATGTTGTTTTCACTTGGTGGACACCCAGCATTTAAATGCCCGCTCCACGACGACGAAGTTTACGAGGATTATTACCTGGAATTCTACGCAGTTGAAAATGACTCGACCTGGTTGCTGGAAAAAAATGGTTTGGTAAGCAACGAAACAAAACCCGTTCTTGAAAACACCAACATGCTTCATCTAAACAAGCATTTGTTCGACAACGACGCGTTGATCTTCAAACATTTGGTCTCCAAACAAGTAAGCCTGCGCAGCACAAAATCTTCCGAGGTTATCACCGTCCATTACGACGACTTCAAATATTTAGGCGTCTGGGCAAAACCCGGCGGCCACTTCGTCTGCATCGAACCGTGGCTGGGCATCGCCGACAGCGCAGATTCAGATCAAAATCTCGAAACAAAAGAAGGCATTTTGAAGCTTGCTGCTGGCGAGAAGTTTGAGGCTAAGTTTGTTATTGAGATAAGCGAGTAATGTTTGTAATCATAATTTAAGTGCAAGAAGCTCACTGCCCAATTGGTGCAGTGCAGCTTCAATCTTTTTCGCCTGCGCCGGTCTTGGCTTTTTTAAGCCTGAAGCATAATGATTCAAGAGTTTTTCATTGATTCCTGTAAGGCGTGCAATGCCCGTTTGGCTAAAAATGCCTTTATAATATTGCAAGAAACTGCCCACGTCCAGCCTCCATTCAATTTCATACTCCCCTTTTAAAGCGGCCGGAATGTTTCTATCATCAAAAGTCTTGATGATCTCAATGCATTCCATTACCGATTTTTTTACCGCGTCAATTGTCTCACCGCCGCCATTTATCCCTTTAACATTCTCGGAATGTGCTCCGTAGAAATCTTTGCTTCGGCCTATAAGCACCTTGATTGTTTTCATCTCTTTTCTATGTCTAAGCCCATGATTTTTATTGCTGCCAAACGCGTGGGCTCCGCCATTTCTTTGGAACCATGGTTGGCGACAGCATAAGTAATGCTGCCCTTTCGATATATGCAATGGCTGCCCCGTGTTCGTACGAGCAACCAGCCATTACGCCGTATGATACGGTGAAACTCTGAATATTTCATTGATAGTGTGAGCAAAGTGTTATACTCAAAGGTATACAATAATATACCATTTCCAAATCACCACCCACAAAAAAAGCTCCCGGTTGGGAGCTTTTAGTCTTTTTACAAATCGCTTACTACTAAACCGTAGCTTCGATTTGTGCGTTTAATTTATCTTCCAAAGTTGTTTTTGGCACAACGCCTACAACTTTGTCTACTAGTTGTCCGCCTTTAAAGATCATTAATGTTGGGATACTGCGAATACCGAACTTAGCTGGCACCGACGAATTCATATCCACATCCATTTTACCAATAACTGCTTTGCCCTCATATTCGCCGGCCAATTGTTCTACAACCGGTCCGATCATTTTACAAGGACCGCACCATTCAGCCCAAAAGTCAACAAGTACTGGCTTATCTCCCTGGATGAGATCTTCAAAGGTGCTATCGGTAATTTCAAGTGCTTTTCCCATGTCGAAAAAATGTCTAATGTTATTTTATAAATCTGATGTAATAAGGATTATTAATGCCTAAAAGTTCCTGATTCTACTTGCATCGAACTAGTTTAAAAAGAATTTCACCCCGTGAAATCCGTTCAGCACTTTAAACAATTCATTGGAAGGAGCCACTCGGAAACCGCGCGACACCATTTCCACTTCCAGATGCGTTTCCGGATCCACAACGGTCATGTTCACCGCACACGCACCCGGATGATTACCAAACGTTTCGTTCAGCAAATGAATGAATTGGGCGTCGATCTGATCCAATGTGAGATTAATGCGGATCTTCCGGCACATTTTCTCTCTGATCTCTGTCAAAAGCTGAATTTGGGAAATTTTAAATTCAAACTGATCTTCCTGTTTCCAGCGGTTTTGCACCTTTCCTTTGATGTAAAGAAACTGCCCCACCTGTAAATAATTCTTAAACCGGATATAATCTTCTCCGCCCAAAAGCATTTCCATTGAACCGCGGTAATCCTCAATTTTGAAGATCATGAACAAGCTGCCGTTGCGCGACATGCGTTCCATCGCGCTGGTAACAATCCCCCCGACATTGATCTCCTTACCGAAATATTTGGGCGCCTTTTCATTTTCGCCAATCTCCATCACCTTATCGACCGTGCAATTGCAGAAATTATCGAGCTCCACCCGGAATGTATCCAGCGGGTGCCCGGAAATGTAAAATCCAACCACATCCTGCTCGTAACGCAGCTTCGCAAGGTCATCCCAAGGCATCACATCGGCCGCTTTGGGTTTGGTCATCAAAATTTCATTTCCACCAAATGCCCCGAAAAGTGATGATTGCGCAGACGCTTTTTCAGCATGATAGTTATTGGCGTAGCGAATCAGTTTCTCAATGAATGTTCCTGTTTCTCCCGGCTCAGTCGCAAAATACTGCGCACGGTGATATTCTGGGAAACAGTCGAATCCACCCGCATAAGCCAAACTTTCAATCGTTTTCTTATTAACAGTCCTTAAATTGACCCTTATGATAAAATCAAAAATGTCTTTAAATGGTCCATTCTGGTTTCTCTCCTCAATAATCGCCTCAACAGCCGCATCCCCGCTTCCCTTCACGCCAGCCAATCCAAAACGGATCTCGCTTTTCTTATTCGCATTAAATTGTCTGTCAGATTCGTTAATATCCGGACCTAACACTTTCAATCCCTGCGCTTTACATTCTTCCATGAAGAACGTGATCTTCTCAATGTTGCCCAGCGAGCTTGTTAATACAGCCGACATATATTCCGCTGTATAATGGGCTTTCAGGTAAGCAGTTTGGTAGGCAACAAAGGCGTAACAGGTTGAGTGGGATTTGTTAAAGGCATAGGATGCAAAAGCTTCCCAGTCAGTCCAGATTTTTTCCAATTTCTTGGCATCGAGTCCTTTTCCCGTTCCACCTTTCATGAAGTCGCCCTTCATCTTGTTCAGCGTCTCTATCTGCTTCTTACCCATTGCTTTACGCAATGTATCGGCTTGTCCTTTGGTAAATCCGCCCAGTTTTTGGGACAAAAGCATTACTTGCTCCTGATAAACCGTAATCCCGTAAGTATCAGCCAGATATTCTTCCAATTCGGGCAAATCATAAGTTACTTCCTCCAATCCGTTTTTACGACGGATAAAGTTTGGAATGTAAGCGATCGGACCGGGGCGGTATAACGCGTTCATCGCGATCAAGTGCTCGAAACGATCTGGGATCAGGTCGCGCATGTACTTTTTCATCCCGTCGGATTCAAACTGGAAAATTGCATTGGTTTCGCCCCTTTGGAACAATTCAAACACTTTCGGATCATCGAGCGGAATGTCGTCGATCACAATGTCTACATTATGATTTTGCTTGATGAGCCGCAATGCTTCCTTGATAATTGTCAGGTTTCGCAGGCCCAAAAAGTCCATTTTAATAACGCCCGCATCCTCAATGATCTTTCCCTGATATTGTGTAATGAGGAAATCCGAATCCTTCGATGTGCTTACCGGAATGATTTCAGTCAGATCGCTTGGTGCGATAATGATCCCCGCTGCGTGAATTCCCGTGTTCCTAACCGTCCCTTCAAGCCTTCGCGCTTCTTGTAAAACACTCGCTTGCAAATCATTACCTAATGCAATCGCTCGCATTTTCTTTACATTATCCAGCTCTTCGGGCGCTATGCCTTCTTTTTTTGTCAAACTCCCCTCTCCTTCCAGCGGCGCTGTGAAGATGCGGTTGAGCGTCATATTATAGGTGGGCTTATCCGGAACCAACTTGGCGAGTGCATTGGCATCTGCCAGCGGCAGGTCCATAACCCGCGCAACGTCCTTAATGGCCGATTTCGCGGCCATTGTGCCATACGTGACGATCTGTGCAACTTGATTGTAACCGTATTTTTTAACCACATAATCAATCACTTTCTGCCGGCCTTCATCATCGAAGTCCGTATCAATATCGGGAAGTGAAATACGGTCAGGATTCAGGAAACGCTCGAAAAGCAGGTCGTATTTAATGGGGTCAATGTTGGTGATCCCTGTGCAATAAGCCACCACGGATCCAGCTGCAGAACCACGCCCCGGGCCGATGAAAACGCCCATTTTCCGGCCTGCATCAATGAAGTCGGCCACGATCAGAAAGTAACCGGGGAAACCCATGTTCCGGATCGTGTGCAATTCGAAGTTTAGTCGGTCTTCAATTTCAGGCGTTATGGTTCCATATTTGAACTTTGCACCCTCGAATGTGAGGTGTTTCAGATATTCCCACTGGTTTAACACATCGGCCGTAAGTTCCTTTTACCAACCATTTCCGACAGCGTATGCGTCTTAAATTCCTCAGGAATCGGGAAGTTGGGCAGCAGAATGTCTTTCCGCAGATCCAGCGCTTTTATTTTATCGACAATCTCATTCGTATTGTCCAGCGACTCGGGTAAGTCGTTGAACAGCTTCATCATTTCGCTCGTGTTTTTGAAATAAAACTGATCATTAAAAAACGCGAAACGTGAGCCTTTCGGAATGCCTTTATCATCATCAAAATCCTTTGCCGAAGGCGTGCTTTGCTTATCACCAGTGTTGATACAAAGCAAAATATCATGCGCATTCCAGTCTTCCTGATCCACATAATGCGAATCGTTGGAAGCGATGATCTTCACATTATATTTCCTGGCAAATTTCACAAGAACCTGATTCACAATCAGCTGATCCCGGATTTCGTGGCGTTGCAGCTCGACATAAAAGTCATCGCCAAACAAATCCAGCCACCATTTAAATTCTTTCTCCGCTTCCTCTTCACCTTTTCTTAAAATGGTTTTTGGAATGATGGCCCCGATGCAGCAAGTTGTGGCGATAAGCCCTTTGTGATACTTAACAATCAGTTCCTTATCAATCCGCGGATACTTGCCATACATTCCCTCGATAAAGCCGAGCGAACACATTTTGACCAGATTTTTATAACCCAGTTCATCTTTGGCAAGAAGCAGCTGGTGATGCCTTACGTCTTTTTTATCCTTGGTAAACTGCCTGATGTGCCGGTCCTCCACCACATAAAATTCGCATCCCACAATCGGCTTAATGCCTTGTTTATTGCCCTCAGCCACGAATTCGAACACGCCAAACATATTTCCGTGGTCCGTAATGGCAACGGCAGGCATATTGTCTTCCTTGGCCTTTTTGAAAAGCTTTTTTATATCCGCCGCACCATCCAGAAGGGAAAATTGCGTGTGGCAGTGCAAGTGTGAAAATTGCATATTAATAGTTTGTGGTTTGGAACTTTGGATTAATCAGAAAGGCAGGCACGCTAATCAGGACTCCGCAGGCTGTTCATATATAACATAATTCATATAGTCCGTAAAAGGTTTAAGGATTGAAATTCCTTTTACGACCATCTTACCGAAGTCTTTGGAAGCCACTTCTTTATCTGAAAAATTGTGTGAGAAAAAAAGTTGTTTCCGTTTCAGCAACTCGATCTCGGGGTGATCTTTGGCATATCCTTTCGGCGTCGTTTTCAATGTCTCACCTTCAATATTCGGATAGTAGGCATGAAATTCTTTGTCTTCAATGATCTGTTTGAGCTCGTCCGCATTGTAATCGATTTCCTGACGAAATCTGGCAATCTGCTCCGGCGTGGTTTCCCACATTCCTCCCCCTAAAAACGTTTTGTTACCCGGCTGGATTTGAAGATAATAATCAATTTTTCCAGACCCTTTGCCGCCTGGGCCAATGCCTGCGCTCAGATTGTTTTTATAAGGCGCTTTGTTTTTGGAAAACCGGATATCGCGGTTAATCCTGAAAATACATTCTTTGACTTGCAGATTGCCCAGATCCTGAAACTTGCCCACTTCCTCAATAAGGTAAGCAACTAGTTTCTCCAAATCGGCCTTTGCTGCGTCATAATCTTTTCTATTTTGCTGGAACCAATCCCTGTTGTTGTTTTCTGCGAGTTGACTTAAAAATTGAAGTGTTTTGGATTCCATCGTATGGTGGTGAAGCTATAAAAATCAAATTTACTACGTTTTGTTATCCAATTTAACGAATTTTGGGAATTAGAAATCGGAAAACTTCTTAAAAACTGATAATCAGGAGAAAGCTATGAACCGTCCATTTTTGTCCAAGGAAGAGAAGAAGAAGCCTGCTGTTTCCAGGCCAAATAAAGACCTGCCGGACTTGAAAGCAAAAGCAGAAAAAAAGGAAGCAGACAAACAGTGGCTATTTGATTCACTTACCAGGGCTTTAAAAGAAGTAAAGCTCATGGAAGAAGGCAAACTGCCTGAGCCTGACATTAATGATTTGTTTAAAGATTAACATTGCCTTCCGATGATCAAAATCACTTACACACATGAATTTTCAAAAGAATACAAAAGACTTTCAAAAAAATACCCATCATTAGAAACTGACATTAAAGCACTTATCGAAAATCTGTCGGTAAATCCAATGCTAGGAAAACCACTAGGATCACGTATTTTTAAAGTGCGGTGGCAGGTAAGATGCAAAGGAAAAGGAAAGAGCGGAGGAATCAGGGTAATCACATATCTCAGGCTTGATAATGAAAAGCTTCGTTTAGTGACTATTTATGATAAATCTGAAAGGGATACCATTCCAATCAAAGAGCTTCGCGCATTAATCAAATCGCTAGAATAAAGAATCAAACAGTAACAATCTATAAATGGCCAGAATCCTTACAGGCATTCAGAGTAGCGGGAGGCCCCATTTGGGGAATATTTTAGGAGCGATCGTTCCCGCGATTGAATTGTCAAGAAACCCGCAGAACGAATCCTTCTTTTTCATTGCTGATCTTCATTCGCTTACTTCTATCAAAAGCGGGACTGAAAGAGAAGAATATGTGCGCGCAATTGCATCGACCTGGCTTGCTTTTGGTTTTGATTTTCGAAAAAAATGTCTTTTGGAGGCAATCAAGGGTGTTTGAACATACGGAACTGGCTTGGTATCTCAATTGCTTTACGCCATTCCCTATGCTTGCGAACGCAACTTCCTTTAAGGAAAAGTCAGAAAAACTGGCGGATGTGAATGCAGGTTTATTTACGTATCCTGTTTTGCAAGCTGCGGACATTCTGCTTTATAATGCCAACATTATCCCCGTTGGAAAAGACCAGAAGCAGCATCTTGAAATGACTGAAAGACATTGCGAGCCGTTTCAACCAGATTGCGGGAGAAGAAATCCTGGTTTTGCCGGAACCACAGATCGACGAACGCATTATGACCATTCCTGGGCTGGATGGGCAGAAAATGAGCAAGTCATATCACAACTACATTGATATTTTCCTGCCGGAAAACGAGCTGAAAAAGGTTATCAAAAAAATCGTTTCTGATTCCAAAGCATTAGAAGAACCGAAAGATCCTGAAAACGACATTACATTCAAATTATATAGTCTGATTGCGTCAGATAGCGATGTTGAAACCATGCGTCAGCATTATTTGAATGGTGGTTATGGTTATGGACATGCCAAACAAGCACTTTTGGAAGCAATGCTTGAAAAATTCGCAGAACCGCGCCGCATTTTCAACTATTATATGGAAAACCGCGAAGAGCTGGAAGCGATACTCATCGCTGGCGAATCGAAAGCCACGCGCTATCGCGCAAGACACAATTGGCAAGGTGCGTAAAGTCCTCGGTTACAGCTCATGACAGAAAGCATCGACGCGCTGATCAGGTCTGACCAGGAAATTTTTCTTTGGCTCAACGGCCATCACACGCCCTGGCTCGACACGCTCATGTATTGGATCACCTACAAATACACCTGGGCGCCGATGTATGCGATTTTAATTGCATTGCACCTTCGGAAGGACTGGAAACGCGGTTTGATTCAAATTGCCGTCGTGCTGATTGCTGTCATCATTGCCGATAAAATTACTTCCGGATTTATGAAACCCTATTTTCTAAGGTTAAGGCCCTGCCATGACCCAACGCTGGACGGGTTGGTTCACGAGGTCACGGGTTGCGGCGGCATGTATGGTTTTGCATCGTCTCATGCTTCGACCAGTTTTGCCCTAGCCATAACGTGGTTCGCATTCCTAAAAACGCGTTACAATTATATGTGGTTTTTGTTCGTCTGGGCAGCGATTTACTCTTATAGCAGAGTGTATGTCGGCGTCCATTTTCCTGCGGACATTGTGATTGGCACGATGATTGGGCTGCTAGTCGGGTGGGGCTGCATTAAACTTTACCAGACTTTTTTGACGAGATATTACCTTAATTGATTGATTTTATTTAATTTTGCGCAAATTTCAGTTTGGCCAATGGGTTCATTTAATACAGTAAAAATATTTTCGGGAAGTCAATCCGAATATTTGGCCAAAGACATTGCCAGGTATTATGGCAAGGAGCTGGGAGGTTACACATTAAGGAAATTCAGTGACGGAGAACTTTCGCCCAGCTTCGAAGAATCGATCAGAGGCTGTGATGTTTTCCTGATCCAATCCACGTTTCCTCCGGCTGACAATCTGATGGAATTGCTCTTAATGGTGGATGCCGCACGTCGCGCTTCTGCACATTATGTAACAGTGGTTATCCCTTACTTCGGTTACGCGAGGCAAGACAGAAAAGACAAACCGCGCGTCGCCATTGCTGCAAAAGTGGTTGCCAACCTGCTGACTTCGGTCGGTGTGGACCGCTTGATGACCGTCGATTTGCATGCTGGACAGATCCAGGGATTTTTCGATTTGCCTGTTGACCACCTTGAAGGAACGTCGATTTTTGTTCCTTATATCAAATCCCTGAACCTTAAAAATCTGCTGATTGCCTCTCCTGATATGGGCGGAGCAGCCAGGGCACGGAATTTTGCTAAGTTTTTGAATGTGGACATGATCCTTTGCGATAAGCACCGGAAAAGAGCCAACGAAATTGCGAGTATGCAGGTGATTGGGGATGTGGAAGGGATGGACGTTGTGTTGGTGGATGACTTGATCGACACGGGCGGAACGCTTTGCAAAGCCGCAGAATTGATCATGGAAAAAGGCGCTAATTCAGTTCGTGCCATTAGTACACACGCAATTATGTCCGGAAAAGCGCACGAAAACATTGCAAACTCTGTTTTAGAAGAATTGATCATCACAGACACAATTCCTTTGAAGCAACAAAACGAGAAAATACGCGTATTGTCAGTTGCTGAATTATTTGCAAAAGCAATCGGTCGTATTCGTGATCATGAATCTATTAGTTCATTGTTTATAAATTATCAGTAAATTTTTATTTTTTTAACTTCTTAATTAAAATATTCTTATGAAAACGCATGAGATTGTAGGGTTTAAAAGAGCGAATCTCGGCAAGACGGAAGCGACCGAACTACGTTCACAAGGTTATGTTCCGTCTGTGCTGTATGGTGGAGCTGAGCAGGTTCATTTTTACGCACCGGCTATGTTGTTCCGCGAGTTGCTTTTCACACCGGATATTTTTAATGTTACGCTGAATATCGAGGGTACCATATATAATGCCATCTTACAAGAAAGACAATTTCACCCTGTTAACGATTCATTGATTCATGCAGACTTTTTGCAGATCGTTGATGGCAAGGAAATAAAAGTTGACGTACCCGTAAAATTGACTGGTACTTCTTCCGGAGTAATGAAAGGTGGTAAAATGAATCAAAAATTGCGTAAATTGCGCGTACAAGGTTTGGCTGAAAACATTCCAGACTATGTAGATGTTGACGTTACTGAGCTGGATTTAGGAAAATCTGTGAAAGTTGGTGCTATTAAGGCTGAAAATTTTGTTATATTAACAGCCGCAAGCAACCCGATTGCTTAAGTTGAGATCCCACGTGCACTGAGAGGTACACTTGGCAAGTAAGTATTTTATTTTTCATGGCTAATAGATGCAAACGTGCCGACCATTGGTCGGCATTTTTTGTTTATAGCCAGTTCCGGATCTGTTCTACCAGCACTTTATTGATGCGCACATAACTTTCGTGCGTCCAGCCTGCGATATGCGGCGTCAGGACAACTTTGTCCGAGGTTCGCAGGTAATCGAACGTCTGTTGCTGAGAAACGGTCAGATTATTGATTTTCTCATTTTCCAGCACATCCAGGCAAGCGCCAAGAATTTTCCCTGATTTAAGTGCACTAACAACAGCTTCCAGTTGCACAGTTTCTCCGCGTGAAAGGTTGAGCAGGTAAAACGGTTTGGCAAAGCTTTGGATAAAATCAGCATTCACCAGATAACGCGTGATCTCCGTCAAAGGAATGTGCAGACTTAGAATATCAGCTTCCGCCGCAATCTCCTCCAAGCTTGATTCCAAGGCAAAAGCGTCACCATAATGGTCACGGTATTTGTCATACGCAAGCACGCGGCAGCCAAAACCACTTAATCGCTGCGCTGTGGCCGAGCCATTGTTTCCATATCCAATGATGCCGACCGTCTTGCCCATCAACTCAACGCCCCTGTTGCCTTCCCGATCCCAAATTCCGCCCCTAACCTCCCGGTCAGCCTTTAAAATATTGTTAAAGAGCGCCAGCAGCATTCCGAGCGCATGTTCTGCAACGGCATCGCGATTGCCTTTTCCCGCGTGAAAGACTTCAATGTGACGTTTTTCTGCGGCGTCCAAATCGATCAAATCAAGCCCTGCTCCTGCCCTGGCGACGAAACGGAGGTTCTTTGCAGCCGAAAGCATTGCCTCATCCACAAAAGTTTTGCTGCGTATAAAGAGGCCGTCGTAGGCTGGAATTGCCGCTAAAATATCTTCACGACGAAATTCAGGATGGTAAGCATACTCCCAGCCCTGGTCGCGCAGCATGTCAAAAAGAGAGGAATGCATCGAGTCTGCGATCAGGATTTTCATAGGAGCACGGGATTTTTTGTAACTTGCCGGACATTCATTGCGCAAAAGTAATACAGAATTACTCAGAAGAACAGTTACAATAGCATTTTACCTACATGAGCGATCAAATCAGTGATAAACCCGTTATAGGCATTACAATCGGTGATTACAACGGAATTGGCCCGGAAGTAATACTCAAAGCATTAGAAGGAAACCAGTTAGCAAAATTGTGCACACCCATCATTTACGGTTCGCTGCGGGTGCTGAACCAATATCGCAATTTGCTGGAAATGAAAGATTGGACTTTGCATGGAATACAAAAAGTCGAACAAGCAAATCCGAAACTTACCAATGTCATCACTTGCTGGCATGACCACCAAACGGAGGTGCAGCCTGGAAAAGTCACGACGGAAGCTGGACAAGGTTCGCTGGCTTCACTGAAACGTGCTGTCGAAGATTTAAAAGAAGGCAGAATTCATGCACTAGTGACCGGTCCGATCAATAAAGACAACATTCAGAGCGAGGAATTCAAGTTTCCAGGTCACACCGAATATCTTGCCCAGTCATTCAATAAGGAAGACGCGTTAATGTTCATGGTTTCAGGCGAACTGCGGGTTGGCGTACTGTCCGGCCACATTCCTTTGGAAAAAGTTAGTTCATATGTTACCGCAGAAAAGCTCACCGCAAAGATTGAGCAAATGTTACAATCGTTGAAAAGTGATTTTGGCATAAAAAAGCCGAAACTGGCCGTCCTGGGACTCAATCCGCATGCAGGTGAAAATGGATTGCTGGGAACAGAAGAGATTGACATTATCCAGCCGGTTATCAAGAATTTTAAAGAAAAAGGACAGCTGGTTGTCGGACCTTTCCCTGCCGATGGCTTTTTCGCAGCTTCCACTTATAAGCAATACGACGCCGTTTTGGCCATGTATCACGATCAGGGATTGATTCCGTTCAAAACATTGGCTTTCAATGAAGGTGTCAATTTCACCGCCGGACTTTCTGCCGTAAGGACTTCGCCTGATCACGGAACGGCATACAACATTGCCGGAAAAAACCTGGCCGAACCCGGCTCATTACTCCAAGCCGTTTATCTGGCCTGCGATATTTCCAGGTTTCGGACGGTGAATGAACAGATCGATAAGCATGCACTTATTTCCAAGCCACAACAATCCGAAAGTCAGCATCCTGCGAAGGCTGGCGGCAAGCAACGGTTTAACAATTAGGTTGTTAGCAGTTGATGTGGCACTTTTAATGAATTATTTAGATAAAATCTTCACTAATGTTAAAATCAATGACCGGATACGGTGTATCCAACATCGAGTCCGAATCAATCAATGTAACGGTTGAGATAAAAACCCTTAATTCGAAATTCCTGGACATTTATTGCCGTATTCCAAGGCAGTTTTCGGAAAGAGAAATTGAGATCAGAAACTTGCTGACCCAATCGCTGGAACGCGGAAAAGTGGAATTCACGCTTTCAGTGCAGCCAGTTGGCAAAACCGTTGCTTCAACTTCCGTAAACCGGGCGCTTGTTTCTGCTTACTATAATGACCTTGCTGCAACAGCGGAAAACCTTGGTTTCATCCCGGAAACGACGGAGCTGTTACGCATTGCATTGCAAATGCCGAATGCTTATAACAACGAAACAGTTGACGAATCGGGCAAGGAAAATGACTGGACGCAGATTAAAGTTGCCGTGCTTGAAGCGATCCGGAAATGCTCGGTTTTCAGAGAGCAGGAAGGAAAAATGACCGCTGACAAGTTCACAGAATACATTAACACCATTCAAACTCTGCTGGACAAAGTTTCAGACCAGGATAAATTACGCATTCCGGCCGTAAGAGAAAGGCTTGAAAAGCAGGTTCGGGAGCTTTTGGCAGATGATAATTTTGACACAAACCGTTTTGAACAAGAGCTGATCTATTACGTTGAGAAATTTGACATTTCCGAAGAAAAAATCAGATTGGCCAATCACCTTACTTACTTCACAGAAACGCTGAAAGCGTCTGAAAGCAATGGTAAGAAGCTCAACTTCATCGCGCAGGAAATTGGCAGAGAGATCAACACAATCGGTTCAAAAGCCAATGACGCGACGATTCAGCATCTTGTTGTGCAGATGAAAGACGAGCTGGAAAAAATCAAGGAGCAGACCATGAACATTATCTAAATGGTGCAGGAAAATCGACTTTCCTTATCATTCTATAACGCATTTGACACGCTTTCGCTAGCGGAGCAACTGATCGGCTGCGAGCTTGTCCACGAAAGTCCCGAAGGTTTAACGAGCGGAATCATCGTCGAAACGGAGGCATATCTGCAAAACGACCCGGCTTGTCATGCATTCAACAGGCGCACCGCCCGCACAGAGCCCATGTATGGAATCGCCGGAACGAGCTACGTATATCTCATCTACGGTATGTATCAATGTTTCAATGTGGTGAGCAACCGAGAAGGCGTAGGAGAAGCAGTGCTGATCCGCGCTTTGGAACCTGTCCGAGGCATAGAACTAATGGAAATGCGGAGGCAGCTTATCCCGGGCAAATCCGTTGAAAAGATCCGAAGCGAACAACTGAAATTAAACGAGTTATGCAAAGGGCCTGGAAAGCTTGTCCGGGCGATGGGCATTGATCGTGCGCAGCATAACAACCATTTATTAACCGAAGATCCGCTCTATATCAACGGACGCACTGCCCATGTTCCGGAGATTGCAACTTCAACCCGGATCGGCATTAATGTCGGCGCAGATCTGCCTTATCGTTTTTATGTAAAGGGCAACAGTTTCGTTAGCAAACTATAATTTATTGCAGGAATATTTATATAAAAACGCTTTTTGGGCAAAATATCCTGCACATTTTGCCATTGCTTTTTTTATCTTTGATAGCTTAACTATACTCAACTCCTGTATGAAAATCTTCTACTTACAGCTGTTTACAGCCAATATTGCCCACCCACGCAAGCACTTCCATGGGTGATTTTTTCAGGCTGGTTTCGGTTTTGATTGTGGCTACGCTCCTGAGCGGAAGCCAATGCACTTCTATTTTTCAAAACACAACGGCTGCGGACAAAGCTGATGTGGTTACCGCAATGCCCGTTAAAGGTTTCGCCGAAGACACAGTTCTTATTTTAAAATACCACGCTTTTGCAAAGGAATATCTCTTTCAGGATGCGGAAAAAGCAATGTTTTATGCCAAACATGTGCTCCGACTTTCACAAAAACACCAATGGAGCAAAGGCAAGATCCTGGCTTACAATCTGTTAAGCACATATTATTTGCTGGATGGCAGTTACGATGTGCTCCGCGAGCTGTCTAATGAAACAATGACCTTATCCAAGGATCTGCCTCTTTACACCGCTCATGCCAAACGTTTTATGGCAGAAAGTTATTCGGAATATCGGCAATGGGACTCAGCCAGAATCAATTACAGACAGGCGATCGAGATTTTCCAGAAACTGGGAGAGGACAGTGCAAGGGCAACTTGCCTGGATAATTTGGCAAATTCTTACCGGGAAAAAGGCATGTTTAATGAGGCAATTCCTTATTATAATCAGGCTTATGCCATTTTTGACAAAATAGATTCAGATTGGGGGCGTGCAACTGTGCTTCAAAACAGGGGTTACATGCACATTGTTAAAAATGACAGTAAAACTGCCGAGAAACTCATGAGGCAATCGCTCGTTTTGTTTCAAAAAATTCACAACCGATACGGCGAGTTGAATGTCCTGAACGATCTTGCCAATGTTTACTGCCTTACTGATCAGAATGATGCCGCCATTGAAACAGCAAGCATGGCACTTGATTATTCCACGATCTTCCATTCCTCACAACAGACAAACTGGGCACTGCTGTCTCTGGCGCGGGCTTATAAGAACAAAAAAATGTTTCAGGAAGCACTCGATCATATGGAAAAAGTGATTTTCAGCCGACGAATGCTTCATACAGACTACGTGCAGCGCCAATATACCATGTATCAGCTGAGCTACGACAACCAGCTGAAGGACTCTGCAATTCAAGAAAAGATCATCGCAGAACAGAAAACACTATCGCGCTTTTTGACAGTGTTTTTAGCTCTTATCATTGCATTTGCAGCATTTTTATGGTTTAACAATAATAAGTTAAGGCAGAAGAATGCTGAAATACGCGAGGCCATGGCACGCGGACAAGCCATTGAGCGTAAGCGCGTTGCGGCTGAGTTGCACGATAATTTGGGTGGAACATTGGCTTCATTAAACTGGTATTTATTCGGGATCGACAAAAAAGTGCTGTCACCGGAAGAGCAGAAAATCTATGAAAGTGTGCATCAGATGGTTGGTGCCGCATATCGCGAAGTGCGGAGCCTGTCACACAACCTGATGCCCGCAGAATTGGAGGAACACGGCCTCGTCATGGCGCTTCACCGCCTGATCGATAAAATGAACGAGAACAAATCGATTGAGTTCAATTTCAGCATTTCAGGGATGTCGCACCGGCTTAATAACAAGACGGAATTTGAGCTTTACAGCATTGTTTTGGAGCTGACCAACAACATTATCAAACATTCGGGTGCCACGCTCGCATCCATTGATCTCACTGAAAATCATAAAAATATTCACCTCATCGTTACAGACAACGGCAACGGACTGATCGAACCTTCTCGTCAGGGTGTGGGTTTGAAAAATGTAAAGAGCCGCGTGGAAAGTCTTCGTGGCAAAGTGCAGATCGTCAGCGAGCCTTCCAAAGGTTTGAAGATTGATATTGAAATCCCGAAAACGATTCTCTGAGCACCTCATCATGAACACATTACCAAAAGCCGCAGAATTTATCACTGCATTCGAGCAAAGCCTTCAAAATAACGCTTTCATAAAGCTCTCGCTGGGCAATTACCACGGGAATGAAGAAAATCTCAAGAACATTTACATTAAAAAAGCGCTGATTAAGAAAGAGGAAAAGTTCAGCTTCACTTACAGATATAAAACCCGGGACATTGTAAAAAATTACATTCTGGATGAGGCCAGAACAATGCTTGAAACCATGCTGGCAAATGACTTTCACATCGCGACGCTATTCACAACACATTCAGAACTGCAATTTGAAATACTGAAGAACAATAAAATTGTGCTAAAAGAAAAGGTCACAGAAATAAAGGAAGTGCCTTCTGATGAGCATGATAAGACGAAGAATCGCTTGATTGCAAGCCAGCAAAAACCTTATTTGCACGCGCTGAACATTACGGACGCCGAGGGAAATGTGTTCAAGAAAGCACAGGACAAATTTCGCCAGATCAACCATTACATTGAACTCCTGAGTCCGCTGATCAAGGAAATTCCTGCTGATAAGCAGCTCAATGTGGCCGATATGGGTTCCGGCAAAGGTTATCTGACCTTCGCCCTTTATGATTATCTCAAAAATGTCCTGCAAATGGATGCGCATATCACCGGAGTCGAATTCCGGCCTGATCTCGTTGCGCTTTGCAATGACATTGCGCGGGACTCAGGATTCGAAAACCTGCATTTTGAGGAAGGGACCATTGAAGAATTTGACAGCACAAATGTTAATATGCTGATCGCGCTACACGCCTGTGACACCGCGACTGACGATGCAATCTTCAAAGGAATCACCGCAGGTGCAGATTTGATTGTCGTTGCGCCATGCTGTCACAAGCAGATCCGCCGTGAAATTGAGAAAACCAAAACCGGGAATGATGTTCAGTTTCTTACCCGATACGGGATATTCCTCGAAAGGCAGGCTGAGATGGTTACTGACGGCATCCGGGCTTTGATCCTGGAATATTTCGGATACAAAACAAAAGTGTTCGAATTCATTTCCGACGCACATACGCCCAAAAATGTGATGATCGTAGGCACAAAAGACACCCGCCATGCACCCGATAGGGCGGCGATCCATCAAAAGATTCAGGATGCCAAAGCGTATTTTGGCATTGGCTATCACCATCTCGAAAAAATAGCCGAATTGTAATCCCCGTAAAACCAGTTGGATCGGCTTTTGTAAACATTAAGGAACCGTTATAATCTGTGGAAAAGTCTCAAATTCTCTTCCCTGTCCGTATATTTGCAACTTTTTGTGGAACTGACTAACTTAATATGTGGAATAAAATAGCGACTTACATTATCCGCTACCGGCTTATGTGGGTTGCATTGGTGCTCGTATCAACCGTTTTCATGGCATACGAAGCGAGCAAAATCGAGCTCTCCTACAATTTCGCAAGGATACTTCCTTCCAACGATCCCGTCGAAAAAGAATATCAGGATTTCAGAAAGCTTTTTGGTGAAGATGGCAGCGTAATGGTGATCGGCTGGCAGGATCCGCAACTGTTTGAAATCAACAAATTTCGCGACTGGTGTAAGCTGACACAACGCATTAAGGAGACGCAAGGCATAAAAAATGTGCTTTCGTTGGCCAATGTTTATAAAATTAACCGCAACGACAGCCTCAGAAAATTCGACGTTTCCCCTGTAATAAAGCAGATTCCGCAGACACAGGCCGAGGCCGATAGCATTAAAAAGCAAATCGCGAATTTGCCCATTTATGACGGTCTGATCCTTAATAGCAAGACAAATGCAACGCTGATCGTTGTCACATTCAATGACAAGGAACTCAATTCCAAGCGCCGGCTGACCATTGTCAGCGACATTGAAGCGATGGCGGAGGAATTCGGAACGAAATACAAGGCTGACCTCCATTATTCAGGCATGCCTTACATCCGGACGGTGAACATGAAAAAGATCTCGGGTGAAATGGAGCTGTTCATGGGACTGGCTGTTTTTGTGACATTACTCATCCTGTGGGCGTTTTTCGCTCGTTACGACTTACACTTTTGTCGATTGTGGTCGTGCTGATCGGTGTTATTTTCTCCGTCGGGATCCTGCATCTTTTCAATTATAAAATTACCGCATTAACCGGCCTGCTCCCTCCCCTGCTCATTGTGATCGGCGTGCCGAATTGCGTCTTTTTAATTAATAAATATCAGGCAGAACTTCGGTCCCACAGCAATAAGGACGAAGCGTTGCTGGAAATGATCCGTCAGATCGGCTTATCGACATTCCTGGCAAACATGACCACAGCCATCGGTTTTGGTGTGTTTTATTTTACCAACAGCATTTTGCTCGTAGAGTTTGGCGTAGTCGCTGCGATCAGCGTTATGGCGACGTACGTGCTTTGCTTACTGCTTTTGCCGATCACATTGCATTATATGGCCGTCCCAAAAGCGCGTCACCTCAAACATCTGGACGGTAAGTGGGCTTCCGGCTTTCTTACCAAAGTGAATTTCCTCGTTCACAATCGCAGAAAAGAAATTTACATGGCCATGGTCTTGTTGATCATTGTTTCAGCTTTCGGGATGACAAAGATTAAGACGATTGGTTATGTGGTTGATGACCTTCCAAAAAAGGATGTCGTTTACACAGATTTGCGGTTTTTTGAAAAGAACTTCAACGGCGTTTTGCCCTTTGAAGTGATGATTGACACAAAACAACCGAACGGAATTTTCGCAGATCAGGCCCAGGTGCTTTACAAGATCAAGGCATTTCAGAATGAGATGGCCAAGTTTCCGGAATTCTCAAAGCCACTCTCTGTTGTAGAAGCATCCCGGTTCCTTTACCAGGCTTACCGCGGCGGTGACGCGAAATATTATGCATTGCCCGGCGTGTTGGAGCTGAACAAGCTTACCAATTATGTGCAGGATCAGCAGGGCGCTGCCAAGCAGTTGAATGCTTTTGTAAATAAAGATAAAAGTGTGACGCGGGTCAGTTTTCAAATGGCAGACGTTGGTTCTGAACGCATTAAGGAGCTTATGCAGAAGATCAGACCGAAAGTCGACTCGATTTTCAGTCCGCAGCAATATAAAGTTAGCTTAACCGGTCACAGTCTGGTGTTCCTGAAAAGCAATGATTACTTGTTAAGCAATCTGTACGAAAGCTTGCTGATCGCCATTGGCATGATCGCCATCGTTGGGATGGTTTTGTTTCGCTCTGTGCCAATCATTTTGTTATCGAAATTGCCTTGTCTTATTCCGCTTGCATTAACCGCCGGGATTATGGGCTATTTCGGCATTTACTTCAAACCGACGACGATCCTTATTTTCAGCATTACATTCGGGATTGCTTCCGACGGAACGGTTTACTTCCTTACTCGCTATCGCGAAGAGCTTTACAAAAACGGATTGACGCCTTCACAGGCCGTTACACAATCCATTTTCGGAACAGGGCTCAGCATGATTTACACAGCGGTAATCTTGTTTTGCGGCTTCTCGATCTTTGCTGCATCGAGCTTCGGCGGAACGGCTGCTATGGGTGTGATGGTGTCCATTACATTGCTTGTGGCCATGTGTACAAACCTCATTCTGCTCCCCGCCTTGCTGCTTTCAATTGCCAAGCGTCAGGGAAAAAACGTCAAGCCGAGCTAATAAAACGGCTTTTTGGCGTATATTCCCTTTTCACTAACTCCTATTATCAAAAATGAAAAAAATTTTGGTGACGTTATCGCTATGCGCCTGCATAGCGCATGAAAGCAATGCCCAAAGCGATTACCAGACGGATTCGGTATTTATCCGCAAAATCTTCAACACTTCTCTCTCCGAAGGAAAATCCTACGAATGGCTGCGGCATCTCACGCAGCAGATCGGCTCGCGCCTGAGCGGTTCCGAGGGCGCTGCAAAAGCCGTTACTTATACGAAATCAGTGATGGAGCAGGAGAAATTTGACCAGGTAATGCTGCAAAATGTCATGGTGCCGCACTGGGTGCGCGGTGCAAAAGAAAAGGCACATATCATCAATGGAAAACTGAAAACAGAAGTGCCCATTGCGGCGCTAGGCGGCTCAATTGCAACGCCAAAAGGCGGCATAAAGGCTAAAATTATAGAGGTTAAGAGCTTCCAGGAACTGCGTGACCTCGGCGCTGAGAAGATCAAAGGCAAGATTGTATTCTTCAACCGGCCTATGGATCCGACGAAGATCAACACATTCGAAGCCTATGCCGGCGCCGTGGAGCAGCGCGGCATGGGTGCTAGCGAGGCCGGCAAGTTAGGCGCCGTTGGCGCGATCGTACGCTCCATGACGACGCGACTGGATAATGTCCCGCACACAGGCAGCATGCGTTATGTGAGCGGCGCGCCCATTATTCCCGCAGCTGCCATCACAACAAACGGCGCTGAGCTGTTAAGCAAAACATTAAAGGCTAATCCGGAAACTGAATTTTACTTTGAACAACATTGCGAGACACTGCCCGACGCGCCGTCACACAATGTGATCGGAGAATTAAAAGGCAAGAAAAATCCTGCAAAATACATTGCCGTTGGCGGACACCTCGATTCCTGGGATTTTGCACAAGGTGCGCATGATGACGGTTCGGGCTGCGTGCAGTCTATTGAGGCCATCCGGATTTTGAAAGCATTGGGATATCAGCCGAACCATACACTTCGCGCGGTTATGTTCATGAATGAGGAAAACGGTCTGAAAGGCGGCATTGCTTACGCTGACTCGGCCAAATCGAAAAAGGAAACGCACATTGCAGCCATTGAATCGGATCGTGGCGGATTTACGCCGCTCGGCTTCGGCGTGGTGGGAACGCCTGCTCAGAAAGCCAGAGTTGCGCAATGGACCAAGCTTTTCGCGGCATATGGCATTCATGAGATCGGGCCGGGCGGTGGTGGCGCGGATATCGGTCCGCTGGCTCAGCAGGGAACGGTGTTACTGGGCCTCATTCCCGATTCGCAACGTTATTTCGATTATCACCACGCTGTCCAATGACAAGTTCGAGGCGGTTAGCAAGCGCGAGCTCGACCTGGGGGCTGCTGCAATGGCAGCCATGGTTTACCTTATTGACAAATACGGTCTCGAATAAAAAAGTAATGGCTGCCTCATTCTTGAAGCAGCCATTATTTTAAATTATTTTTTCAAAACTCTGATCCATCCATTCTTCCGGAATGTCATCAAGTGCCTGTTTCAGCTTTTCAGCCCAAATATCTGAGATATGCTCCAAATCCTTCTTCTCGTAACGGTGTTCGACAATCTTGAAACTGTCTTTTTTATACAAAACCACGTCAATCGGGAAATCAACGTCGTTGTTGCTGACGCGAGTTGAATCAAACGACAAAAAACCAGCTTTCAAAGCTTGCTTCATTGTAGATTCACCATTCAGCACGCGGTTCAGAATTGCTTTTCCCTGACCTGAATTCCCGATAATCACATAAGGCGAACCTTCGTCAAGCTCGACCCAGTTTCCTTCGGAATAAAGCAGAAACAACTTGTGATCTGCATCATCTTTCAGCTGGCCGCCTACAATTGTATTCAGGTTAAACTTCAATCCGGCACGCTCCAAAGATGCTCTGTCTTCCTCGGCAACCCGCTTTATTTGCTCACCAAAGGCATTAACAGCTTTATAAAGCTTATTATAAACAACGCCTTCGCTTAGCAACTCTTCAAAATAATGCACCGCTTTATCGCGTACGGAACGCAGTCCGCTGGTCATGATAAAAAGGGAATAATTATCCTTTTGCGTCACATACATTTTCTTTTTTACAGTCGTATTCGTGCCTGCTGTAATACGGGTGTCTGCCAATGCAACAAGCCCTTCTTTTACTTTTATTCCTAAACAATAAGTCATTTCTGAGTGTCAATTATCTCGTCCGAAATCGGTGTCAATGCTCGTATTACCGGACGACAACTACATTAATTATGCCCAAAAGTACCGAAATGCCCAATGGCGTTTATAAAAAACATGTTTTTAATAATGATTTTTTTTGAAATTGCCGCCCGCGTATATACATTGTCCGTGTCAACATTTCCTTGCCTGCCATGATTGAAACCGTGCATCTCTTCCCTGTGCTTGATAAAAAACTGATCGAACTTTTAAAATCACTTTCACCCGAAGATTGGCATAAGCCCACCGTGGCCAGACTGTGGACTGTCAAAGACATTGCTTCCCATTTGCTGGACGGCAACCTGCGCACGATATCCGGCGTGCGGGACGGCCATAGCATGCCGCCTGACCGGGAAATCGGCTCTTACCAGGATCTGCTCGACTTTTTAAACAAGCTCAATGCAGACTGGGTGAATGCCACAAAACGCCTGAGCCCGCAAGTGCTTATTGAACTTCTGGAAACAACTGGGAAAGAATATGCAAGCATTATGGCTGCGCAAAATTCGGACATTGATGCCGTGTTTTCTGTCGCGTGGGCTGGTGAGCAGACATCCAAAAACTGGTTTCACATTGCGCGCGAATACACCGAGAAATGGCACCATCAGCAGCAGATCCGCGAAGCAGTAGGAAAACAGGGAATCATCACCGACGAGCTTTACTATCCATTTATCGAAACATTGCTGCGCGGACTTCCCCACACATACAGAGGCGTGCAGGCAAGCGCGGGCACTGTTATAGGAATTAATGTTGGACTGGAAACGCCGCACTGGCGATATCTGGTCAAACAAGAAACCGGCTGGACCATTGAAAAGGAAACATTCGAACAACCAGTTGCAACATTAGAGATTCCAGCCAGCATTGCCTGGAAACTATTTACCAAAGCCATCAAACCCGCAGACGCGAAAATGAGCATTCTCATTAATGGAAATGTTGAAATCGCCGAAGTTGCGTTAAACCTCATCGCGGTCATGGGCTTGACTCAGTTTAAGATAAATCTCTAGTCGAAATAAAGTTTAACACTGTAAGATAATGCCCATATCGATCTAAGTCGGCGAAATGCTGGTATATGAATGTAAACGCAATTTAAAACGCGGCCATTCAGTGCCGATAGATTAACACGATATGAAGCTGTTCAAAGCCTTAATTATAAGCATCACGCTGCTTTCGGGATGCAGCAGAACTGACGAACCGGACGCCACTTATAATCCCGGAAGCAACGAGCCTGGTGCAAAATTCCTTGCTCTTGGTGACTCTTACACGATCGGTCAAAGCGTCACCGCGGAAGAGCGCTGGCCCGTTCTGCTTGTAAAAAGTATGAAAAATGCCGGGATCCGTTTCCGTGCACCAGACATAATCGCGACCACAGGCTGGACAACGCGGGACCTGATTTTCTCCGTTGACAATGCGAAACCAGCTACGGATTATGATTTGGTTTCGCTCATGATTGGCGTCAATAACCAGTTTCAAGGCAGAAGCATTGAAGAATACAAAACAGAGTTCAGCACTTTACTTACAAAAAGCATTGCGCTTGCTGGCGGAAATGCCGATCATGTCTTTGTGCTTTCCATTCCGGATTGGGGCGTAACGCCATACGGAGATTCCGATCGTGCAGGCATAGCAAAAGAGATTGATGCTTTTAATCTGGTGGCAAAAGAAGCATGTGACAAAGCCAAAGTGCGGTTCATCGACATTACACCCATTTCCCGCAAGGCGCTGAACGATCCTTCGATGTTAGCGAGGGATAACCTCCATTTTTCGGGAAAAATGCATCAGCTTTGGGTGGATACAGTGTTTCCGTTGATCAAATCGAGCATATAGCGCAACTAAAAACCTCCGCATTAGGAAGGCGAAGGTTTATGCACTAATATTCCAAAATTCTATAACCTTAATTACGCCTCTTGCAAAGCTTTTATACGGATTACCAAACCGTCCATCTGCTCATTGCACCGGAGCTGGCAAGCAAGACGGCTGTTCGATTCAGCATCTGGCAATGCGTCCAGCGTGTCGAGTTCGTTATCGTTTTGTTCGGGCAGGGCGTCTCCGCCTTCCAGCACGGCAATGTGGCATGTTGCGCAAAGGCCCATTCCGCCGCAAGTCGCCTGAATGTCATACTCATAAGCTTTGAGCATTTCCATGAGGTTAAGCCCCATATCCACAGGCACTTCCAAGTCCCTGCGATCGCCATTATTATCTTCAACCTGAATATTGATCATGACTAAAATGCGTTAACACCGTTAACCGTTGTGTATTTGAAACTTAATTTTTGATCCGGATAAACATATTTGAATGCGCTCTGCATCATGATTGCTGCCTCGTGAAATCCACAAAGGATCAGTTTTAGCTTTTCCGGGATATGTGTTAATGTCGCCAATCGCGTAAATGCGTTCGACATTGGTTGAGTAATCAAAAGTATCGACAATGATCGCCGATTTTTCAACGCCAAGATTCCAGTCTGCAATCGGGCCGAGTTTAGGGCTTAGGCCAAAAAGCGGGATAAAGTGATCGGTTGGAATTGTCGTAATGCTTTTGTCGTTGCGCACAATAGAGACTTCTTTCAAAACACCATTGCCACCCAAGCTGCTAACCTGCGATTGCAGGATCAGATCAATCTTTCCTTTTCCTGCCAGTTCAAAAACCTTCTCAGCAGAATCCGGTGCACCGCGGAAAGTGTCTCCCCGATGAACCAATGTTACGCGGGATGCAATGTCGGCCAGGAAAATAGTCCAGTCGAGGGCAGAATCTCCGCCACCGGCCAGCACAACATGCTGATCACGGAATTGCTCAGGCTTTTTAACCATATAATGCACGCCTTTGCCTTCAAAATATTCAAGCTTGTCCACTGCCGGCTTGCGCGGTTCAAAACTTCCCAGTCCCGCGGCTATAACCACCACTTTGCAATGGACTTCGGTTCCTTCGTTGGTGCGTACAATGTAAGTTTCATCATCTTGTTTTTCCAAAGCCTCTACCCGCTCACCTAATGTGAAGCCAGGCTTAAACTCTTCGATCTGGATCATCAGATTCTTAACAAGATCTTCTGCAATAATGCCGGGTGCTCCCGGGATATCGTAAATTGGTTTTTGAGGATAAATCTCGGCAAGCTGTCCGCCTACAACGGGCAATGCGTCGATAAGATGGCAGCGCATTTTGAGTAGCCCGGCTTCAAAGACTGCGAATAGTCCGACAGGGCCGGCGCCGATAATGCAAATATCTGTGGTAATCATGATTGTTATCTTCTGAATTTTGGAATAATTTAATACTTCAAAACTACTGCTCAAACCAACTCCACGCCAATCACAATAACTTATCCGTCATAACCAAAAGTTATGACTGCTCTGATTCTGTAATGATAAAGTTGAGCATATCCGGTTGCATTTCGATTCGTATCTCTACCGGTTTTTCAACTTTCACCCGCTCATCGTCGATGTGCAGATCCTTACCGTCCCAGTAGAGTTCAATGTTCTTACCCTTGATCGTCATGAAGTCAAACTTGTCGTCGTTGCCATTGATATGGCTCAACACAAACGCTTCAAATTTTTCACGGTCCGACTCGGGGATCAGTACAACTTCCAGTTCGCCATCACCCGGATCGGCATTTGGCGCCAGCACAAGATTTGGGCCAATCGAACGAATATTCATCACTTCTACTAACAAAAATCTTCCTGCATGCTCCGTGCCGTCGACCACTATCCGGCAATCTCTCAGCTTTTCATAATTGAGCACGACATCATATAGAACGGCAAGTGCGGCTTTCAGTTTTTCTTCCGCCGAGTCGCCGATTTCCTCCTCAATCTTGCTCATTACTTTCATCAGCCGTGGAAAAACGCCGTATCCGAATCCTTCCAGAAAAAACCGGTCATCACCCAGGCCATAGATCTTTCCAATGTCAAAACGCTTCCTGTTCTCGCTGTGCCAGCTCTTCACAATGTCTCCTACTTCGCCATCGATCTGCAATGCGCAGGCAATGTTGTTTGCTGTTCCGTGCGGTAGTAATGCGAGCGGATATTGTTTATCAAGGCGTTTCCGCTGCATGATTGCTTTGGCAACACGTCTCACCGTTCCGTCGCCTCCCGCAATGATCAGGAAGTCAGTGTCCACTTTGAAATCGGCCCAATTGTCATCCTTCACCGACGAATACTGGCACTCAAAACCTTCCGCTTCAATCAGTTTGACAAGCTCTTTTTGGGAAAAGTCATTATCGCCCGCTGTGGGGTTATGCAAAAGGTTAACTCTTTTCATAAACAGTATTTAGGATGTCAATGAAACCATAAAAAACATACCAGGCACAATTTTGTTAGCCCAAACCTTAAAATTGACGACAATATGAAAATTCTTGTAACAAACGACGACGGAATATATAGCCCGGGACTGGCTGCTCTTGCAAAAATTGCTGCACGTTTCGGTGAAGTGAAAGTGGTGGCACCCGATGTGGAGCAATCTTCGATGGGACACGCCATAACCGCTTCCAGACCTCTTTCTTACAAAAAATCACCCATAGACTTTGAAGGAATTGACGCCTGGCGCGTTAACGGAACACCTGCCGACTGCGTTGCGCTGGGACAACATTTATGGGACAAACCCGATGTGGTTCTTTCAGGGATCAATATGGGCCCTAACCTGGGTAATGCAATGTGGCATTCGGGGACATTAGCGGCAGCCAAGCAAGCCGTGCTCTTTGGCATGAAAGGCATTGCGCTGAGCACGCCCACAGACATTGAGCCTGATTTCAATGCACTGGACCCATTTGTGGAACAAGCTTTGGAACTGCTTTTTAAAAATGATCACCTTAATCTGGTCAATGTAAACTTTCCGCACGATCCGAAAGGCGTGCGCTGGACCAGACAATCGGTAAGACTTTACGACAATCAGATCGTGCCAGCACTAGATCCGATGGGCAGAAAGCATTACTGGTTTACAGTAATTCCAATGGAGCCCGCAGAAGAAGGAACAGACCGCTGGGCAATTGAAAACGGCTTTGTTTCCATCACGCCGCTCCGCCTTGATCTGACCAATGAAGCAGAACTGGAAAAAGCACAACGCGCTTACCCGGTTGCATAAATAGAACATTAAGTATTGCAAAATATCGCAGGATCCTGCCGCTACAAGTCAGCTTGTTAGCCGCAGGATCCTTTTTTATTGGGGCGTTTACAAATGCGTTAAGGGGTAGAATGGCTAAAAAACAGTCTTCTTTTCAGACAGAAGTTTTTTCAATTCCTGAATCCGAAGAAATCCTTTACCTCTCACTATGGAACAATCCAAAACTGGCAATTACCGTTGGGTCATTTGTGCATTATTATTCTTTGCAACCACAATCAACTACATCGACAGACAAATCCTTGGTTTACTCAAACCAACACTTGAAGTCGAATTCAACTGGACAGAAACGGATTATGCTAACATTGTAATGGTCTTTGCAGGCTGTTACGCCTTGGGGTACATCATTTTTGGAAATTTCATTGACCGGATCGGCTCAAAACTCGGTTACTCGATCTCAATCATTATATGGAGCATTGCAGCAATCGCGCATGCATTTGTAAAAAGCACGTTTGGTTTCGGCGCAGTAAGGGCCATTCTTGGACTAGGAGAAGCGGGTAACTTTCCCGCGGCAGTGAAAGCCACAGCGGAATGGTTTCCCAAACGCGAACGTGCACTGGCAACCGGGATCTTTAATTCCGGAACCAGCATCGGGGCCGTTGCAGCGCCTATTATGGTTCCCTGGTTATTAGGTTCTTATGGCTGGCAGGAAGCATTTATCATTACAGGTGCACTTGGATTTATCTGGCTGATATTCTGGTGGGTATTTTACGAAATCCCGTCACGGCACAAAAAAGTGACGCCTGAGGAATTTGCTTACATTCACAGCGATAACGAAATCTCAGCATCTGGCGATGAAAAGCCTATCAGTTGGGGAAAGCTGCTGCAACTGCGTCAGACCTGGGTTTTTATCAGTGGAAAATTGCTTACCGACCCGATCTGGTGGTTTTTCCTATTCTGGCTTCCCTCCTACTTCGCAACCACATTTTCACTCGACCTTAAAAAACCAAGTCTTCACCTGGCCATTGTTTACACGGCAACGACTTTCGGAAGCATTGGCGGCGGATATCTTTCCTCTTATTTGATCAAAAGAGGTTATGCGCCGCTTCAAGCAAGAAAAACAACATTGCTGATCGTCGCATTTGCCGTTTTGCCTATCATTCTGGCCAAATATGCGACTGATATTTGGGTTGCAGTGGGCATTATCAGCATTGCAGCAGCTGCGCACCAGGCTTGGAGCGCAAATATTTTTACGGTTGTATCAGACATTTTTCCAAAACGCGCCGTAAGTTCCGTTGTGGGAATCGGCGGCATGGCCGGTTCGATAGGCTCAACGCTGTTTCCGCTGCTGGTTGGCTCATTACTCGACTATTACAAGGCTGCCGGAAACATTGGTGCAGGTTACAATATCCTGTTCATCATCTGCGGATTAGCTTACATTATTGCATGGCTGATCATTCATTTCCTGACCACAAATATGAAACCGGTTGAAGAATCGTTAAGAAACTGAATTTGACACATTAAGATGAAAAAACGAAGCGCTTATTTTCTGTTCCTGACCCTTTCTGTCTCCCTGATCTATTGTAAGTCCAATAAGCAGACAGTTACAAATCAGGCTGTCAGCACGACAACGGAAAAAGTGGAACCAGCTCCGGTTGCGGCGAAATCGCCTTTTATTGTTCCGGAAAAGACCATTGAGAAAATGCAGATCGAAGAAGGTTTCGAAGTGAAGCTCATTGCTGCGGAACCGCTGGTAAGCGCGCCGGTTGCCATGCAATTTGACGATAAAGCCAGAATGTGGGTTGTGGAAATGACAGGTTACATGCCAGACACGATCGGAACCGGAGAAGACATTCCGAACGGAAACATTGTAATCCTGGATGACAAAAATAAGGACGGCGTTTACGATGATCGCTATGTGATTATCGATTCGCTGGTGTTGCCAAGAGCCATTTGCCTGATCGAGAACGGCATACTCGTGGCAGAGCCGACCAACCTTTGGTTTTTTGAATTAAAAAATGATAAGGTCGTTAAAAAAACACTCGTAGATCCCAAATACACGGAAGGCGGCAATGTGGAGCACCAGCCGAATGGCTTGCTTCGGGCAATGGACAACTGGATCTATAATGCCAAATCGGATAAGCGCTATCGCAAAAGAGGCAATAAATGGGAAATTGAACACACTCATTTCCGGGGCCAGTGGGGCATTTGCCAGGACAATTACGGTCGTCTTTATTACAACAACAATTCACAGAACCTGCTGGGCGATTACTTCCCTGCTGGCCTGGGCGCCTCCAATAAAAATCAGAAAAACGTAGCCGGTTACAACGAAAAAGCGGTGGCCAACAACAAAGTTTATCCATTGCACCCAACTCCGGGAGTTAACCGTGGGTATATGGCCAAAGTGCTGGACGACAGCCTGCGCCTGAATGATTTCACTGCCGCCGCTGCGCCAATCGTTTACCGCGGCGATCTTTTTGGTAATGCTTATGCTTGGAATGCATTCGTGCCCGAGCCTTCCGCAAACCTGATCAAACGCAACATTCTTTCGGAAAAAGGTTACGTCGTGAAAGGTGAGCAAGCTTATAAAGGAAAAGAATTCCTGGCGAGCACCGACGAGCGCTTCCGTCCCGTGAGCCTTTACAATGGACCCGACGGAGCGATGTACATTTTGGATATGTATCGCGGGATTATTCAGCACAAAACCTATTTGACGCCGTATCTCAAAGATCAAATTGGAAAAAGAGATCTTACGCAGCCCCTTTCCAGTGGTCGCATTTATAAGATTGTTCCTAAAAACACGAAGACGAAATCCGTAACACTATCTTCCAATGCTGACGATCTAGTCAAACTGCTTGGACATCCGAATGGCTGGGTAAGAGACCGTGCGCAGCAAAAGCTCATCGATGGCAAATACAACCAGACGGTGCCAGCCTTGCGTGAAGCGGTGAAACAAACTGCTAATCCATTGCTTGCCATTCATGCATTGTGGACATTAGAGGGACTTAATTCGTTAAAAACTGAGGAAGTGATGGCATGGCTTCGCCAGCCCAATTGGACATTCAAAATGCAGGGCCTGACGGCCACACCAGCATTAATGACGCCGGGTTCATATCAGCAGTTTGCATCGGCTTTCAACACAATGATCGACGAAAACGATACATTGTCAGCGCCTTACATTGCATTAATCGCGAAAACGATCGAGCGCTTTGATGCTTCCGTTTCCCGAGGTCTGCTTACAAAACTGGCCACAAAATATCCTGACAACCGATTTGTTTCTGACGCTGTCATCAGCAATCTGCAAGATCAGGAAGAGGTTTTTCAGGGTGAAATTTCAGCATCGCTTACAAATCCCGACCTTGTTTTTAACAAGCAGCTGCAAAGGGTTATCACCAGTTCGCGCAGCGCCCGCGGTAACCGGAATCCGGAGACACTGAAAAAGGAATTCCCGAAAGGAGAAGCATTGTTCACCTCCGTATGCCAGACCTGCCACGGCGCAGACGGCGGCGGTGTAAAATCACTCGCGCCGCCATTGAACCAGTCGGAATGGGTTACGGGCAGCAAAGACAAGCTGATTTCCATCGTTTTATATGGCCTTACCGGACCGGTGAGAGTAAATGGTCACGTGTATCAGACGCCGGAAGTGAGCGGCGATATGCCCGGAATTGGTTACGATAAGGATATGCCAAGCGAAGACATTGGCCAGTTGCTCAGCTTTATCCGGAAATCATGGCGCAATGATGCGGACAAAATCACGACAGAAGAAGTTGAAAAAGTCCGTCAGAAACTGACCGGTCGCGAGAAAGCATTTACGGAAACGGAGCTGAACGGAATATAGGCGATTCAGCCAGAAAGCGCTAAGTTTGTTCTTTTAAAACTTCACGCATGTCCTATTTCACAACTCCGTCCCGCGTCATCATTACTTGTCATAAGCGACTTTCCCCCTATCTGGAACAGGAAGTCAAAGACCTTGGCGTGGAGATCGAGGAAGCTTTTGTAACCGGAATTCGGATCAAAGCATCTATAAACGAATGCATTAAGCTCAATCTTAACTTGTATTGTGCAAGCCAGGTTTTGTACAGCCTCGGCTCTTTCACGGCCAATCATCCTGATGATGTTTACCGCTTTTTGGTAACCATGCCCTGGGAAGACATTATCCCGAACGAAGGTTATTTTTCCGTAACCAGCAATGTTCAAAATCCCACGATCAACAACAGCATGTTTGCCAATCTGCGTGTAAAAGATGCGATTGTGGACCGGTTCAGGGATAAAAAAGGCACAAGGCCGACCACGGGTTCAGACCTGATCGGTGCGGTGATCCATTTGTTCTGGAAAAATGATTCCGCTGAAATTTTCATAGACACGTCCGGCGACTCGCTGGCGCGTCATAGTTACCGAAAGATTCCGGGTCGCGCGCCTATGCTTGAAGCATTGGCATCCGCCACAATCCTGGCCAGCCGCTGGGATCGCAAATCCACATTCATTAATCCAATGTGCGGTTCGGGCACATTAGCGATTGAAGCTGCATTGATCGCCACAAACAGTCGCCCGGGCCTTTTCCGGGACAATTTTGCTTTCATGCACATTCTGGGTTACGACGAGGAAATATATTTCGCTGAACAAAATTTACTCGAACAGCAGATCATTGAAGTGCCCGGCCTGCGCATTATCGCCACAGATTACAGCAATGTGGCCATCGCCAATGCAAAGAAAAACGCAATTGCAGCCGGTGTTGCGGATATGATCGAATTTGCATGTTGTGATTTCGCTGACACCGAAGTGCCCAGGGGAAAACAAAGGCGTGTTTTTCATTAATCCGGAATACGGCGACCGGCTCGGTGAAATTGCAGAACTCGAAGACACCTACGCGCGCATTGGCGATTTTATGAAACAAAAGTGTGGAGGTTATTTCGGATACGTTTTTACCGGAAACCTCGACCTTGCAAAGAAAATCGGATTGAAAGCCAAACGCCGAATTGAGTTTTACACAAGCACAATTGACTGTCGGTTACTTGAATATGAGCTTTATGAAGGAACAAGGCGTGAATTCGCTCCGGCTGTTTAAGCGGCTGGCATAATATTGGATCAATGTGTTTTTGAAAGCGGGCCGGGAATCTTTCCTGGCCTTTTTTGCACATCAACAAACAGAAAAATTGACTACGAATGATCGTTAATTATCAGGAAAACAGCTGGCAGATCATTGCCCAGCGCGCGCACGGACTGCTTTCAGGGCAAATATGCTTTCATTGGAAACAGGAATTCAGGCCCGAGCGATGGCTGGAAACCATCATCGCAACCACCGAGCACGACGACGCTTTTAATGAATTTGTAAATGATGATCTGCTCCTTAATGAAAACGGAGGACCAGTCAATTTCAAAATGCGCGAATTTGACGAAGACAAATGCGAAGAACTCTTACAGCTTGCACTTTCCAAAAGCCGGTTTGTAGCATTGCTTACGTCAAGGCACATTCAGTTTTTATACGAGAAAGAGACAGACGAGAAAATTGTAAGTTATTGCAAGAAGCTCAAATCCTGGGATAAAAAATGGCTTAAAGAAACCAGCATTCCGGTAAAAGAATTGGAAACGGCCTATGCCATCCTTGAATGGTGCGATGCATTTTCACTGATCATTTGCCAAAATCTGATCCCTCCCGAGAGCCGGAGAATTCAGATCAGTGAGGGGCCGGACAAGCAATGTTACGAAGTTTGGTCAACGGAAGAAAACCGCCTCACGGTTGAGCCCTGGCCTTTTGACACCGAAAGTTTTGTCGTTAATTTTGAATCAAAAACACTTGATCAGCTTACCTTTGATAAGGTCGAAACGTTCCGGGAAATGCTGAAAGAAGCGCCTGTTACATTTCACACTTATAAAATTGCCAAAGCTTGAAATGTGCGGTTATTCAATTTTCAGGAGCGTCTTTCGTTGATATGCTGACCGTTCGTTTCTAGTCGGCGTATTTAATGCTCATTTCCATGAAAATATCCTTTTTTGTTGCTCTGTTTATGCTGGTAATCGCGTCTTCGTGCGAATGGGTCGGCAACACGCCCAGCTTCGGAGATGACTTTATTACTTACACGATCAAAGCGGGCGACCATGAGGTTGAGAAAAACGGCAATGCACCATTTTCTGCAAGCTCGCTCCGTTTTCAAGCAGTTTTCGACAGTTCCTGCATTTACAAAACCGCCATTCCAGAGAATCAGAACGACATTAACAAGCTTTACGGATTTTCAGATTGCAGCTCGCAGCACCAGAACAACAGCGCGCGTTTTGGCTGGAACTGGCGCGAAGGCGCTATCCGGATCTACGCATACATTTATGCAAATGGCGTGCGCCAGGAGAAAAGAGCTGGGCACGGCGGAACTGAATGAGACAAACAGTTTCAAGATCGCATTAGAGGATAATGCGTACATTTTCACTTACCACGGCGTTGAAACAAAAATGCCACGCCACTGTTCAGGCGGCGTAGGCATCGCTTATAAATTGCTTCCTTACTTTGGCGGCGACGAAGTTGCTCCGCAAGAAATCAGGATTAAGATTCGGAATTTGTAAATAAAACGAATGACTCGCCCGGCACATTTACCGTCCGGTCGGAAAGCGAGTCGGGCACATCGCCTGCTCCGTTCCATTGTGAATCAGATGATGCGATCAGCTTACGCCATCCATTTTTGTCTTCCGGTAATGTTGCCTCACGGTCTGTTTTAGAGAAATTCAGCACAGCCACCACAATTTGCCTCGTCGACCAGCGACGGACAATAATGGTTTCGTTTTCCTCATCACCCTCCACTTCAATCGCATCCCGATCGGCACTATTCAATGCAGGCTGCTGCTTCCTCAGCTCGATCAATTTTTTATAAAATTGCAGCATCGTCTGATGCGGAGCCTGATCGGTGAGTTCCCATTGCAGTTTCGATTTGCCGAATGTTTCTTCAGACATAGGGTCTGGCGCCTCTCCTTCCAAATGAAATGCTGCAAACTCACGCTTTCTGCCTTTTCTGACAGCCTCCGCAAGCTCGGGATCCGTGTGACTTACGAAATACATGAACGGATTTGGCTCGCTATATTCTTCACCCATGAACAACATGGGCAGATAAGGACTTACAAAAACGGCCCCAGCGAGCAATTTCTGCATTTCAAATGAAACAAGCTGGCTCGTCCGCTCGCCCAACATCCGGTTTCCTACGTGGTCGTGGTTTTGGGAAAAAACAACAAACTGTTCACCCGGACGGCCCTCGGCTTTTACACCAAAAATCCGTTTGCGGTGATCGGAGTAAATGCCATCAAAAACGTAGGCATCTTTATATGATTTAGCCAAAGATGTGATTGGCTCAAAATCAGAATAGTAACCGCTTTTCTCCTGACCAGACGACACACGCAATGCATGGTGAAACTCGTCAATCCACTGCCCATCCATGCCATAACCGCCTTTGGTCAAAGGATTAATGAAGCGCGTGTCGTTCAAATCCATTTCCACGATCAGAAAATGCTTCCTGCCCGTTTGCGCGATCAGTTCATCGACTTTCGTCCGCATTTCCTGCAAAATATGAACCGGGCTCATGTCCTTAATTGCGTGAACGGCGTCCATGCGCAATGCATCAATGTGAAAATCGCGGAACCACATTAACACATTTTCTGCAAAAAACTGGCGCACACCGTCGCACCATGCATCGTCAAAATTGATGGCGTTGCCCCAGGGCGTGTTGTATTTGTCAGTGAAATAAGGTCCATATTGTGACAAAATATTTCCTTCCGGCCCAATGTGATTGTAAACCACATCCAAAATCACCGCGATCCCTTTTTCATGACAAGCATTTACCAATTGCTGCAATGCTTTCGGCCCTCCGTAAGAATCCTGCACGCAATACGGAAACACACCGTCGTAACCCCAGTTTCTTGGTCCAGCAAATTGTGAAACGGGCATGATTTCAATCGCCGTTATGCCAAGTTCAATCAGATAATCAAGCTTGTCCTCAATGGATTGCAATGTTCCTTCTTCGGTGAAAGTGCCCGTGTGCAACTCGTAGATGATGTAATCCTTTAAGGGAACATTATCCCAGTCTTTGTCTGTCCACTGAAATTCGTTCAGGTCAACGGCGCCCGAAGGGCCGTGCACACCTTCCGGCTGGAAAAGCGAAGCGGGATCCGGCAGCGGTTCGTCTTTCACAATGAACTGATACAAGTCACCCGGCTTAACTGCATCCGTTTTTAATGTCCAGTAACCAAAATCTTCCTTTGCCAAATCAATTTGAGACTGATCTTTTTGTAAAACCAGCTTCACATGATCCGCCTCTGGTGCCCAAACCACGACGTTTGCCTGTCCTGTTTCATCGAACCGGACCCCAGGGACCGGCATTTTATATTCTGATATCATATTTTCTGTTCTTCCAATGCATGTTTAAAAACAACGATCGATCTGCTGTCAACGGTCACGGATGCGTCCGGACCAAAAACCTGCCCATTCTCGCTCACACAGTTTTCACTTGTATCAATCGCTTTTCTCCACTCTGTTCCATATCGTTTTGGAGGCAATGTGTACTCAACGGGCTCGTAATGCGCATTGAAAATCATGTAAAAGCTGTCATCGTAAATCGGCTCGCCTTTTTTATTCACATGGCGAATCCCTTTTCCGTTCAGGAATACAGCAAGCGATTTGGCATAATCGTGCCCCCAGTTTTCCTCCGGCATTTCCTGTCCGTTGGGCAAGAACCAGGCGATATCTTCCAAACCAATGCCCTTAATGGGCAATCCACGGAACCAATCTCTTCTTCGGAATGAGCGGTGCGCCTTACTGAATGCAATGAGCTTTTGCGTAAATTCCAGCAGTTCCTGATCCGCTTTGTCCCAGTTAAGCCATGAAATTTCGTTGTCCTGGCAGTAAGCATTATTATTGCCGCCCTGCGACCTGCCCCACTCGTCTCCCGCCACCAGCATCGGGACGCCTTGTGACAAAAACAGCGTAGTCAGGAAGTTTCTTTTCTGCTTATTTCGCAGCGCAATGATCTCCGGATTGTCGCTTGGCCCCTCCTCGCCGCAGTTCCACGATCTGTTGTGGTCATCACCGTCATTGTTACTTTCGCCGTTTGCAAAATTACGCTTGTCATTATACGAGACCAGATCATTGAGCGTAAAGCCATCATGCGCCGTGATGAAGTTGATGCTCGCAGTTGGCCTGCGATATTCACCTTTGTAAAGGTCAGAACTTCCGGTAAATCTTTCTGCGAATTCGGCGAGCATACTATCCGCTCCCCGCCAGTAATCACGCATACAGTCACGGTAACGGCCATTCCACTCCGCCCAGCCCATTGGAAATTTACCCACCTGATAACCGTCATGGCCAATGTCCCAGGGTTCCGCAATCAGTTTAACCTGAGAAATAACCGGATCCTGGTGAATGATATCAAAGAATGCACTTAACCTGTCCACTTCGTGCAATTCGCGCGCAAGCGTGGACGCGAGATCGAACCGGAAACCATCCACGTGCATTTCTGTAATCCAGTAACGCAAACTGTCCATGATCAACCGGAGAACACTTGGAAGTCTGGCATTCAATGTGTTACCCGTTCCTGTGTAATCCATATAATAGCGTCCGTCCATAAGCCGGTAATAGGACATGTTATCAATTCCCCTGAAAGACAATGTCGGCCCCATCTGGTTTCCCTCACCGGTGTGGTTATAAACCACGTCCAGGATAACTTCAATTCCGGCCTTATGGAGCTCCTTAACCATGTTTTTAAACTCCTTAACCTGCTCGCCTTGCGTTCCGGAACTGCTGTAACGCACATCCGGTGCAAAAAAGCCGATGGAATTGTAACCCCAGTAATTGGTCAGTTCTCTTTCCTTCAAATGGCGATCCGAAACGAAATGATGGACCGGCATAAGCTCAACTGCGTTAACACCCAACTTTTTCAGATATTCGATGGAAGCAGGGTGCGCCATTGCGGCGTATGTTCCACGAATTTCCTCAGGAATGTCCGGGTTCAGGAATGTGAAACCCTTCACATGCGTTTCATAAATAATCGTGTCATGATAAGGAATCTCAGGTGCTTCCACTCCTTCCCAGTCGAAGTTCGGGTCTGTTACGACAGACTTTGGAATGTAAGGTGCACTGTCCAGTTCGCTAAAACTCAAATCCTCCTGCTCGTTACCAATCTCATATCCAAAAAGCGCATCGTGCCATTGAATGGTGCCTGAAATGGATTTGGCATAAGGATCAATCAGTAATTTATTGGGATTAAATCGCAAGCCATAAGCTGGCTCATAAGGTCCGTGAACGCGATATCCATATAACTGACCAGGTTTCAGTCCCGGCACATAAACGTGCCACACGTGGTGCGAAGCTTCCTGAATTTCGATCTTGATATGCTCCGACTCACTTTCCATGCTCTCGAACAAGCACAGTTCAACGCCAGTCGCATTCTCCGAATATAAGGCGAAATTGACGCCCTCACCGTCCCAGGTGGCTCCTAACGGATATGGCTCTCCGGGATATACAGTAACGTTGGAGTGATCTGATCTTCTTACTACTTTATTGTTGGATACTTTCTTCATTTTGAGTGATTTTCATACAACACATATCTTCGGCGGCACGCTCATCAGCACGTCCGCATGGTGCACTATTTTGAAAAAGATTGATGAAATCTTCATTAAAGAACACAGTTTGCTATAAAAGTATGCCAGCGGGCACATAACTTGTGCCATCAAATGGTCTACATTAAGTCACCGTTAAGATTAACAAGTTGCGTTATGGACACGAGCCTATTGCCGAAAATGCAGACATTCCTGGAAGGAGTGAGCGAAATGAATGAAGATACGGTTTATAATGAAGCCGACGAATATCTGGTAAATGCAATTATTGCGCTTGTAAAAGGGGACGGTCACACTTCCATTGCAGAAGAATTTGATCAACCATTTATCCATCCCATGATCACCATTCAAAAATGGGTGGAAGAATTGAAGCTGATCGTGCAGGAAAAAATTGATCAGAAAGCCGATTTAAATCAGTAAAAAGTACAAATTTGAGCGTAATTTGGTACGATTTTTGTATTGTTGACAAGAATATCCACTTTTGAAAATACCCTAAACACGAGCTTGTAACTGTCAGCGTGATAACTGATTGAAATCCAGCGTATACACATACCGGTTAATTTTTGATTTGCAAACTCACTTCTCAGCTGACAAAAAGCAGGAAATTGCATGGATAATATTTTACCCATATTATGATTCTGATTGTCGACGACAGGCCGGAAAATATATTACCCTTAAAAAAAATTCTTGAACTGCACCATTTTGAGACGGACAGTGCCGAGTCAGGGGAAGAGGCGTTAAAAAAAATATTGAAAAACAGCTATTCCGTGATCATCATGGATGTGCAAATGCCTGGTATGGACGGCTTTGAAGTCGCCGAAGCCATTTCAGGATACAGCAGGGCCAAGGATACGCCCATCATTTTCCTTTCTGCGGTCAATAAGGAAAAGCGCTTTATTAACTAAAGGATATTCTTCCGGGGGCATTGATTATCTGACCAAGCCCGTTGATCCCGATATCTTGTTGCTTAAAGTAAAGACGTTCTACAAGCTTTTCGAGCAGCAGCAGGAGCTGAAAGCCATTCAGCATTCGCTGCAATATGAAATTGAAATCCGTAAAAAAGCACAGGAAGAACTGGCTGGCAGAATGCAGGAATTGCGCTTCATCCTTGAATCGCTTCCGCAGATCGCTTTTACAATCGGCATGGACGGCAGCATTGAATTCGTGAACGAGCATTGGTTTCAATATTCAAAAGATGTTACCAAATTCCCAGAGACACCGCCCGAAGATGAGATCTGTGAGCGGTGGGAAACGCATTTCGAACAGGGTTTGGAATTCACGAGTGAAACCCGCCTGAAACATCTGGAAACTGCGGAATACAAATATTTCCTGCTCAAAATCATCCCTATCCTTCAAAATGGCAGCACTGTGCGCTGGGTGGGCACTTTTACCGACATTCATGAGCAAAAAATAGCCAATGAACTGCTGGAACATAAGGTGGAATTGCGAACGAAAGAGCTTTTGCACAAAAATTTAGAGCTCGAAACGACCAATCATGAATTGCAGCAATTTGCGTGGGTCGTGTCGCATGACCTGAAAGAACCACTGCGTAAGATCCAGACTTTCAGCCATTTGATAAAAGATAAATATCTGAATGAGAATGCGGAAGCAGTTTCTTACCTGAACCGGTCCATTAATTCGTCGGCAAGAATGTCGCGCCTTATCAGTGACCTGCTGGATTACTCCCGGCTTTCCGTAAAAGCACATTTCCAGCCTACGGACCTGAATCTGCTGCTGGAAGAGCTGCTGTCTGATTTTGACGAGATCATTTTGAATAAAAAGGCGACCATTCACCTCGACCGGCTGCCAATCATTGACACAATCCCGAGCCAGATCCGGCAAGTTTTTCAGAATCTGATCAGTAATGCGCTCAAATTCAGCAAAGAAGGGACGCCGCCGGTCATCAGCATTACTTCTTCGATCATTGACGAAAAACACATGGATGCTGTGGAATCTGCTGACGGTGCATTCTGCCGCATTGTGATTGAGGACAACGGCATTGGCTTCGACGAAAAATTCTTGGACCGCATATTCGTGATTTTCCAGCGACTCAATAATATGGGCAGCTATGAAGGCACCGGCATTGGACTGGCGATTGCGAAAAAGATTATGGACAAGCACAACGGGATTATTTCCGCGAGAAGCGCAGAAAACAATGGCGCTCAATTTATCCTGATCCTGCCCCTCGTCCAAGAGCAGGTTTTAACCGAAACAAAAACTGAACATTAGTAACAGGCATCCATGACAAAAACCTCTAACTCGATCATTCAGCAATTACAAATTGTATTTTCATTTTCTATACTGCTGCTGATTTTCAGTTTATTAGCTTCTTATTACAGCACACAAAAACTGATCAACAACTCGGAGCTGGTCAATCACACCAACCAGGTTTTGATTGAGGCCGAAAGCATTATCTCGCACGTTAAGGATGCGGAAACAGGACAACGCGGCTTTCTGATCACCGCCGATCCGACTTTTTTGCAGCCCTACAACGACGCTTACGAAAAAACCACCAACAGCTACAACAATCTCAGTGAAATTACAGCCGATAATCCGGTCCAGCAAAAGAATCTCCGTGAAGTAAAAGCATTGTACGAAGCCAAATTCGGGCAAATGCAATACATTATTGATCAAACCCGGAAGAACGCCAACCTTACCGAAGATCAGGAATCGAGGGTGCGGGAAATGACAAAGGGCAAAAAGATCATGGACGATCTGCGCCTGCTCGTCGAACGCATTAAGGCTGAGGAAAATCAAGTTCTTGCCAACCGACTTGAACAGCAGCAGATTTACATTAAATACACGCCCATACTGCTTGTTTTTGCGGCACTTATTTCCATCCTGATCACTGTGTTTGCCTATATGCGTATCAAAAATGATATGGATAAAAGGATTGCGGCACAAAAACTTGAAATGGCGAAATACGCTGATACGGAGCGTCGCATCAATCAAATAGAGCAGATTACGCGGCAAGTTTCGGAGGGAGATTATTCCATCAGAAGCAATGACGAAAGCGAAGATGACCTGGGCCGCATTTCGTCTGCGCTAAACCGGATGACAGCTTCACTCGAACAAACTTTCCTGGATCTGAACAGCAAAAACTGGCTGCAAACCGGCGCCGTGAACATCAGCGATGCCATCCGGGGCGAACGCATTTTGAAAAAGCTGACGAATAACCTGATCAACACCATTACAACTTATTCAGGAGCGCAGTTAGGGACGATTTACATCCTCGATAACGACTGGAATTTCAGATTATCAAGCAGTTATGCTGCCGAGAATGCACCTGACGTTATAATAACGGGCTCGGGCCTTGCGGGCCAGGTGATCGCAAGCAAAAAACCCATGTTTGTTCACGATGTGCCGGACGATTATTTACGTGTCACTTCCACATTAGGAACAGCAAAACCCGCAACATTGGCAATTCTGCCGCTCATTTATGCTTATGAATGCATTGGCGTCATTGAGCTGGGCTTTTTGAAAACACCCGGAACACTTGAACAGCACTTTTTGCAGGATAACCTTGAATCCATTGCCACGGGAATTAACTCTGCGCTTGATTACTTGAAATTGCAGAATTTCCTGGAAGAGACGCAGGCGCAATCGGAGGAACTGCAAACGCAGCATAATGAGCTGGAAAACCTGAATGCAGAGCTCGAAGCGCAATCGCAAAAATTGCAGGCGTCGGAAGAAGAGCTTCGTGTGCAGCAGGAAGAATTGCAGCAGACCAATGAAGAACTTGAAGAAAGAAGCGGACTGCTGGAAGAGAAAAACCTCGAAATCCTTAAAAAAGCAGAGGAACTCGAACTCACCACGCGCTACAAGTCCGAATTCCTGGCGAATATGTCGCATGAGCTGCGCACGCCATTGAACTCAATTCTGTTGCTGAGCCGCTTACTCGCTGAAAATGATGAGAAAAATCTGAGTGGTGAGCAAATTGAATATGCAACGGTCATTCAATCATCAGGAAACGGTTTGCTGGGGCTGATCGATGAGATTCTCGATCTGTCTAAAATAGAGGCCGGCAAAATGGAGCTGGATTATATGACGGTTTCGGTAAAAGAAATCACTGATGACCTGAAAGGATTATTCGCGCCTGTGGCCAGGGAAAAAGGACTCGAATTTGCGATTCAAATCGAAGATGCCGTTCCGCCGGTGATTGAAACGGATAAGATGCGCTTGGAGCAGATCCTGAAAAACCTGATCTCGAATGCATTGAAATTCACGTCGCAAGGTTCGGTTAAAATCAATGTAAGCGCGAAAGCGGGCAATGAACGCATGCTGAATTTCGCCGTAACCGACACAGGCATCGGCGTGGCACCTGAAAAACAGCAGCACATTTTTGAAGCATTCCAGCAGGCCGACGGCTCTACAAAACGCAAATATGGCGGCACGGGATTGGGACTTTCGATCAGCCGGGAGCTTGTAAAATTGCTTGGCGGCGAAATCACATTGAGCAGCGTCTTGAACGAAGGCAGCACATTTACACTAACCGTCCCGGTTGCGAGGGCTTACGGAGCGCCTGCGCCTGAGCCGAAAACATATTTCCTCAACCACAGCGAAGAATATCTGAAAACCGCGCCTGTGGACGACAGCACGCGTTTTATCAGCACCGTAATTCCGGAAAGCATTGCCGATGACCGGGCCAGCATTGAAGCGACAGACAAAACAATTCTCATCATCGAGGACGACACCATGTTTGCAAAATCGCTGCTGGATTACACGCGCAAACAAGGTTACAAAGGAATCGTGGCCGTGCGGGGAGATGAAGGATTGAAACTAGCGCAGACATTCAAGCCCATGGGCATTTTGCTGGACATTGAGCTGCCCGTGATTAGCGGCTGGGCTGTGATGGATCAGCTTAAAGCGAGCCCGGAAACGCGGCATATTCCTGTGCACATTATGTCATCGCACCGCATGAAAAATGAAAGTCTGCTCAAAGGAGCCGTGGATTTTATTGATAAGCCTGTTGCGCTGGACAAATTGCAGGAGATATTTAAAAAGATCGAATTTGTTGTCAGCAAGCAAAGCAAGAAAGTGCTTATTGTTGAAGATAACTCCATGCACGCCAAGGCATTGGCTTACTTTCTGTCTTCTTTTAACATTAATTCAAAGCTAAAAAGTGACATTAACGAAGGCGTGGAAGCATTGCAGAATAATGAGGTGGATTGCGTGATCCTGGACATGGGCATTCCGGATAAAAAGGCTTACGAAATGTTGGAGCTTGCCAAAAGAAGCCCAGGATTTGAGCACATTCCCATCATTGTTTTTACTGGAAAAAGCCTTTCAATGACTGAGGAATTGCGCATTAAGCAATATGCAGATTCCATTATCGTAAAGACTGCCCACTCCTACCAGCGCATGCTCGACGAAGTTTCGCTTTTCCTGCATGTGGTTGAAGAAAATAAGAAAGGTTCACAAAAATCATCTGACAGACCGAATCTGGGCGCATTAGGCGAGATTTTGAAGGATAAGACAGTCCTGATTGCAGATGATGATGTCCGGAACATTTTCTCGCTTTCGAAGTCGCTGGAAACATATAAAATGAATGTGCTGACCGCATTGGATGGCAAAGAAGCATTGCAGCGTTTGGAAGAAAATCCGGATGTGGATGTGGTGCTGCTGGACATGATGATGCCGCAAATGGACGGCTATGAAACGGCCAGGCGGATCCGCGAAAACCATAAATGGCGCAACCTGCCGGTGATTGCTGTAACCGCCAAGGCCATGACGGGCGACCGCGAGAAATGCATTAATGCAGGCGCATCGGACTATATTACAAAACCTGTTGACATTGACCAGCTGATGTCGCTGCTGCGCGTTTGGCTGTACGAAAAGTTTTGATCCGCTGGAAAAGATAGCTTCTTATGAGTAAGAAAAGAGTGTTGATTATTGACGACGATGCAAGGAATATTTTCGCATTGAAAGCAACATTGAAAGCCAAGTCGTTTGACTGCATTTCGTGCACCGGCGCGCATGAAGCACTCGATTTGCTGCGCACCAGCGAAACGGTGGACGCCATTTTGGTGGATATGATGATGCCAGAAATGGACGGTTATGACGCGATTCCAATGATCAAAAAAATAGAACACAGGAAGCAGACGCCCGTGTTTGCAGTGACGGCCCAGGCAATGGTGGGCGACCGCGAAAAGTGCCTTCAAGCCGGAGCGGACGATTACATTTCTAAACCGATTGACGTCGATAAATTACTGCATCTTTTAAAAGACATATAGGAATAATGATTGAGGACGAGGATGTTGACCTTTTGCTGAATGACTTGCTGGACATTTATGGCTACGATTTCACCAGCTATTCCAAGGCTTCGCTTAAAAGGCGGATTGTAAGGCTTTATTCTCTGGACAAATTTCCCAGCTTTGCCGAATTTCGTTATCGCGTACGAACCGACGAAAGTTATCTGAAAAGGTTCGTCGAGGAAATCACGGTTAATGTGACTGAAATGTTCCGCGACCCTTCGTTTTATAAATCGGTGCGCGAAGACATATTGCCGGTGCTCGGCACCAAACCATTCATTCGCGTGTGGCATGCGGGCTGCTCCACTGGAGAGGAAGTTTTTTCAATGGCCATCTTGTTAAAAGAAGCGAATCTGCTGAAAAAATCACTTTTGTATGCCACTGATTTGAATCCAAGCGTGTTGGAAAAAGTGCGAAAAGGGATCTTTCCATTGCAGCAAATGAAGCAATATTCCGAGAGTTACATTGCTTCCGGCGGCGTGAAGGACTTTTCACAATATTACACAGCCAATTACGGACAGGCGAAGTTCGACAGGGAGCTTTCCGAAAAAATCATCATTTCCACGCATAATCTCGTTTCAGACAGTTCGTTCAATGAATTTGATCTCATATTTTGCAGAAATGTCCTGATCTATTTTGAGAAAGATTTGCAGGACAGGGTTTTAAAATTGTTTGACGCCAGCCTTGGCTCTTTGGGATTCCTGGCTTTGGGAACCAAAGAGACATTGAAGTTTTCCGTGGTCCAGAATAACTTCAAACAGCTTAACCGGGAAAAGATATGGAAGAAAATCGTTTAGAAAACGGAGTAAAAGCTTTGGTGATCGGTGGTTCCGCGGGAAGTTTACAAGTGCTTTTCAGCTTGCTTCCGTTACTGAAAAAAGATTTTTCAGTGGCCATCATTATCGTGCTGCACCGCCGTCATTCTGCCGATTCATCCCTTTCTGAACTGTTGTCAACCAAATCCCTCGCTCCTACCCACGAAGTTGAGGACAAAGATGTGATCCTGCCCGGACACATTTATCTTGCTCCTGCCGATTATCATTTGCTGATCGAAAAAAACCATTCATTTGCTTTGGACTATTCTGAGAAAGTTAATTTCAGCCGCCCCAGCATTGACGTCACATTTGAGTCTGCCGCAGAAGCCTACGGTCCTTCCCTTGCTGCATTGCTTTTGTCGGGTGCTAATGAAGATGGGACAAAGGGACTTTCGGTGGTGAAAAAAAATGGCGGTGTCACCGTCGTCCAAAATCCTGACACCGCGCAAATGCCTTATATGCCGCATTATGCGCTGATGCACACGGTGATTGACCACGTTTTAGATGTGCCGCAAATGGCCCAGTTCATCAACAATCTGCATTGAATAGCGACGCCATTGTCTCCTTTGAAATCGTTTCTGGCATAGTTTTCATAATCAACCGTTGATTAGTGCCATAAAAGCTAGCATCCGTCTTTCTTTCTCAGGTGATTTGTGGCGAAATTTGTCTCAATCAAATATTACATCACATGGCAAAGCCTAGCAAATTATACAGCGTTCTTTTTAACAAGTGCCCGAGATGCGGCGTAGGTGATTTTTTCATTTCAAAAAGCGCCTATAATCTTCGAAACTTTGACAAAATGAACAAGCACTGCCCGCATTGCGGTGAGAATCTTGTGCCTGAGCCGGGATTTTATCAAGGCGCACTTTACATGAGCTATTCGTTCTATGTCGCCTTTATGGTGATCTATTTCCTGATCTTCGTCAATTTTTTCGAGCAATATCTTGACTACTTTTTGATCAGCATTATTCCCGTTTTGATCATTCTAACACCATTGTTTTACCGGCTTGCACGTCGTTCGTGGCTTGCATTATTTATCAAACCGGCTTCCGACGAACCTTCATCGGTTAAGCATTAACGCCTGACGGGCTGATTGGCGGATTTGGACCTGAAAACCTCCGGCGTCATGCCCGTTTCTTTTTTGAAAAAACGCGTGAAATAAGAATTATCGCTGAAATTGAGCTTATAGGCGATCTGCGAAACTGTCAGATCGATGTTAATAAGCAACCTTTTGGCTTCCAGCACAATGCGGTTGCGGATCACCGAGCCTGCTTGCAAACCAAGATGTTCTTTACAAACTGCATTCAGGTGATTGGGGGTAACATGCAGCAGATCAGCATATTCACCGGGTTGGCGCAGATTTGCGAAATTCTTTTCGATCAGCTTTTGAAAGTTTTTGATCAAGGGATTTTTCTGACTCGCAGCCATGTGATGCTGCTCTCTGGACTGGCTTTGTTCGAGCAGCAAAAATAACTGCAACATTAAAACACGGATCATATCTTCCCTGAAAGGGCCCTTAGGCGCCTGCAAAAGCAATTGTTCGAAAACAGAGGCAATGCCGGATTGAATTTCAGGCTTAATGTCGATCACACCATGGCTGCTGTCGCCGTCGAAAAAAGAGAAAGCATCGAGATAATCCGGCTGCAACAAAAATGACCGGAAGAAGAGCTCAGAAAAGTTTACGACATAACCCTCGATCTCACCGTCAAAATCCCAGGCATGCACCTGCCCGGGAATCATGAAATAAATCTGAAACGGTTTTACCGTAAACCGGTTAAAGTCAATCGTATACGAACCTGCGCCTTTGGTAAAAAGCACAAAATGATAAAAACTATGGCGGTGCGGAAATACAAGGCTTTGATGCTCTTCCAAATACGCTGAAAAACGGCTGATCATCACGTCGTCCTCTTTGTATTCGGAGAGCGGTCCTATGTCAAGTCGCGGGAACGTCGTCTGCATGGGAAACAAAATCTTTGATGATTTTTCCCGGCAATTTAACGATATAGTCTATCATGGACGATTTTTGTGCCTTTTTAAATGATTCCTGATTTTGAGCCATGCGCTGGACCTGTCTCAAATTAACCTGGCCAGCCAGCAATGCTCCCGCAGACGGCATATGCAATACTCTGCTCGTTCCGTAAACAAGCGGGTCTGTGTCCCAGATCCCCGAATGGTGCCAATAATGAACATTGTCCCAATCCGGCCGGTCAATGATGGGATAGTAACAAACACCCCACAACGGAATCCCCTCCTCGATCAGCTTGCAGCTTTCCTCAGCCACCATACTAATCCAAATCGGCCTGTCTTCCAGCGGGTGACTCGTTTCCGTCAGCACGACGGGCACATCGTAACGCAAATGCGCTTCCCGCAGCAAATCAGACAATCCGCGCCATCTCGGATCCATGATCGGATCATTCCAGCCCATATACTGGTGCGTTCCGGCAACCCACTGGTTATTATAATAGTAATTAAAACCCAGCATATCCAGATATTCGGGCTTGCCACCCAGCTCCGGGCATATTTTGCCGCAAAGCATATCAACTGCCTGATATTGAAGGTCATGCTCGGCCTGCACACGCTGGATCTCCAATGCATCTGCACCAAATTCGGGCACGACATTGATCAACGGCTCGGTGGTCAGGATCCGGATGCGCGGATCATATTCTTTGAGTGCCTGCACGCCCGCAATGTATGCACGCATGAGCGCGTACTTCATTTCCCAGCCATTATTGCGACTATAAGGAGCGGTTCCGGCCGCATCGCCACCCAGCCAGGATATAAAGCCAACCTCATTGATCGGCGTCACGATCAGCGGCAGTTCGGGAGACATGTGGTTGTAGAAAAATGCAAATGCTTTGCATAATGCCACAAACCGCTTCGTGAAATGCGGATGCAACGGCGTAATGTCGTCCGGAAAACCAAAATGACAAATATCCCAGATTTGCTGCACACCCTGCCGCTGCCCGGCCAGGATCATTAGTTTGACTGAACTGAAATCATATTGATAAGGCTTCACTTCAACCTGACTCCACCTGATTCCTTCGCGAACGGTGCGGATATCAAACTGCCGCAGCATCTCATAATCCCTATCAATCACCTGCAAGTGACCGGTGTCCTTCAACAGGTCCACCCGATCCCCATGGATATTGAGCTGGTCTGCACATTCAAATCCTCCCATCCAGAAAGATTTAAACGGGTTTTTGATTTCTGTCATTGCTCGGCGCTGATTCGGTTCTTCGTCGCGCTCATCGCAGGCAATGAAACAATTTTTTTGTTTTTATAAGTTGAAGCCATGTAATCAGTCATTCCAGCACAAGTCAAATCCCACGAATTAGTCAGCAAAAACTTATCGACGTTATTCAGCCATTCTGTTTTGTCACCCATGTCAAGCCACTTGGCAATGCATTTGACAAATTCAGCGCTGTTTTTAGCAATAGAAACCAGTTTGTTCTTTCCATAAGGATTCACCACATCGCGAATCGCGGAAGAAACAACGGGCTTGCCTGCACACAAGTACTCGGGCGTTTTGGTCGGGCTGATGAAACGCGTTGATTCGTTCAACAGGAACGGCACGAGTGCAACGTCCCAGCCAGACAAATAAGCGGGAAGCTGATCATAAGACCGTGCGCCGAGATAGTGAATGTTCTTATTTTTTGGAAGCGTCGCCGGATCGATCTTCACCACCGGTCCAATGAGCATGAGGTTCCAGTCCGGGCGTGCATTGGCGATATCTTCAATAAGCTTAATGTCGAAACGCTCATCAATTACGCCATAGAAACCAACTTTTGGTCCTTTGATCTTGGCTTGGTCAGCTGGCTCGCTGTTCTGCTTTCTTGCCTTTCCAAAATGCTTTTTATCAATGCTGCTCGGGAACGGGTGAATGTTCGCGTGCAGATTTCTTTTCGATTCAAAAAGTGAATGTCCGCCTGTAAACACTACATCCGCTTTTGTAAGCAGGTTTTGTTCAAGACATTTAAGTGAGTCCGGCGCAAATTTGAATGCCGAAAGTTCGTCCATGCAATCGTAAACCGTAAGTCCGGGCGTGATATGCGACGAGAATTCCAGCGCCATTGGCGTATAATACCAGAAGATGAAGTCATCCAGGTTTTTATTTACAAAAAACACCTTGATAAGCTCGCGAAGCTGCTTATTAACCTCATCCTTGCTGAGTCCGGCGGCCAAATGCGGCACACAAACCCAGAGTTCTGGCAGGCGTTGTGAAAAGGTCAGATATGGAACGTCCGTTTGACCAAAAATTGGTTCTTCCAGAAAATAAACGGCGGTTACATCTGAAAAACGGGTTAAAAGATGCTGTGGCCGCTGGTAAACAAAATCCCATCTAAGATGTGAAAAACAAAGCATGTTTTTCGGAAGTGTTTCCTGATCCTTAGCTTGGGTAGGCGCTAATTGTTGCAGATGATTTTTAGAAAAATCCTTGCTGATTGCAGTATCGACCATTATGATTATGAATGTTGATGAATGAATAACCCGTTTTTCCACTTCGGAAGACTCTCACATGTCGAAACGGATCTTTTTTCCAAGCCCATGATAAATTACTATGCCAGACTTGCCGGGCGCTCTTTTTCACTGGTTTTAAGGGTTGTTAGTGGAAGATTTTTGTGCACGACACAGAATTTTCGTGGCGTTGTAGATTCGTTTGCTCAACAAGTTGTTTCTGGCATTTATAGGCCAAACTGAACGCCTACGCATAAACGCACCTGCCTCTTTGCACGGAAAAACTAATAATTATCTGTAATATTAGGTCTGTAAACCCGAGTTTGCGTATGCGCAAAAATTTTACATTCCTGGTCATCGCGTCTTTCCTTGTTTTTGCTTTTTCTGCTGAAAAACAGGCAGGGTCAATCGGTGTTTCCCAGAGTATAAGCCTGTTTCGGGAAGATGCGAAAGCTTATGCAGCCCAGCTGAATGAACTGGAAACGGTTTTCCGCAACATTGACGCCCAGGAGCCGCGGACAATCGAATTGGCGAAAGAAAGGCTGATCGGCGTGAGGGAATCTTATAAGCAAATCGAATATTTCTTAGAGCATTTTTTCTTCACTTCTTCCCGGATTTACAACCGCCCACCCAAAAACGAAATTGAGGAACCCTATCTCGAATACATGGAGCCGTCGGGGATGCAGTATATGGAAGCCATGCTGTTTGACAGCATTACCGAGGATTCAAAAGGCGATTTGATTGCCCAGGCAGAGCTGCTCAGCCATGCCGCCAGCGACTTGCACGCATTGCTTTACAAATTTGAAACCGACGATAAACAGATTCTTGCAAGCGTCCGACTGGAACTGATTAGAGTCATTGCGCTCGGGATCAGTGGATTTGACGCGCCATTACTTAAAAGTGGAATCAGCGAATCAGAAACTGCATTAAAAACGCTCGATCACGTGCTACAACCTTACATTAAGGATAGTCACAGCGACAGCGTTCAATTTTATCTGACAAGCTCCATCGCTTATTTGAACGCTAATCAGGATTTTGATTCATTTGACAGGCTTAAATTCCTCATGGATCAAGCCCTGCCGTTACAAACGCATTTGCAGGAAATGATCAGCAAAATGAATCTGGAAAGCCCGATGCCGGGCATGCTTAATCCTGAGGCGCCACATTTATTCAGCAACAATGCGCTGAAAAAGCGTGATTCATCGGCCGTGCCAACTGTTCTTGCCCAGCAGGTTTTATTGGGAGAAAAGCTTTTTTTCGAAACCCGTTTGTCGGGCAATAACACCAAGAGCTGCGCTTCATGCCACAATCCTGCTAACTATTTTACGGACGGCCTGCCGAAAAGCATTGGCATTCATCCCGAAACAACGGTCAGGCGGAATGCGCCTTCCCTTTTTTACGCGGCAGCACAGCACAACCAATTCTGGGACGGCCGCGCCAAAACGCTTGAAGCGCAGATTGAAAATGTCCTGCGCGATGAGGCGGAAATGAATGGTGATCCGGGTAAGAGCTTTCAGTTTTTGGCTAAAAACAAAAAGTACAAGGGCTTGTGGAAAAAGGCATTTCCAAAAACAAGTGGCAAACCGAACGAAAAACAGCTTTACACAGCCTTAGCCGCCTATATCCGCACATTAACCCCTTATAATGCTCCTTTTGATCGCTATTTAGCGGGAGACCGCGGGGCGATGACCGCAGAACAAGTCAGTGGTTTCAACTTATTTATGGGAAAAGCGCAATGCGGCACGTGCCATTTTGCGCCTCTTTTCAATGGTCTTATTCCGCCTTTTTACGCATTAACCGAATTCGAGATCATTGGCACCACTGCCAACGACGACCTCGACCATCCCGAAAAAGACAATGACAATGGCCGCATGGACGTGCGCGCAACGCCTTATTATCAGGCCGCATTTAAAACGCCAACGGTCAGAAATACGGGAGTAACCGGCCCGTATATGCACAACGGCGCATTCGGCTCACTCGAAAAAGTTATTGATTTTTATGACCGCGGCGGCGGTGTTGGACTTGGGCTGGATGTGCCAAAGCAAACACTTTCTCCTGCCCCGTTGAACTTGACCGAAAAAGAAAAGAAAGACATCATCGCATTCCTGCACGCCCTTACAGACACCATATGAAAAGAAATTTACTGCTCATCTTCCTCCTTTTCCACATTAAACTGGCTTACGCACAAACGGGATTGTTGCGTGGGCCTTACTTGCAATCGGCAACCTCATCCAGCATGGTGATACGCTGGCGGACAGATGCGGCAACTTCCAGTCTGGTCCGCTACGGCACTTCCCCGGATGCTTTGAATATGCAGGCTGAAAAATCCGCTTCAGAATCAGAACACGAAATCAAACTCTTAAATCTCGCTCCGGCAACGCGCTATTATTATTCAATCGGCTCGTCGACCCAGGTTTTGCAGGGCGACGCCGAAAATTATTTCCAGACGACACCGACGCCGGGCACAAAAGGAAAATATAGATTCGGCGTCCTCGGCGATTGCGGCACCAATTCAGCCACGCAGCAGCGGGTGCAAGAGGCCGTTTTGAAATATTTAGGTGATGAATATATGAATGCATTGCTCCTGCTGGGCGATAATGCATATAGTTTCGGGCGCGATGCAGAATATCAGTCCAACTTTTTCAATTTTTACAAAGACACATTTCTAAAAAAGAACCCCGTTTTCCCAACGCCCGGAAACCACGATTATAACAACGACAATCCAGACCGGCAAAACGACCATAATGTTCCTTATTACGACATTTTCACACTTCCAGTCCAGGGCGAAGCCGGCGGCGTAGCATCCGAAACCGAGGCTTTTTATTCCTATGATTACGGGAATGTCCATTTTCTCTCGCTCGATTCTTACGGCAAGGAAGATTATGCGACCCGGCTTTACGACACGCTCGGCAGGCAAGTTCAGTGGATCAAAAAAGACCTCGCAGCGAATCAGAATAAGGACTGGATCATCGCCTACTGGCATCACCCACCCTATTCGCAAGGTTCGCGCAATTCTGAAACGGAGAAAGACCTGATTCGCATCAGGGAGAATTTTATCAAAATCCTGGAAAGAAACGGCGTCGATCTGATCCTGTGCGGTCATAGCCACGTGTACGAGCGCTCGCGCCTTATGCAGGGACATTATGATAAGGCCGAAACATTTGATGCGGTCAAACATAATCTGAGCACATCCTCGGGGCGTTATGACGGCTCGCCCCAATCTTGTCCGTATTTCAAAAAGACTGAATCCAATAAAGGAACCGTTTATGTGGTTTCAGGATCAGCCGGGCAGCTCGGTTCACCGGCAGCCGGTTTTCCGCATAAGGCCATGTATTATTCGGATGCCGAGCGTTCCGGCGGGCTTGTGCTGGAAGTGGAGCATAATCGGCTGGATGCCAGGTGGATTGCCACAGACGGCGAAATCCATGACCAGTTCACAATCGAAAAAGACATTAGCAAGGAATCGAGCATTACGATCAGAGCGGGTGAAAGTGTCGAATTAAAACCTTCATTCATCGGCACACATTTGTGGAGCACGGGCGAAACCACGCCGACCTTAAAGGTAAGCCCTGCGCAGTCGACGGATTTTGAAGTCAAGGACGAGCAGAACTGCATTAATGACATTTTCCACGTCAATGTAACGCCGAAAGACGTTGTGCTGGCTGCGAATCCCGATCCGCAAAGGTTTGATGTCGAGCTCATCCCCAATCCTTCCGCTGCGGGACAAATGCAGATCAGGCTCGTTGAAAAGGCTTCTTTCGGCGTTAATATGACATTAATGGACGTTTCCGGACGGATTTTAGAAGTTAAGAAAATGACATTGACTGAAATGCCGGCGGCTTTTTTGCCAGAAAATCTGGGAGCAGGCGCTTATCTGCTTAAAGTTGAGTCTGCCGGACGGAGCCTGGTGAAAAAGCTTGTGATTTATTAGCTTTCAACCCGCATCTGGATCAATGCATTTTCCAGCGCCTTAATGGCGATTGCAACGTCCTCGTAGGTTGTCCGGTAATTTACAAATGCTGCTCTGATGCACAGTTTGCCGTTTAAAGTTGTGGGCGTCATGAAAACCATTCCGTCTTCATTCAATGTGCGAAGGAATGCCGTTTGATCTAATTCCTGATCTTTCAGGCAAAAGCTGACCACATTCAACCGCAGCGGGGCCGCCAGCTCGAACAATTCGCTTTGCGCAATGTAGGCCGCAAGTTCATTGGCGCGCGCAATGCTGTTTTCCACAATCCACTGAAAACCCGATTTCCCGTAAGCATTCAGACTAAACCAGGCGGGTAATGCACGAAAACGGCGGGAATTTTCGGGCAGTAAATTGAGGTAAGTAAAGTTCTCCGACACATCGCCCAGATAAGGCGCATTCGTGTTTTGAAAACTCTCGACTTGCAGCACCGCATGCGCTTTCCTGACGAGAATAACCGCGCTGTCGTAAGGCACATTCATCCATTTATGACAATCGACGGTAATGCTGTCCGCTTGCTCCCAGCCTTTCAGCAAATGTTCATGCGCGAGAGAACATGCTGCAAAACCACCAAAAGCAGCATCCACATGAAGCCAGAAATCGTAACGCTTTTTTAAGCCAACAATCGCATTAATGTCATCGAAATCGACCGTGTTGACAGTTCCCGCGCTGCAACTTACAATGACGGATTTGCCTTTGGCGGCAATTAATTTTGCTTCCAGGTCAGCAACATCCATTGCTTCCCGCTCAGATAATGTGTCAATCTTCAACAGGTTATTACTGCCAAAACCGAGCATAGACATTGATTTGATCACCGATGAATGCGGCGTTGCGGACATCACGAGGATTTCGGGTGACATGCCGTTTCTGGAAATGTCGATGCCCAGTTTCCGGCCAGCCCATTGCCTCCCCACAGCCAGACCTGTGAAATTTGACATGGTGGCGCCGGTAACAAATCCGCCATGGAAGACGTCCGGCAAACCGAAAAGCTCACACATCAGCGAAACGGTTTCCCTCTCAATGATCGCCGAAACGTCACCAGCGCCTTTGATTGACTGCACATTCTGATCAAAAACGGATGTCAGCCAGTCACCCGCAATGGCCGCCGGCGTTGTGCCGCCTGTGACAAATCCCCAGAATCTTGGTCCCGCGCTTGCTACGATGAGTTTTTGGTAATTTTCTTTAAAGTAATCAAGACTTTTTTGCGTGCCCAATCCTTCTGCTGGCAACTTCGCCGACGCGATTTCCAGATCATTTGCATAAGTCGGCAGGTCAGAAAGCTCGTGAAGGAAATCCAAGCTTCTGTTTTTTACATGGTCAAGAATCTCGTCAATGTGATCGAGATCTTGTTTTAGCGCATTATTCATGGCAATTGTTTTGAAATAAAATTAAGGAGTGGTGAGCGTAGAAACCCAGCGCCTGTGGTAATTGATCTGGCCGAGGTGATAAGCAAGATGCGTGGACAAATGCGTAAGAATAAGCTCAATCGATTGGCTCGCGAACATATCAAGAACTTCGCGCGGATATTCTGCTTTTAACTGGTTTTCCGATAAGGTGTTAATGGATCTGATGACGATTTCTGACACATTCTCAACTTCTGCAATCAGTTCATTCTGTGTAAAATAACGCGCTGCAAATTCGGCATCCCGATTCCTGACATATCCAACATTACCCAATGTAAGCCCCACGTAAGTGCGTAGGTTACCAATCAAATGCTGGCACAAATTGCCGCCGGTGTTGATCGTTCCCGGCAAAGGCACCCATAATGAATCTTCCGAAGGATAGGCTGCTATTTCGTTCCGCAGCTTTTTCAGATCGCGCTCAAAGAGCTGAACAATAATTTCATTTCCCATAGCTAATAAATGTTTTAATGGTGCAGCTCAATTTAAAAAATCCATTCAGCTTTCCATGCGGCCTGGCGTGCTGATAGAAACATTAAATCGAACTGCAATGCAAAATTGCATCCTCATGAATAGAAAAAACAGATTCAGTTTTGTTAATTTTGGCCATAACAGATTTTTGAATCAAATCACATGGCGGAGGCAATAATCGACCGGGACGAATTCCTATACACCCAGGTTGCGGAACGATTGGCACATCAAATAGAGCATAACCTGCTCAAAGTCGGCGATAAACTTATTTCGCTCCGGGCACTCAGTAAGGAACAGGGCATCAGTTTGAGCACCGCATATAAGGCATATGTTGAGCTTGAAAACAAAGGTTATGTGGAAGCGCGGCCCAAATCCGGATATTTTGTCCGTTACAGATCGGCGCCGCAGATGAAAGTCCAAGCCGCAAAAATGTCTGTCGACCAACTTGCTAATCCCGATGTGGACGAAATGATCCGGAAAATTTATCAAAGGTTGACGCGGGAAGGCACGATCAGGCTGTCGACTGCTGCGCCGTCCGTCGAGCTGATTCCGGTGGCGAAGCTCAATAAAGCATTGATGGAAGCTGTCCGGAAAAGTGCGCATAGCTGCACGCAGTATGAAGAAATTCAGGGAAACCGGAATTTGAGGAAGCAAATTGCGAAATATGCATTCAACTGGAATGGCAATGTTACTGAGGATGAGGTCGTAACAACGCATGGGTGCATGGAAGCGCTGGCGTTTTGCCTGCAAGCTGTGGCGAAGCCCGGCGATATGGTGGCTGTGGAAAGCCCCAATTATTTTGGCATTTTTAATGTGCTTAAAAATCTGGGTCTGAAAATATTTGAAGTGCCAGGTGATCCACAGGACGGACCTGACATTGATTTTCTGGAAGAATCCTTAAAAACGACGCCGATCAAAGCAGTTCTTTTTGTTCCCAATTTCTCCAATCCGACGGGAGCCTGTATGCCGGATCAGCGGAAGCAGCAGTTGGTTCAAATGCTTGCTGAAAGGGAAATCCCGCTCATTGAAGATGACATTTATGGAGAAATGTATTTTGGTAAAAACCGGCCTAAAACTTGCAAGAGTTTTGATAAAAAAGGACTCGTTATGCTGTGTTCTTCTGTTTCCAAAACGCTGGCACCGGGTTACCGGGTCGGCTGGTGCATCCCGGGCAGATTCATTGATAAAGTGCTTAGCAACAAAATCGCGCACACCGTTTCCTCCGCCACCCCGACACAAACTGCCATCGGATATTTTTTCGAAACCGGCCGCTACGACCTCCATATGCGGAATCTGCGGAAAGCGCTACACATGCAATGCCTGCGTTACACCCAGGCGATCACGGAATATTTTCCAGCCGAAACCAAAATCAGCCGTCCGCAGGGTGGTTACGTATTATGGATTGAGTTGAATCCGAGAATCAATGCTTTCGAGCTTTTTGAAGCCGCAATTCTGGAAAACATCAGCATATCACCCGGTCATATTTTCAGCATTAATGGCAGATTTACGAACTACATCCGGATCAGTTTTGGTGCGCCATACAGTGCGGGAATTGATCAGGCTTTGCTGAAACTAGGTTCATTAATCGCAGCTCGGATGAACTAAAATCAGGCAAAAAGTGCCTTGATCACTTCCAAAACACGCTCAGCAGTGACAGAATCCAGAATGCCAATCTTTTTGGAAAGCCTCACTTTATCAATCGCCCGAAGCTGATCAATTGCGATCTGCCCTGTTTTGTTACTCACCGTGCAATCAATGCGGGTAGGATATCGCTTAATGGTTGAAGTCAATGGCGCAACAATGACCGTGTTGAGCGCCCGGTTCACTTCGTCGGGCGAGACAATGACGCAGGGTCGCGACTTTTGAATTTCACTGCCAATGGTCGGATCTAAGTTCAGAAAGTAAATTTCGAATCGCCTGACTACCACGTCCATTCCGATTCGTCAAATGCATTGGTCAGTCCATCCAGCAAATCTTCATCTTTCTGGGAATCGGCCTGGCGAAATTGCTCTTCCCAACCCGCCCTCGGATTTTCAGTTGCTGACTCAATGACAATGGCAGCGCCCTTAACCTCCACGTTTACAATGTCTTTGATGTTACATTGCTCCATCATGTTTTTTGAAAGGATAACACCCTGGGAATTTCCAATCTTTCTAACCCTTACCAGCATAGGACAAAGTTATAATAATGTTATAACAATCAAAAGCGCTTTCTGGTCTCCAATCTTGAACAGTTTTTACGCTTCCAACCTGATAATACGCTCGATCACTCACTGCAACAACATTGCAATTAGTTGATTTTCAGGACTTGTAACCCTGTTGCATGGTGTTAGGGGCTATCTTTGTCAAATCATTAAGCCCATTGATTCTAACATAATGAAACTCAGCGAAACAAATAAACACACACACCACGACGAAAAAGATTGCTGCTCATCCGACGCTGTTGCACCGGCAAAAGCTGAAAATAAAGCCACACCTCATAACCATAATGATCACGATGGACACGATCACGATCATGACCACGAAGGACACAGCCACGGCGATGGAGGAGACGAAAGCTTGTTCGAAAGTCGCTCGATGCTTTGGCTTAGTTTGCTGATCCTTGCAGGCTTCCTGATCACAACATTTATATTAAAAATCGAGGTTAACCGCATTGCCGAAATCGTATTGATGCTGGTTGCCTATGTTTTGGCAGGAAATAAAACCATCGCCACTGCATTCCGGCGCGTGATGCGGGGTGATTTTTTCAATGAGTTTACATTAATGACCATTGCAACAATTGGCGCATTCTACATTGGTGAATTCAGCGAGGGTGTTGCAGTGATGATTTTTTACGAGATCGGTGAGCTTTTTCAGGATTTGGCAGTCAGTCGCTCGAAACGTTCCATAAAGGCATTGCTGGACATCAGACCCGAACAAGTTACGGTCATCAGGGACGGGAAAGATACGCAAGCGGCGCCCGGATCGGTGCAGATCGGTGAGACCATTGTTGTAAAAGCAGGAGAAAAAGTTGCGCTTGACGGCACGCTCAGATCGCTTAATGGAACATTCAACACGGCAGCATTAACCGGCGAATCTGTGCCAGACCAGAAAGTGCAAAAAGAAACTGTTCTTGCTGGAATGATCAATATGGAGAAATCCGTGGAAGTGGAGGTCAGCACTTTATTCAAAGACTCGAAGCTGTCCCGGATATTGGAAATGGTTCAGCAAGCAACCGCCAGAAAAGCGCCTACACAGCTGCTGATTAGCAGGTTAGCGAAAATTTATACGCCCATTGTGTTCCTATTAGCCGTTTTGATCATTCTTCTCCCCTATTTTTTTGTTGCCAATTATGACTTTGATCAATGGCTTTACCGCGGGATGGTTTTCCTGGTTATCGCCTGCCCTTGCGCACTTACGATTTCCATTCCGCTGGGTTATTTTGGCGGCATAGGGCTTGCTTCGCGCAATGGGATTTTGGTAAAAGGCGCTAATTTTCTGGATGTTATCACCAAAGTCGACACGCTGGTTTCGGATAAAACGGGCACACTTACAAAGGGCATTTTTAAAGTCCAGAAGGTTGAGACAACATTGGATAAAAATGATTTTATCTTAAAAACGGCGTCGTTGGAGCAATATTCGACGCACCCGGTTGCTAAGGCCGTGGTGGAACACGCCGGAACATTGACGTTGACCAAACCAACGGAAGTGGAAGAAATTTCCGGACATGGATTAAAAGGAAAAGTCGGACCGGATCTGCTGCTTGCCGGAAACCTTAAATTGCTGGATAAATTTCAGGTTGCTTATCCGAAAGAATTGACAGAAATCACTGAAACCATTGTTTCAGTGGCAATTAACGGCTCTTATGCGGGCTACATTACCATTGCAGACGAGATCAAAGAGGATGCTGCCGCAGCGATTGCCGAGTTGCAGAAATTGGGAATTGAAACCGTGATGCTTTCAGGCGATAAGCAAGCCGTCGTTTCGCATATTGCTGGCCAGCTGAACATTAGCAAGCATTATGGCAATCTTTTGCCTGAGGACAAAGTGCGGTTGGTTTCAGAACTGAAAGCATCCGGAAAGCACATTGCTTTCGCAGGCGATGGCGTGAACGACGCCCCCGTGATCGCGCTCGCGGACGTGGGCATTGCGATGGGTGCGCTGGGCTCGGATGTGGCCATTGAAACCGCAGACATTGTAATCCAGAACGATCAGCCATCAAAAATTGCATCGGCCATTAAGGTCGGAAAAATTACCAAAAGCATTGTTTATCAGAACATTTCGGCTGCAATGGGTGTCAAAGTCCTGGTTATGGTCCTTGGTGCGGGTGGAATTGCGACGCTTTGGGAAGCGGTTTTTGCGGACGTTGGCGTAGCTTTGCTGGCGATTTTGAACGCATTCAGGATTCAGGGTAAGAAATTGTAATATCAAAAAAACAGACTGCATTGAAATTTCTGACATTCATATTGGCCTTTTACATGCTTTCACTCGCGCTGCTTCCATGCGGCGACGAAGTTGAATGTGCCGATAATGAGCGTTATGAAGCAGCTTTTAATAATAATAACCATCAAGATCACGACAACCATTCAGAGAATTGCTCTCCGTTTTGCATTTGCGCTTGCTGCGGGCAAATGCTGAGCGTTTTGAGCGCCTATCAATTTGAAATAAAAGCGCCGGCTATCGCAGAGAAAAGCCGCATTTTATACGCTGATCCTTATTTCAAGATCATTCCCCAATCTATCTGGCAACCGCCGAAGCTCGTTTAAATCGTTCCGCTAATTATTTTTTAACGATTTAAATTTCACAATGCAAAAATCCATCTTGCTTGTGCTGGTTATGCTGTACGTCAGCGTCACCCAGGCACAAAATACATTATCTGTTTACATTAAAGATCAGCAGACAAAAAACGCACTTCCTGGGGCCACAGTGCAGATAAATGGCTCCACAAACGGCGCCGTTTCCGATGCGGACGGACTGGCGACACTTACCGGAATTTCGGGCGAATCGGTCGTTTTGAACACGACATTTGTGGGTTACCAGCCGCGTGTGGACACCATTGCGCTTCCCGCGTCGGATACGCTTACGATTTTCATGGTCAGCGAGGCCGAAGAAATGGAAGAAGTGGTCATTTCGTCCACGCGCAGCTCGCGTACGATTGAGGACATTCCCACGCGTGTGGAATTTATCGCCGGTGAAGAACTGGATGAAAAAGCGAATATGAAGCCTGGCGACATTCGGATGGTTTTGAGTGAAAGCACTGGGATTCAGGTGCAAACAACTTCGGCCACAAGCGCCAATGCCAGCATTCGGATTCAGGGGCTGGACGGGCGTTACACCCAGATTTTGAAAGACGGGTTCCCGTTGTATTCCGGCGCGGCGAGCGGACTTGGCCTTTTGCAGATTCCCCCGCTTGACCTTAAACAGGTGGAAGTGATCAAAGGCTCCGCGTCAACATTGTATGGCGGGGGCGCCATTGCGGGGCTCGTCAATTTAATTTCAAAAACGCCTAAGGAAGCGCAGGAGCTAAAATTTCATCTGAACGGAACGAGTGCGGGCGGCTTTGATATCAATGGATTTTATTCCAAAAGATTTGGTAAAACCGGCGCAACGATTTTTGCGGCACACAACCGAAACGCGGCTTATGATCCTGCCGGCATTGACCTGTCAGCCATTCCAAAGTTTGAGCGCTTCACATTCAATCCGCGGTTTTTTGTTTATCCCAATGCGAACACAACGATTAGTTTGGGTGTAAACACTTCGTTCGAAAACCGGATCGGCGGCGATATGCATTACATTAAAAACGAGCGGGAAGCGGGGCACACTTACTTCGAAAAGAACAAAACGGAGCGCATCAGCACGCAGTTTCTGCTGGATCATATCTTCGGAAATCATGAGCATTTCATTGTCAAAAACAGCGTAAGTTATTTCAACCGGAAGCTGACGACGCCGGGTTATGCATTCAACGGAACGCAATATTCGACTTTTACAGAGGCTTCGTATGCCAATCACGGCGATAAATTGGAATGGATCGCAGGTGCGAATTTGTGGACCGATCAGTTTAAAGAAACAATGGCTGCTTCCCGTTCAAACCGGAATTACAACCTGAATACGCTCGGTGCTTTTGCCCAAAATACATGGAAAGCTGCAGACTGGCTGCATGTTGAAACCGGCCTCCGCGCTGATTATGTCATGGATTACGGCGTCGCTTTCTTGCCCAGACTGTCTGCATTGCTGAAACTGGCGCCGAAGTTTACGTCCCGGATCGGCGGCGGATTGGGTTACAAAGCGCCAACAATCTTCACGGAGGAAAGCGAACGCATTCAATATCAAGGCGTTTTGGGCATTGATCAAGATAAAAATAAACTCGAACACAGTTTTGGCGGCAATTGGGACATTAATTATCAGACTTCGATATTCGATGACCAGCTCAATGTCAGCATTAACCAGTTGTTTTTTTATACAAAAATCAACAAGCCGCTCATTCTCAAACCTGTAACGAGCGACATTTACGAATTTCAAAACATTTCCGGACACATTGATACGCGCGGAACGGAAACCAATTTGAAATTGAGTTACGCGGATTTCAAGCTTTTCCTTGGCTACACATTTACGGATGCGCGCATTAAGGAGAACAATGTCCATCGTGAAAACTATCTGACGCCTAAGCACCGCATTAATTCTGTGCTTTTCTATGAGGTTGAAGACAAATGGAAAGCTGGATTAGAGGCATATTATTTCAGTAAGCAGAAGCTCAGCGATGGTAAAACCGGAAAGGAATACGTCATTTTGGGCTTTATGGTTGAGCGGCTTTGGGAACGGTTCTCGATTTATATCAATTTTGAAAACTTCCTGGACGCGCGGCAAACGCGGTTTGACAACATTTATACAGGATCGGTAACCAATCCGGTTTTCCGAGATATTTATGCGCCGCTGGACGGTTTCGTTTTCAACGGCGGCATTAAGATCAATTTGTAAAAATGGCGCGAAAAGGTGTTAGCAAGCCCTTTTCGCGCCGCTTTTCTACTTTCCCAGACATTGTAAAATGAGTATTAATCAGCTAAAATGGCCTTTAATACAATCAAAACCTTTGGTAAAAACGTCCAACGATAACTTAAACCGCTATGAGCATGTCCAGAACCGCTGCATTATCACCCAAAGAACTGCATGACGAATTGGTCGAAAACACCCAAAACCAGTCTGTTGGCGACACATTACTTTTTGAAAACGATAAAGTAAAGGTCTGGCACATCAGCCTGCAACCGGGCGAACGCATTCATTATCACCGTCATAACTACGATTACTTCTGGACTGTGCTGCAAGATGGACAGGGCGTTTCAAACCAGGAAGACGGCAGCCAAGTAAGTTTCACGTTCAAAAAAGGACAGACCTCATTTCAAAATATCATTGAGCAAGGCAGCTCCATTCACGACCTGAAAAATACCGGCACCGGCATTCTGGAATTCATTACAACGGAATTGAAATAGGCGGTCTAGACTTCCGAAACCGGCCTGATTCCCGCAATTTTTTCGAGTGCGACCGTGACTCTTTCAATCCGGTCGACATTTCCGCGGCTACCATCTGACACGGCCTGGGCAACTGAGGTGAGAAAATCACTGCCCTGCTTTGTGTTAAAGAACGGGTCCTTGGCGGCAAGCACGCCGCGCCAATTTTTACCAACAATATTTCTTGACTTAACAAAGCGGATAAGCAGTCGCTCTTTGATGGTCAGAAAGCCATACTCTGGTAATCGGTTGTGTACCTTTTGCATTCGATGAGAGGATAATGTGTGATAAGATTACAGCTTTTTTGTAATTTGTGCATTACGATAACTGATATACAAAAGTACAATAATGTTATATCAATATCAAATAAATTGTACTAAAATCTAGATTAATGCTAAGTATTGGTAAAAGAATTAAGCAGGGTCGTGAGAAATTAGGTTTGAGTCAGGAGCAGCTGGCTGTTATTATGGAGAAAAAAGGCAAGGGCACAATCTCCAATTGGGAGACGGATAAAAATGAGCCATCCATCGCAGAATTCAAGAAATTAGCGGAGCTTTTCAGCACTACTGCCGCTTATCTGATCGGCGAATCGCCCCAGTTTGAAGAGCCTCGTGAAAATTACGTGATGGTTAAAAAAGATGACCTGATCGAGCTTCAAAAAAAGGCTTTGGAGCGGGAAGCGGAGAAAAATAAAGAACTGCTGGACATGCTGGAACAGTCGAAAAAGGCAGATCAGGCAGAGGACTAGCTTAGTCCCATTTTCGTTTGAAATAATAGTTTGAAGCCGGCGGCGCAGCAGAAGCTGAGCACCACCAACGCCATCCATAACACGTCATATCCCCAATGCGCCGCGATGAAACCGCCGGCCGCGGGACCGATAATCTGTGCAACGGACTGCGAAACTGAGTAAGCTGCCGAATATTTCCCCCGGTTCGCCGTGCTGGCCCGGCTCATCACAAATGTGCTGATGTAAGGCAAAGCGAGCATTTCGCCCGTTGTAAATAAAAGCACGGCCGCAGCTGCCAGGATCACGGGCAGAATGGCGGGCACGACGAGCATACTGAAAGCAAATCCGCTGAAAACGGTCCCCAGGATGATATAATGCGAATCCGGCCTCCGGTTCGCCAGATTTTGAATGAGTATCATTTCAAAAAGCGCGATAACGAGTCCGTTCATGCCCAGCAAGATCCCGATCGTCGATTCCCCAATGTGCATTTCTTCTTTCCAATAAACGGGTACAAGCCTGAAAAGCAGCACAAAACAGATCATATACAGCATCACGATCACCATGAACCTGACAAATAACCCATCTTTCCAGGGCGATTGACCAGCCGCTTCGAGATCGTCCGCAACTGATTTACGGACTGCACTTTTTGCATTGGGAAGTAAGATCAGGATCAGCAAACCAGCCGCCATATACACCACACCGTCAACCCAAAACAGCAGGCTGTAATTGATCGCAGCCAAAAGCCCTCCTACCGAAGTGCCAAAACCAAAACCAATGTTGGTGGCGAGCCGGTTTAGTGCATACGAACGTGTGAGATTCTGCGGTGAAGAATAAGCAGCCACCGCCGTGTTGTTCGCCGGCTTGAATGCTTCGACAAAAAAGCTCAAAATGACGATGAGGCAGCATAATGCGGTAAAATTGTCTATCATTTCAAACAGGACAAACAGCATTCCGCTAACAATAAGACAAATAATTTGCACCGGCCGAAAGCCCCAGATATCCGTTAAGTAACCACCCGCAATGCCGCCCAGCACCGACCCGATGCCGAATAATGTAATCACGAGCCCGGCGTCTGCGATGCTTCTGTGCAAGCTTTGCGTAATGTACATGCTCATGAAAGGCACCGCCATATAACCGCACCGATTGACAAGGATCACGACGCTTAAAAGCCATGTTTCCCGGGATAATCCACTGAATGACAACCGGTAACTATCTGATATTTTCTTAAACATAAAGATTTTTCAAGGCAAAATAACGGCTACAAATTTTCCAATAAGTTTTTAATTATCTCAACACTTTCCACCAATTCCTCCGCATTTGAAGATGCAAATCCAAGTCTTATACCATTTTGCGGATCATTATTTTCACCTGGAAACATGGGTTTTACGAAAGCGGCGCTTGCCATATATAGATCTTTTTGGAGTGCTTTTTCAGCCAGCTTCTTGAGGTCAATTGCCGGATCGAAATGCGTCCAGACAGCCATTCCGCCATCCGGCACCTGGAACTGGACATATTTTCCCAATTCATTTTTCAATAAGTCGCAGAACAAGTCACGCCGCTGCTTATAAATCCGGACTGATTTTCGTAAATGTCTTTGAATAATGCCCGTGTGCAAAAGTTCTGCCATTGCATTTTCCAACATCTGGTCACCCTGCCGGTCAATAATCCTACGTAACCTGGCCAAATGCGTGATCACATCCGCCGGACCGACCAAATAACCAATTCGAAAAGCGGGAGATATGGTCTTTGTGAATGATCCGCAATAGAGCACCATTCCCGCCGGATCCGCACCCGCCAGCGGCATATATGGCTTACTCAAATAATGAAAATCACAGTCATAATCATCTTCAAAAATAATGAAACCATATTTTTCTGCCAATTTCAAAAGATTAATCCTGCGGTCGGCGCGCAGGGCGACGGTTGTGGGATAATGGTGATGGGAAGTCAGATAAACCAGCCTGATCTTTTGTTTTTGGCACAATGCTTCCAATGCATTCACGTCCATACCATGCTCGTCCACCGGAACGCGAAGGATGTTGGCCCCGGCCTGAATGAAGTTCATTGTTGCTCCTGACCAGCCGGGTGCATCCACAACAACATTGTCACCAGGCTCCAATAATGCAGTACAGACCAAATGCATTCCCATAATTACACCCCTTACGATCAAAATATTTTCGGGTAAAGCCTTCATTCCCCGCGTTTCGTTGAGATATGCCGACAACTCCTGCCGCAGCCATTGAGACCCTTTTGTATCACCGTATCCGAGCCTGATGTAAGGATTTCCGCTGAGCAGCTGGCTTCGATAGGCTCTTGAAAGATCTTCAAGTGGGGCCAGTCGCGGATCAGGAAAACCGTCATCCAGGTGCAACCGCGTCCCGTGTTTCAGCACCGGACGATCCAGATGTGACAATGCTTTAAATGTGAAACCCGCTTTTTCAGCCGGAGAAATGGGTTTAGCATGGTCGCTTTCCGACTTTCGTGGCTGAATTTCGGGCAAATGCTTGGCAACAAATGTTCCATTTCCGGTATGGCTTTCAAGCCAGCCTTGTGCCAGCAACTCGTCATACGCCTGGACAACCGTTCTGCGGTGCACCTTCAATAAATCTGCTAATTGCCTTGTGCTGAGCAATCTGTAACCAGTTTGCAATGTGCCATTTCGGATGAGCGACATCAGCTGATTGGCAATCTGCAAATAAACAGGCTGTTTGTCCGTCTTCTGCACATTCAGCAACGTTGACAGCACTTGCACCATAATTGGACTACTTAATTTGTAAGCATTGGACTCTTTGAAGCATCCAATTACAGCATATTTTTGCAAGAAAACAAAAACACATGAGCACTCCTCCATCCCATTTGCAGCCGAGCCGGCTAGCCAAACGTTCCACCTCCGACCAGGAAGTTATCTATTCAATTCTGGACGAAGCATTATTTTGCACAATCAGCTATTCCGTTGACAACCGCCCTTTTTCCATTCCGACTGCCTTTGTTCGCTATGAAGACAAAATCTACATCCATGGCTCTGTAGGAAGTCATTTTATTCGGGAAATTGAGAAAGGGATTCCGGTTTGTATTACGGTAATGCTGGCGGATGCTTTGGTTGTTGCGAAGTCTGCTTTCAGTCATTCTGTCAATTATCGTTCGGTGATTATTTTCGCCCATGCGGAGAAGATAGAAGACTTTGAAACCAAAAGGGCTGCTTTTGAATGGCTTACTGAGAAAGTTGTTCCGAACAGCTGGGATTATTTACGCCCTATGAAAGACAGCGAAGTGAAGAAAACGACCGGGCTGGCATTTTCACTAGCGGAGGCGTCTGCAAAAACGCGGTCGGGAATGCCGCATGACGAAGAAGAAGATCTTGAATTGCCAATCTGGTCCGGGTTGATTCCTATTCAAACCCAATATTTAGCTCCTGTTGCTGATACATTGAGCCAAAATATTCCGCTTCCAAAACATTTGGCTTAGCGGATGCAACCTGGGCAAGGCATTGTGCATCTTTTGGGCAGAACGATGCCAGATGAATCCAAACATTGCTTACCCATGACAGGAAAGGAGATTTTTGACCGTTGCCAATTGGCTGCGTTAAAGAACGGACTTGGTTCCCAGGAATTTCATTACGGGAATATACTTTACCAGGCGTTACAGCTGGAAGGCGAAGAAAAAGTTTTCTGGCTTTTGGAGCAAGCCGAAAACTCCGGAAAACGAATTGGACTGGGTTACTCCATGGTTAGCAACGAGCCTATGGAAGAGCCAGATATTGCGATTTTAGTTTAGATGAAGCTGTTACCAATATAAAGGCGATAGAAATCCTCCCACACCAGGAGGATTTCTATCGCCACTTCCATCCTACTTTACAATCACAAATTTCTTAGTAGTTTTCGACCCATCCTGATGCGCAACAATCAGAATGTAATTCCCACGTTCCAGACTGCTCACATCCAGCTCCCGCTCACCCGACGTCGCCCGCAAAACAGATTTGCCATTAACCGTAAGAATTTGCAAACTCTTAACAGACTGATTTTCGATTGACTCAATGTGCAGCTTATCAGAAACCGGATTAGGATATACGTTAACACGCGTCTGATTAAAATCCGCATTTGAAAGAAGCGCTTTACGCTTAACCGTCTCTGACATATCACTCACCACATCTTCCGGCGCCGGAGAAATGCTGCTACCAACGAGATAAGCAGGCAAATATCGCCACGGCCCGTAAACCTGCCCCGTCAAAGCAAGCGCAGGATCATACTTAACCCGCACGCGCACCTTTGTTGCAGGCCCCTGTTTAGCGATCAAATTTTTCAACTCAGTCCCAGTTAACCCCAGACTCGCATAAGCATTCTGCGAACCTGATGACATTGTACTACTTGTAATAACATTATTGGCGCCCTTAGAAAATCCTTGCCCAACCGCCTTCGTCTCCCACACCAATTTCCCCTTATTCTTCCCAATAAACGACTTAACATAAAGCCCCGCCCCAAAGTCGTTCTTGGCTTTTTGGGTTTGGTTGATGGAGGTTGTGAGGTTGGAGTTGTAGAGGCGGAGGTTGTTTTGGATGTTTTTGTTGCTGTTGCCGTGATAAACCTGACCGATATTCTTTTGTCTCATATTCTCGTAATTGAAAAAATATGAACCTGTTGTAAGATCTCCATATCCGTCTCCATTTAGATCACCCGCGGAAGCGGCAGTCAATTCGAAGTCGGTAAATGCATCCACCGGATTTATATTATTTAAACTTGTTGAAGGTGTTACATTGCTTATTCCAGCAGACGAGCCATAATATACTACCGACTTGCCTTTTATGCTCTGAGTGACAAGTATCTCTGGAATGGTTACAATAACATCGTCATATCCATCTCCATTTAAGTCTCCGGCGGTTGAAACGGACGAGCCCATCCTAGCATTAATCTGGTTGCACTCCAAGACAGACGTGTCAGGATTTAGCCCAGACGCCTGACCATAATACAGAATTGCCGCCCCTTCGTTAGCTTGTCCATTTGAAAATTGATTCGCACCAATGATCACGTCGCTAAACCCATCGCCATTGATATCCCCAGCACCAGAAACGCTGATACCAAAATTAGCTTCTTGGTTATCTTTTTCGAGTTTGATGAATTGATTCTTTGATATTCCTAGTTGTGATCCATAATGAACAAATACAACTCCTTCTTGCGTCTGTCCGTTTGAATAATATGGGCCTCCACTAATAATATCTCCGTAACCGTCACCATTGACATCGCCAGCACTAGAAACCGAATATCCTAATTGGGTAAAATCTTTATCCCCTTCCAATATTGTTGCAGCGACTGGGATTATACCATTAGCAGACCCGTGATAAACAAAAACTGCACCTTCATCATAATGTCCGTTATCGTAACTTTCATCACCCACTAAAATGTCTCCATATCCGTCGCCGTTCACATCACCTCCGCTAGATACAGACCAGGCCATGAGCGAGGTGCTTTTTTTACTTTTTAAGATGGTGCTTACATTTTTATTTATTCCTTGCGGTGATCCGTAATAAACTAGGGCTGCGCCAGAAATAATTTCAAATGTTTGGGGGTTCATCTCAACAAAAAATAATATATCACCAACAATAATATCTCCGTAACCGTCACCATTTACGTCACCAGCATTAGATACAGACCACCCAAATTCATCACTTGAAGGAACATTTTCAATTACGGTGTTAGGATTATTGCCGATGCCATTGATTGAGCCATGATATATAAAAACAGCTCCTTTGTCATTATAGTCAGGAATCCCAACTATCAGATCACCGAATCCGTCACTGTTTACATCACCTGCGGAAGAAGTACTCATGCGCTGGTAGTCAAATTGGAATTTAGCAACAAACGTAGCTGCTTCTTTAATCCCCTCTGCCATCCCAGACCAAACAAACGCGGCTCCTTCATCATTTTGCCCTTTGTCGTATGTGCTCGCACCTGTGATGACATCACTGTAACCATCGCCATTTACATCCCCGGCGCTGGCTACTGCGCAGCCCATCCATGCATTGATTTGATTGCTTTCAAGGGTTGATGCTGGCGTTGTGGCCAGTCCTGTGGCTGAGCCTTGATAGATAAAAGCAGCCCCTTCGTTTGAATTGCCCTGATCGTAATGGATTGCACCGACAATGATATCAGCATAACCATCGCCATTTACATCCCCCGCGCTTGCAACCGAGTAGCCAGCTTTTGCTTCGGCTTGATTTCCTTCAAGTGTGCTCGCAGCATTGATGCTAACCCCACCCGCAGAGCCGTGAAATACAAAGGCTGCCCCCTCGTTGGTTTGTCCATTATCAAATGAATAAGCGCCGACAATGACATCGCTGTAACCGTCGCCGTTTACATCGCCTGCACTTGCCACCGACCAGCCAAATGCTGCTGATACCTGATTGGCTTCTAGCCACGAAACAGGTGCTGGATTAATTCCAATAGCAGATCCATGATAGACGAATGCCATTCCTTCATTACTCTGACCCTTGTCATAGAGGATGGATCCGATGATAATGTCACTGTAGCCATCACCGTTTACATCCCCTGCTCCTGCGGCGGAAAACCCAAACTGTGCATCAACCTGATGACTTTCTAAAAGACGTGTTGGATTAGGCCCAATGCCAGCAGGTGAGCCGTGGTAAATGAATGTCGCCCCTTCGTTATTTTGACCTTTATCAAACGAAGGAGAACCCACCAGCACATCACTGTAACCATCCCCATTGACATCCCCTGCAAGGCTGACGGAGACACCAAATTTACAGTCTGACTGGTTGCTTTCCAGAACGACGGACGCATTGGTAGCCAATCCATTTGCTGAGCCCAGGTAGACAAATGCAGCGCCTTCATTGGCATGTCCTTTATCGTAGAGAGGCGCTCCAACAATCAAATCACTGAAACCATCTTTATTGACATCGCCAGCACCCGAGACGCTTAGTCCAAATTGTGCATCTGGCTGATTACTCTCTAGAATCAAACTTGCATTGGTGCCCAGGCCGGAAGTCGATCCGTAGTATATGAATGCGGCCCCTTCGGCGTCTTCACCGTTATCATAATAGGGTGCGCCTACAATCACATCGCTGTAACCATCTCCATTCAAATCCCCAGCGCTGCTGACAGCATGACCTGCATTTGCACCTGGCTGGTTGCCTTCCACCATTGCATTCGCATTAGCCGGATTCCCATTCACAATAATCGGGTCAATGGTGACCGGGTAAGCAGCGGACTGGACGTTTACAGTTAGCCTGACCAGCCCGTCTTCATAGCGCAATGTTGCTGGCAATGCATTTCCTCCTGCATCCCAGCATTTGATGTCCTTGTAAATTAGCTGATTTTCTATATCACCACTTTTGCTTTCCGTGTAGAATTCAAGTTCATTATTTTGGTTATCGCTTACTTGCAAGCCAGTGGCTGACAGCCTTACTTGCAGTTCCTGGGTGCCGGTTGGTGCCTGGTGTACGATGAAATTCTGGCGGACGCCTTCCTCGGTGTTGATGAATTGTTCTGTGAAGCCTTTGTGCTTAATGAGCAGCTTGTTATCTGTGTTTTCTGATGCTGCACTCGGCTGGGATGAAAAGATCAGTTTGCCGTCAGCGAAGATGCCTTTGTTTACCAGTTTTAGGGAGAAATTGTGGCCTGCTGAGTCTACACGGTTCTTTACGGTTAGCTCCCCTGGCTTGTAATAGGCGCGCAAACCGTGCTTGCGGTTGGGGCTTTGTAATGTGTTCTTTTCTGAGTCGAAAGAAATGTTGTATTCACGCTTTGCCAGGCCTTGCTGAATGCTGCTGATCGTGCTGTCGGGTGCTACTTTTGGCGCGGTTTGACTGTTTTTTGAAGGAATGACCGTTTTCGAAATGGCTTGATCAGACTTCAAATCGTAGATTTTAGCGAAAAATGCCATTGCCAGCATGATGAAAACAACCGCAAAAATGCCCTGTCTGTAAAATTGTTTCATGGTTTTTATTTTAGGGTAGATGATGTCGTGTCATGGTATTTGGCCACCGGACAAATGTTAAGATTTTCACAAACCCTGAAAGAAAGCGATGAGCAATCGGCCTCGAATGAATGAGCCATCGGTAAATAAGTGGCGTGATTTTTTCGTGCTTATTATCCAAACAAAAAGATTAAAGCATGAATAATGACGAAGTGACTAAAAAGGAATTGGAGGAGAAAATATTTTCAAAACGTCAGCAAGTGGAATTTGAGCGGACTAATCTTGATCTGGAAATAGAATTTTCGAAAGAGAACCGGGAGAATCCGGAGACAATGGAGGAAAGCAAGAATTACGATGATCCGGCGCAAAACGTTGTTGAACCGGATGAATTGAAATCTTTAAGAGCCGCTGAAAGGGAGTTGAATGATCTTATAAAACAGCTGGAAGCGCTTAACAAACATTAATAGCTTCCAGCTGCTTTTCCAGAATAGACTTATTTTTAACGAGTTGCGTCATCACTTCCGTCCATTTCCCTGGCTCGTTGTGGAATGGATCGTAACCAACATTAAGTCGGCCTACGACTGAAAAAATGTCGTTTGATTTAACCCTTAATCTAGACACGAGTCCCAAGACATTGAACACATTCAGCACTTCGTGTGCTTCGTTGTACGAGTAATCGTGTGTGGTGCAAAAGATCAGTGCCCCGTCTTTATAATGGCACGCTATGTTATGCTTCATGGCTGTTATTAAAATGTTATTAAAGCGATTTACAAAATATCATACCAACTAATTCGTCAAGCCACACTTTTCCGTTCAATAAGCCGGGCGATTATTTATCGGCCAAAAACGGGCACAAAAACTTCTACTGTTGTGGAATCTGACTCTTTTTCATTGGTCTTACCAATGTCAAAATCTCCCCGATTGACTTTGAACTTGCCATAAAATTTCCCGGCGCCCGATTCTTGGTGAAACGAAAATGGAATTGCGATCTCTTTTTTCCTTCCGTGGAGATCCAATATGCCGCGCACGACAAAGCCGGAATCGCGCTTCATAACCTTTGAAGATGTAAAATGTATTTTCGGAAACTGCTCAGCATCAAGCCATTTGTCACTTTTCGCATGTTTGTTTTTTAACTCGATGCCTGTGTCAATGGTGGCGACATCAATCGTCACATCGAATCTGGATGCGTCCAAACTGTCGGGATCAAAGCTAATCTGGCCGGCGAGATCGGAGAATGAGCCACTCGCGTATTTGCCTTCAAACTTGATTGTGTAACCTTCCGCAATCTGCCAATTTTGCAAAACCAGCACCTTATAGGAACATAATGCAACGAGTAATGCGAATGCGAGGCCCTTGATAATCTTGATCTTACCTAAGTCTTGCTTCATTGCAATGCGATTAATTTATTTTGCTTGAATTGGGATGGAGACTCATTCCGATACTTTTTAAAGGCGGCAGAAAAGTGATGCGCATGCTCATAGCCGAGAATGTGGGCTACTTCTTCCACAGGCATTGCACAATCGAGTAGCAATCGCTCCGCATGTTCCATTCTTTTTTTTCTCAAATAAGTGAAAACCGTGCTCCCAAACAGCAGCTTAAACCCTCGTTTGACCTTAAACTCATTCAGCAAACAAATGCGGCTCAGCGCTGCGAGACTCAGTTCTTCTAAAAAATGCGCATCGAGATAATCCCTTAAAAAATGCAGTTTTTCAGCTTCCTGCGGTTTGATTTCTTTATGTATGCTTTTAGGCGATCGAAATTGATCCAGTTGAAGCGCTAATAATTCAAGTGCTTTCGATTGAATCATCAGGTTTCTCAGCGGCCCTGTTCCATTACAATTTCTGATTTCTTCGATCAATAATTGCATGGCAGGCGTCACGTCCAATGTCCCTTTTGTGCCTGCAAACGGCCTGTCAAGCAACAGATTTTTCAAAATTTGCTCACTCCAAGCATCGCTGCAACCAATGGCATTTGCAAAAAATGTTTTGTCAAAACTGAGGTGGAACATTTCCAGTTGCGACTTGGATTGCAGATAATTAATGTCTCCATTTTCGGGTGAAAACACGAGATTATGCTTTCTGGGGCGCATTTGAAGCTGTTCACCGAGCCCTTTGAACGTTGTGTCCAGGTTGCCAGCCATGTGAAAGTTAATGTTGATGTTGCTGCTCCCATCGGTCCCACGCAAAATCACGTCACGGTTCGAGCTCCATCGCAGATCCATCACATGCATATGCGGAAATAATGCGTTCTTGAAGCGAATGGTGCCAATATGCGACTCGTGGAAACAGGCGAAATCATTCTCGCCGGACACATCATGATCGGCGCCAACATATTGCGGATTAGGATAATTATTAAATTCAAGAACATCCGTAGAATTCAAAACATATGCCGCCATTTGAAATTGCTATGCGTTTGATTTGTAAAACATTGCGAACAAAAATAAACCGATTTGTCATCCGGCAAGGATTTCAGTTCGTGAACGGCAGAAAATAAGATTTACCAGAAAAATCCGTTTCGCGTAGCTTTTAATCCGCATTGCGTAGGCGATCACATGGCTGGCCAAATGAATTTTGTTTTCTCAAACATTCATTAGCCATGATTCGAAAAATTCTAAAATGGACAGGCATCATGCTGGGCGCACTTGTCGTGATTGCGGCAATCGGATATGCAGTCATTAAATTTCAAATGAACCGAAGGATAAACCTTGTTTACAACTTCGATCAGGAACAAATTGACTTGCCGACCGACAGCGCTTCCATCGCCCGTGGCAGGCATCTTTCCGTGATCAAAGGTTGTACAGATTGTCACGGATCTGATCTCGCGGGCAAGATTATGGTTGACGATTTACCGCTTGGAAGGATCGTAGCAAGCAATTTAACAAAGGGAAAAGGCGGCTTACCCGAAAGTTATGATACAGCAGACTGGGTAAATGCATTGCGGCATGGCATCAGACAGGACGGTCGCCCGCTGATTTTTATGCCATCCCACGAGACTGCTTTGTTGTCCAAACAAGACATGCACGCGCTTATTGCTTACTGTCAGCAAATTGAACCTGTTGATCGGGAGCTGCCGGATCACGATCTGGGGCCTGTGGCAATGGTTATGAGTTATTTGGATAAAATGCCGCTGCTTTCAGTCGAAAAAATTGACCATAGCAAACCTATGCTGGCAAACGCGGACTCGACCGAAGGCGTTGCACAAGGAAAATATTTATCCGTTTCCTGCACTGGCTGCCATCGTGAAGATCTTAAAGGCGGAGATCCAATTGCTCCGAGCTTTCCTCCTGTTCCGAACATTACGAATTCAGGGAATGTTGGTAAATGGTCTGAGGAGCAGTTCTTTAACACGCTGAAAACCGGGGCGACACCCGAAGGACATGTGATGAAAAATGAAAATATGCCCTGGAAAATGACCGCGCAATACACAAAGCCGGAATTAGCGTCGCTTTATGCTTATTTGAAATCGATTAACTAAAAAAAGTGCGGTTGTAATGTGCCTTAAATGCATTGCAACCGCACTTTTCTTTATGCTTAATTGCCAGTCCCCACGGGCCGGTCATTTCTCGACCATTCGCTCCAAGAACCGACGTAAAGCGACGCACCCTCCAGACCTGCTTCCGAAAGCGCAAGCAATGTGTGACAAGCTGTTACGCCCGAACCGCAATGCACAATCACGTTTTTGATATCTCGTCCGCCTAACGCGCTTTTATATTTTTCGGCCAATTCTGCTGCCGGTAAAAAATTGCCATCCTTATCCAAATTTCCGGCAAAGGGAATATTCTCAGCTCCGGGAATGTGCCCCGCAACGAGGTCAATAGGCTCGCTTTCACCAATAAAACGGTAATTTTCACGAACGTCGATCACCAGGAAATCTGGGTTCGCTGCCGCTTCTTCCACCTGATCGGCGTCCGCCATAGGCAGCTTCCACTCATAAAACGGATAATCCGGTTCACTGGCAGGTTTATCGGAAGCGCCTTTGGAAATGGACAATCCGGCTTTGACAATGGCGTCGAGACCACCGCTGACCACATAAACTTTTTGATGGCCGGCGGCTTTCAGCATCCACCAGAAACGGGCTGCGGCATTCGCACCTTTTTTATCATCATAGACCAGCACGGTCGTGTCCGGCGCAATGCCGAGCTTACCAAGCAGTTTCGCAAAAACGCCAGGAGACGGCAAAGGATGCCTTCCGCCGTGAGCCGCATTGGTGGTTTTTTGGGACAAATCTGTTTCCAGATCGGCCAATTGCGCATTTTCAAAATGTCCTGAGCGGAAGCGTTCCTGCGCGTCAGCGCCTCCGCGGGCATCGATAATGGCGGTTTTACCACTTTCCAGAATGTGCCGGATTTCTTCGGCCTTTACAATTTCCATATGCTTTGAATTTTGGAATAGTTGGCTAAAAGTAAAAATATTTAGCGCTTTGCCTGAAAAAGAAAGTTATAATTTTTGAACGGTTAGCAAGAGAAATTTAAGAATTTAGCGAAATGAGAAGTTCTAAATTCACTCCCGCAGATTTGAACCAGCTGCCTGCCATCCAGCCGCCCGACTGGGGAAGTCTGATCCCACGTTTTGAATATTTCATTAAATCACCGCTCTGCTATCCAATCAAAATTATGGAAGGAACTGAGCTTGTGGCCGTTGGAACGTCCATAATGCATGCCGACACGGCCTGGCTCGCATGCATTGTCGTGCATCCCAATGATCGTAAAAAAGGTCTCGGAAATCAGATTACCATTGATCTCATCGCCAACATTGACCAAAGCAAATTCAAAACAATTTACCTGGACGCGACCGAATTTGGCTTTCCTGTGTACATTAAACTCGGGTTTGAGCTGGAAGCGGTCTATACGCATATGCACCACAATGGCAGCGTGGTGGAATATGCTGAATCGGAAAACATTATCGATTTTGACCCTCAATATTTGCCCCAGATTTTTGATGTAGACCAGCAAGTGTCGGGTGAAGATCGCAGCGGCGTCATTTCGGATTTTATTGCATCTGCAAAGCTTTACGTGGCCAATTCAAAAGTGGAAGGATTTTACATTCCGGGCTGGGGCGATGCACCGATCATGGCCATTACGGAACAAGCCGGAGCCGCCCTCATCCGTCGGCGGGCGCTTGATGAAAACACCGCCGTGCTTCCGTCTGACAATGCATTTGCAATCCATGAGCTCAATGCGCTCAATTATTTTGGTTTTAAAACTTCGCGGCGAATGTTTTTGGGCGAAAAAAGGGACTGGCAACGAACGGGCGTTTACAATCGCATCAGCGGTCAGCTCGGTTAATTCAAGAATACATTTAACATTCATAAACTAGAAACCCATGAGAAAATTAGCTTGCACCATGTTACTAATGTTGTCCGGAGTTGTGTTTTGCAATGCGCAAAGCAACACGGCGTATCGTGCAAAAATGAAGGAAATGTTTGAAGTCTCAGGTTCTGAACAAAGCTATAAGGCGGCGATCCAGCAAATGTTCAAAATGTTCAAGGAACAAAGAACCAATGTTCCTGACAGCGTGTGGCAGCAATTTGAAGGTGAATTTTTGAAAACCTCCATTGATGACCTCGTAAATATGCTGGAACCGGTTTATGTGAAAAATCTAACACAGGACGATTTGCAGCAGCTCATTGCGTTTTATAACACGCCGATTGGCAAAAAATATGCATTAAAAACGCCGGTAATAATGCAGGAATCCATGCAAGTCGGACAGCAGTGGGGCATGAAGATCGCGACGGAATTCCAGGAAAAACTTAAAACGAAGGGATACTAGTTATCTCAATATCAACTCACTGATCGTCGAAAAGTCCGTATGCGGCGCCATTGCCCTTACATTTCCTTTTTTGTCTAAAAGAATGAAGTAAGGCGTTTCGCTGATCTTATAGCGCTGATTGAAACCAAACGATTCCGGGACGGGAATGAAACCGCAGTTCCGTTTCGGGATCGCTTCCAGGCATTCGTCTTCGGTGTTCAATGTGGTGCCGAGGGACACGATTTCGATGCCCTTTTTCTTATTTTGATCAATAAAATCTGAGATAACCTTCGTGCTGGCGAATGTATAAAGGGGTTTTTCAAATTTTACCCAAAAACCAAGCAGCACATATTTGCCTTTCAATTTCTCAGAATTATATTCTTTGCCGTCCAGTCCTGTCATCACAAAAGGTGGCAGCGGCTCCCCCACTTCGGGCATCAAATCCGAATTCTGCATCACACCGCCGTTACTCTGAATAAGCAACTGGCTTTTTTTCACGATCTCAAAAGAAGACGCCTTTCCATATTTGTCAAAAATAGGCTGCGTCCGGTAAACGCCTGGATTTTTCCGGAGCATTTCATCATAAACCGCATAAGTGATCCGCTTCCCTGACGCATGGTCGTAAATCGGCGAATCCTTCGTCATGACGATCTGCTGACTTATTTTTCCATTGTAGCGGGTAACCTTGGGTTCTTCGGGCTGGGCCTGTACGGAGCCGAAAGCTGCGAATAAGAGTGTGAGTAAAAAAATCTCAGTTCGACCGAAATTCATCTTGAACGTTTTTATTAATCTGGTTCTGATAGTATCATTGAATTGATACTGAAAAGCACTATATTAGCGTAATTATCGTTGTTATAACTGTGATGTCCTTCACAATATTTTAGGACGGCTCAACAAATTGAAAAATATTCTATGCACGAGCGGATACGTGAGAAGTTGGGAATTTTGGCAGATGCAGCAAAGTACGACGTATCTTGTTCATCCAGTGGCAGTAATAGAAAAAACGAAAACAGGGGATTGGGCGATGCCGAGGGAACGGGCATTTGTCACACTTACACGGAAGACGGCAGGTGCGTTTCACTGCTGAAAATCCTGCTTACCAACCATTGCATATTCGATTGCGCATTTTGTGTTTCGCGCAGCAGCAATGATATCAAACGTGCGGCTTTTACTGTGGATGAGGTTGTTGAGCTCACCATGAATTTCTATCGCCGCAATTACATTGAAGGACTTTTTCTCAGTTCCGGAATTTTCAAAAACGCAGATTACACGATGGAACGGCTCGTCCGGATCGTGAAAAAGCTACGGAACGAGGAACGGTTTAATGGTTATATTCATCTTAAAACGATCCCGGGAGCAAGTGAAGAGCTTTTGAAAGAAGCTGGAATGTATGCAGACCGGATGAGCATTAACCTGGAAATGCCCACCGAATCGGGATTGAAATTGCTTGCTCCCGATAAGTCGCACGAGGATGTAAAAAAGCCTTTGGAATACATCAGGCAGAACATTGAACAGCTTAGCAATGAGAAAGCATTGATCAAAAGCGTCCCGAAGTTCGTTCCGGCGGGGCAAAGCACGCAAATGGTGATCGGCGCCACGCCGGAATCCGACAAGGAGATCATGCATACGGCGAATGCTTTTTATAAAAACTTCTCGCTGAAAAGGGTTTATTATTCGGGTTACATTCCCATAAGTCACGATGCGCGCTTACCGGTTATCGGCTCGCAACCGCCTTTAATCCGTGAAAACCGGTTGTATCAAACGGACTGGCTGATGCGCTTTTACGGTTTCGATGTCAAAGAAATTTTAAATGATGCACATCCCAATCTCGAGGTGGACATTGATCCTAAACTCAGCTGGGCTTTGCGGCATCTGGAACAATTTCCGGTTGATGTCAACACGGCTGATTATCACATGATCTTGCGCGTTCCGGGCATAGGCGTGGGATCCGCTTTGAAGATAGTGCAGGCCAGGAAATTCGGTCGGTTGCATCAGGATCAATTGAAAAAAATCGGCCTGTCATTCAATAAGGCGAAACATTTTATTCGCTACGCCGACAGTCCCCTGCAATTGCGGGATTATGAGGCTGGGCACATTAAGGGAGTGATTCTGGCTGAAAGCAACAGCAAATATTTGAAAGTGGCAAAAAACCAGTTATCCCTTTTCTGATGGATATTTTCGTGTTTGACGGAACGCTGGAAGGTTTGCTGACTGCCATTTTTGAATGTTACAAACGGAAATCTGGTGCAATAAAGCTCGTTAGCGAGCTGCATTATGTGCCCGATGTTTTCAAAACAGCGTTTAATGTGATTAGTGACGATACGAAAGCAAAACGGGTTTGGGGCGGATTGGCTAAAAAGTTGGATGCGCAATGGATGCATGCGATTTACAAATCTTTCCTATCGGAACAGCCCGCCACTTTTCAGGATCTCTTTGAATTCATTCGATACATTATAGACAATCCAGCGGGCGCTGAGGCGAATTTTGGAAACAAATATGTGCTGGAAATTTCGCAGATGAGCCACAAAGTGCATCGCGAAAAACACCGGATGGAAGCTTTTATCCGCTTTCAAAAAACCGGTGACGGCATTTTTTACGCGCACATCGACCCCGATTTCAATGTTCTGCCTTTGATCATAAAGCATTTCAAAAATCGCTATGCAGATCAGAAATGGATCATTTATGATTTAAGACGGAAATACGGCTTGTTTTATGATCTGGAAAAAGTTGAGGAAATCACTTTTGATTTTACTGCGGAAATGTCGCCAAGCCTCAATGCGCTTCCCGAAAGTGTGTTGGATCCGACAGAGGAATTGTATGCGACGCTCTGGAAAGATTATTTCCGGAGCGTCAACATTCCGGCGAGAAAGAATATGAAACTGCACATTCGGCACGTGCCCAAGCGTTACTGGAAATATTTATCAGAAAAACAGGAATAGCAGCCTCATTTGACCTTGCTTCCAAGCCAATCCTGACGGAATTTTTTCATTTCCTCAGTCACCGGCATGTTTGCCTTTTCATTCATTTCCACAACCAATCTTGGATTTTCTTTCAGCGTCAGCATGCCCATTTTTTTCTCATCCCGATGCTGGAATTCGACTGGAAGCTGCTCGCCTGGCTTGTGTGCCTTTAATATTGCTGTCAGTTCTGCCTGCGTAGTAACCGTTTTTCCGTCCAGTTTCAAAATTTGATCATCAATATCGAGTCCCGCAATGTAAAGCGGCGAGTCGATAATTGTATTGGACAAAATGGTCAATCCCGGGCCTTCCTTATAGCGCACGTCTCCTATCCACGCTTGTCCGGCAAATTGCTTTTTCAACACAAAACCAGCCATTTGAAGCAGCGGAGCATAGTTAAATGATTCATATCCGTTGACATATTTATCAAAAAACCCATCAGCGAAAGCCTTATCCTTGGAGTAAGTTGCCAGCACTTGCTGCAAATCGCCAACCTGATATGCTATTTCCGGTTTCCCGTGCTTTTGCCAAACAGCCTGCATGTATCCGTCCAGATTCATCCCCCGCGTGCGCAATTCCAGGTCAAGTGCCAGCGCAACCGCCGCACCATACGGATAATAAGATGTGTAAGTGTTAGGATAATTGGTCTTGTCAATGGCAACTCCGGCATCGACAAAAACCGCATTGGAGCTGGCCTGAACGGGAGAAACGCGTTTTGCGCCAGCCGTATTTTCTTTTGTATTGACCAAAAAGGTTAATGTCTGACTATATTCTTCAGGTGAATCAAATCCAGCGCGTGCCAAAATGAGATCGCCGTAATATTGAGTAAAACCTTCGGCAAACCACAGTTCAAAACTCATGTTGCTTTTCTCAAAATTGAAAGGTTCGAGCGGTTTCGGACGAATGCGCTCCACATTCCAGGCATGAAAAAACTCATGAGAAAAAACGCCCAACAAATTATTATTACCCGTAAAAGCGATCGGAATCGTGATCATGGTGCTGTTGCGGTGCTCCATGCCGTCGCCCTTCACGTAAGGATTAATGCTCGCCAGGAATGTATACTGCCCGAAATCGAAGGCAGGAAATTCTCCGAAAACCATTTGCGCTTCCTGCGTAACACGTTTCACTTTTCCAGCAAAACTATCTGCTAATGAGTCACTTCCTGCGATTTCCAATGCCAACCTGAACTTTGCCGGCTTCTTGTCCGGATTATTCAGCGTCCATTCTTTAATGGTTAGCTTTCCGATTTTCACGGGTGAATCCATGAAATATTGTAAACCGGCTGCCGTGAAAATGTTAGGCTGTGCGGTCGGTTTTAACTGAGTCGCAATGGTCCATTTAGCACTTTCCGGCAAATTGAATTTTACTTCGATAGGCGCGGCTTGCAGTTCTGTAATCCACATAAATGTCGCCGGCATATTCAAATGCACGCTGTTAGGGTCGATTCCCGCATAAGTCCCATCGGCGTGGTTGGCGTAAAGCGTGTATTGAACTTTGACAAATCCACTCAGACCAGCAACTTTGTATACATCGCCGTCCGCACGCTGCACTTTCAGCTCAGTGCCAGCTTTGTCAAATGCTTTTACGTCATACACATTTTTGCCATACTCATGCGTGGCGTAGCGCCCCGGCGACGATCTGCTCATCCGAAATGTCAGTTCTTTCTGCGGAGCATCACTAACCGAAACTGAAATGTTCGCTTCATGATGCGCAATGTTAGGAAAGGAAACTTCGTAATTGATTTTTTGCCCAAAAGCAGAGCAAGCAAAAAATTGGAGAGCGCACAGGTAAAATAGTTTTTTCATGCAACAGATGCGATTTCAGAATGGAAGCGGTCAATTTAATCTATATCTGTTAGATTTAATACGGGATCGATTGGCGTGTGGGCATAATTGCTTAATTTTTCCGTTCTAAATGATATTCTAACCCGTTATAACCTTATTGATGAAACAAATATTTTTGCCTTTTTGCCTCTCTTTAATTCTTTTTTCCCAAGGCGCTTTTAGCCAAACCAAAACACTTTTTAACGGAAAGGACCTGAAAGGCTGGCACATTGACGTGCCCGAAATGGATAAAAATCCTGCATTGAAAACGCCATTTATTGTCCGTAACGGTCTGCTGGTAAGCCTGGGCGAACCCGGTGGACATTTGATTACCGATGATCAATACGAAAATTTCCGTCTGACTTTCCAATATCGTTTTGCCGGAAAACCAGGAAACTGTGGTGCATTGGTTTTTGTGTCAACGCCGAGAGCACTTTATGATATGTTCCCGAAATCGATTGAGGTCCAGATGATGAACCAGAATGCAGGGGATTTCTGGTGTATACAAGAAGACATTACAGTGCCGGATATGGAAAAAAGACGCGGCCCGAAGGAAAATTGGGGTGTTAATGGCGACAAGCTGAGAAGAATTCCGAACCTGACCGATGGCACCGAAAAGCCGCTTGGCGAATGGAATTCGATGACGATTGAATGTGTGAAAAATTCAATTAAAGTCTGGCTGAACGGAGTGATGGTCAATTACGGTTATAATGCAACAGCGCAGAAGGGCCAGATCGCATTACAGGCGGAAGGGTCTGAGGTTGAATTCAAGGAAGTGAAGGTTGCACCCATTAAATCGTTGACAAAATAAATGTTTGAAGTAAAATCAGACCGGTTAATGCGGAATATCGCGATTGTCATAATCCTTATTTCGAACATCGGCTGCGATCAGATTTCGAAGAATGCGATCCGGAAAAATGTGGGGTTCTATCAAACGATCAGTGTCGTGGAAGACATTGTCACGATCACTTATGTTGAAAATACAGGCGCGTTTTTAAGCATAGGCAGTTCATTGCCGCATGGATTGAAAGTTATTTTGCTTTCCGTAATTCCGCTGATCGTACTTTTCTTTGGCATTGCTTACATTCTTTTCAAGAAAAACCTCACGCTCATGAGCGCCCTGGCCCTCAGCTTCGCCATCGGAGGCGGCATCGGAAACATTTACGACCGGCTTATTCATGGTTCTGTTACTGACTTTCTGCACATTAACCTCGGCTTTTTCCAAACCGGAATTTTCAATATGGCCGATGTTTCGATCATTATGGGAATGTTTATATTTTTCATTCAATCCTACACGAGACAAAAAGCAAGGATTTTAGGGTGAAGTGCGGAGGAAAATCCCGGAGGGACGAAATATCGGTAGCCGAAAAGATCGAAGTAAAATGTAAATCCCAGAGGGATGCAATATTGGTAGCCTAAAAAATCAAGGATAAAGGCAAATCCCAGCGGGATGCAATATCGGTAGCCAGCAAAATCGACTTAAAACGTAAATCCCGGAGGGATGCAATATCGGTAATCTAACCAGGTCGCCGTAAAATGTAAATCCCGGAGGGATGCAATATCGGTAGCCAAACAAGGTCGCCGTAAAATGTAAATTCCCAGAGGGATGCAATATCGGTAGCCTAAAAAGTTCGCCGTAAAATGTAAATCCCGGAGGGATGTAACGACCTACACGACGTTACATCCCTCCGGGATTTGTAATTTGTTACCTATTTGATTGCTACCAAGATGGCATCCCGCTGGGATTTTTCGTTGCTACGGTCTCCTTTCTACCAAGATGGCATCCCTCTGGGATTTTGCTTCGCTACCGAACTTCCCCCCGTCGATATCACATCGCTCTGGGATCCCCTTACGCCGCTGCAACGGATTTGCGAATGATGTTCAATGCGGAACCTGCTTTGAACCACTCGATCTGCTGCTCATTGTAAGTATGATTTACCGGGAACTCTTCGGATGTGCCATCCGCGTGATGCAAAACGATTGTCAGCGGCTGACCTTCTGCGAACGTCTGCAAACCAACGATATCAATTGTGTCATCTTCCTGAATTTTATCATAATCAGCAGTGTTCGCAAATGTTAATGCGAGCATTCCCTGTTTTTTCAAATTCGTCTCGTGGATACGTGCAAATGATTTCGTCAAAATCGCACGCACACCAAGGAAACGTGGCTCCATTGCTGCATGTTCGCGAGATGAACCTTCACCGTAGTTTTCATCGCCCACCACAATTGTTCCAATGCCATGTGCTTTGTAGTCACGCTGAACTGCTGGAACCTCTGAATATTCGTGGGTAAGCTGATTTTTTACGGTGTTGGTTTGCTCGTTGTAATAGTTAACGGCACCAATCAGCATGTTGTTAGAAATATTATCAAGGTGACCGCGGTATTTCAACCAAGGGCCAGCCATTGAAATATGATCCGTCGTACATTTTCCTTTTGCCTTAATTAGCAATTTCAAACCTCTTAGATCCGTTCCTTCCCATTCAGGGAATGGTGCCAGCAATTGCAAACGATCCGACGTTGGACTAACCAAAACCTGAACCTGACTTGGATCCTCAGCAGGCGCCTGATAACCAGCATCTTCTACTGCATAACCTTTGGTAGGAAGCTCCAAACCGCTTGGTTCGTCCAACATTACTTCCACACCTTCCGAGTTGGTTAGCGTGTCTTTACGCGGATCAAAAGTAAGGCGACCAGCGATGGCCAGTGCCGTTACGATTTCAGGGGAAGCAACAAAGGAGTGCGTGTTTGGATTACCATCCGCACGTTTTGAGAAGTTACGGTTGAACGAAGTAATGATCGAGTTTTTCTCACCTTTCTCCGCACCATGACGTGCCCATTGACCGATACAAGGCCCGCAAGCATTCGCCAGAACAACACCGCCAATCTGAGCAAATGTGTCCAGATAACCATCGCGTTCCACAGTGTAGCGAACGAGTTCAGAACCTGGTGTAATTGTATATTCTGAGCTTACAGTCAATTTTTTATCAACTGCCTGCTGCGCGAGCGATGCCGCACGGCTCACATCTTCATAACTTGAATTGGTGCAAGAACCGATCAAACCAACCGAAAGCACTTCCGGCCAGCCATTTTCTCTAACCGCAGTTGCGAATTTTGAAAGCGGCCACGCCAAATCCGGCGTAAATGGTCCGTTCACATGTGGTTCCAATGCTGAAAGGTCAAGCTCGATCAGTTGATCATAGTATGAAGCTGGATCGGCATAAACCTCGTCATCAGATCTCAAATATTCTTTTACAGCATCCGCTGCGTCTGCAATATCCGCGCGTTCCGTTGCTCTCAGATAGTCAGCGCTTCTATGGTCATAAGCGAAAATCGAAGTGGTTGCTCCCACCTCAGCGCCCATGTTACAGATCGTCGCTTTTCCCGTTGCCGAAATGCTTTCAGCACCTTCTCCGAAATATTCAACAATGTAACCTGTTCCGCCTTTCACAGTCAATTGGCCTGCAACCCAAAGAATTACATCTTTTGCAGCCGTCCAACCGCTTAGCTTACCGGTCAATTTAACGCCGATCAAACGTGGCATTTTCAGCTCCCAGGCAAGTCCTGACATTACATCACTCGCATCAGCACCGCCGACACCGATCGCGATCATTCCCAACCCACCCGCATTAGGCGTGTGTGAGTCCGTTCCGATCATCATGCCACCTGGAAACGCGTAATTTTCGAGCACAACCTGGTGAATGATACCAGCTCCTGCTCTCCAGAAACCCAAACCATATTTATTGGAAACAGAAGAAAGGAAGTCGTAAACTTCTTTATTCTTGTCAACTGCATTTTTCAAATCCTGCGTCGCGCCCACTTCTGCCTGGATCAGGTGATCACAATGGACAGTTGATGGAACGGCAACTTGCGGCCTTCCCGCCTGCATAAACTGCAAAAGGGCCATTTGTGCCGTAGCATCCTGCATGGCCACACGGTCGGGTGCAAAGTCAACATAGGACTTCCCACGCTCGTACTTTTGCGTAGGTGTTCCTTCCCACAAGTGTGAGTATAAAATTTTCTCTGCAAGCGTTAAAGGCCGCCCTTCAATTTTACGAGCAGCTTCTACTCTTTCTTGCATTCGGGCATAGACGCCCTTTATCATATCTAAGTCAAAAGCCATAGTAATTATATTTTATGCTAATTCAGTCACACGTGTCAACAACTGTGCCAGTAGGGACTATCTGGCCAATTGTTTAACAGGAGGTGCAAACTTGGTCAGGTCAATGCCAACCACCGCTGCTTTGTATTCGTCCAGATTCGGGATACGTCCCAGAATAGCAGACAAAACAACAACCGGTGTCGATGCTAGCAAAGACTCACCTTTTTTACGGTCCGAATCTTCAACAACGCGTCCCTGGAAAAGACGTGTCGATGTTGCCAGAACCGTATCTCCTTTTGCAGCTTTCTCCTGGTTACCCATGCAGAGGTTACAGCCGGGACGTTCCAGATACATCATATTTTCATATTCCGTACGCGCTGCAACTTTGGGAGCGTTATCGTCAAATTCAAAACCAGAATATTTCTGCAAAACATCCCAGTCACCTTCTTTTTTCAACTCCTCTATAATGTTGTAAGTCGGAGCTGCTACAACCAGCGGAGCAAAGAATTCCACCTTACCCTGCTGTTCTTCCAGATTCCGGAGCATTTGAGAAACAATTTTCAAGTCTCCTTTGTGAACCATGCAAGAACCTACGAAACCAAGATCAACCTTTTTGTCCTCGCCGTAGAACGACAGCGGGCGGATTGTATCGTGGGTGTAACGTTTTGAAACTTCCTTGTTATTAACGTCAGGATCGGCAATCATTGGCTCAATGATCAGGTCAAGATCAATCACGACCTCTGCGTAATATTTTGCATTTGCATCCGGCACCAAAGCAGGTTTTTCACCCGATTTAATTTCAGCGATCCGCTTATCAGCCTTGTTGATCAATCCCTGAAGAACCTGCTTGTGGTTCTCCATGCCTTTATCGATCATGATCTGGATTCTGTTTTTGGCAATTTCCAGTGATTCGATCAATGTATCATCTTCGGAAATACAGATGGAAGCTTTCGCTTTCATTTCCGCTGTCCAGTCTGTAAATGTGAACGCCTGGTCGGCTGGCAATGTTCCCAGATGCACTTCAATGATCCTGCCCTGGAATACGTTTTCACCGCCAAACTTTTGCAGCATTTGCGCTTGCGTTGCATGAACAACATCACGGAAATCCATGTGCTCTTTCATGTCACCTTTGAATGTTACCTTCACCGATTCAGGAATCGGCATGGAAACTTCACCCGTCGCCAGTGCGATAGCAACTGTTCCGGAGTCAGCACCAAAAGCAACACCCTTGGACATTCTTGTATGGGAGTCGCCACCGATAATGATCGCCCACTCGTCAATTGTAATGTCGTTAAGGACTTTGTGGATCACGTCGGTCATCGAATGATATTCGCCTTTCGGGTCACGCGCGGTGATCAATCCGAAATCATTCATGAACTTCATCAGTTTAGGAATGTTAGCCTGCGCCTTTTTATCCCAAACCGACGCCGTGTGGCAACCCGACTGATACGCACCATCAACAATCGGTGAAATCGTTGTCGCCGCCATGGATTCAAGTTCCTGAGCAGTCATTAAACCCGTCGTGTCCTGCGAACCGACGATATTAACTTCTACGCGAACATCTGATCCGGCGTGTAAAACTTTACCCGGTGTTGTTCCGACTGCATTTCTGTTGAAGATTTTCTCAACTGCTGTCAGACCTTGACCTTCGTTTGAAATTTCTTTGGACGGAGCAAAAACCAATGTCGGCTCAATGCCTAAAATTTTCGCTGCAACCGTTTGTATTTTTTTACCAAAAACAATGGCATATGAACCGCCTGCTCTGATAAATTCTTTTTTCTGTGGAGTTAGCGCCTTGGAAATGTCAATCAGTTCCTGGTCGCCGTTGTAAAGTTTCTTTGTTTTTGTATTAATAGTTAAAACAGTGCCCGTAGCAACTGAGTAAACCTCTTCCAAAACCGGGTCACCGCTTTCATTGCGGATCACATTGCCGTTTTCGTCTACTTTCTTAACCCAGTTTTTCAGGTCAATGCCAATTCCGCCCGTAACGTCAACCGTTGTAAGGAAAATCGGTGAAATACCATTTGTTCCGCCGACGATCGGTGCAATGTTAACGTAAGGAATATACGGACTTGCTTGTTTACCCGTCCAAAGCGCAACATTGTTCACACCTGACATGCGGGATGAGCCTACGCCCATGGTGCCTTTCTCTGCGATCAGCATTACGCTTTTGTCAGGATGCTCTTCCTGCAATGCTTTAATTTGCTTCTGCGCAGAAGTTGTGATCATACATTGACCATGCAATTCGCGGTCAGAGCGAGAATGCGCCTGGTTACCCGGAGAAAGCAAATCCGTCGAAATGTCGCCTTCGCCTGCAATGAATGTAACGATCTTAATTTCCTCTGGAATCTCCGGCAGTTTTGTGAAGAATTCGCCGCGGGCATAGCTTTCAAGTATTTCACGAGCGATCACATTTCCGCTTTTGAATGCTTCTTTTAAACGATCTGTGTCTGCATCATATAAGTACACCTGCGTTTTGAGGACGTCGGCTGCTTGTTTCGCAACTGAAAAGTCGCTGCCCAATGCAAGGTCCAGCAATACACCAATGGAAGGGCCGCCTTTCATATGCGACAATAATTCCAGAGCAAATGCGGGTGATATTTCCGGGACGATGGATTCGCCAAGGATAATCTCTTTCAAGAATCTGGCTTTCGAACCTGCGGCACTGGTTGTGCCTGGTAATGTGTTGTAAATAAAGAATTTGAGGGAGTCTTCGCGATGCTCGTTTTCAGAGTCTTTGATTTGAGCGATGATTTCGCTTAGCAATTCAGCGCCGTCGATTGGCTTTGGATGAAGTCCCTGGGTTGCTCTTTCTTCAATTTCTTTGATGTAATCCTTATAAATGTTCATGATAGAAGTCGTGAATAAAACACGCGAAAGTACGAATTTACAGAATATACGAAGGCGTTACTGGCGCTTTTCGCTACTATTTAGCATCATTATATTCTGAGGACGCATTTAGATAACCTTGCCCTGATTCTTTTTGTTCTTTGTGCCAATATATTTGATAAATATTTTTAAAAACGCCGTATAGGCCCTGTCTGATTATCGGCGATTTTAACCTACCTTTTCAGCGGCACTTTGATTTTTTGCAGGATTGTACCCTATATTTGGACAATTAAAGTGCTACAAGATCCCTTAAATCCATTGTTATGTCAAAAAATCTGGTGATCGTAGAGTCACCGGCGAAGGCCAAAACCATTGAAAGTTATTTAGGCGCAGACTTCACTGTCAAGTCAAGTTTCGGGCACGTTCGTGACCTACCGGAGCATGATATGGGCGTGGATGTAGAGCATGGTTTCCAACCTTCTTACGAAATCTCAGCTGACAAAGTAAAAGTGATTTCGGAGCTCAAAAAACTGGCGAAAGGTGCGGAAGTGTGGCTCGCAACGGATGATGACCGCGAAGGAGAGGCGATATCGTGGCACTTGAAAGAAGCATTGGGGTTGCCTGACGACACCAAAAGAATTGTGTTCAGAGAAATTACGAAAACTGCTTTACAAAATGCGATTTCCAAGCCTCGTATTATCGATGTGGATCTCGTGGATGCGCAGCAGGCCCGGCGGATTCTGGACAGGCTCGTGGGTTATGAACTTTCACCAGTGCTTTGGAAAAAAATAAGGATTGGAAAACAAAATCTTTCAGCGGGCCGCGTACAGTCGGTTGCGGTGCGGATTATTGTGGAGCGGGAAAGAGAAATTGATGCGTTCAGGAGCAAAAGCAGCTTTAAAGTAACTGCGCACTTTGACTTAGGGAATGGAAAGGTCCTCAATGCAGAGCTTGCCAAGAATTTCCCGCAGGAAGAAGATGCGATGAAATTTCTTGAAAAATGCATTGGCGCACAGTTTTCGATCAAAAGTCTTGAAGTTAAACCAGCTAAAAAAACACCTGCACCCCCATTCACAACTTCTACATTACAACAGGAAGCATCCCGTAAGCTGAGCTTTTCCGTAGCGCAGACCATGACCGTTGCACAGCGTCTTTATGAAGCTGGTAAAATCTCTTATATGAGAACGGATTCGACCAATTTGTCGGAGGAAGCATTGGAAAAAGCGAGGGTTCAGATTACAAAGGAATACGGACAGGATTACTATAATAAAAGGATATTCAAGACCAAGAATGAGTCGGCGCAGGAAGCGCACGAAGCCATCAGGCCTACGGATTTCTCAACATTGAATGGCAGCAGCGACCGTAACGAGCAGCGCTTGTATGAATTGATCTGGAAACGGGCCATTGCATCACAAATGTCTGACGCTCAGCTGGAAAGAACAACTGCAACAATCTCAATTTCCACAACTTCGGAAGAATTGGTTGCACAAGGTGAAGTCATCAAATTTGAGGGTTTCCTGAAAGTTTACCTGGAATCGAGCGACGATGAGAATGATGAGGAGCAAAAAGGCATGCTGCCTCCGTTGAACGTTAACCAGATCCTGAATCTGGCCGATATGAAGGCGACGGAGCGTTTCACCAGAAATCCGCCGCGTTATACGGAAGCGAGTTTGGTAAAGAAACTGGAAGAAATGGGCATCGGACGTCCATCCACATACGCACCAACAATCTCTACCATATTAAGGCGCGAATACATCGTAAAAGAGGATCGCCAGGGAACCGAACGCGAGTTTAAGGAACTGACGCTTGCCAATAATCAGATCAACAGCAAGGTTAACAAAGAAATATACGGCTCTGAGAAGGCTAAACTTTTCCCGACCAGTGCGGGAATGGTTGTGAATGACTTTTTGGTAAGCCATTTTAATGACATTATCGACTACTCGTTTACAGCGAGTGTTGAAAAGGATTTTGACCACATCGCGGAAGGTCATCTCGAATGGCGCCAGATGATCAAGAACTTTTACACGCCATTTCAGAAAAAGGTGGCTGAGGCAAACGAAGAAGCGATCGACCGGAGCCTTACTTCACGCGATCTGGGTGAGGATCCGGCGACGGGTAAAAAAGTGTCTGTGCGGATTGGAAAATATGGCCCTTATGTGCAGATCGGCGATGCGGAAGATGAAGAAAAGCCAAAATTCGCCAGCTTAATGAAAGGCCAGCTGATGGAAAACATCACGTTGGAAGAGGCTTTCGAACTTTTCAAATTGCCACGCGAAGTAGGCGTTTTTGAAGACAAAGAGCTGATTGTGAACATTGGCAAATTCGGACCTTATGTAAAGCACGACGGCAAATATTATTCGCTCGCAAGAACGGATGATCCAATGGGCGTGACCGAGGAAAGACTGGTTGAGATCATTACCGAAAAGCGTTTGCAAGACAGCAACAGGACGATCAAAGAATTCAGTGAAGATCCTGATGCAAAGGTGCTTAATGGTAAATACGGACCTTACATTGCTTTTGGTAAAAAGAATGTAAAAATTCCAAAAGGGACGGAGCCAGCATCGCTTACTTATGAAGAAGTGGTTAAACTGGCGGCTGAAACGCCTGATAAACCGGCTGGAAGATTTGGTAAAAAGCCCGCCGCCAAGGCAGCGGTTGTAAAAGCACCGGCAGAGAAAAAAGCAGCAGTGAAAAAACCTGCGGCAAAGAAAGCTGACGCAAAACCAGCCGCGAAAAAGACAGCAGCACCAAAAGCGGCCAAAAAGAGCTAAACAACAATCATTTACACACTAGATAAAATTGAACATGAAAAAACTTGTAGTGCTTTCGGGGGCCGGCATCAGCGCAGAAAGCGGCATCAGCACTTTCCGCGATAACGGCGGTTTGTGGGACAATTATCGCATCGAAGATGTGGCGACGCCCGAAGCCTGGCAGCGAAATCAGGAACTGGTGCTTGATTTTTATAACCAACGCCGGAAACAAGCGGCTGATGTGAAGCCTAATGCTGCACATTATGCATTGGTGGAGCTGGAAAAAGATTTCGATGTGACGATCATTACGCAGAATGTTGACAATCTGCATGAAATTGCGGGATCGTCGAATGTAATCCATTTGCACGGCGAGCTTTTCAAATCCAGAAGCACAAAAAATCCCGAGCTCGTTTACGAAATGTCTTCATGGGAATTAAAAACCGGAGACCTTTGCGAATTAGGCAGCCAGCTGCGGCCGCACATTGTTTGGTTTGGCGAAGAAGTGCCGATGATGGAAGTGGCTGTGGACGTTGCTGAACAAGCGGACATTTTTGTTGTAATCGGCACATCATTAGCAGTTTACCCAGCAGCCGGGCTGGTGCATTACGTTGGGTCGGGTAAACCGATTTATATCATTGATCCTGCAAAACCTGACATTAACCTGAAAAAGAACATGACATTCATTCAGGAAAAGGCGACAACGGGAATGGAAATTCTTATCAAAAATATTACGAATCAATAATGCAGTTACTGGACGGGAAAGCAATTTCATCCCAAATAAAATTTGAAATAAAGAACGAGGTCGAGGCATGGATCGCTAACGGCGGCAAAAAACCGCATTTGGCAGCCATTCTCGTGGGCCAGGACGGCGCAAGTGAAACTTACGTGGCATCCAAGATCCGCAGTTGTGAAGAAATCGGGTTTACTTCGACATTGCTCAGATTCGGGCCGGAAATAAGTGAGAAAGAATTGCTTGACGCGGTTGAAGGATTGAATAATGATCCCGACGTGGACGGATTTATCGTTCAGCTGCCTTTGCCAAAGCACATTTCTGAAAACACCATTATGGAAGCCGTTAATCCGGCGAAAGATGTGGACGGTTTTCACCCGGTTAATGTCGGGAAAATGTGCAAAGGACTTCCTGCTTACATTTCCGCGACGCCTTTCGGCATTATGGAAATGCTGATCCGCGCAGGAATCGAAACAAGCGGCAAGCATTGCGTTGTCATTGGCCGCAGCCAGATTGTAGGCTTACCCATGAGCATTTTGATGCAGCGCAACGAATATCCAGGCAATTGCACAGTCACGATCACGCATTCAAAAACACAAAATCTAAAAGAAATCTGCCAAACCGCCGATATTTTGATCGTTGCATTGGGCAGACCAGAATTTGTGACCGCTGATTACGTTAAAGAAGGAGCAGTGGTAATTGATGTTGGCATTTCGCGCGTTGTAGACGAGACTAAAAAAAGTGGTTTTGCGATCAAAGGCGACGTGGATTTTAATGATGTCGCGCCCAAGGCGAGTTATATTACGCCGGTTCCGGGAGGCGTTGGTCTGATGACAATTTGCGGGTTGCTAACCAACACATTTAAAGCTGCGAAGAAAGAGATTTATAAATAATCTGAAAGGCATTTTACAATGAGCATCGTCAGCAATAATATCAAATATCTCCGCAGGCTGAATGGCCTCACACAAGAGCAATTTGCTAGAAAGATCGCTATAAAGCGCTCATTGCTTGGCGCTTATGAAGAAGCCCGCGCAAATCCGAACCTGACGAATTTGAAAAATATGGCAGCGGCTTTCGGAATCTCGGTTGATAACCTGCTTAAAAATGATCTTCGGAAACTGAGAGAAACGCCGGATATGTCGCTTCCCATGAATGCCGGACGGCCGATGACGGTTTCGCATTCGGGTAATGTGCCTGCTCCTGCTCAAACCAGAATTCCAGCGTTTTCAGAGCCGCAGCCTTTGTCCAAGATCATGGACAAATATCAGCAGCCCGAGCCTGAGATCAGGGTCGTTTCGAAGCAGGTTAACTTCAAGCCAGTTAATGGTGAAGAACCAATCCAACCAGCCGCGCGGCAACAACCTGCGCCTCAACCTGTAACGCCAAACGCGCCGGTGAATGTGCGTCCGGATATGCAGCTGCCGGTTTTTAACAATCAGTTTCAAACAACTCCATTTAATACGCAGGTTGAAGAAAAGGCTGTTACTTACCCAACTATTCAATGGGTTGCGAAAAATTTACAAGCCGAATATCTGGCTAACTTCCAAAATCCGGCCTATCTGACTCAGCTGCCTGTTTTCCAGCTTCCTAACCTGCCGATGGGTTATTATCGGGCGTTTGAAAGCGGCGCAGATTTCACTTATCCGGGTTCTATTCTGGTGGGAACATTTGTGCGGAACTGGTACGATATAAAAGACGGAATGCAATATATTTTTGTGCTCCGAGGCCACGGATTTGTCTATCGGACCGCATTCAACCACGTCAAAACGTCCGGGCTTTTGCTGCTTACTTCTGATGTTGCCGGTTTTGAGGCATTGGAAATTCCATTGCAGGATGTGCAGGAAGTTTGGGAAGTGAAGGCTTTCGTTAGTTTGCAAATGCCGTTGCCGCACCCTTCACTTGAAAAGGTCAGCCTGCTGGTGGATGAATTACAGCAGGAACTGAGCCAATACAGATCTTAATTATTTGGACAAAGTATTAAATAGTGCCTCGATCTTTTCCAAATCCCGGCTTTTTGCGGTGGTCTCCAAATCGCAACGCCCATTTGATACCAAAGTCCGTCTCCCGCAGTAACGTATTTTCCCTTTTTTGAAGGCTTTTTGTCCGAAGCATTGTCAGGCACAAATTCTGCTTTGTAAACCGTGTCCATGATCTTCTGCAACTGCGTCCAATCCAGTTTCCGCGCAGCGCCTTTATTCTTGATAATACGTGAAAGATTTTTCTGCAAATGATGCTCTCAGATCCAACTGATTCTGTTTTTCTCCGTCGATTTCCAGATAAGTCAGCTCGAATGGCTTTTCTCGCCCACCCGCTTCAAACACAGCCTGCATGAATTCCTGCAAAAAGTATGACCAGCGCTCCTTATCAACGGGATAAATGGTCACCATTTTACCATTTTCATCCAGCTCAATTTCGATAAAATCCTCAAACTCACTTTCCTCTCTTTTTCTGATGATTTTGGACGAAGCCATTATGTCCTGAAACTGATCGATCCAGATCGCCGGAACATTGCCTTTCCATGCATAATCATCGTCCGGTGAGAAACCTTCGTCCAGCAGATCGTCCTCATCCAGTTCATCCCGATCCAGATATTTAATGTCAAAATCAACTGCTAATTGATCCTTTCCGGTAATATCCAGCTTTAATGTATAGAAATGGGAATATGGCGCCGGAACGACTGAGGCAGTCTGAAAGCGAACGATGTAGTAACCCGGGATTTGAATATTTTTATCCATTTTGAGATGCGAAAAGTTGTTGGACCGTGCCGCGCTTGTCGACCTTGTCCGTTATTGTTTTGGTAAAATGTGTTGCAAAGTAAACATGTTTCGGCGTTTCATAGGCGGAAAGGCGCTTTCTAATTTCTGAGAGAATGTGTTCTGCCAAAGCTTCGTTTTCCGGACCTTCCAAAACAAGGATCAGTTTTTGTCCCAACCTTTCATCCGGCTCGAACCAGCAGAAGAAAGGAACATTGTGCTCAAAGGTCATCCAATATGACTCCAACCTGACCATCGATTTTATCCAATACAATCTTCACTCCACCCGAATTGATCACATTATCAGCCCTGCCGATCCATTTGAATGCATAGCCTGAAATTTCGACAAGATCATTCGTTTGAACGATTTCTCCGTTCGTTACTGCGCCTGAAACATGCAGACAACCCCGGTCATCTGTCCCAAAATCAATATTTGGCAAAAACTGATAATCAGTTTTCGCCTCACCGCCATTCAACCGGCGCAATGCAATGTGTGAAACAGTTTCCGTCATCCCATAACTTTGAAAAACAGGGATTTCCAGATTGGCTATTTGTCTTTGCAACGAAACGTTAACCGGCGCGCCGCCCAAAAGCACTTTTCCCAACTTTCCAACCTGATCGCGCGTTTGTTGATTTTCCAAAACAGCATTCAGTTGCAAAGGGACCATTGCTACGAAATCAAAACCCTCATTATCAGCAACATTCAGAAGCGGATTTGATGAAGGCTCAATGATTGTCAGCTCCCAATCGAGCACCATTCCGCGCACGAGCATCATTAATCCGGCAATGTAACCCACATTTAAGCACACCAATGCACGTGTTCCTTTTCCAAGTGCGAGCGCCTTTCCCGTTATTTCCGCACTGCTGATCAGCTGGCTTCTTTTGACATTAATCGGCTTGGGTGCGCCGGTGGAGCCGGATGTTTGTAAGGTGAAAGTTTCCTGACCGCCGAGCCATAATTTCATGAAATCGTAGGCCTTCGCGTGGTAAGGATCTTGCGGTCTCTGCTGACTTTTGATTGCGTTCAGGCTTGTGGTCCAGGGCATTGGAAAGTTATTCATTTGTTTTTGAAGGAAACCCAAACAATCTGTAATTTCGCAGATTCGTTGCGAACGAGCTGGCAGCCTAAGCAGTTGCTCTTTCCGACAGATTATTCATCTACATTTCGATTCTATGTCAAGTTCAATTCAGTGGGAAACCATTAAAGAATACGAAGAAATCCTTTTTACGCTTCACGAAGGCATTGCAAAAATAAGCATAAATCGCCCGCACAAACATAACGCATTCACGCCGCTTACGGTTACCGAAATGATCGACGCGATGCACATTTGCCGCGAAGATCCGCGCATTGATGTGATCATTCTGACAGGCGAAGGCGGAAAAGCATTTTGTTCCGGCGGCGACCAGTCTGTGCGCGGACATGGCGGTTACATTGGCGATGACCACGTGCCGCGTTTGAATGTGCTGGATCTGCAACGCATGATCCGGTCGATTCCTAAGGCGGTTATTGCGATGGTTGCAGGCTGGGCCATTGGCGGCGGACACGTGCTGCATGTCATTTGTGACCTTTCTATTGCAGCGGAAAACGCAAGGTTCGGACAAACGGGACCGAAAGTCGGCAGTTTTGACGGAGGCTTCGGCGCATCTTATCTTGCCCGCGTCGTGGGACAGAAAAAAGCGCGTGAAATCTGGTTCCTATGCGATCAATATGATGCGCAGGAAGCATTGCAAATGGGTTTGGTGAACAAAGTCGTTCCTTTGGAAGATTTGGAAACAACGACAGTTGAATGGTGTAAAAAAATTCAGGAAAAAAGTCCGCTATCGATCAGAATGCTGAAAAGCTCGTTCAATGCGGAGCTTGACGGCCAGGCGGGAATCCAGGAATTGGCGGGAAATGCGACATTGCTTTATTATTTAAGCGAAGAAGCGAAAGAAGGGCAACAGTCATTTCTTGAAAAAAGAAAGCCTGATTTCAGCAAATACCCAAAATTTCCCTGATCAATTGTCTGAATCATTCAAACCATTCGTTAATAACCAAACCAGAATTTCATGAACCATTGGCTTGTAAAAAGTGAACCAAATAAATATTCCTGGGACCACCTTGTAGCAGAAAAAGAAGGCATGTGGGACGGCGTCAGAAACTTTGCTGCACGTAATAATCTCATGGCAATGAAAAAAGGTGATCTTGTTCTTTTTTATCACAGCAACATTGGCAAAGAAATCGTGGGCCTGGCGAAAGTTTCAAAAGAACATTATCCCGATCCAACCATTGATACGGGCGACTGGGTCGTTGTGAATGTGGTGCCGGTGGAGCATTTTCCAAAAACGGTTACGCTTGAACAAATCAAAAAGCATGATATCCTGAAAAGCATGGAGCTTGTGCGTTTGTCCAGGCTGTCGGTCGTTCCGGTTAAGCGCGAAGAATTCGATATTATTGTTGCATTAGCACATGAATCTTAATTTGAACAAGACATTTCGGTTATTCTATTTGCTGTTGCTCCTAACCTCGGCGACAGCCATTGCGCAGGGCGTTAAGCGGATTGAATTGCCTTTACCCGGGAACACAGCTTATCAAACTGTGCCGCTTGGCGCACAAGGCGTGCTGCTGATCTCAAAACCGGAAAAAGGGACTTTCAATGTTCAAAAGTTTGATACAAATCTGGAACGTGTCTGGTCTATAGATGGACCAATCGAAGCCAATCTCGATTATATAACGGCTTCCTATGACGGTCAGGCGGTGTTTTTGCTGTTCAGCAAGTTTCGCAGTTCGCTTTATCAGATCGTAAAAGTGAATGTGGGGCCGGGTTTTGTTGAGACATTTACCATTAATACACTCGACCGTTTCGAGATCACCGATTTCAAAACACTGGGCTATTCCGTTTTCATGGCTGGAATGGTTCGCAATGAACCGGTGTTGATTTTCACCCAGTTAAGGACTTCCCAAACCAAAATTCTGCCGTCTGCGATTAAGGGTTCCAATGCCATTCAAACTGTTGAAGTGGACACGGCGCATCATTTGGTGAATGTGTGTTTTGCAGTAAAAAAAGGAAGGCAAACACGCATTGTCGCACGTTCCTATGAAGAAACCGGCGAGCTTTATGCACAGGTTTCCGTTGATCCGGAAGATGATTTTTCGTTGCTAAGCGGCCGGTTGCAGGTTTTGAATGACTCTGTGAGAGTGGTTATCGGAACCTATGGCTATCGCAACATGCAAAGCGCAACAACTGCCGCGTCGCAGGGCTTGTATATCAGTAAAATCGTTGGTGATGAGCCCGTTTTCACGTGTTATCACAGCTTTACAGACTTCAAGAACTTCTTCAATTTCATGAATGAGCGGCAGCAGGAAAAGATGGAAAAGCGCATTCGTAAGAAGAAGGAAAGCGGAGACGATCTGAAACTGAATTACAGGCTGCTGGTCCACGACATTGTGCCGAAAGACAATAATTTCCTGTTGGTGGCAGAAGTGTTTTATCCGGAATATCGCTATCAAAATCCGAGCATGATGGGTGGCTTAGGATATGGCGGAATGATGGGTTATCCGTTTGGAATGGGGCTTTACAACCCTTATTTATGGAATCCAATGTATGGCGGACGTGGTTATAACCAGCAGATTTTCGACGGTTTTACTTACACGCATGCCGTCGTTGCGGATGTTGACCAGAACGGCAAATTGCTTTGGGATAACAGCATTAATTTCGACAATGTGAAAAGCATGGAGCTGCGCGAAAAGATCAAAGTGCAGACATTCACAAATGGCAATTCCAGGCTGGTTTACAGCCACAACGGTGCAATTCGGAGTAAGATCATTAAGGGAGATCAGGTTGTTGATGGCGACCGCGTGATCCCGAATGAAACCAATGTAGAAGGTGACAAAGTAAGAAAAACCACCACCGATGACATTGATTACTGGTACGGAAACTTTTACCTGGCCTGGGGCGAGCAACGCATTATCAACGCAGCCGGCGATCCGCAAACGCGCGGACGACGCAATGTATTTTATTTAAACAAAATCGCATATTGACCCCATTTCCGTTGGCTGAAGCCGACGGAATTGGGCGAAAATCTCCGAAATCTATTTTCATGATATTATTATCTCCTGAGCAACATACTGATTACCAATTGATCGACACCGGCGGTTTTGAAAAGCTCGAACGATTTGGCCCGTACATTCTGTCACGGCCTGAACCTCAGGCGATATGGGACAAATCGCTTTCCGAAGCCGAATGGGAAAAGCGTTCTAATGCGGTTTTCAAAAGAGATAAGAATTCCCAGGAAAAAGGCCAGTGGATTGCGAAAGACGGCATGCCGGACAAATGGGTTTTTCAATACAGAACGGGTGCATTGCATCTGCGTTCAAAACTCGCATTATCATCATTCAAGCACGTTGGCGTGTTTCCTGAACAGGCAACAAACTGGGATTACATTGCAAAAAAATTAAAGCAGATTCCCGAAAGCAAGCCTTCTGTTTTGAATCTTTTTGCATACACTGGCATTGCGTCACTGGCTGCGAAAGCGTCTGGCGCTGATGTTACGCATGTTGATTCCGTGAAGCAAGTGATAAGCTGGTCGCGGGAAAACATGGAATTGAGCGGATTGGACAACATTCGCTGGGTTGTTGAAGATGCATTGAAGTTCGTACAACGCGAAGTGCGCCGTGGCAATCAATATAATGGCATTATTCTGGACCCGCCTGCTTATGGCCGCGGACCGGACGGTGAAAAATGGCTTTTGGAAGAAAGTCTGAATGAAATTTTGCGGCTATGCGCATTGTTACTTAAGAAGGAGAATTTCTTCTTTATCATCAATTTGTATTCGTTAGGGTTCTCAGCGCTAATCGTTGAAAATTTGATAAAAGCACATTTCGGAACGCAGATTCACCACGAGTTTGGCGAATTGTTTATTCCCGACTCATTTGGCAAAAATCTTCCGCTCGGCGTATTTTCCCGATTCTCAGACCAGAATGTCTAAATATCTCGGACACATATCATTGGTTTTATCGATCCTTTTAGCAGGCCTCAACACAGCTTGCCAAAGTGATGCCAGGAATGCTACGCGCATTCCGCCGGTGGTTAAAAAGTCGCACGAACAATGGCAGAAAGATGCGCTGCTGTCATTAACCGAGCTTATCAGCAGGGGCATTGACACAGATCACAATTATTTCAAAAGGGCGCGCATTTACTTTGAAAAAGAACAATATACGGAGGCGCTGGATGACATTAATGAATCAATCTATGAGCAGGAAAACGTCAGCGACTACTTTTTGCTTCGCGGAAAGATCAAACGGGAGCTTGGGGAAATTGATGCGGCATTAGAAGACGCACAGCGCGCAGAAGCATTGCAGCAGAGCAGTCCTGAGTTGTATGTGTTGCTGGCAGACGTGCTGCAAGCCAAAGGTCGCTTTCGGGAAGCTGTCAATTATTTGAACCAGGCCATGAAAATGGCGCCTTACGACGGCTCGGCTTATTATGTAAAGGGAATGTTGCAGGCCAGACAGGGCGATTCGCTGGCCAGCCTTTCCAGTTTTCAATATGCAATGAATGTTAATCCCAAATTGCTGCGGGCTTACGAACAGAGCACAATTATTTTGCGAAAACTCAATGATCCCGGACAAGCGCTCACGGTTAATGTGAAGGCGATCAGGCGGTTTCCGAATGTTGCCAGCCTTTATTTTGAGCGAGGAGAAATTTATCGCGCGCTGGCCAAGCCGGACACTGCTTTTTTTAATTATCAGAAAGCTGTTTTGCTAAAACCAGGCTACGAAGATGCACTGATGCGCGTCGCTTCGGTTGCCATTGAGCTCAAACAATATTATAAGGCAATCCGGGCATTAGACCAATTGGTGAAAACAAAGCCTAAGTCAAAGGAAATCAACAACATGCTGGGCCTAGCTCATGAAAAAACGGGCGATTACACGAAAGCCGTAGATTATTATTCCACTGCATTAGCACTCAGTCCGGGAGATCAGGAAGCGCGATATGGCCTTTTCAGGATCAGAAAACAGGAAAATCAGGACATTTATCCCTCCTATTATCCGGATCAGAACAAGAGCTCCGGCTATAAGCTGCTAGACACGACGCGCGTGAAAATTAATGTGATAAAACCTAGAGGAACGACAAATATCCGCGTTGACTCGTCTCGAAAAGCTAAAATTGAATAGATTTGTACTTTGTGGCCTCCACAACCCTTTGCATAACAGTCATAGAATTAATTTTTTGAATGGAAGACGAGTCTCTAAGTTAAAATTACCCTGCCCGATGGTAGCGAACGGTTTTACCCAAAAGGTATCACTGCTCTTGGCATTGCACTCAGTATCAGTGAAGGATTGGCCCGGAATGTGATTGCGGCCAAAGTAAACAATGAAATTTGGGACCCGACGCGTGAGATCACGCAGGATTCCCTTGTCAAATTGCTTACCTGGAACGATGAGGACGGCAAATCAACGTTCTGGCACTCTTCTGCCCACTTACTTGCAGAGGCGCTTGAAGCACTTTATCCGGGCGTTAAGTTCGGAACGGGGCCGTCGATTGAGAAGGGATTTTATTACGATGTCGATTTGGGAGATCAGTCTATTTCGCAGGAAGATTTTCCGAAAATCGAGGCGAAAATGCTTGAACTGGCTCGCCAGAAAAACGAATATATCAGAAAGCCGATCAGTAAGGCAGATGCTTTGAAACTGTTTACTGAAAAAGGCGACGAATACAAGCTGGAACTGATTGACGGTCTGGAAGATGGCTCCATTACATTATACGAGCAGGGCACATTTACCGACCTTTGCCGCGGACCGCACATTCCAAATACAGGCTTTATCAAAGCGGTTAAGCTAACGAACATTGCTGGCGCTTACTGGCGTAACAAGCAGGAAAACAAAATGTTAACCCGCATTTACGGGATTACTTTTCCAAAACAAAAAGAACTGGAAGAGTATGTAACATTAATGGAAGAAGCTAAAAAACGCGATCATCGTCGCTTGGGCAAGGAACTGGAATTGTTTGCTTTTTCTGAAAAAGTAGGTCAGGGACTTCCATTATGGTTGCCGAAAGGCGCTATGCTTCGTGAAAGGCTGCAATCATTTTTGAGCAAAGCACAATCGCGTGCGGGTTATCTGCCGGTAATTACACCAAACATTGGAAGCAAAGAACTTTACGTTACTTCCGGTCACTGGGAAAAATATGGTAAGGATTCATTTCAGCCGATCAAAACGCCGAATCTGGGTGAAGAGTATTTGTTGAAACCGATGAACTGCCCGCATCACTGCGAAATTTACAAGACTTCTCCCCGCTCCTACAAAGATCTGCCATTGCGCTTTTCTGAGTTTGGAACGGTTTACAGATACGAGCAAAGCGGTGAATTACATGGACTTACACGCGTTCGCGGTTTTACGCAAGACGACGCACATATTTTCTGCCGTCCCGACCAGGTTAAGGAAGAATTTATCCGCGTAATTGATCTTGTACTTTATGTTTTCAAAACGCTTGGTTTCGAAGATTACAGCGCACAAATATCGCTTCGTGATCCGAATGACAAAGTTAAATATATTGGAAAAGACGAAGATTGGGAAAGAGCTGAAAGTGCAATCGTGGAAGCTGCTCAGGAACGTGGGTTAAGCACCGTTACCGAATTGGGCGAGGCCGCATTCTACGGTCCGAAACTCGACTTTATGGTGCGTGACGCATTGGGCAGAAAGTGGCAGCTTGGAACCATTCAGGTTGATTATCAAATGCCTAAACGTTTCGGACTGGAATATACAGGCTCAGATAATCAAAAACACCAGCCTGTAATGATTCACCGCGCGCCTTTCGGTTCTATGGAGCGTTTTATTGCCATTTTGATCGAAAACACAGCTGGACAGTTCCCATTGTGGCTTTCTCCTGATCAGATCGCTATTTTACCCATCTCAGAAAAGTTTGCAGATTACGCGGAAGACGTTTTCTTCCAGTTACAGGATCATGACATCCGCGGCTTTGTGGATCACCGTGATGAGAAAATTGGTCGCAAGATCCGCGATGCGGAAGTTACCAAGGTTCCGTTTATGTTGATCGTTGGAGAAAAAGAGATGGCAGAAGGCAAATTGTCAGTCCGCCGGAAAGGCGAAGGCGACTTAGGAAGTATGACAATAGAGGAGTTTATCGGCTTTTTCAAGAAAGAAGCTGCCATTATTTGATGATTTTCTAAGTTTTTGTTATTATTCCCGCACTAAGGCACTATTTTTGTGTCGGGTGTGTTAAATTTTTTGATTCAACAACAAGGCCCTAAAAAACACCAAACCAAGTTATATGGCATTAAGACCCCCGAGTGGACGGTTAAGAGTTCCCGAAGAACCTTATAAAATAAACGAACGAATTACAGCAAAAGAAGTACGACTGGTTGGAGAGAACATTGAACCAGGCATAGTTGATATCAATACTGCCCGCGCGCTTGCAAAGGCACAAAGCCTTGATTTAGTTGAGATTGCACCGACAGCGGTGCCGCCTGTTTGTAAGGTGGTCGACTATTCAAAGTTCAAGTATGAGCAGAAAAAGAAGCAAAAAGAGATCAAGGCAAAAGCTCAGAAAGTAGTCATTAAAGAGATTCGTTTCGGTCCTAATACGGACGATCACGATTTTGATTTCAAATTAAAGCATGCGATAAATTTCCTTAAAGAAGGTTCGAAAGTAAAAGCATACGTGCATTTTGTAGGACGGACAATTGTATTTAAAGAAAGAGGTGTTAATCTGTTGAACAAATTTTCAGAAGCACTTTCAGATTACGGCAAGCTTGAAATGGAGCCTAAACTTGAAGGAAAGAGAATGACGATCATTCTTGCTCCTGCACCAGCAAAAAAATAGTTTTCAGCCGTTATTGGCTTATATAGCATTGATTGTAAGATCGTGTCTTTGACTTTGTCAGGGACACGATTTTCATTTTATAAACATTTTCGCTAATTTCGCGCGCTGTTTTATATTTTATCAATTAATATTTTTTGAATCATGCCTAAAATGAAAAGCAACTCTGGTGCTAAAAAGCGTTTCGCGCTGACCGGCACTGGTAAAATCAAACGCAAACACGCGTTCCACAGCCACATCCTGACAAAGAAATCAAACAAGCGTAAGCGCGGATTGGTTAAAACTGGTCTTATCGATGTGTCTAATGTTAAGCAGGTGATGGCCATGCTGGCGAAATAATTTTCGCAGCCATTTTTTAAAAATACCAATTCTGGTTTTTTGTTCAACCCGATAGAAGGCATTTCAAGACTCATCAGAGCGCCGACCATCAAAAACAGTTAAATTATGCCACGTTCAGTAAATCACGTTGCGTCACGTGCAAGACGTAAAAAAGTATTAAAACTTGCGAAAGGTTATTTCGGCCGTCGTAAGAATGTATGGACAGTTGCTAAAAATGCGGTAGAACGCGGTTTGGCTTACGCATACAAAGGTCGCAAGCAAAAGAAACGTAATTTCCGTGCATTGTGGATCCAGCGTATTAATGCAGGAGCACGTCTTCACGGTTTATCATATTCTGCTTTCATCGGCAAGCTTAGTGCAAGTGGCATCGAGCTTAACCGTAAAGTTCTCGCTGACTTGGCGATGAATCATCCGGATGCGTTCAAAGCAATCGTTGATCAGGTAAAATAAAACAGCATCCCGCCTCTTTGGCGGGATTTTTTTATGTATTAAAAGGCTTTGTCATAGCGGCAAAGCCTTTTTCGTTTTTACACATTTCAAACAAAGAAAACCATGTTAGAACAGCTTCAAAACCTGATTCGGGAACATTCGCAGCAAGCCGTTGTTCAGAATCCCGAAATTCCCAATGAGCAGAATGAAGACGTTATGCATACTTTGACGGAGTCCATTACAGGAGATTTGCAAAATCAGGCACAAACCGGAAATGTCAATGGCATTAGCGGATTGCTTTCCGGCGCGCAGGGCTTGTCCGGCGGCTCTTTAATGAACAATCCAATGGTTGCCTCCATCGCAACAAACGCCATTGGAGCGCTCATGCGCAAATTCGGTTTGAGCGATCAGGCTGCTGGCAATGTGGTTGGTTCTATTCTTCCGGGCGTGTTAGGCGGCTTAATCGGAAAAGTCAATAATCCGAACGATTCTAGTCTGGACCTGGGCAGCGTGCTGGGTGGATTGCTGGGAAAAAACAATGATGCTCCGACACAAGCCAACGAAACAGAAAAAGGCGGTTTGGATATCGGCGGAATGCTGGGCGGATTGTTCGGCAAGAAATAGCGCAAACCATAACATAGCGATAAAATCTCGTATGCAGTAACATAGTACATTTGTTCAAAAAAATGTACTATGTTACAGTATAAATCCTAACCCGTACATGGAGTCAAGAAGAGAATTTATCAAAAAAGCGACATTGCTTACCGGAGCAGCGGGCATGTTCAGTGTCCTACCAGCTTCTATTCAGAAAGCACTTGCGATCGATCCTATAAAAGGAAGCACTTATCTGGATGCCGAACATGTCGTAATCCTGATGCAGGAAAACCGTTCATTTGACCACTGCTACGGCTCCTTGCGCGGCGTTCGCGGATTTAATGACCCGAGAGCAATTACACTTCCCAATAAAAATTCTGTTTGGCTTCAAACCAATGCATTTGGTGAGACCTATGTTCCTTTCAGGCTCAATATGAAGGAATCGAATGCAACCTGGATGGGCTCTCTGCCACATTCCTGGACCAATCAGGTGGATGCGCGCAATGGTGGAAAGTATGATCAATGGCTCGTGGCGAAGCAGCCAGGTCATAAGGAATATGCGAAAATGCCGTTGACGCAAGGATTTTATAACCGTGAGGACATTCCATTTTATTATGCCTTAGCGGATGCATTTACAGTCTGCGATCAAAATTTCTGTTCATCATTAACGGGCACCACGCCTAACCGGCTTTATTTATGGTCAGGCACGATCCGTGAGAAACCGGAACCTCAGCATTATGCCAATGTTCGCAACGAAAACGTGTCGGACGATGCCGAGGCGTCGTGGATGACTTTCCCTGAAAGACTGGAAGACAATGGCGTTTCATGGCGTATTTACCAAAATGAATTGAGCCTCGATACAGGCCTGACGGGTGAAGAAGATTCCTGGCTGGCCAATTTTACGGACAATCCAATAGAGTGGTTCACGCAATATCAGGTCAGGTTTCACACAGGTTATCAGCAATATCAAAAGGCGAGAATAAATGCTTTGCCCAGCGAAATCAAACATGCTGAGGAAAAGCTGTCCAAACTGGCGAAGGGAACCAAGGAAGCCTCAGATCTGCAAAAATCACTGGAGGCGAAGCACAAGGAATTGATTTTTGCCAAAGAAGAGATTGAAAGATGGAGCCCGGAAAATTATGAGAAGCTTTCGCAGCGAACCAAAAATATTCATCAAAAAGCATTTACAACCAACAAAAACGATCAGGATTACCGCAAAGTAACCACGGTAAAATATCTGGACGGAGACATTGAGCACGAGGCAAAAGCGCCACAGGGTGATGTATTGCATCAATTTCGCAGTGATGTGAAAAACGGAAGTCTCCCGACCGTTTCCTGGCTCGTTGCCCCTGAAAATTTTTCTGATCATCCGACTTCGCCCTGGTATGGCGCTTGGTATGTTTCGGAAGTGATGGACATTCTTACGGCAGACCCGGAAGTCTGGAAAAAAACCATTTTCATCCTTTGCTATGATGAAAACGACGGATATTTTGACCACGTGCCGCCTTTCGTAGTTCCAAATCCGTATAAGGAAGACACCGGTGCAGTTTCGGAAGGCATTGATTGCAAAACGGAATTTGTCACAATAGATCAGGATATGACCAAAAAGGACAAAAAGGAAAGCCGGGAAAGTCCGATCGGGCTTGGTTACCGCGTTCCATTAGTCGTTGCATCACCCTGGAATCGCGGCGGCAATGTGTGCTCGGAAGTTTTTGACCATACATCGATCCTGCAATTTTTGGAAAAATTCACCAGTCATAAATCGGGTAAAAAGATTGAGGAAACCAACATTAGCACATGGCGGCGCACAATCTGCGGTGATTTGACTTCAACATTCACGCCTTACGACGGCGAAAAAATAGCATTGCCCACATTCCTGGCGAGGACTGAGTTTATGGAGAGCATTTACAATGCGCAATTCAAGAAACTCCCAAATGCTTACAAGGCGCTGTCGCCAACGGAGATTGCGCAAATCAATGACAATCCTCTAGCGTCAACATGGATGCCCAAGCAGGAGCCGGGCACCCGTCCGTCCTGCCCGATCCCGTATGAACTATCAGCGGACGGCGCCTTTAACACTGCCAAAAATTCATTTGACATCAGGCTGGAAGCCAAAAATGGCACATTCCGCGACAAGGCAGCCGGGGCTCCGTTTGTTGTTTATGCGCCTGGAAAATACAAAAATGAGCAGGTAAGGGTCTGGAATTATGCCGTTAAAGCAGGTGATGCGCTGACTGGCTCATGGAAACCTGAAGATTTCGAGGGCGGCAATTATCATTTACGCGTTTACGGCCCAAATGGCTTTTTCAGGGAATTTCAGGGGGATAAGGCGTCTGGCAAAATCAAGGTTGGTTTTGAATATCATTTAGATAGAAATCAAAAACCGACTGGTAATGTAAGGCTGCGTATCGAGGCTGATAAACAACTGGCCGATAGCAGAATCTCCATCAAAGACAATGCATATCAGACTAACAGTCAGGAAGTAAAGCTCCAATCCCAATCGTCATCTGATTTATTAGCGGCTGAAATTCTTCTGAATCTTCAAGCCAGCTCACATTGGTATGACTTCTCTATTCAAGTGGATGAGCAGCCAGACTTTCTGGTTCGCTATGCCGGTCACGTCGAAACCGGGCAACTCAGCACAAGCGACCCGTTGATGGGACAGCTATTACAATCTTAAAGCAAATGGTGTTCAGGTTGCGATTTGCAGCCTGACACTTTGTCATTCCCCATTTCTTTCATTGTTTCTGGTACGGGCTTTTTAGTAAAGCCTCATATCAGCTGTTGCGCTCAGCGCTCCAGCGAATTAGTCAGAATCAAATTATACTTAACTTTAATATAGAACAATGGGAAAAATTATTGGCATAGACTTAGGAACAACGAACTCCTGTGTGGCTGTCATGGAGGGTAACGAGCCGGTTGTAATTGCAAACAGCGAAGGTGCCCGTACAACCCCTTCAGTGGTTGCATTCATGGATAATGGTGAACGCAAAATCGGTGCACCAGCTAAACGTCAGGCGATCACGAATCCCAAGCATACTATCAGCTCCATAAAAAGATTTATGGGCAAAAAATACGATGATGTAACAAGTGAGCAAAAAACTGTTGCATACACCGTTGAAAAAGGTCCTAACAATACGCCTCGTATTCCAATCGGGGACAGGTTATATACACCACAGGAAGTTTCTGCTTTCATTTTGCAAAAAATGAGACAAACTGCGGAAGATTATCTTGGTCAGGAAGTAACAGAAGCGGTTATTACGGTCCCTGCTTACTTTAACGACGCCGAACGTCAGGCTACAAAAGAAGCTGGACAGATTGCAGGTCTTGATGTGAAACGTATCATCAACGAGCCTACTGCCGCTGCCCTTGCTTATGGTCTTGACAAGCAGCATCTGGATATGAAGATTGCTGTGTTCGACTTAGGTGGTGGAACATTTGACGTGTCTATCCTTGAATTGGGTGACGGCGTTTTCGAAGTAAAATCTACTGATGGTGATACGCACCTTGGTGGTGACGACTTTGATCAGGTGATCATTAACTGGCTTGCAGACGAGTTCCAGAAAGATGAAGCTGTTGATTTGAGAAAAGATGCAATGGCATTGCAACGCTTGAAAGAAGCTGCGGAAAAAGCCAAAGTTGAATTGTCAAGCTCGACGCAGACTGAAATCAACCTTCCTTATATATTCCCGGTTGACGGAATTCCAAAACACCTTGTACGCACATTGACGTGTGCGAAATTCGAGCAGCTTGCTGACACATTGTTCCAGAGAATGATGGAGCCTTGCAAAAGAGCAATGAAAAACGCAGGATATTCTAACAGCGACATCAGCGAAGTAATTTTGGTTGGTGGATCGACGCGTATTCCTCGTGTGCAGGAAGAAGTTGAGAAATTCTTTGGCAGAAAACCTTCGAAAAACGTTAACCCTGATGAAGCTGTGGCGATTGGTGCTGCAATTCAAGGTGGTGTTTTGACAGGTGAAGTGAAAGACGTTCTTCTTTTGGACGTGATTCCATTGTCATTGGGTATCGAAACATTGGGTGGTGTTTTCACTAAATTGGTTGAATCAAATACAACGATTCCTTCGAAAAAAACGGAGACATTCTCGACTGCCGCTGATAATCAGCCTTCTGTTGAGATCCACGTTTTGCAAGGTGAGCGTCCAATGGCAAATCAAAACCGTACATTAGGCCGTTTCCACTTGTCGGATATTCCACCCGCACAACGCGGAACGCCACAGATCGAAGTAACATTTGATGTGGATGCGAATGGTATCCTGCACGTGTCTGCGAAAGATAAAGGAACAGGCAAAGAGCAAAAAATCCGCATTGAAGCTTCAAGCGGTTTGACAGATGCTGAAATCAACCGGATGCGTGAAGAAGCGAAAGCTAACGAAGCGGCTGATAAAGCAGAACGCGAAAAAATCGAAAAAATCAACGCTGCGGACAGCTTGATCTTCTCGACTGACAAGCAGCTGAAAGAATTTGGCGATAAGCTTTCGGAAGGAAATAAAACTACGATTGAAGGAGCACTTGGTGAGCTGAGAACAGCACACCAAAGCCAGGATCTTGCAGGAATTGACACCGCAATGGAGAAACTGAACGCCGCATGGCAAGCAGCTTCCCAGGAAATGTACGCACAAGGCGGCGAGCCGCAGCCAGGTGGCCCAACTGGTAATCCGCAAGGAAATCCAGGTGCCGCTGACAATGGCAGTGCAACCGACGACGTGACGGACGTTAACTTTGAGGAAGTCAAATAACAAGGCAACTTTAAAATCCCCGTCTTTAACCAGATGGGGATTTTTTTTACACGCAATGTGCTGAAAGTGTGTAATACAATACTGCAATAATCACGAATATAAAGGAGCCGTTTCTGGCATCAAATTTTATCGTTTCAGGTACAAATTCATCAGACTATCAAACCAAAGCCACTAAAATTCAAATTCAGTATGGACAGCAGAATCGCGTTACCAGAGTTGATGTATTTATCTCCTACAACCCGCGAAAAGGCGGTTACTATTGCACAGGAGCTTTTAAGAACAAACAATATTTCTCCTCGTGAGGCGGTTTCAAAGGCAATCTTAATTGCTAAAAACTGGGCGGTTAAAAATGTAAACCGTCGTGTTTGGAAAAAATTGAAGTCTTTTGAAAAAGAAATTATATGACGGGATTGGATCTGAAATTCAGGGATCAGGTTGCACTTGTAACCGGTTCTAGCTCAGGCATCGGAAAAGCTTGCGCAATTCATCTTGCAGAGCTTGGTGCCAAAGTCGTTGTTAATTACAGCTCGAATCAGGAAGAGGGTGAAAAGACGCTGAACGAAATTTTGTCAAAAGGCGGAAACGCGATTTTGGTAAAAGCGGATGTTAGCAATGAAGAAGAGGTGAAGGCTTTGTTTAATGAGACAATCAGTAAATATGGCCGCCTTGATATTCTGGTAAGTAATGCGGGTTTGCAAAAAGATTCTTCATTCCTCGACATGACACTGGATCAGTGGCAAAAAGTGATCGATGTCAATCTTACCGGTCAGTTCCTTGCTTGTCGCGAAGCCGCGAGGCAGTTTGTTGCACAAGAGAAAGCTAAAACAGAAGTTGACCATAGCGAACTTTCGATTGGGAAAATTATTCTGATGAGTTCTGTACACGATGTCATTCCCTGGGCTGGTCACGTGAATTACGCAGCTTCAAAAGGTGGCATAATGATGTTCATGAAATCAATCTCTCAGGAACTTGCTCCACATAAAATCCGCGTAAATTCTGTAAGTCCAGGTGCGATTAAGACTTCTATCAACAAGGATGTTTGGTCTGATCCGGATAAATACAAAGGCCTTTTGGAATTGATCCCATATAAGAGAATAGGAACGCCGCAGGATGTTGCCAAAGCCGTTGCATGGTTGGCGTCAGATGATTCCGATTATGTTAATGGCGAGACGCTTTACATTGATGGCGGAATGACCCTATATCCCGAATTTGCCGACAACGGTTAATTAAAAATTGCACTTCATACAAACGAAAAAAGCGCCAGAATTGGATTCCGGCGCTTTTCTTGTTTATAACACTTTGCTTATTCGTTGCTTACAAACTCCCCCTTCTCAACAGACCAGTCATTTCCAAAGAAACCGGCCATTTTCACTTCCTTCACGCCCTCTTTCAGCATATCCGTTGAAAAGATCATCAGATCCGGAAAACCGCTTCCACCGCTGAAATATTGATTCGCATTAGCTGCCTGAAAACCTTTCTTGCTCGTGCCGCTAATGACCGTGACCGACGCAATGTCGCTGTCAGCTCTCGGCCAAACGAAATAGGTCGCCAAATCGCCAGTAAATTGCTTATTTCCAACTACAATTTTACCCTTCGTCACATTCACCGGGCAATCTTTCAAGAGCACATTCCAGGCAGCATTAGTCTCCTTGTTACCATATAAAATTACGCCCCGATCTTTAAATTTCGCTGGCAGAAACTCTTTATCCGAAACAATATCGACAGCGCCGTTTCCACGATAATACCAGGATTCAGCGTCAAATTTGGCTTTCTCCAAAGCCCAGCCCGCTTCTTCCTTGCTTCCACCGGTTCCATATACAAACACCATTCTGTTTCTGAACGGATCTTTCAAAGTTCCGTTTCTCAAAATCCCTTTCTGCGATTTTGCAGGTGCATCAGTGATTTTCCATGCATTGTCTTTCGCCAGGAAAATAGTCTCATTATCAGCCTTCACCTGGTGTTCAATTGTCGACAGACTGTCCAATGTGATTTTCACATTCGTTCCGGCAGGGAAACTTCCCAAATCCAGCGAAAGTGTTGCAACATTGTTCGTCGACCCAGTGATCTTACCCTCTTTTTTATTCAAAGCCAATTGTATCCTGCTGTATTTGAGCGCAGTCACTTGTTGATGAATGGTTGCCCAACGCATCTTGGAAGAAACGCCCGGATTAGCTGTCATGAAATCGATCGCATTGACCGCTGTATCTTTGGGAATGGAATGCCAGCTAAAAAAGTTGAAAATAGGCGGCCAATCCACGCTGATGTCTCCATACCAATGCTCGCCGCCAATGTGCTCGTAGTAACTGAAATCACGGTGGAATTTGCTGAGAATCTCACGCATTTGTCTCGCGTATGTCACGGGCACGGTCCTATCTGCGTCTCCGTGCGCGATATAAACACCCAAACTTTTATAATTAGAAATCAGTGCAAGCACATTGCTCGGATTGCTGGCCCTTAACATAATCGATTCGACGGGCGAACCTGCGCTGTCCGGAATCACGCCGTCATGCGAGCCATAAGATGACAATGTCGGATAACCTGCCGATGGCGCAATCGCTGCCCATTTTTCAGGATAAGTTGCTCCCAAAAACCATGTTCCGTGCCCACCCATGGAGTGGCCGGTCAGGTAAATCTTTGCAGGATCAGGATTGTATTGTTTTTTCGCAATCGCCAAAACCTCGAGAGCATCCATTCTGCCCCAGTCTTCCCAGTTAAATCCACGCGGACGACGGTTCGTTGGCGCAACAACAACCCCCCAATCTTTCGGCTTGTAAGCCCGCGCCTGACTGATCGCCTGCACTTCCGCGCCGTGCACAGAAAAGAACAATGCGGGTTGCTCCTTTGAATCTGACTTGATCTGCGGAGAAACTGCGTAATACTGCACACTTCCGTCCAAATCACTGACAAATGTTCGGCTGTATTGCTTGTTTTCTTCAACAACCTGAATGTTAACAGTCTTTTTATCAATGGCTTTACCCCCTTGCATTAAAGTGATTGAAACCTCATGCTTGCCCACTGGCAGATCCGTTCCATTTGTTATAAATCCGACTTTCCGTAAAGCAGTTGCCTGCACCACGGGAAGATTTGTGCTGATTTCCTTGCCTGAAACACTCGCTTTGATTTGAAGTCCTGACAAAGGCTTTTGTGTTGTGTTGGCAACCACCACCCCGATCCATAGCGAATCGTTTCTCAGACCGGGTACGACATCCGGCAATGTAATGTCTTTTGTATCCAGGAAAACCGGCTTTTCGGGAAAAGTTAGATTGGCAGTAACGCCGCCAAACCGGCCAAAGCGTGCGACACGCGCATAAATTTCGTTCGTGCCTTTCTTCAAACGAACCGGCAAATTCATCCACCCATAACGATACATGTCGCCACCGCGTGGGACGCCATTGAAGAAAAGCATGTCATGTCCGGCAACAGTTAAGATCGCCGTTTGCTCCTTATCCGATTGATAGGTTAAATAAACATAGCCGTTTGAAAAGGAATCTCCACGCAACCGATGCGTCGAATCGGCCTTCACTTTTTTCCACTTAATGTCCTCGCCTTTCGCGTTTTTCAATAAAGTGATTCCATCTTGTGGCTTTAACAAAGTGCCGTTATATAACTGATAAGCAAGCTGATCCGTATATAATGCTTCGCGCCCGTATTGATGGCACGGACCTACGCCAAGGCCTTCTTCGAAATGGTAAATCTTTTGTGCAAACCCGGAATGCAGGGCTGCAAGGAGTGAGATTAAGGTCAATAAATAACGCTTCATTAAAAGGTCAGGTGTTTTGTGATGCTTAAATTTATTAAAAAAATTTACTAAGCCGAGCTGACATCTTCAAAATACTAAAAATTGATTTCTGGATAGAAATGTTGGAAAGGTCCATTTGCAATGTAGAAACAGCATATTTTTGTGAAAAACCTATGTTAGCCTGACCATGCTCTCCAAGACCTTTCGAAACCTGATTCAATTTCTTTCCGGCACTTCCTGGGTTGCCTGGTTCTGGACATTATTGATTTTGGTGGCGTGCACCTGGCCTGGAAAAGATATTCCAGCTGCACCAGTCGTAGGATTTGATAAGTTTGTGCATTCGGGGCTGTTCACCGCTTGGATCATTTTGTGGACACTGGCTTATCCGCAAAAAGCAGCACTTTTGGTGCTGCTCGGAATGGCTTACGGCTTGGGATTGGAATTTTACCAACAGCTCCTGCCCTTCGACCGGACCTTTGATTGGTGGGACGCAGTGGCAGATGCTGTTGGCGTGTTAATTGGCTTTGCTATAAAATCGATTTTAATCGATCGTTACCGCCACCGTTTGTATTGATTGATAAGTCCGTTGGTTGAACTGTCGTGGTTCGTAACCGGCCAATCGTTTTGAAGTTCCGGGTAAATCTTATTGGCAAGCTGCTTGCCTAACTCAACGCCCCATTGGTCAAAGCTGAAAATGTTCCAGATAATTCCCTGAACGAAAATCTTGTGCTCGTACATCGCAATAAGGCTTCCCAGTGTCTTAGGAGTAATTTTCTTCACCAAAATAGAATTCGTAGGACGGTTTCCTGAGAATACTTTGAACGGTGTTAGAAATTCTATCTCCTCTTTCGACTTCTTCGCAGCCACTAGTTCTGCTCTCACTTCCTCCTCGGTTTTACCATTCATCAATGCTTCTGTTTGCGCAAAGAAGTTAGACAAAAGCATTTTATGATGCTCTCCAAGCGGGTTGTGGCTCGTTGCAGGCGCGATGAAATCGCAAGGAATCAACTTTGTTCCCTGATGAATCAATTGGTAAAATGCGTGCTGACCATTGGTTCCAGGCTCGCCCCAGATCACGGGACCAGTTTGGTAACCCACAGGCTTTCCGTCGCGTCCTGTGCTCTTGCCGTTACTTTCCATATCGCCTTGCTGGAAATACGCAGCAAAACGATGCAGATATTGATCATAAGGCAAAATAGCCTGGGTTTGCGCATCGAAAAAATCATTGTACCAAACGCCTAACAGCGCTAGAATGACCGGAATGTTCCTTTCAAATTTCGTTGTCCGGAAATGCTTATCCATTTCGTGTGCACCAGAAAGCAATTGCTCAAAGTTTTGGAAACCTACAAAACAAGCAATAGAAAGCCCGATTGCAGACCATAGCGAATAGCGGCCTCCAACCCAGTCCCAAAATCCAAACATATTCTCCGGATCGATGCCAAACTTTTCAACTTCGGCCTGATTTGTGGAAATGGCAACGAAATGTTTCTTCACATGTTCCTTATCAACCGCTTTGTCCAAAAACCAGGACCGTGCACTATGCGCATTGGTCATCGTTTCCTGAGTCGTGAAAGTCTTCGATGCAATCATGAAAAGCGTCGTTTCAGGATTCAGCGACTTGATCGTTTCTGCGATGTGGGTGCCATCGACATTGGATACAAAATGCACATTAAGACCTGGTTTCGCATAAGCTTTCAATGCCTCAGTCACCATAACCGGGCCCAGATCGCTTCCGCCAATCCCGATGTTGACAATATCTGTGATTTCTTTTCCCGAAAATCCTTTCCAGCTGCCTGATCTCACTTTGCCAGAAAACTCTTTCATTTTTGCCAAAACAGCATTCACGTCGGGCATAACATCTTTTCCATCAGACAAAATCGGCTCGTTTGAACGGTTGCGCAATGCAACGTGCAAAACCGAACGACCTTCGGTAGCGTTGATTTTCTCACCGGTAAACATCTGCTCGATGGCGTCAGCAAGTCCGGCTTCCTCGGCAAGCTGCACAAGATAAGAGCGCGTACGGGTTGTAATGCGGTTCTTCGAATAATCCAGCAGAATGTCTCCAAACCGGATCGAAAACTTCTTGTGACGATCTGCATCTTCCTCAAAAAACGATTTTAAGTGTTTCTGAGAAATGGTTTTATGATGCGTTTTCAGCTTTTTGTAAGCTGCGAGTTGGTCAAAGGGCACGGTTTTGAGCATTAGATATCGCGTTAAATTTGTAATCAGTTTAAAGACCGCAACCGCGGTTTTATCGTTCCTATAAATGCAAAAATATGACTTTTGAGGTCGTTTTAGCACCAAAACCTCAAATCTTGAGTCTTATTCCAACCCGGTTGAGCAGGCCGGTAACGATAATGACGAGTAACGCAAAGCAAAATGACTTCACTAATCCGATGACGCCTGTTCTTAAAAATTCGGGCAGACTGAAATTAATAAGCGTCAGCACGGCATACCAAAAATAAGGGACAAGATAGCAAGTCAATGTTGCTGTGCCGGCGGGCTTAATGATTGCTGCCCAGCCTTTTATCTTTTTCAAGTCAACCAGCCAGAAAAGGAACGCAAAAACGATGAAAGCAATCCCGCTGCAAATTCCAACCCATGCCGGCGTTGCCCTGATCTTCGATATTCCCCAAAGTGGTCTGATTCCAAAACCGTAAACCAGACAAACAATGCCCAGCACTGCGAGAATCAGCAAATAGGTTGAAGTGATCCCGTTTTTCTTGCTGTAAAGCCTGTAAATGACCGATGCCACAACGCCCGCCATGGTAAAAGCAGGCATAGACCCGCGCCCTACTATCCAAATATGTTCTTTTACAGGCTCTAAAAAAGATAGAATGCCCGCGAAGTCAGCGACATTAAACAAAACAAAAAACAGCCAACCCGCAACATTCAATGCAAGGCTGTCTTTGGCCAAGAAATAAACGAGTGCGCACAGCAAATAAGCCCAGCCGATCAAGCCAAGAATGCCATACCAATGCGTTTCCATTCCCGACGGATTCGCCTCGTCACCGCCGCGATAAATGTAAGCGAGACCGATCAGCAGCAGATAACCCAACATTTTCAAACCCAGAAAAAGTGGTTTTCTCTCCGGATTGGTTGGATAAACATTCCAGATCAAAAAGAACGCGATCACCATTCCGATCTCCCAAATGTATTTATTTACCACCATCAGTTCGCTCGTCGCGTTTTCGAGGTTCACGATGAAAATGCCCATTAGCAGCAGTGCAAAAGTCCGCTCCGCAATGTGAAAGAGAATGATCCCGTTGCTATCGCCTTTCGAACGCCTGTTGGCAATTGCAAATGGAATGGATAAGCCGACAATGAACAGAAAAACAGGGAACACAACGTCTGAAAGGCCCATTGCATCATCTGCACCTTTGCTATGCTCCATCCATTCGGGAACTTCTTTGAGCGTCCAGAAATCGTTAACAAAAATCATCAGTAACATGGTGACGGCCCGAAAAATATCAATCGAGTCGAGGCGCAGCGAGGCGGGTTTTAAATTTTGCATTGAGGTTTAGGAAGTAATTTTTGAAAACCTAAGATAAAGCAAATACGGCAGTTGGCAGAATGCATTTTTGCGTGTAGAACTAACTCAACAGCGGTTTTGGCGGTTTTAGCTTCGGATTTTACGGTTTAGCTAAATCACAACCCATACAACTTGGTTTAATAATTAATTTTAATTGAAATATCCTACATACCCTCTTTCATTTTGAAACCAGAACCGCTTCTGTTCGAGATTGCCTGGGAAGTCTGCAACCAGATTGGTGGAATATTCACGTATATCAAGTCCAAAGTGCCGACGATGACCGACACTTACGGCGAAAATTATGTGCTTATCGGGCCCTATATCCCGGAAAAAGCAAAACTGGATTTCCGGCCCATCCGCGAAATGGACGACTCGCCGCTTGAAAAAGCCATTGCGTATATACGAAGCCTCGACATCGAAATACATTACGGATACTGGCTCCTGGAAGAAGCCCGACCAAAGGTTATCCTCATCAATCCCAACATTCCGGCCGCCATACTAAACAACGCGAAGACGATCTTATGGAACCATCATCAGGTGTCAACGATTGTAAGTGAACCGCTTCTGGATCAGGTGATTGGCTTTGGTGAAGTAACCCGAATGCTCCTCTCCCGACTGACAGAGGAAATCAATGTCGATCAGGACATTGTTGCGCATTATCATGAGTGGATGGCCGCATCCGGACTTCCCGAACTGGTTTGTCAGAAAGTTCGTATCGCGACTGTTTTCACAACCCACGCAACATTGCTGGGGCGCTATCTCGCTCCAAATGAGCATAACTATTTTCAAAGGATCCCAACTTTCAACTGGCAGCAAAAAGCGCAGGAATACGGAATTGAAGCACAGGTAAGGATCGAGCGCAAGGCAGCGGAACATGCGAATGTGCTTGTAACAAACAGCAAATTTACTGCCCGGGAATGTGAGGTTTTCTTGGGGCGCAGTCCGGACAGTATATTGCATAGCGGCATCCACAGAAAGCCAGGTGTCGGTCACGAAGTCTTTGAAAAGCATTTGCAGAACCGTGAGAAAATTGACGCATTCACCACAGCGCTTTTCTCACCGAGTTATCAGTTGAAGCGGGAAAAAACGCTTTATTTCTTCACGTCCGGGCGATATGAATTTCGTAATAAGGGTTTTGATGTAACATTGGAGGCAGTTGCAAGGCTTAACGCAGAACTGGTCCGAAAAAAATCAGACATTAATGTGGTTTTGTTTATCATTTCAAAACAGCCTTTTTATAATGTCAAGGCAGATTTGCTGGAATCGAAACAGCGGTTTCAGGAATTGCAAAAGATCTGTAAAATGATCAGCGCGAGGTTAGGGCCAAAGATCTATGAAAATGTTACCGGTACCACAGGCCACAGACTTCCGGACCTCAACCAGCTTGTAGACGATGACCTGCAAATGACGTGGCGCCAGGCGCTCGCCAATTTCAAAAGAAAAAGCCTTCCGCCTACCACAACCCATCAACTGACCGGGCACGATGAAATGCTGGAATTTTGTCAGCACGCGGGATTGAACAACAAAGAAGAGGACCGTGTAAAAATCATCTATCATCCGGATTTCATCGAACGCGCGACTTCATTATTCTCCATGGATTATCTGGAATTTGTGCGCGGGTGCCATCTCGGCATTTTCCCTTCCTTATACGAGCCCTGGGGATATGCGCCTATGGAAACAGTTCTGCACGGGACGCCCGTCGTCACCAGCGACGCCTCAGGATTCGGCCAATTCGCAAGTGAAGCTGCTGGATTGGAAGGAAACAACGAAGTCAAAATCATAAAACGCCGCGAAAAATCAAGCGAAGAAGCAATTATACAGCTCACCGAGATCCTAACCCAATTCGTAGAAGATTTCGAAAACCACACCTACATCCCCCGCGCCACCCTACCCAAATCCGTGTTGGACACGCTATGCTGGTCAGAACTTCAAAAGCGTTACGAAGAAAATTACAAGCTGGCGCTGATGAGGCATCAGCCGGTGGCTGGGTTGTATTAGAATATTGAGCGTAAAATTTGGCACTGCAAACAAAAAGTATATCTTTGTCTTGGGATTGGGGTTTCCCCGGTCGGCAAAAGAGTTTAACAGTTTTCTGTTAAGCTCTTTTGTTTTTTACGGGAATATCTTTAATCCGTAAAGCTTCCCGTTTTTCTGATAAATCTTAGTCTGAAAAATCTCGAACGAAGCATTTTCTGCACAGCGATCCATGACACGCCTGGCAACCGGATATGCGATTAGGTCAGCCAATTGAAGCCCCGCGATATTCTCTTTCTTATCTCTAAATTCAATGTTTATATTGCAACCCGCCATTCTAGCCTTAGACACATAGTAGGTTCCTTTATTTCTGATCGTCTCGAAATGCTGGGCTAACATTCTATCCTCTTTTTTACCTCGCTTCTCAATCACTATTAACACTTCCCTGGATTTCAGTTTCAGCCCTTCCAGCAAAAATACCATCCTTTCGACAACAAAGGACAGTGCGATATCGTAAGGATCCGGCCCAGCCGATGTGTACTTTAAACAATACGCATTCTTATCAATAGCCGCCGTGATTATGTTGTATTGGCTTTCAGATATGATATCATTGATTTGTTTATAGAACGCTGACTTCACATCACCATTAAGCAAAACACAAAATTCCTTCTCGCACTTCCTTATATCCCGTGAGTGCAAAATCACGTTTGAACGCCCGAAGAATTCGCATTTAAGGGCATCAACCAACTCGCAAAATGCATTGTAGTCAACATTATCGAACAAAACGCCGCAAAGCACAAACACGGGAAATCCCGGATCAACCTTTGCCAGCCCCTGGTCACCGCACTCGTCTAAATAAAATGTAAAATTCATAAGAACAAAAAAAGGGTTCCGACACGAAACCCTTCTGTTTAATGTGGTTCTACATTTAGACGTGACAACTACATTTTGGTAACGCCATCTCTTATTATTCCACTCTTACCCAGGCAAATATCTCAATGACAACATGGTAATGTCGTCAAATTGCGTTGCGGCTCCTATGAAGTCGATGAGGCTTTCTAATGTTGCTTCGTTCATTTCTTTGGCGGTTTCCTGGGTGGAGCCTTCGCCAGTGGTGAAGAAATCTTGGAGATAATGCAGGCCATAGCGTGCGCCGGCCAAATTGTTGGCATCCGTTACGCCGTCCGTGTATAGTACAAATTTATCGCCCGGGTTCAAGGTCAGCGTGCGGGATTCGAATTCAAATGTCGGATCGAAACATAAGGCCATGCCTCCCTCCTTTTTTACGAGTTCGGTTTCGCCGTTGGCGCGAATGATGACGGGCGGCTCATGACCGGCGTCCACATATTCTACAACACCCGTTTTTACATTTAAAATACAAACAAAGGCCGTAACGAACATATAAGAGGAATTATCTTCACTCAAAAATTCATTCACGATCTTCACTTTTTCAGTGATCGAATCTCCATTGCGGTTAGAGAACTGGCTTTTGAAAATGGCTTTGCTAATAGCCATGAATAACGCAGCAGGAACACCTTTATCCGAAACATCACCGATCATAAAGAATAAATGCTCGGAATCCATCATGAAATAATCATACAAGTCGCCGCCCACAACCTTGGCAGGATGAATGAATGCGTGCAAGTCAACCCCGGCTTTACCAATGTTGGCAGGAACCGTTTTGGGCAGCATCGACATCTGGATTTCTTTCGCCACGCTCAAATCATTCTGAATGGCAATCAATTGCTCCCGGCCACGCTCCAAACTGGCCAGCATTTCAATGTGCTCGACCGTTTTAGAGATCGTGATTTCCAGATCCTCAAAGTTGACTGGCTTGGTTACAAAGTCAAATGCGCCACGGTTCATGGCCGTCCTGATGTTGTCCATATCACCGTAAGCGGACACCATAATGGATTTCAGCAACGGATTTTGTTTCTCATTTACTTTGGAAAGGAAAGTCAGACCGTCCATGCCGGGCATGTTAATGTCCGACAGAATGAGTGCGATGTCGTCGGATTCTTCCAGCCGTTCCAATGCCTCGATCCCGTTGTTTGCAAATACAAATTCGTACTTTTTATCCCTGATCTGCTTTCGGAACAGTTGAAGAATCAACATCTCCATATCCTGCTCATCGTCTACACTTAATATCCTGATTGCCATTATTTTATATGTTTTTAAATATTGATATCATAAAAAATTTACCCTTTAAAAATTTGCATTTCAAGCCGGAATAACGATCCGGAATTCCGTTTTTTCATCGACGACCGACGTCACCTCAATGCTGCCTTTGTGCGTGTCCGTAATGCTCGTGTAAGTAAGCGACAAACCCAGACCCGTGCCCTTACCCTGCGGTTTGGTCGTAAAGAACGGTTGAAAAAGCTTGGCAACAATGTCCTCCGGAATCCCGATTCCATTATCACAGATTCTGATCTCCACTTGATCGGCAAGCTTTGTTGTGGTGATTTCAATGACCGGCTCGTAACCTTCCAGCTGCCGTTTTACCTTTTCATTCACGGCATAGCAAGCATTATTCACCAGGTTTACGATCACCCGGCCAAATTCCCCTTTCGCAAGTCTTACATTTCCAACCTCGTGATCCAGGTTATATTTTAGCATTACATTGAATGTGCTGTCATCCGCCCGCACGCCCTGATACGCAAGCTTACTGTATTCTTCCAGCAGCTGGTTCAGGTCAGTGGGTTCAAGCACAGCTGCATCCGAACGGGTTTGCGCGAGCATTCCCTGGATAATGCGCTCAATGCGCTTGCCGTTTTCGTTGATCTTGACCAGATTCTGCGACAGCGTTTCGAGCAGATCCTTTTCATCGGCAATGTCGCCATCATTCATATCCGCAAGCGGCTTACCGCAAATGTCAAGCAGCTCACCCACCAAACCCTGCGAAAGCTTGGAAAAATTGTTCACGAAACTCACCGGATTCTTGATCTCATGTAAAATTCCCGCGCTCAGTTGTCCTATCTCCGCAAGCCTGTTGAGCTCAATGATTTTTTGTTGGTATAGTGCAATGTCTTGTTCCGTTATTCCGGCTCCCATAGTCATGGTTATTTAAAATTTGCTGCATTTAGCATGTTAAGCGACAACCGGCAGGAAAATTTCTATTTCGGTAAACACTCCTTCCAATGAATTTACCGACATGCGTCCTTTGTGATATTCAATAATATCCTTACTCATATACAAGCCCAAACCGGTCCCTTTCGACGTCGGTTTTGTTGTAAAAAACGGATTGAAAAGCTGCTCCTGCTCCTTGACAGGAATTCCTTTGCCGTTATCGCGGATGATCATGCAGATCCCGCCCGCAATGGGTTTTGAAGAAATTAGAATCAGTGGTTCAAAAGTCTTATCGATCTTGGCCTTTTCCAGCAGCGCATAACACGCATTACTGATGACATTCGTGATTACTTGTGCAAATTCATACGGCAGCAAGCTCACTTTTACCGGCGTGGGATAAAGCGCCATTTCCAGCTTTACAGACGCATCTTTATACTCATTTAACACTTCCTGAATGGCTGTTTTGGACTTGGCTTCCACAAATGGATTCAGTTCTGTAACCATGAAATCCGCCGATTTCCCTTTCAGCAGCTTCTGCATATCCTTCACGATCCGGGTTGTGCTGTTTCCGTGTTCGTAAATTTTTTCAAGATTTTTTTGAAGCATGCTGAAACCGCTGTCGAGATCGTCTTTTTCGTCCTCTGACAAGCCGTCCTGATGTTTGTCCGTCACTTCCGTGATCTCTTTTAAAAGCTTTCCGGACGATTGTGAAAAGTTGTTAATGTAGTTCAGCGGGTTCAGGATCCGGTCCACAATTCCTTTGGTAAGGCTGCCTACCGAAGCTAACCGCTCTTGCCGGATCAATTCCTCCTGCGTTGATTTCAGGTTAGACAATGTGTTTTCCAGATTTTCAAGAATGTTGGTTTTAATGTAAGCACCGATCAAATGCTCTTTCAGGTTTTTAACCATGTTGAAATCCCGCTCACCAAATGCATTCTCACGGTCCGTGTTTTCAAGCGTAATGTAACTTTTCACATCACCGTCAACGCGGATAAGGATCGTTATCAGCGATTTTGGCGAAAAAAGCTCGTCGATGGATTTGTTGCTGTTCTGGCTTTTGAAGTTGTTTTTCAAAAATATATCTTCAAAAATCTCCTCCCCATTTTCCACATAACGCTGTCCAGCTTCTCGTGAAGTAAGTCGGATATCTTCAACATTTGCGTTGGCGACGGAGCCTGCCAGTGCGATAATCTGGTAATTGTCAGTCGCTTTGTTGTAAATCAATGCAGACGCGCCGTTCACATTCTGGAATTCGCATAACTTATTCAAAACCAGCTGAAATAGCCTTCCCGTATTGACCTCGCCATTGATGGATTTCACAAATTCATCGATCCGCTCCAACTGATCGTTCGTTGCAGAAAGCTCTTCGGACTGAAATTCCAGTTCCTCTTTCTGATTCACAACTTCCTCCGTTCGTTCGAGAATGCGTGTTTCCAGCTCCTGTTTTTCGCGCAGAATGCTCCTTAATCGCCACCGGACCAAAAAATAAACGATCACCGACAGCAAGAGCACGTACAATGCGATCATATACCATTGCCGAAACCAGGGCACACGGATTTTAAATGTCACTGTTGTGTCTTTGGAAACGTGGTTATAAACGTCCTTCGCATGCACTTTGAATGTGTATGTCCCCGAAGGCAACCCGCTGTATTCTTTCCGGCTAAGCGGACTCCAGTCGGACCATTCGCGGTCGTAATTTTCCAGAAAATATTGATATTGAACTTGCTGATTGCTATGGTAACTTGGCAAAGCGAATTCGAAAATGAGACTGTTCTGACGGTGACCAAGCGGTTTGCTAAGCTCGCCATTTTGGGTAAATGTCAGCAAACTGTCTTGCGTAGCGACACTTCTGAGCAACACCGGATATTCATAAACGTATTGATCCGGCACTTGCAGATCAAGCCGGTGAAGGCCCTGATCCCCGCCGAGCCAGGCACTCCCGTCTTGATCAGGAAAAATCACCTGAAAAGGAACTTCGGCAATCGGAAGCAATGGCGTTTCTACGAGTTCAAATTCACCGGAAGGCTTCTTTTTGAAAAATGAAGCTGATTTTTTTGTCGCCGCGCGTTGTCCAGATGTTTCCCTTTTGATCTCCCTGAACGCGGTCAAACCAGGTTTTTTCAACATGCAGCCAAGTCGCGCGCGCAAAGCGATCGGCTTGCGGCTCATAAGTGAACAAACCGTCTTTATTGGAAACGATCAGTTTGTTTTCGTACAATGCAACCTTGTTATAAAGCGGACTCGCAATGCCCTGCGCTGCTGAAAAGCGTTTGACAGATCCCGATTTCGCATCCAGTTTGATAATGCCATTGGAAAGGGTTTCGAGCCAAAAAGTCTGCGCAGGAAACTCTGTAACGCCAACAATTTGCTCGGTAACACTTGCAACCCGCTCTGAACGCCAGCTATTTCCGGCACGCACAAACCGCGCTAACCCGTCCTGCATGCCCACATATAATGCATTGCCAGACTTTGCAGCCGTAACGCTCAGCGAAAAATTAGAAGTGATTTTCACCATTCCAGCGCCCTTGGACCATTGGAAAAGGCCTTTGTTTGAAGCAATGTAAAGCGCATCTCCTGCCTCATCAAATCCCAGGCAACTCCCGGAAAAACCTTCAACATGGACTATTTTATTGTTTTCGATAAAATACAAGCCATACAATGTGCCGATCACAATGCGGCCCTGAAAACGCCTGATGGCTGTTACTGAGCCTTTCAGGCCATCTTCCGTGCCAAAAACTGAAATTGGCGACGGCATATCAAAACGTGCGATCCCATCATTGAGCGCCAGCCAGAGATTGTGCTCGCGGTCTGTAAACATGGATGCAACCTGACTTTCCTCCAAATCTGCGCCGGCATAAACCGGAAACTGCACATTGCCATCTGCATTGATCACCAGCATGCCGCCAGTCGCCATGCTAATTGCAATGTTTCCATCCTGTAATTTTGTCGCAAAAGTGGCTTGATTACGGATTAAGACGGGATTCGCATTGCCGTCCAGGGTCTGAATGCGGTTGTTTTTCAACTGGAATATCCCCTGGCTTGTCGTCACAATAAGTGCTGAGCCATCGCTTAACGGCACCACAGAAGTAAGATCGAGCAAGGCAGGCACATTGTCATTCTGCGCAATTTCCAGAATGTTCTCATCACGGATCAATGTAATGCCTCTGTTTTTGGAATAAACAAGCATCGCACCATTAAGCGGAAATGCGGACTGTATTTTAAGGTTGTGTTTGAATGCGATTACTTTCGTCCCGTTCCAGAAAAAATTGATATGGTCCGTCACAAACCACGCGCCCGTTTTTGTTGGCACAATCTGAGTCACCTGGGCAAATTTATCTTTCAGCTTAGCCGAAAGGTTCACAAACTGATGAACACCAAACGCATCATTGCCGAGATAACCAAATTCTCCGTTCGCGCCGACGAGCACGCGGCCTTTTGCATCATTTGCGAGCGCTGAAACACGCGTAACATTCGTTGTCTGAATGGTTTTCCAGGAAACACCGTCATATTCCAGCACGCCCGCAAAATTGGCAAAATACATTACGCCCGACTTGTCCTGCGTAATCGCAAAATTCTGTCCATGCGCGTGATATTCCGAAGATCTGTAAAAGTCCGACAAAGGCCTTCCGACCTCCGGCTTTGCAGCATTCAGCGACTGTGCCGAAAGTTGTTTCGAGGCAGCCAGCAGACACAACAAGAGCAGTAACTTAATGGATCTCAACACTTTCCTCCTCATTTTGCCTGATATTAAGATCTTTTAATAGAAAATTTTCAATGATATAAAACTCCGTGTCTTCCAGCACATTAGGGATCATGGCAACGCCCAGTTCGTTCAGCTCCGTCACATTCCGGATCTGCCCTCCTTCCAATGCGCCGATCTTCGAGAAAAACAATTTTCCGTAGGTAACCATAATGGAAACATCGCCGTCGCCCAGATGCCGCCGCAGATCAATGACCTCGCCGCCTTCTTCCTGGAAGTGTTTCGAAGTGAGCAGAATTTTTTGCAGTTCGCCATTTAGCAAGCCACCCAATGCATATGTTTCGCGCAAGCGGCGGAGTTTGGAAATCAGCAGATCTTCCTCTGTCGACAGCCATTCAAGCGGCTTCATAATTTCCAGGTGAAAGGCATCATTGCTTCTGGTCATCACTTCCAGCAGCGAACGGAAACGGGCCGGGTTAGCGATTCTTAAAATATAAAATGCTGTTTCTGAAATCACCTTTGACCTTGAAACCGCATTGGCAACCAAAACCGGCGTGACCATTTCTGCATTGAAATGACGCAGTTCCTGAATTGCAACAGCCTTCGTCCACCTTGAAATCCGCGTGTAGTCCTTATTAATGATGTCTATCAGGCGCTCTTCGATTGTCAGCGTGGCCAGCGGATAAATCTCTGCATAACGTCGGCGCATTTCATCCAGCGAATCGCTATCGAGATAAGGTAACACTTTGTTTTTAATGTTTTCTGGCAAAAGCAGATCGCAAATCTCTGTGAGATAATCTCTTGCGTCCGTCGATTGGTCACTTTTCAGCAATGTCACGGCGTGAAACCGCGAACCATAAACGGCTTCAAGCACAATGAATGCTTTCCGCATAATGCGCAGCTTTTCCCTTTCAATGTTCATCATCAGCTGCGTTTCGGGCTCATAAGCGTCCATGAGATCGTGCTGTGCGGAGAGCAGCCACGCAAAAATCCGTAAATGCTCATCCAGCTCATTCAGCATGGCAGTCTGCTCCGTGGTGTTGCACGTGTAACGCAGATTTCGCAACACGTCAAGGACTTTGTCTTTTACAAACCGGTTGGGATTTTCAATGTTTCTGCGCAAAAACCGGATCGCTTCTGGACCGCCGATCTGCTCTACAATTTTTATTAAATGCAGCTGCCTGTAACGGTTGTCATTGTTGCTCAAAAATGTCTTTTCAATGTATTTCAAAAGCGCAGGGCCCGATTTTACCAATGCATCAAACGAGACGGAATAATAACGGTCGGTTTCCATTTGTTCCATCAAAAACGGCCACAGCTCAGGCCGTTTCAATTCCCCGGCGGTGTAAATGGCCGCTTCCCGCACTTTTTTATGCGGATCCTGCAAAAGCGGGATCAGATATTTGTAAGTCAGAAAACGGTTGGAACCGCCCAACCCCAGCGCCGCCTCAATGCGATCTTCCACTTTTGGTGAAAAAATCTGGTTGATCAGCATTTCAAATGGCTTGTCAAAAGCAATCTCACCCGGAACATAGGTCGGTTTTTTTCCAGCCCGTTCGGGAAACTGAAAGACTTTGTCCCGCACCATTTTTTTGTAAGAATTTTCTCCGATAAAATGCCAGCAAAGTCCAGCAGATCGCAACGACCAGAAACAGGATCGCAGAGCTCTAATGCATCCCAGCGCGAAACATTTTTTCACCAGCACAAAAAGCAGCACTCCCGCGACGAGGCCGCCCATCGCCTTCGCCCGCCCCCTTCGATCCGCCCCTGAATGTTGAGCCGCAATCTGGCCAGAATGGGTTGATATAAAACCTGGTAAGCAGGCTCCGCAATAGCCTTTCTGATCGCACTCATGAAAAACCGGGACAATGCAATGCAGGCAAAAAAGATCGCAGCCGTGTCATAACCCAGACCATAAATCACGGAAACCGCAAAACTGAAAACAAGGCTCAGCGGCAGGATCAGGATCAATCTCAACCCGTATTTGCTGATCAGCTTGTTATAAAGGAAGCTTTTGATAAAAAATTCTAAGATGGCGCTTATGCCGAGAAAAAGAAGCCGAGAAAGCTGGCCAGCGATTCTTTGTCAGGAAAGACATTGCGCGACTCGGTGAAGAAAATGTACTCGACATAAAACAGCGCAAAAACGGGCAACAGCGCCAGCAGGAATATGTTTCTATAATATTTCGAATCCACTCCATCCTGAACTGCATCATCGGCCGCCTTCACCTTGACCACAATGCGTGTGTGGTCTGCGGTCACGTGGCGCTTATGGATTTGTTTCAGCAAAACAGCACAAACGACCAAAAAACCAACCGCAATGATCCAGGAAGTGAATCGATCGGCAAAAATTTCACAAAAGCCGGCACCGCCAGATACATGATCACAAGCAGAAAAAACTTCACCGCTGTTGATGAGCGAGGACAATCTTTGGATTGCTGGAAATTAAAAAGTTTTACAACAACCGCCCAGAATGTTACGCCATTGACCAAAACAAAAATCCGGTTTACCAGAATAAACGGCAGAAAAACACCCATTTGCTTCCCGTCAAATGATAAACGATGTCAGAAAAAAAGCGATGGAAATGATCCAGAAAAAGTCGGCATTTTCTCCCAGCCGGTCAATGCAATCCGCTTTTGAATGCGCGTCAAACCAAGCCCGAGCAAATACACAAAAATGCCGCCGACCACATAAACCTGCGGCAGCATAAGCCGGTCGAAACTCACCAGAAACGAAGAAGCGACCACCGTCTCGAACAATGCAGTTGCGCCACCCATAAAAAATGAATAGGCCATCAGCAGGCTCACGAGGCTTTCCTCGTCCTTTCTGATGTTGAGCATCCGCGATATGTCCTTGATTTTTTTCACAGATTATGTTGTAAATCTTCGATAATAATAGATATTCCGCTCGGGCATCTGATATAAAGGCCTGATTTTTCCGAGATATCGGAAGCCAAGATCTTCGAGCGGCTTAATGCGCGAGGCAACGGGCTGTGCAATGATGAGTTTGACGCCGCGGGAGGCAGCGAAACTGATCCGCTCATTCCGGCAATCTGAAAAGCCATTTCCGCGATAACCCGGAGACACCACGAGCCGGTTGAGCGACGCATAAGGTCCATTTCCGAAGCCTTCCAGGATGGAACCGTCGAAAAGATCGGCGTGCGGGATGGAACTGTAATCATTGTGAAAGCTCAGCCGTGCAGCCGCCACAATTTCCTTATTATGCAGGATCACCCAATGATGCGCCAGCAGATCTTCATCATCAAGCCACGCCTTATGCGAAAAAAAATCCCGGCTTACCCCCTGCTCATCCTTCCAGGCCAACACCCTGAGCGCCCCCATTTCGTCCAGCCGTTCGGGGTAATCCACTTTCATGAGCAGGAATTCAGAATTTCTGATTTCAAACCTTGTTTCCATTAAGCGAGGGGATTTTATATGCAATAACTCCATTTTGTTGTGTCAATCTTATTTCCTGTTCGTGTCAAAAAGCAGCCCACCGAGAACACGCGACCTTCCTGCGGATAACGCGATGCCGAGAGGTCACGCCTTCCGCCGCCCTGATGCCCGGGACAAAATATTCATGGTTCAGAATGTTAGAAACCTGAACCTGTAAACTGAACATATCCAGCACATTGTGATAAGTCAATGTGGAATTAAGCAGGTAAATCGCATCAAAACGTGTGATCGGATTGCTGCTGCCGGATGTGCCGACGCCGGACTTTCTGGCGCTGATGTAATTATTTGTGACGCTGATGCTGAGATTTTTGACGGGCTCATAAACAGCGCCCAGGTTCGCAGACCACGGCGCAATGTCGCTTTTACCGGATCTTCTGGCCTTCCACTTTGCTCAGATCGCGCGGATTGTCTGTAAGTGAAGTTGCCAGATGTTCAGGTTTTTAATGTCATATCTGGCCTCAGACTGCAACCCCATAATCCGCTGCTTGCCCAATGCCTGAAATTGTTGCGTAGGCAAACCCGCCGGAGTCGTTGCGGCAGCCAATCCAACCGCATTGCTGTAATTGGCGATATAACCCGCAATATTAAACGACATTGCTTTGCTTACCCGAACCGAAACGCTGCCTTCCACATTCTTTACACGCTGGGTTGTAAAGTCGGATTGTTCAGCTGGCGCTCGCGGTTTGTGGCATATTTTTGAAGATAAGAAGCATCTTTAAACGCCTCAGTATAAATCCCTTTGAAGACAAACATGCCTTTGGAATAAATCAAGCTCAAACGCGGGTTGAACACAAAACCATAACCACCATTGGAACGGATCTGGTTGTGGTCAAGCCGGAACCCGAGGACCATTTTCAGACTTTCGGTCCAGTTGTAAGTGGCTTGTGTGAATATGCCAATGTCAAAAAACGCGGAAGTTATCGCCGCCTGCCAATGTGGAATCCGGGCGTCCGGTTTCGTCTGCGTTTTCAGCTTGGGAAGTTATGTAGTTGGCCTGGATAATGCTGTTCCGGATCTCGATGCCGCTGTTAATGTCCAACTTCGGCAATGGCGTAAGCAAAACCCTGAACTCGTTTCGAAGCTGATTGGAAACGCGATACCAGTAAGGAATCGAGTAAGTCGGTTTGCGCGCGTTTAGTAGATCGATCACGCCGTAACTGCCATTGAAATAACCGCGGTAAGTAGGCAGGTTGGTTGCACCGTTCAGCTCGTGCAGGCGGTAGGAAGTCAGGTTCATGATCTGCACCTTTTCCGAAATAAACTTATTGTAAGTCAATGCAAAAGCCTTGTTATTGGCCACCCAGCGCGAGACATCGGGCGTGACAATGCGGGAGCGGTTTGTATACCAGGGCGTTGCGCCTTCATCCGTTTTCCAGCTCATGAGCGAGATCATAAAATCCTTCGAACTCGATCTTGGCGCGGATAAAGAAGTTTCTTTCGAATCATCATTGAACCCGACCTGCTTTCCATTCACATTGGCCTGAAACAGATTCGCGTTATCAAGCTCGGCGGCTTTGGCTTTGCCTGCGTTCGTAAGGCTTAATGCATTCGCCGCGCCGTTCGCATCGTAACCGATCTGGTATAGATCGCTATTTGGAAAAAGCGTCGTCAGTTTGTTGTTGGTAATGTAAGTCTGCGCTGCGGCACCATTGATATTTTGTTGGGCCGGATAATTGTTTGCCGTTCTTGGGTCGTAATTCCATTCCGGATATCGGCTGTAATTGAGCTCGTCGGAAGCAAAAAAGCGTGACGTCACAGAAACAGCCACGTCCTTCGTCCGCATCGTCACCACGCCATCGACCAGTTTTGTATTTAATGATCCGTAGCGAATCTGGCCATTTGTGGAAACGACCATTTTCTTCCCCTTCCGGCATTTCACGATCCAGGAAACGCTTGGTAATGAGGTTAATAGCACCCATAAACGCATCGGCACCATACATTGTAGAGGCAGGGCCATAAATCACCTCCACGCGCTCAATGTCGGATAATGCGTATTGTCGCGAAATGGGAATGTTGTCCGAATTCAAGTCGTTTTCCTCTACACCATCTACGAGCAGGATCGTGCGGTCGTTCGATGTGGAGCGGTAACCGCGCTGGTAAAATGTCACATAGGAAGGCCCGTTTCCACGGATCACGTCGAAACCCGGAATGTCGTTGAGCATTTGGGTCAGGTCTTTGTAGCCGCGTTTTACAATGTCGGTTTGGGTCAAAACGGTTACGGTTGCGGGCACTTGCAGGAGGTTTTCAGCCTTTTTGGAAACGGAAGTGATCTGGATAATGCGGTCCATGAGGTCGCGCTGCTGGGCAACGAGGTCTTTAAACTGAGGCAGAGAAGAAAACTCCGGCTCGTAATTTTGGTTTGCTATCAACAGGTTTCTTACAGCCGTTGCAGCCTGCGGCAATGAATCAAGCGCCAGATAAGTGAGCGCAATGATCTTGTAAGCCTGCACTTGGGCATTAGGCGAAAACTTGGTTTTCAGACAAGGATTCAATATTTGAAAAACCTCATCAAAATTGCCCGTCCGGTATTTTCTGTCAGCTTCGGGAATGATCACTGTTGCGTCGCAATCTTCCTGCGCAAACGCATGCGAGCATGACAATGCTAGGGTTATAATGATAAAGAGAAGTGTAAATTTTTGCTTCATATGCTTATCTGATATTGCGGGACAGTTTTTCGTAAGGAATATCCTTTCCGATGTATTGATCCCACTCTTCCTCGGTCAATTCTCTCTTCACTTTTTTGGAAACTTCGGCGAACAGATCCGCTGAGTTAATGTCCCATATGCGGACCGTTTTGTCTGCCCCGGCCGCGAGCAATTTGTTGCCGTCGCGCGTAAACTGAATGTCCATTACCCAATAATCAAAGTCACTCAACAAGACGGGCTGCTGCTTGGAAAGATCTTCTTTTGCATTCCAGATGCGGATTTTCCAGTCATAGCAAGCCGTTGCAATGCGGCTGCCGTCGGGTGCGAATGCAATGCTCGTAATTCCGGATGTATGCGTTCCCTGCGTGCCAGTTAAAGAATTCGAAACAGGTTCGTCGTTGCTCATCCGCAAATTGTAGAGCATGCCCGAGCTTGTGCCGAAATACAAATGTTTTTGATCTGGAGTAAATGCCATTGATATCAGTCGGCCGCGCAGGTTAGGCAGGGAAAATTCCGTTGGCTTGGCGTCGAGTTTGGTCAGGTCGAGGCGGATCAGTTTGCCATTTCCCGTTGCCAGGAACATGAAACGCCCGTCACCGGGCATTTCCACGGCCGCGATTTCTGTCCCAACATTCACATTTTTCAGCACATCGAGCTTCTTGTCGCTGACGTCCCAAAGCCTGATCTGACCGGCCGAACTGATAGAAATTAAGTTAGGTTTGTTATTAATGTTTCTGACCGTCATCGAGAAAATGATCCCGTCGTGGCCGATAATGGTCTTGGCCGGTGCCGTTCCGGAAACCAGATTGTCCCAGCGAACGATCTGGCCATTGGATGAACCGGTGAAAATGGATTTTCCATCGGGCATAAAAGCCACCGAACGAATGCTCCGGAATGTTTGTCTCGGGTTGCGGAATATGAGTGGCTTGGCAGCGGGCGTCTGGTAACTCCACAAACTCGACAATGCCGTCATCGCCTGCGGTTGCAAACAAAGAATTTGCAGCTTGCGGCTCGGCAACCACGCGTACAATGTCATTATGGGCGATCAATGTTGCCTTAGCCTCCGGCGGCTTTGGATAATGCATTGAAAATATCCGGATTCTCGCGCTCACCGCCATTTTTTATATTGAAATCGTAGGCTTTTAATGCGAGCAATGCAGTCAGTTCATCGCCTGCGGGCATTTGAAATGATTGAATGGCGATGAAGCGGGCCACGGCTTTGGAGCGCTGTTTCAATGCATCATTACGCCAGCTTTCCGCCTCTTTTTGAGCCGATTGCGCGTAAACTTTCTGCCTGTCCGATTCCTTTTGCGCGCTTACTGCGTATTCTTTTTGAATTTCTGTTTGTTTTTGCGATTCAACGGCCAGCTTTCCTTGCATTATCCGCCTGGATTTTCTGTTCTTCGGCAATTTGCTTCGCGATTTTTGCGGCAATGCTTTCCTTTACCGCTTTTTCCTGCTCTCTGACTGCAATGCCTTTTTGTTCTTCGGTCAATGTCTTTTGCAATTCGGCAAATGTGCCTTGCTGCTCGGCAATTTTCTTTTGCGAAATGGCCTGCACGCGTCTGGTCTTCGGCGCGTCTTCTTTCTTCCAATGCAAGGCTTTCTTTTTCCAAAGCCGTTTTCTCACTCTGCTGCGCTTGCGTACGCAACACGAGTGCAACAATCAGGAATAAAAGCGATACTAACGAACTGATCCCAAGCACAGAAGCGAAGATCCGCGCTTTACGGAGCTCCCGTTTCTGACGGTCTTCTTTCTGGCGGACTTCGAGCTCATATTGGCTTTTACTATAATCTAAAAAATTGGTTGCACGCTCAAAAAACGGGTCATAGCGCTGCGCCCATTCCAATGTCGGCTCGCTTTCTTTCAGCCATTTAAGTCCTAATTGCAATTCGGGATTTACCCAAAGTCCGGTGCGGCCTTCCTGATAAAGCGAGGCGGAATAACTGAGTTGTTTGTAAAGTTTGGCCGATTCCAGTTCCTCTTCGATCCACTTCCGGCACCGCTCCCAGAATGTGAGCACTTTTTCAACGGAAACGTCAATAATGGAATCGTGATCGATTTTTACACCCGGTTTTGGGGTGCGAAATCGAGACGCCGTTTTCCCGAAAAACAAGGATGACATCAATCAGCAGATAATCCGGAATGCCCGTTATCTGAATGATTTCGCGTAAAGGCGTCGGGTGTAGCGAAGATGCGTCTGCTCGGGCCGAGTACAATGAGTGATTTGAAAAGTTTGGCAGCTGCATTCCGTCTTTTTTCGTCCAGCCGCTGCGTGTAAATTTCCTCGGCATGCATCGTGATCGATTCCTGCATGGTGCCAATTGCTTCATAATCAGCACGCGAAACGGGAGAAGAAAACGGTTTTGTTGACATCCAGCGATCCCAAGTGCGCATTAATGCGTGTTGCGAGAATGGGCAGGAAATCCGGATTGTCGGAAAGTTCTTTCAAAAGTCCGGTTACCAATGCTGGCTCAATGCTCGCACCCGCTGACTCCACCGGGCCGACGATCACCTGCTTTACTTCCTCCGCATTCATCTTTGGAAGCAGATAATAACCGCGGTTAATGACTTCGGTGAGTCCGTTGAATTCCGTGCAATGATCGAGATAATCTGAGCGCATGGTGATGACCGCGTGCACGGGTAATTCCCGTTGATTGATCAGCGCAAGCAGCAATTGCACGAATGCATTGGTCCTGTTCTTGCCAGAAAAATCATCCGCCAGCTCGTAGCGGAACAACTCTTCAAATTGGTCGATAACGATCAAAATCTTCCGGTCCGTGGCGGCCGAGAGCAATGCTAATGCTGCCTTCGGATCGGTGCTCAGCTGTTTTTCAATGGCCAATGTGTCGCAGGTATGTCCCAGTCCGGGTCGTCGCTCCGCATGGCCGTTTTCACTGCATTTACAAAGTTTCGAACCGGATGTCCACCCGGTCGAGAAAATCATCACTTTCCAAAGGCCTGTATCCCTTTGCTTCGTCACATCGCGTTCTTCGAGTTGAAGGGATCAAACCAGCTTTAATCAAAGAAGAATTGCCACTTCCGGACGATCCGATCAACGCAAGAAAGCGCCCATCCAGGAGCTTGTTTTTCAACTCTCGGATGTGCGCGTCCCTGCCGAAGAACAAAGCATGATCTTCATAATCATAACTTCTAAGGCCTGGAAATGGATTGGTAACAGTAGAATTATCAACCATATTTTTCAGGTTGCGGCAATTTTCATTACGAATTTGTTACGGTTTTTTCCATCGGCATATGCATACGAAAACTCATCGACACCATTGATGGTCAGGAAAATACCCAAACCGCCAATCCCGCGCTCTTCAAGCGAAAGCGTAAGATCCTGCGCATTCGGCAAGTCTTTCGCCAACGGATCAAATGGTGCCGCAATGTCTTCCAGGATCACCACCAGCCGGTCATCGGTAATTTCGCTCAGCACCTGAAAATCAGCTTCTATGTCGGGCTCCTGATAACCATACAGAATGATGTTCGTAGCAATTTCGTCAACCGCCAGTTTGAGGCTGTAAGTTGGCTTTCCGGCCAATCCAGCCCGCTGTGAAAGCGCACCAATGTATTCCCGCAGCGCATCGAGCGAATCAACAGTGCCGGGAAAACTTCTCGATTCCATTATTCTGGATTTTTAAACTGGATACTGATCAACGATAGTCACGCTGTGCTGCAAGCCTGTTTTGGTAAGCGTGTCAACGATCAGCTCCTGCGGATCTCACAATGTAAATGGATAATTTCGGACCGATTTTCTGTTTTGAATAAATTAAAACCCTAAGCCCGGCAGATGACATAAAGTTAAGATCCTCTAAGTCAAGCACCAATGAATCGATGGGCTGATTAGCGATTTTCTCAATCTCAGTTTGAAAAACCCGCGCCGAAAGTGAATCCAGCTCGCCATGCAGCGTGAAAGTAGCCACCTGGTCTTGTATTAGTGATTCTATTTGAAAAGCCATTTTATGAATGTTTTGAGATTTAAAAATTTATTTACCAACCAACACCACCGTCGCCCTGCCCCCAACGAGGAATCTGCCCTGATCATCCAGCTTCGGCTCTTTGCCGATCTCGTAAATGTCTTGGCCTGACGGCATGTCCGTGTTCACGGCCAGGTGCCAGCTTTGTCCGTTCGGGAGCGTTGGAAGTTCGTAGTATAAGCCGTCCCAATGGGAGTTCATTGCTACGTAGATGGAATCGTCCACGATGGTTCCGCTTTTGGCATGAGCGCCCCGTCCAGCATGAATGCCAGGCAGCGGCTGCCGCTTGAAAAGTCGGGTTGCCAGGCCTGCGTTCCGTGGGATGTAATGTCCGCGTATCCGCTTCCTACATAATCGATGTGCTGGAAATGCGTCCTGCTCCTGAGCACCGGGTGGGCGCGGCGGAAGCGCGGTCATGCGTTTGCGCAAAGTGATAAATATCTGCGTTTTTGTCCATAAGGCCCCAGTCCAGCCAGTTGAGCTCGTTATCGTGGCAATAGGTGTTGTTATTACCGTTTTTGGTAACCCCCACTTCATCACCCGAAAGGATCATAGGCACGCCCTGGCTTACCATCAGGATCGTCAATGCATTTTTTATCTGCTTATGGCGCAACTGGTTAATGTATGGATCGTCGGTTTCACCTTCCACCCCACAGTTCCAGGAATGGTTGTCGTTGCCGCCGTCATTGTTATTTTCTCCGTTCGCTTCGTTGTGCTTTTCGTTGTATGCGAAAAGGTCATAAAGCGTGAATCCGTCGTGGCAAGCGATGAAGTTAATGCTGGCCGTAGGGCCTCTGTAATAGTACAGATCAGGCCAACCCTGGATGCATTGCGCCATTTCACCCACCAAACCTTCGTCCCCTTTCAGGAATTTACGGATCGAGTCGCGGTATTTTCCGTTCCATTCTGCCCAGCGTCCGTAAGCCGGGAAAGAACCCACCTGATACAATCCGCCGGCGTCCCAGGCTTCTGCTACGAGCTTGCATTTGGCCAAAATCGGGTCATATGCGAGTGATTCGAGCAAAGGTGGGTTGCTTAATGGCGCTCCATTCTGGTCGCGGCCAAGAATGGCGGCGAGGTCAAAACGGAAACCGTCAATGTGGTAATCGGCTGCCCAGTAACGCAGACAATCCAAAACCATATTTCGCACCACCGGGTTGTTGCAGTTCAATGTGTTTCCGGTTCCTGAGAAATTGAAATAATAGCCCTCAGGCGTCAGCATGTAATACGTTTTGTTATCAATTCCCCTGAAAGAGATCGTATGCCCGCGGTGATCGCCTTCGGCTGTGTGATTGAAAACCACGTCCAGCATCACTTCAATGCCGTTTTTATGGAGTTCTTTCACCAGCGTTTTAAGCTCGTCCACCTGCATGCCAAACTTCCCCGTGGCGGCATAACCTGCCTTTGGAGAAAAGAAATTAACCGTGCTGTAACCCCAGAAATTGACGATCAAGCCGCCCGTAACCGGGTTTTCTTTGCTGTTTTCCCATTCGTCGAACTCATAGATCGGCATCAGCTCCACGCAATTGATCCCCAGCTCTTTGAGATAGGCTATCTTGCTGCGAATGGCCGCAAATGTGCCTGGATTCTTCACATTCGAAGATGGGTGCTGCGTGAAACCGCGCACGTGCATCTCGTAAATGATCAGGTCCTCGATCGGCGTTTCGAGCGGGTGGTCATTTTCCCAATCGAAATCCTCAAAAACGAGGCGCGAGCGATAGGGATAAATGTTGTCCCAATTGGGCTTGGCTAACCAGGAATCCCGTCCGCCAATTGCTTTGGCGTAGGGATCGCTGAGTATAATGCTTTTGTCAAAACGATGACCTTCTTCGGGTTTGAAAGGGCCGTCCATGCGGTAACCATATTCGAGGCGCTCGTAATCCAGATCAAACACGATCATGGAATACACATTGCCCGTCCGGAATTCCTCCGGAAAACGAATTTCGGCAAACGGTTCCGCTTCGCCTCTTTCGAACAATACAAGCGTACAGTCGATGGCTTCACTGGAATAAATGCTGAAATTGATTCCGTTAGGGACCATGGTGGCACCAAATGGCAGCACGTGTCCGCGTCTGAATTTTATGCCCTGCTGTTCGTGCGTCGGATAGTAATCGATCCTGATATCTGTTGCCATGGATTAATCTTGTTTTAGAAATGCAACTCCATCTTCCGGCTTTTCAACAATGGTAAAAAAGTTGATAAAACCGGTGGTCGACATCACGTCCTGGATTTCTTCGGAAACACCCACGAGCACGACTTTGCCTTCCTGCGACCGGATGTTCCGGTACACCATCAAAAGCACACGCAAACCGGCACTGGACATAAAACCGACCTCGGTAAGGTCGATCACGATGTGCTTGCTTTTGTCCATGGCCACCTTTGCATTTCTTTCAAATTCAGGCGCCGTTTTGCTGTCGATATCACCGGAAACCGCAACAACCGTAATTTCCTCCTGATCCGTAATGGTAACTTTCATCTGAATAATGTCTTAATGTGGTTTCAAATTACTTGGCCGAACTGATCTGGACTTTGACGCGGATGCGTTCCTCTGTTTCAGGAAGTTTCACGGTAAGTGCGTAAGCATCGAAATCCGTGTAAGGCTGATCATCAATGAAAACCTCGCTGATGTACACGCTTCCCGGAGGCAAAATATCTGGCGAAACGCGCAGAATATTGTCTTTCCAACCGTTAGGATAAGGCTTGAAGTAGAAATAAGTTGGCTGCTTCGTGATCAGCAAATTGATATAAACCGCTGACAGATAGCAAAGCTCCGTGCTGTGATATGCACTCATCGAGTGGCTTCCTTTGAAACGCTCTGTTCCCAAAAGATACGGCATACCATTGCCCAACACATTGAAATACACACCGCCATCGTCATTATCCAGGAAGAAAGCATTGTAGAATGCTGCTGCCTCGCGCGCTTGTTTTTCGTATTCTTCGTCGCCCAAAACGCCATACATGATCAGGTAAGCAAGGATTGCCTGCTCCTGCTGCCACCATGCTTTGCGGTCGTGCCATACAAACTGGTGCTTGTCGCCGGTTTTCTTCACACGTTCCACCACGTCATACCAGCCACCGCGCTGCTGATCGGAGCCAGCTGCCGGCATCAGTTCAGCAATTTTTTTAGCAAATGCTAAGTATTCTTCTTTTGGTGTCAATGACTGCTGACGGATCAGGTTCCATGCAATTTTCAGGTTGTGGCCTACTACTGCACGGTTTTGCTGCCATCCCCAGGTCTGGTCTTTACTCCAATCTTCAAAGAATTTCTCCTGAACAAACGGGCTGTTTTCGTAGTCCGGGAAATACTTGGTAATGGTGTCAAATGTGTATTCCAAGAAGTCCGCGTGCTTCTGCTCACCGCTCGCCAGCCAAAGGTTGATCAGGTAAGCCGGTGCGTGGTCTCCTACCGAGTTCCAGTTTTTGCGTGCTTTGTTATGCGCCAAAGATTCCTCGTGTGCATCCAATGTGATCGGGTGCAAATGTGAAAAGTAACCTTCGCCGTCGTGGTCTTTGAAATATTTTTCAAACAGGTCAATGGTCTTGTCAATGTCGTCGCGGATGCGCTGATCGCCCGTGATGCGGTAAGTCTGCGTCGGGCCTGCAAGCGCGTAAATCTGCTCGTACATAGGAAGCGAATGCCAGGTCATCACCAAATTCTGAAGTCAGCAATTTGGTTTCTTTCTGGCCTTCTACTTTCAAACCGTGATACCAGTAAACGAGGTCATCGTCCTGGTCAAAAAAGCGCATATGGTCGCGCAGATATTCGGTTCCTAGCTCTGCACCTTCCAGGAATTCGTCTTTTCCGGTCAACAGATATGCCGATGCAAATCCGTAAACCATTCTTGAAATCGTGTCTGTTTCCTGCAAGTAATCTCCTTTTTTGGAACCTCCCAAATGGAGCATTGTACGGTAATTTTTATAATTGATCTCCTCTTTCGGATAATCAAACTGCCATTTCAGATAGCTGGAAGCAATAGAACTGATCTGCGTGATCCAATAATTCTGCTCCTCGTGGCGATACGCTTTTGGCTCCTTACCCGGGAAAATCAGCTGCTGCGCTTCAAATGTTGCTTCATCAGCACCTGCATTCGGATAGAATGTTCCATAAGCGAAAACATACTGGCCGTTTGTAGACAAAAACGGAGCGATATCGCCCGGATCCTGCCAGCCTTCGGTCAGGTTTTGTACGCCGCGTGCATAAGTGGAAGCGATCAGATGGATCTTGAACGGACGCTTGTCCGATGTTTCCACGGTAAACCAGCGTTCCTCTGCATTATATCCCGTGATATAACCTGCAATGGTATCTGAAAAAGTGAAATTTATATTCATGCGTTAGTTGGTAAAGGTGTTTTGAGAGTTTATTATGCGAGGTCTTCCTGATCGCGGTAGCCTTGGGTAATTTCTATAATGTTCCCTTCCGGATCTTTGAGCCAGACGGTTTTCCAGCCTTCGATCACGTCGTCGAAATGCAGCGGACCGAGGGTGATGACGGCGTCTTCGCCCATGCTTTCCACTTTGGCATCAATGTCGTCAACGGAGAATGCAATGTGCCTTAATCCCGGATAATGCGGGCCGTCGGCTTCGGACATCGGGTAAGGCCGCTCTTCTTCGGGCGGGAATATTTCGAAGTAAATGTTGTCGTCGTTTTTGAGGAAAATCAGCTCAGCGTCATCGCCCAGACTGATTACCCTTCGCTCTGCGAAAGCCAAAATATTTTGAATAAAACTCCTCGAACTTAGCGAGGTTCCTGACGGTCAGTGCCAGGTGGAAAAATGTCGCGCTCATATCAATTCTGGTTAGCTGCTGACAATGTTTCAATGATCTTTTTGGCAAATAAATGCGCGTGACCGCCAGAGCGTCCGGTGATCAGATCGCCGTCCACAACCACGTCTTCGTTGGTATAAATGGCTCCATAAGCCTTTGCATCGCCGATCAGGTTGTTGTGGCAGACCAGTTTACGGCCGCGAACGAGCTCGGTTGCAGGCGCAGTCAGCCATAATCCGTGACAGATAATGCCTTTCAGAATGCCGGGTTCAGCAAAAGCACGTTTCAGGAATTCAGTTGCAGGCGGGATTTTCTCGACGTCTTCGGTGTAGCGAAGGCGATCGGAAACCATGCCCGAAGGCACGATAATGGCGTCGTAAGTGCGCAGCTCTTCGTCGCTCATGTTTTCAAATGACTCCCAGCAATCCATCGGTGCGCGGTATTCGTGCCCCAGGAATGTGAGTTTATCCTGCCCCCATAACCTTGTCAGAAAATGCAGCTCAGCGCCTTCTTCGGGAAAGCGGAATTTGTAGTAGAAGATTTCATTCTCAAAATAATCGGCCTCAATGAGCACACCGATTTTTTTTCCTGCCAGTTTCATGATGAAAGGGTTTAGGAGGTTCTATTTAGTTAGGCTAATGTTCCGTCGGGATGCTGAACCATTCCCGCGAAGTGAATGGCGATCTTTCCGTCTTGCAGCACCCAGCTGTCCGCAAAACGCATTTCACTTTTCTCACCGCCAACCGTCATCGTGATCTGTTCGGTGATCATTAATGTTTCAGGATTTTCGGTTTCAGCCCAGAAAACAATGTCTGTTTCCAGTCCGTCGATGCCCAGAATGCCTTGCATATGCTCGTTCACCTGGTCACGTCCTTTGTAAATCACGGGGGATTTGGAGAAGCTGCTGATCAATGTGGCGTCGTCTGTATATTGGTCGAGCAGCGCGTCAATGTTTTTGTCAAGAATATGCTGAATGTGCTCTTTGTACATTCTGCCCAACTTGGTATCCGGAACGTTTTTCATGGGTTTTTATAAAAATAGAGAAGGGTTAATATCCTGATTTAGAGTGTCGCTGATCCTTCGTGATATTCCAGGCCGTCGACAATGTATTTGGTGATCACGACTTTGCCGGCGTCATTCAATTTCACTTCCCAGGTCTGGAAAGCATCGCATTTGATGCGTTTGCTGAATGGTTCAGGGGCATTCCATACGCTGGCTTCCCATTGCACCACTACTTTCACCACCGCAGTATCACCATTAATGACCGGCTCAACGACCTTGACCGTGTGCACTTCGTCAAAAAAAGATCCGGATCACGCGCTGAAACCAGCCTTCAAATCCTGCATAACCGTAAACTGTTGCTTCCGGGAAAACCATTTCCAGCTCCGCATCAGCAAGCAGCGGCAACACTTCAACCATCGGGACGTGAACATCCAGCTTTTTGTACCAGTCAAGAGCCAGTTCTTTAATTGCTTCCTGCGTTAACATTGTGTTCTATTTTAGATTAAATATTTTATTTTCAATTCGTTAAACTCTTTGCATAGTGACCCACGGCATGATCTGCAAGGATCATATCCGCCGCTTTTTCACCGATCATAAAGCAGGCGGCCACTGTATTTCCGCTTGTTACGGTCGGCATTACGGAGGCGTCTGCCACGCGCAGGTTTTCGATGCCGCGCACTTTTAATGTCGGATCAACCACTGCCAGCGCATCGGTTCCCATTTTGCAGGTTCCGGCTGGATGCCAGATTGTTGTACTTTGGCTTCGGATAAATGCTTCAATGTCTGCCTCGGCGCCTGGGATCATTTCCCCGCCGTTCAGTTCTGAAAATGTTTGTGTGTTAGCGAGCTTCCTGACCAATGCAACAGCTTGTGATAACACCTCCACATCTGCATCTTCCTGCAAATAATTAGGGTTGATCAGTGGCTTGTCCATTGGGTTGACGGAGCGCAATGTTAGTTCTCCCCTGCTTTTTGGGCTGCACCAAAATGGGCAGGAAAATACAGACAGGACCGCCCAGATCCGGCAGGATCGGTGCTAATGGCTGCGGCAAGCTGGGTGTAAAATTGATCTGCAGATCGACTACATTTCCGTCATTTTTTGTGTTGACAAAAAGCGCATTACCCGTCAGCAATGTTGTATTAGGCATCGGGATCTTCGAGCGGAAAATCATCGGCAGCTGCAAATGATCCTGCAAATTTTTTCCAACACCGGGTAAATCTGCCTGAACCGGAATGCCAAGTGCTTTCAGTTCCTCAGCCGGTCCTATGCCCGATAAAAGCAACAGCTTAGGCGACGCCAATGCGCCGGCAGAAATAATCACTTCTTTATTTGAAAGGATCTGCTCCGTGTTGCCTACACTCGAAATGTATTCAACGCCGATTGCTTTTCCATCCTGGATTAGAATGTTTGAAACGAGCACATTGGTAAAGACAGTCAGGTTTTTCCTGTCGGCCACCGGATGTAAAAAAGCCGAAGCGCCGCTGTCGCGGTGATTGTTTTTATCAATGTGAAATTGCAACAGCCCTGCGCCGTTTTCCTGGCGGGCACCATTGTAATCCCAGTCCGGACCGTCAAAACCGAGTTCCGTTGCTCCTAACAAAAAATGCTCAGAGCGCATCACGTCATCGGGACAGTCGCGGATGACTAATTCTCCGCCCGCTGCATGAAATTCCGAAGCGCCGTTTTCGAAGTCTTCTGATTTTTTGAAATAAGGCAAAACAGCTTCATAACCCCACCCTTTTGCGCCTAATGCTTCCCACTGATCAAAATTACCCGGGTTTCCACGCACATACATCATGGCATTGATGGACGTGCTTCCACCCAAAACCTTTCCCTGATTAATCATGACAGGCCGTCCGCCAAGCCCGGACTGGTCCGTGGTCGGCAAGCTCCAGTCTACATCTGATCCCCAAAGGCTTACGAAGCCGCCCGGGTCTGCGATGGCAGGCTCGGTGTCCCGGCTGCCTGCCTCCATCAGCAGCACCTGAATCGCCGGGTCAGCGCTTAGCCGATTGGCTAAAACGCTGCCAGCTGCTCCGGCTCCTACAATAATGTAATCAAAACTAGGTTGTTCCATTTCGAAAATGGTGAAGTTTATTGGCGTTGGTGTCAATGCGAACAATTTACTTTTACCCAATCCGACTTGTGGCTGCCTTCCAGCACCAGGTCGATTAAAAATGGTTTATCGTCGGCCAGCATTCTTTCGATAGCGGGCAAAATGTCTTCCTCTTTTTCAACCCTTACCGCTTCCACGCCCATGGAATGAGCCAAAAGATCAAACCGGATCGCGGGATAGGAAAGGTCAAAAGGCAGCGGGTGGTCGTGTTTTGGAATTTCACGTTCTTGCCAATATTGGTCAATGTTGAGTTGCAGCAATTTGTAAGATCCATTGTTGCAAACCACAAACTTGGCTCCTGTATTATGCCGCACCGCTGACCATAATGTCTGGATCGTGTACATGCTGCCGCCGTCACCCGAAAAGCCGATCACGGTTTTCTCAGGATTAGCGATCTTGGCTCCTATTGCACCCGGAAAGCCCACGCCCAGCGAACCGCCACGGGTGAAAAAGTATTGTTTTGCGAGCTTGGGCGGCAAATAGCGGCTTACCGCTGCTGAACTCGTTAATGCTTCGTCAAAAATGATCGTTTCATCCTGATTCACCTTTTCGGCCAGCACTTTGGTAAACTGCGCCATATTGAGTGGCGACCTGCCTTGCAGCTTGTCGTCCGCCTCTTTTTCAGCTGCTATTTTTGCCTTTTTAGCGTTACCGATCAGCTCTATACGTTGCTGCGCGTTCGCTGTTTGTTCAGGCGTCATCAATGCTTCGATCTTTTGAGCGAGCGCAGCGAGCGAAAGTTAGGATCACTGACCACACCGAGGTCGACGCGGTGATTTTTTGCGATCTCATAAGCATTAAGATCAAAATGGATCACTTTGGCGTCCGGCGCATAAATTTCTCCCAGTTCAGGAAAAACCTCAGGCATCATATAAGTGCCAACGATCAGGTTGGCGTCGCCTTTTGTCGTGATCGGATGGCTGAAAGAACCAAACATGTCGCCCGTTGTGCCCTGATACAAAGGATGCGTGTTGTCCATGACGAGATCCCCGAATTCGACTCCGTAAACCTCAGCTCCCAAAAGCTCGGCAACGTGTGTAAGCTCCGGAATCGCATCTGAATAAGCAATGCCGTCACCGACGAAAATTATCGGCTTTTCGGCTGCCAGCAACATTTCCGCTGACTGCGTAATCAGTTCCGGCGCAGGTGCAACCCGCGTGGAAGGAATGCAGCTTGGGAATACGGGCTCATCGTTGATCTCGTCGAGAACATCCATGGGCAGGCAAACGTAAACCGGCCCCATCGGAGGCGTAGAAGCTATTTTGACCGCGCGGCGCAATGTGCGCAGCAACGATTTGGACGACGTAGCCATGGTTGAATATTTGGTCACCGGAGCCATCATTGCCACCAGGTCATTTGCCATTTGCGCATCCATATTCATGTATTGCACACCCGCATCCGACCCGATCACCACCAGCGGCGCATGACCTCTTTGGCCTGATACACAGCGCCCACCGCATTTCCAATGCCGGGGGAGCTGTGCAACTGAACCAATGTTGGCTTTTGCGTAGCACGGGCATAACCGTCACCCATCATGACCGCGATCGTTTCCTGCAACGTGAGAATGTATTTCATATCCGGATACTCGGCCAGGGCGTCAAGGAAACCTTGCTCCACCGTGCCGGGGTTGCCGAACATGTAATCCATGCCATCCGCAAGGAACTGTTCAATGATCTTCTGATTCCCGGTTTTACCAGCCATAACGCTTAAGACCTTGTCCAGAACGTTCACAAACTGCTCTCCGAATTCGAATGAACATTGCAATGAACGCGCTGTGATAAATGGATAATCAACGATTACGGAAGTTTCTTTGCCAAAATTTCCATGATATTGTCCTTCTGGTCCAACGGCGTCGGAAAGAATGTATTCGAGCACATAAGGCGGTGGCCCCATGTTCAGATCGGTGTGCAGGAAGCCGGTCCCGTCGTGGTAATCATATTCAATGCAGTGACCTGTTACGTGTTTTCCTTTGATAATGGAATTACGTTCGTTGAAATCTCTTGCAAAAACAAGCGGCGCAACGCCATAACAGATTCCGGCAACAGGCATTTGTTTTTTGTAAAAAGCAAGGATTACATCGTGAACGCGCTGATTGTTAACCATATCAACGATTGGTCCGCTGCCGCCTACTAAGAAAACTGCGTCGTATTCTTCGGTTAGTTTTTCCTGTGCGATTTTAAGATCTGCGTAATACTTTTCGAATGCGCGAAGGAAGTCTGGCGTGGAGAAGTAAGGGCGCTGCGGGATCACTTCCGACAGGTTCATTGTTTTTTCCAAACGGTTTGTTGCTTCAAAAGCATTCACTTTGTCGGCGGCGAGCTGCGTTGTAACGCACACGCCAAGAGGAGGATCTACGTAAGTTGTATCATAGCTTGGAGGCAATGCTTCTGCCTTTTTGCCATTGGGTGTGATGAAATCAACAGTGTAACCGGCTTCTTCCAGTTTTTCGAGCGGGCCAACCAGCTCAATGCCCCAATATCCGTATTCTGATAAGATGGCGAGTACTTTTTTAGACATAAAATTCGGGTTTGAACAATTTTAAAAACAATGTCGAGGAGGGTTTACAAATTTCTGATCAATGTGCTCCGGGAGCCGACGCTCCGGGCGGTGGCGGCACAACGCCTAATTGCTGCAAAAGGCCCAATTCGTCTACGTTAGCCCAGCGCTCAGCGATTTTTCCGTCTTTCATGCGGGCTGTGGTTGTGCCGGTTAATGATATGGATTTTCCCGATGGCGGCATGCCCATTACGCCGCCTGTGTCTGTGCCGTTCAGTCTCCATCTGTGCACCACTTTGTCGGCAACATATATCTGATCTTCAATGCTCAGTTTCGCATCCGGCATAGCGCCGGCGGAACATGCCCACGATGCCTTTGAAACTGGCCGAACCCGGCTCAGAAACGGTTTTACCGCCCACTTGTGAATGGTCTATCGCGTCGGATGTCAGTAAATCTTCGCGTACAACGCCTGTATTCCAGGCCGTTTCGAAAAATTCTACGCAAATCGCATTGTTTTGTTCTGCTGTAAGTGACATAGTTTTGGATTTAAGGGTTAATATTTTGGCTTTCGGCGGTCGGCCGTCGGCTTTCGGTTGTATGCTGATTGCTGACGGCTGATAGCTGACAGCCGAAAGCCGTTCTAATGTATAAGGTCTGCCGCCTAAAAAGGCTTCTACTATTTCTGCTGTGTTGACGTGGTTGTGGATCGAGGCCACTTTTCCGTCTGCATTGATGACTACAATGTGCACGACGCTGGTGTGAAACGGGATTCCGGTTGCTTTTGAAACCCCGGGCTCATCAATAAGAACCGCTGCAACATTGTCCTGATAAAGCATTCTGACTGCTTTAAAATGGTCAAAACGCATTGTCTCAATGATCTGCTTTGCCGATTCCACGGCTGCGATCGGCCCTATGCGCTCACCAGACCAGGCAATAATGTCGCGTGGCCCGAACATGTGCCAGATTACATTAGGTGCGAATGCTTTGCGCACATCTTCCGATTTCAATTCCTGCAACGCTGCATACATGGCCCTCGCGGACTTTACGGTTGCTGGCGCAGTGTCAAAAACCGTTTCATCAAACACAATGCTGTCCGTTGTTCGTGGTGAAGCGACGGATTTATTGGTATAATGTGCTGATTGATCACTCGTTGCTGCAATGGTAAACGGCCTGCCGCCTTGTAATGCTTCAATGATGGGAAACGTATCGCGGTAACATTGCAACTGGCTGATCCTGCCATTTTTGACAATAACCCAATGCACAACGCCACCCGAAAACGCTTGCCCCGATTTTGTTTCTCCGTTTCCTTCCAGCACAACCGCCACGGTGTTTCCCTGCGCTACAAACCGGGTTGGATTCAGTTTTTCAAAAGCCAATTCTTCTTTTTGCAGTTGGAAAAACCGGGTTACGCCTGCTTTTCCTTCCCAGGCGCCTGCCCAGGGAATTAAGTCCTGCGGCCCGCCCATTTCCCAGAGCACATCGTCGGCTACGAATGATAAAATTTCGTCTATATCATTATCCTGCAATGCATTATAGAACTTCTTCAAAAACGGACCCGGGTCCAGATCAATCGCAGTGAAATTTGTTAAAGAGGCAAGGATCATGAATGAATCGGCGAGCCTGATCAATGTGTCGTCTGCGTCCTGTTCGAAAACGAGGTCTTTTCTGGAAAGCTCTGGCTCATCGATAAACAGCACGTCCGTGTCCGGATCGAAATCTGCAATGATCACTGGCTTTACCGGAAGCTGTCCGCCTCTTTTCACATTATGACGGACAACTGCTTTTTCCATTTTACTGAATTACTTTCAATTGTTGCAACAAACCCAGACTGTCCTGGGCAACCCACATTTCAACGATCTTCCCGTTTTCAATGCGAAATATGTCAATGCCTTGGTCCTGGACTCTTATACTGGTGGTTTCTCTTCCGAGGAAGTTGCCCGTGTTGGTGGCTTCGTATGACCAGCGGCTTACCACTTTGTCTCCTTCTGCCAGCTCGTCGTGCAATGTGAAAAACACGTCTGGGAATGCGACTAAGGCTGTTTCAAACCATTTTCTCAATGTCGGCGGCTGATGTGCCTGACCGGGAGGAAAATGAAAAATCACATCTTCAACCGCGATTTCGTCCAGGACTGCCACATTCTTTTCGTTCCAGAAATCGAACCAGTATCTGCGTACTATTGCTTTATTGTCTTCTAACATCATGATGGGATTGCTCCGAGTTGCTGCATAAGCCCGAAGTCGTTTTCGTTCACCTGAACCGAATGGATCTTACCGTTTTTGATTGTAAAAATGTCGATGCCGTAGTCTTTCACGTGGTTTCCTGTGGCGGCTGCACCCAGGAATTCTCCCTGATGCGTTCCTTCAATGTTCCAGCGCGTTGCCACTTTGTTGCCTTCTCCGGTTTGGCGCATGATCGTGAATTTGATGTCCGGAAATGCGTTGCGCAGGTATTTTACGAAGTTTGTGAATGCAAGATAACCTGCGATTGGCTCAGGTTGTGTAGGAATGATGAATGCGAATTCAGGATCCAGAATTTCTTCGATCACTTCCAGTTTGCCCTGGCTCATGATCTCATCAAAATAACGTGTTACCAAGGTCTGGTTAAGTGCCAGATCGGTCGTATCCGCCTTTGGCTCGGAAGGCAGAATGCCCAATTGAAGCAATAAGCCAAGCGTATCTTCGTGACCAACAGACTCGACGATCTTGCCATCCTTAATGGTGTGCCATGTCATTCCGTCCACTTCAAAAGATTTGCCGGTTGCCTCCACATTGCCTTTAACAGTCAGCAAAGGGCCGCCTGTGTGCGTGCCGCCGCCTTTCCAGCGTGTGATCACCCAGTCATCATTGGCAACCATTTCCTGCGGGTTAAGATAAAAATCAGGGAACGAATCGTGGAGCATGCGAATTAGTCCGATGAATCCTTCCGGGCCGTGAAATGGTTCAGGGTGTGTAGGCAGCGTGAAAACGAAATCGTCTGACAAGATCTCCCGAGCAACCTGCTCATTCTTGCCATTCATAATTTGATAAAAATATCGTCGAGAAAGTACTTTATTAGCGTTCATGTTTTTTGAATTAATCAGTTAGAAGGATTTATGTTTTTTAAAAAATAAGAGCAAGGAAAAGAAATATATTTTCGCGTCTTTGTCCTTTTCTTCCATAAATATCCCCATAAGCGCCGCTGAGACCTTCAAATGTTTATTGAAACTGAAAAAAATAAAGGTGAACCTGTTGATTCCCGACTTCGAACCGTTCCCCGATTTATGAAATCTCTTGTCCAATTTTTTTCTAGCTATTTGATCAGAAAAAGTAGTACTGTTTCTACTTAAATTAGTATAATTGCAATGAAAATATCCACTTCCGCATTACGGTTTTTCACATTAGCCGTCATAAGATTCTCAGGAAAACTACATACACTTTGATACTCAGGCTCCTAAGTAATTTCAGTAAGCTGAAACCGCTGTGTCTTGATAGTCAACATATTCCTATTTGTGCTAGTTACCTCTTTTAACTAATCTCAACCGTTTATAGAATGAAACCGTTAAACCTCCTAATCGTTGCCATTCAAAAAGATTACCTTGCCCTACTGGAAGATTCGCTCGGCTATGCGGGCTATAAATTCAGCATCCGGCAAGTCGCTTCGAAACAATCTGCTATCGAAGCTTTTTATGAATCCAAATACGACTTACTGATTTCCAATTGCCTGCTTCCCGACGGTAAAATCACGGACCTCGCCAATGTGCTCGGCAATCACCTTCCTTGTCTTGTCATGACCGAAGGACATTGCCCGGTGACGGCTGAAAGAGTCCTTGCTGTCACGGAAACGAGTTATTATATCAACTGCTCCAATAAACTGGGCTGGATTCCTGCGCTTGAAAACACATTGGCAAAATGGAAAAACAATGCGCGTAAGAAGATCGCACAGCACAACCAGAACCACGAAAGTCTTCATAAAAAAGTTTTACTGCGATTTGAAGAAGAGCTGGCTGCGGATTCTTTCCCTAATGGTTTCAACTTGCTGCTGGAAGTGATGGATCTGAGCAGGATCTATCTATTTACCAAAAACATCAAAGCCTCCGGAGAAGCCGATGACCTTTCGCTCAAATCGGAAGTAACTGCGCCGGGTGTTCCTTCCAAATATGCCGGGAAATCAGTTAAAGTTCCTGGTTTCAATCGCTGGAATGCACTTTTTGACGCGAAACAACCGGTTACCGAACCATCCGCTCACATGACAAGCGCTGAAACGCAATGGTTTAACCAGCAAGATGCACAATCGATGCTGGCCGTTCCCGTTCAGGGCGCAAATGGCTGGTCGGGCTTTATTGGCCTGGAAGATACACTCAATAACCGCGAATGGACGAGCGCAGAAATTGCGTTAATCGAGTCTGTTGCGGCATTAATCCAAAAACAAAACACATTATCCGGTAAGACATCCAGGAACAGCCAATATTTGACTAGCCTGGCATGAACCCCGATTTAAATTACAGGAACGGGATGTCATTAGGTTGGCGTCTCTGTTTCATCCTAAGCTTATTTGCCACCATTCCGCGCCTCATCTTCGTCTGGGAATCACTCCTGGACCCGGCGAGCGCGGGCTCCGGCATTCTGGACATTTGCATCCAGTTTATTATCAGTTTCGAGTTTTCCTGGATCTTCGTTTACATCTGCCTGCAGCATACTTACAAAATCCCGAGCTGGTTCAACCGCCAGAAGCCGTGGGTCCAGCTGCTGATGCTGATCGTGCTGTTTTTCTCCATCAACGAGATTCTCTTCCAGCTCAGGCTGACATTGGATAACAATGCGTCGGATATGCTTGTTTTCCGCGTCGTGTATTATCTGTATCACATTCTGCTGCTGCTGGCCATCCTGGGTTTTCGCAACTTTTTGCTCACTACGCAGGAAAATCACCAGATCGGTCTGGAAAATGAGCAGCTCAAACGGGAGCAGCTCAAAGCACAGCTGGAAGCACTGCAAAATCAGCTTAATCCGCATTTTCTTTTCAATGCGCTGAACATTCTCAACATTTCCATTGCTACCAATCCGGATCTTGCGCAGCGGATCGTGCTGGATCTTTCGGATATTTTGCGCTATAACCTTAAAGTCCAGAACCAAAGTCTGATCTTGCTGAAAGATGAGTTGAATGCTGCAAAAGCTTATCTGGATCTTTATAAAGCACGTTTTGGTGGTAAAATGGCATTTTGTTTTTTGGAAACTGAAACGCAGAGACAATGGTATATCATCCCGCTTTCGCTGCAAATCCTGATCGAAAACGCCATTAAGCATAATGTGATCACATCCAATCAGGTTCTGATGATCGAGCTTCGGTTGAATGAGCAGGAAAAGCACATTGTGGTTACCAATTCCGTAAATAAAAAACTAAATTCCCCCGGCACGGGAATTGGCCTTCAAAACCTGGACAAACGTTACAAGATCCAGACCGGCCAGAAACCGCTGCTGACGGAAGACGAACAACACTTCACAGTAAAAGTCCCTTTGATTGAAGCCCCATGACCAAAATTCTTATCATTGAAGATGAACAGCCGGCGGGCCAATATCTGACGCAATTAATCCAAAAAATTGACCCGAAAACTGAAATACTGACTGTGCTCGAAAGCGTGGAAACGGCCGTGGAATGGCTCAGCAGCAATCCGGTTCCCGATCTGATTTTCCTGGATGTCCAGCTGGGCGATGGCACTTGTTTCCAGATCTTTGAACAAATTTCCATCGGCTGTCCCGTGATTTTCACGACAGCGCATGACGAATATGCAATGCGCGCTTTCAAGCTGAACAGTATTGATTATTTGCTCAAACCGATCCGGCAGGAAGCATTGCAATTTAGCCTCGAAAAATATTATCAGCTGAATGAGGAGAATGCGATCAGTAAGGTGAAATATCTGGAAGAGCTAATGCACACGCAGATTCTTAACCGCAAAAGCCCACGCAGAAGTTTCCTGGTTCCCTATCGCGACAAGCTCATTCCGCTTAAAGATTCCGATTTTGCGTGGCTAACCATTAAAAATGGCGTTGTAGTGGTGACTCTGAACGATGATAAAGCATTTGTCGTTGATAAGTCCCTCGAAGAACTTGAAAACCAGTTAGACCCCGCAAACTTTTTCCGTGCTAACCGCCAGTTCATCAGCTGCCCGGCAATGCATTTCGGAAATTGAATTGTATTTCAATGGCAGGCTGCTCGTCAGAACTTCGCCGTCTTCTTCAAACCAAATTTTAGATCAGTAAAGAGAAGGGTGCCCCGTTTTCAAGAAATGGTTTGAAGAATTATCTTAAACCACTTTAATGTAATGATGATAAAAATGATTTAACAAACTCATCATCAATTAAATGTGGATATGCTTGTGTGACACGCGTAATTTGCTCCGCCTGCCCGGGCGACAGCGTTTCGTTCGGGTTCAATGTCCATATTCCTTCCATTAATCCTTGCCGTTTCAGCACTTCATGCACACCCGTGATGCATCCGTGAAAGTTATGCGCCGGATCAAAAATGGCTGCATTCATATCTGTAACTTCAATGTTCATACGCAGGATTTCGGTGGCGTCAGCGCGGTTATTTTTGACAAATTCTTTTACCATAGCAAGCACTTTCACCGCCTTTCAGTCCACACGGCCCAATGTCCCAGCAAACCGCCGACAAACGTTTTTTCAATGATTTGACCATTGACACTGAATCGGTAAGGCGTAATGAGGTCGGCTACAATGTTGTCGTCGTTCCCAGTGTAAAGTGCAATTTCATTAACGCGTGAACTGTTACAGACCGCGCGCACAACATCCAGGGTTTGATAACGGTTAAATGCCGCTATTTTGATTGCCAGCACATTGGGAATCTCTGCAAACTGCTCCCAGAAACTATAAGAATAAACCCTCCCGCCGATCGCAGCTTGCAAATAAAACCCAAAAACAGGGATAATTTCTGCAACAGTTTTAATGTGTTGGATAATGTCGGCTTCGGATTTGTCTTTGAATGCTGCCATGCTGACCAAAGCAATGTCGTAACCATATTTCAGCGCAACATTCGCTTCCTTAACTGCCTGATCTGTAAGCCCAACCACCCCTGCCACTTTAATAAATGGACGGTCAAGTCTTGCCCGATCCACTTCCTCAGCTGCCAGTCGAAGCACGGTTTCATAAAGCCCCACTTCCGGATCACGGATCTCGAATTGCGTGGTGTGCACACCGACGGCAACTCCGCCTGCTCCACTCGCCATGTAATATCGTGTCAGGCCGCGTTGTCTGGCTTCATCCAGTTGCAGATCGCTGCGGAGTGCGAGCGGATGCGCAGGGATTACGGTGCCTTCGTAGAGCAGCTTTATGGTCTCATTATTAAGCATTTCCTATTTCTTTTTATTCAAAAATCCCTTCAAACTTGTCCCTGCCTTTCCTGAAAATGCGTTGGCTTATTGATCGTTTTTCCACCTTCAAGCAGCCATTGCGCTGTGATTCCGATCATTTGCTTCAATGTTGTCCGCGGATATCCGAAGAGTTTGAATGATTCGGCCGCATTGCTTAGCAAGGCTGTCGGCTGCTCTTCGTTGACAAACTGCGGTTCGACATTGAAAATCCTGCCGAACTCTGCCGCAAGCCAGCGCAGCGAAACCGTTTCAGGTCCCGTAATATTCAATATTTTGGAAGGCGCTTCACAATGCGGCGGCAGGAGCGGATCGCCATTTCATTCGCATCGCCCTGCCAGATCACGTTCACATGTCCCGTCCGCAGATCTACCGGCTTACCCCCGAGGACAGATTTTGCGATTTCCAGCAACACGCCATATTACGAAAATCAATTGCATAATTCAGTCTGTAAATCGGCGGCTTCAGTTCCCGTGCACAGATGAGAAATATTGAAATAGGCGCTCCCGACCAAGACAGGACTGACCATACTCTCCCACCGGATCAGCCCGCATTTCCTCCGTCGCACCACCCGACGCGACCGTTGTAAATGGATCAACATTTCCCGTTGAATAAACAACGATTTTCGAATTCCTGAATTTTTCGGCCACACGCCCTGGTAAATAGGTGTTCATTGCCCATGTGTAAGGCTCGTTATTGGAAGTGCCAAGACTTGGTTCCCGGCCAGATAAAGCACATTTGCAATCTCAGGCAAAGCTTGTAACTGACTATCATCGAGTATATTGGCTGCTATTGTTTCGATTCCGGCAGCATTCAGTTCTTCGGCCAGACCTTCCTCTGTGAAGCGGGAAACGCCGATGACGCGCTTGTTCAATCCGGCACGTTCGATGGCTTGTTTGGCCAGCTTTGCAATGCTTGGTCCGATTTTCCGCCTGCGCCCAAAATAAGGATGTCACCTTCAATCTGCTTCATTTCCTCAATCAATGCGGGCGACGGGCTCAGCCACTTTTCCTCTAAACTTTCAAAATCAGTCATTATTTGAATAGCGGATTGTTGAAAAATAATTCTTTACTATTAATGATGGCGAGTGAGAAAATGACCAGCAGTCCGACTCCCGCGACGACTTTCACAAGCGGACTATTGACCTTTTCGCCCATGATCTTTTTATCATTGGCGACCATGTAAATCGCTGTCCCGATGAACGGGACGACGAAAATGGTGACGCTTTGCGCAAATACAATGAGTTCGAGTGGCAGTTTGCCGAACTTCACAGCGATTCCTGCACCAAAAACCATGACGAGCGCAACCAGATAACGCACCGATTTGGCACTGAAATTACTCCCTAAGCCCAGCGCATCACCGAGTAATGTGCCGCCCACAGAAGCATTTCCGATCAATGATGAAAACGCTGCTCCGAAAAGTCCTACCAGGAACAGTGTGGATGCTTTATTGCCGAATAGCGGTTCGAGCGCCTTAGCCATATCCGTCGCAGAATTCACCGCGATCCCTTTCGGATGCAGGATAGCCGCAGCGCAGATGATCACAATGGCGCACATGACGCCGAGGACAATAATGCCAGTTACGCTGTCATTTCGACCACTTCGCACTTCCGGCCTTACGCGGATGCGCTCCTGAATGAGATAACATTGATATAGTGCGCCCACAATGGAAAAACAGGACGCAACAAATGCGATGATCAATCCTTGCGAGCCTTCCGGAATGACCGGCGTTGTGAAGCCTTTAAATATATCAGAAGCATCCGGCGCTGCCCAGAAAAATGTGGTGATGAAAGAGAATAACATCATGAAAATCAAGAAGATCATTGTCTTTTCGAGCACAGAATAGAAGCTCCGGAAAAACAGCAAACTGATTCCCACCAAATTGAAAAAGATGATCCAGGGCACCGGGGAAGTGTGGTATATAATTCGCCCACCGAAATCCCGACGCCAATGGAATTTCCGGCCTGAAAAGATGTGCTCACCAGAAAAACCCCTATGCCCATCGCAATCGAAGCGGGCTTTCCCCACTTCTGCCGCACAGATGATAGCAGCGACTGGTTTGTTGCGATCCCGATCCGCGTTGACATTGCGGTGAAAACAGCCATAAAAAGGATGGCTGCAACCACAACCCAAAGCAGAGAATAGCCATAAACCGCTCCCAGCTTGGAAGTAATGGTCATTTTGCTGGGCCCGAAGACCAATGCAGCTGTGATCATTCCCGGCCCCAGCGAGCGGAGCCATTTAAGAATAGAATCTTTCAAAATGTCTGCGGTTTAAGGGTTCAGCTTCAAATGACTAATTCAATGATTGATCGAACGGGCACGTGCCCGTTGAATCTAGAAAGGAAATGATTTCATTCACAAATTGATATGTTAATAAAGTTGTCGGTTGGGAATTCCTGCAATCATTTATTTCTAGTTCTGATAAAACTCGCAATTTTCTTTTGTAACAATATCGATGGGCATATAACTCACTTTTGCTACGCTGGCATTCACTACCAATGTTTGATAAAGCGCCATTATGCCGCGATAAGCCTGATCCTCGGGGCGGTGGCAAATGAGAAAATCGATGACATTACTTTCCAGATATTGAACATTGTCTTTTACAAAATCATAGCCGATCAAGGAAACCTCGGTGCGGTGGCTGTTTTTAAGAAATGACGCGACTGTGTTCACACGGGAATTTGTCACAAACGCTGCGCCAATGTCTTTATTGAGGTGGAAAACATAAGTAAGGTGCCGGGCAACGAGATTGGTAATCCGTCTCTTGAATATCGATCCGCACGATTTCGTTAGCATTCTGATTGTCGGCAAAGTAAGCACGGAAACCTTCTTCAATCGTTTCGTAATTGAAGTTGTCAATTTCTTTTGAAATGTTGATAATCAGCACTTTTTTATCCGGTTGCAGTCTGTAAGTCAGCAACTTGGCTCCTACATAACCACTTTTAAAAAGATGCGGCCCAATGTATGACAGACTTTGCAGATCGGGAACATCAGAATCAATGAAAACGAAAGGAATCTTCCGGTTTGTGCATTCTCTGGCAAAATCCTGTGTTTCGGAAATGAAAGACGGCGCGATCGAATTCCCGTAACTGCAACTCCATGTCCTTCACCTTTTGGGCATCGGATTCCCTTGCTGTGAGGATGAAGAAGAAAAATGTGGGCCTGAATCCCATGTGTTGATCTCCGCTTCTGCCCTGCGCACACCGTTCAGCGGCGCTTGCCAAAAATCGGTTTCCTCCGAAACTTCGGGAATGAGAATTGCCAGCGTGATGATTTTCTTCGAAGCGAGGCGGCTGGCCAGGATATTGGGCTGATAATCAAGCTCCTTAATGATGTCGTTGATCCGCTGTTTTGTCTTTTCCAGAAACCCCGGTCCTGTTGTGCAGCACGCGGTCGACTGTGGCTGTGGATACATTCGCCCGCCTTGCAATTTCCTTCACGCCAAACAAAGTCTGCTCTTTTTCCATCCAGGATTTAATTTGATGTTATCCGGGTAAATATAAAATATTAGGAAACACTTTGAATTAACTACGAAACATTCGTAGATTTACGAAAACCTCGTAGAAATGGAAAAATTGACGCAACAAGAAGAAGAACGATGCAGGCAATCTGGAAGAC
>NZ_CEEDCD010000011.1:0-93687 GCF_979253085.1 Dyadobacter sp. AC419 | reverse complement strand
TGTGTGCATCTATTCGTTTCAGTTGTGAACCGATCTAACCAAGCCTCTCATTGTCCGTTCTCTAGTTTTCGCATTTATCGTGAAACGCTTTCGCGTTTTTCGTGCGCCGCTTCATCCATAGTCATTCAAGGTTTTAAATTTTGAATATTTTAGTTTGTCTGATTTTAAAAAACGCGGTTAAGGCAACGGCTCATTAATCAGCTTCGCCAGGTCCGCATTCCATTTCTTTACATATTCGTCGTAAAACTGGCCGGTGCCTTTTCCCGAAAATCCTGTGTGGATTTCCTTCACTTTTCCATCGCGACCAACGATAATGGTTGTTGGAAATGCAAGGAACTTGTCGATAGCAGGCAGTTTTTCCGCCACGACATTGCCTCCGGTTTTACCCCGCAAAAAGAATGTCGTACTGGATGTCGTATCTATTTTTGAGTTTGGTCAAAGCATTTTTGGCAAATGTGATATCGTCTTTTGCTTCGAAAGCCAGCGCGATGGCTTCCACGCCTTTGCTTTTATTTTCTTTATACCACGGTGAAAGGAAAGTGATCTGATCGATGCAGTTCGGGCACCAGCTGCCCATTATCTCGATCACCACGACTTTGCCTTTGTATTTTTCGTCACTCAGGGAAACCGGTTTTCCGTTCAGATCGGGAAAAGTGAAATCGAGCTTGTCATAACCTGGTTTCAAAAATGTGAGCGCATAAGCGTCAGGCAATGCAGCATTGTCATCTTTTACTCCTTCGAAAACCAACGGATGTGCGCTGGCGCCAATGGAGCCGCTAATGGAATTGTCAGCATTGATCTTGCCCTTCACATAAGCCGGGCTTGAACCCGTCACACCCGACAGGAAAAATTCGTCGCCCTGCACATTGCCTTCCAGCTCACGGCTGTCGCCTGAAACCGAAAGGATAATCCCGTTCAGCTTATTTCCTTTTTGTTCAAAAACCGCAACGCGGTCCGGCGCAGGCTTAGCCGACGCTTCGGCAGCAATTTTAACAACCCATTTGCCCGACAGATCTGCCTTAGGCGCAACTTCTTTTCCCGGCTCTACAAAGCGGTAAGCCTTGCCAGCTTCCGCTTTGAAAGGAAGAATGCGGCCATTGTTGCCAGGAATAAGGCTTTTTTGCACGCCTGATATGGAGCCATTGCTTTCAACTTTCGCAAACCATGCAGTTTCGAATGTGTTGAGGCTCACCTGAATGGAATCAGCAGAAATGAATTTGGCTTGAAAATCGTCACGACGGTCGCCGTTGATGGCAGTAAAAACAGGTTCTTTGCCAGCGCCGTTTTTTACTTCAAAATTGAAAGGAACCTCAATTTCACCGACGGTAAAGACGCCGCGCCAGATTCCATTTTTAAGCGCTTTTTGCTGCGCCTGTACATTTATCGAGGAGGATAGCAGTCCAAAAACTGCGACTACTGAGCATAAACTTTTGATCTTCATTAGGTTTACTTTTTTGAGTGAAATATTTACGCGTTTGCCACCAGCTGCAACAGTTGCCTGTTGCACATCGAATGCATACGAAACATTCAAGTTTTCTGACAAGCTTTCGCCGGCCAGTTTCCAAAATTTTACTCTGTTACTCCGGTGGTTGGATTCTCAGATTTATCATTAGAATTAGGTTGGGGCACCTTAAAAAGTCATAGGTTGCCAGAAGATCATAGAGCCTAACCTCTCCCTTCCTTCTTTATAAATCTACTAATTCGATAGACAAAGATTGTAAAAGATTTTAAGAATGCAAAATGATTTGATAAAAACGAGGGTAAATTTTACCCTGGAAAACCGAACGAGGGCGAAAAATCGTTATTTTCGCCCTCGTTCAAAAAACAGAGGTAAATTTCGACCTCGTCCTTGACATGATCGAAGTCTCCGCTCAGGATAGTCGAAGGAGAATTGAACAAATAGCGAATCTGATGAAATCAATGGGTGAAGAAATTCAAAGCAAACTCCCCAGGATTTATTCAAAGGATTTACTCGAAATATTGTTCCGCCTTCCTTATACGAAGCGAACTTTCATTGAAGATGCGGGCTTAGGAAATATCAAGACATCCGGGTCCTATCTAAAAAGCCTGGAAGAACATAACTTTTTGAAAAGCATTGTGGTGGGAAAAGAAAAGCTCTATTTCAACTTCCGCCTTATGGATGTCCTAAGCGGGACCTAGCGCGCCAAACTGTTTAATGCTTCATACCGCTCCCTTAACCCTTCCAAAACCGCCTTATAACCCTCATCACCAACCAGATTAACCTTCTCGTGCGGGTCGGTTTTTGTGTTGAACAGTTGCTCGTAACCGTGCTCGATGTATTTCATATACTTGAAATCTGCGCTGACGACGCCTTCGACTTTGGGTAATTTCGGGCTGCCGAGATAGGTGTGTTCGTAAAAGAAATCTGTTCTGGATGGCTTTTTGTTTTCCAACATTGAGAGCAGGTCAATTCCTTGCATGCGTGACGCGATGGGCGCTCCGGCGATGGCCAGGATCGTGGGGGCAATGTCAATGTTGAGTGCGATACTTTCGGAAATAGTGCCTTTTAATTTATTGGTCAATGCTGCGCCTGAAATGATCAGCGGGACGCGGATGGATTCTTCGAAACCGAACCATTTTCCTTCCAAACCATGCTCACCCAACGAAAACCCATTGTCGCCCATGAAAATAATGATCGTGTTTTCATTAATGTTCAGCTGCTTTAATTGCGCGACGAGATTGCCGACGACTTCATCGACGCCGGTAATGAGCCTGTAATAATCTTTGGTTGTTTGCTGTCTGAGCTCGGGCGTCGATAACAGCGGTTTCCACCTGTCGCGCGCAATGTTTGCATCGGTTCTGAAAAAGTCCGGGAGGCTGTTCCAATATTTCGGATCTGCGGTTTCGGGATCGGGAATATTTACGTTTTGATATAATGTTTTGAATCTTTCCTGAACGGGATATTTCGGTGGATTGCCATCCAGCTCGTGCGGCGCTTTGAAGCTAACCGATAAGCAAAACGGCTCTTTACCCGCATATTGACCTAAAAATTGCTGAATATCCTTTCCAACACTGTCCGTGTGATGAATGATTTTACCACTCTTATTGACCAATTCATAAACAGGCTGGCCTTCTTTTGCACTCGCCCAGTAATCAAACAATGAGTCGGGCTGCTCTTGAACGGAGATGCCGAATTTGCCGATAAAACCTAATTTGTAACCTGCTTTTTTGAGCAATGCAGGATACGTTTCAGCAAGCGCTTCTGCACTGAAATCCTTGGTAAAATCATTGATCTGATGCCGCGACATATATTGTCCGCTTAAAATGCTGGCTCGGCTCACCATACAAATTGCCGTCGTCACATATGCTTTTTTAAACAAAATGCCATCCTTGGCTAACTTGTCAAGATTAGGCGTTTGAATGATCTTATTTCCCATCACGCCCAATGCATCCCAACGATGATCGTCGGTCAAAAGAAAAATAATGTTGGGTTTTTTCGCTGTTAATTTGCCCTGAGCACCAGCTATGTAGGCGCTCATCGCAATTATTCCAAAAAGCAAAAACGACTTAATGCAGCCGCAGACTATCCTTACCATCATATCGATATTTCCATTTTGACATATATTCATCGGCCGTCAGAAAATCATCTTTCGCTTCCAACAGCTTTAATTTGAGCACTTTTTCAAGCTTTTGCTGCACGGATGCATAAGCCGGATCTCCGATCAGATTTCTGAGTTGATACGGATCTTTTGCATTATCATACAAAAGCCACGGCCCTTGCAGATCACGGACGTAAGTGAACTGACTGGTGCGCACTGCCCGATATTCCTTTCCACCATTGAGAAAATTGTTTTCATGAAATGGCACAGGAAGCTGGATCAATGCGGCTTCTTCGCCGGAAGGCTTTTTCTTGCCAGAAATCACGGCAGAGTAATCTGTTCCTTCAACCGATTTCGGAATGTTCATTTTGGTCAAACCCAGCAATGTGGGCAGGATGTCGATGTTACTGAATGGCATGGACAACTCCCGCTTTTTCTCACCCAATCCAGCCGGATAATGAATGATCAGCGGCACGAGAATCGACTCATCCCAAGGCTTTTGTTTCCTTACTTTTCCTTGCGAATAAAGCATATCGCCGTGATCCGAAGTGAAAATCACAATCGTATTTTCTGCAACGCCTGCCTGCTTCAATGCGGCCAGCAAATCACCCGCTGCTTTGTCCAGCGCGGTGCAATGTGCGTAATATCCCGCCAGATCTTTCCGCGCCTTGGCTTGCAGGGAATCGGGAACATTGGGCCTTAATTTGAGATTTTCGGGCTTGTAAAATTTCCTAAATTCCTCCGGCGCGGTTGCATAAGGATCGTGCGGCGGCCCCCATGACAGGACAAGCAGAAATGGTTTCGATTTATTTTTATCAATAAAACCAATGGCGCTGTCCGTTTGCGGAAAAACGTCGTAACCGGGCCAGTCATGCCGCACATCATTTTCATCAAAATAGAATGACTTGTTGTAATCATGCGTCACTTCCCGCGCTTTCCAATAGTCAAAACCCTGCCTGCGATCCTTGGGAACAGGGCGATTTCTTGCGGCAAATTGGGCTTCCTGATTGCTCTGACCATTAATGTGCCATTTCCCGATATAACCGGTCGCATAACCCTGATCTTTGTAAATCTCGGCCATGGTAAGCGCCTCATTTTTCAACGGACGATCGTTGTAAAAAACGCCGTGCGTGAGCGGATACTGGCCTGTCAGCAAGCTCGCACGCGCTGGGCTGCAAACGGGCATAACCGAAACGGCTGTGTTAAAAACCACACTCCTAGCCGCTAACTTATCCAGATTTGGCGTTTTCACATCATTATTCCCCGCATAACCCAGCGACTGCGCATTCCATTGATCAGCCATAATGATGACAATGTTTGGCTTGGCGTTTTTTTGTTTTGGGCGCAGGTTTTCTTTCGGATTAAGCAAAGAAAAACCGGTTGTCAGTAGCAAAACTGCGCTGCTGACAACCGGTAGGAAATACGTTCTTATCATTATTATTATCTTATTTAGCGTCGGGATAGTCTTTATCGAGCAGCGCAGACATTTCATTTACAGTAATAATGTAAGAGCTTTCTTTGGCAAGATTGGTGAATTCGTTAGGATCTTTTTGATGGTCATAAAGCTCGACGCCTGCATTGCCACCGTCCCATTCCGTATAACGAAACCGCTCTGTCCGCACGCTGCGGCCGAATATCTGATTGCGTTTCACTTGTGTATAAGCAGGTTTATCCCAAACAGAATCCGGATTTTTCAACAATTCGGTCAAACTTGCGCCTGCCAGTTTTTGTGCGGGTGTAAGTCCGCAGAGTTCGGCCAATGTTGGGTAAATGTCAAGCAGCTCGACGGTTCTGGTTGAAGATTTTCCTTTTGTCCCGCCCGGAACAGAAAATATAAGCGGCACGCGTGCGGAATTTTCAAACAGACTTTGCTTCATCCACTGCCCATGCTGACCCACATTATAACCATGATCACTCCAAAGCACGATCACCGTTTTGTCAGTCAATTTCAGGCGATCAAGTTCATCAAGCAGTCGGCCAACTTGCGCGTCCATGAACGTAATGGTCGCGTAATAAGCTCTTAATACCTCTTTCCGGTCTGCTACGGACAATCCCCAATGTGCAGGTTTGGTAAATAAAGCTGCTTCGGGAATGTCATCCAGATCATTTTCTACTTCTTTTGGAAGCGGGATCGTTTCAACCGGATAAAGGTCAAAATACTTTTTTCGGAGCCACATAAGGTGAATGCGGACGATAAAATCCGACCGCTAGGAAAAACGGCTCACTTTTCTTTTCCTTCATGATCTTAATCGCTTCCGTAGCGACCATTCCATCCGTTTGCTCCTCATCCGTGCCTTCGGTTGCGCGCCAGGCCAAAGCACTGCCCAGGCCGCGATCAGGCGTCAGATTTTTAATCAGTGACTCCTCAGCCTTATCCCGTCCTTTCGGATTTACTTTGAAATCCCAGGAAATCGGATCGTCCAATCCATCTGTTCCAATCTGCCCAGGAACGCCATAATGATAGATTTTGCCGACGCGGGCGCTGTAATAATCATTGTTTTTCGAACAACTGCGGCAATGTTACAACGTCAGGCAGGTTTTTGCGGAAATGCGTTTGCAGTTCATAAATCTTGGTAACATCCGGACGCTGGCCCGTCAGCAGCGAAGAGCGGCTCGGACTGCAAAGCGGAAACTGGGTGTAAGCGCGGTCAAACTTTACACCGCGTTTTGCCAGGCGGTCAATGTTCGGCGTTTTCACAAATTTGTTTCCATAGCATCCCAAATCCGTGTTCAGGTCGTCCACTGCGATGAAAAGGACATTAAGTTTCTTTTTTGCATTGCTGCGCTGCGCATGACTTTCCGGAGCATAAAAGCCGACGAGAAGGCCTGCCAGCAATGCGGGTAACAAGTATTTTTTGATCATCAGGTTGTAGGTTTATTCTCTGCCCTCTTTAACTGTCGGGGCATCTTTTGCATTGATAGCAGGCAATGATTTTGCCAGTTTAAGCTTTTCAGCAGCATATTTTTCGTCTTTCGCGAGATTCTTAAATTCCTGCGGATCACTTTCATGATCATATAATTCCTCAGAACCGTCGTTGTAACGTATATAACGCCACTTTTCAGAGCGCACCGCGTGGTTTCCAAAACCATGTGTTGTCAGAGATGGAAACGCCCAGCCAGCGGCAGGATCTTTCAAAAGCGGCACAATGCTGTTTCCTTCCAATCCTTTTTTTGCTGGTAAATTACACAATTCGGTCAGTGTTGGGTAAATATCCATCAGATTCACCGTTCGCTCCGAAACCGCATTTTCCTTGGAAAGTCCGGGCGCATACACAATGAAAGGCACGCGCGAGGCTTCTTCCCATAAGGCAAATTTGCGCCAATGTTCTTTCTCGCCCAGATGCCAGCCGTGATCACCAAAAAAGACGATGATCGTATTTTTCGCATACGCACTTTTTTCCAGCGCATCCAACAAGCGGCCGATCTGCGCATCCGCAAATGTGATGCTGGCCAAATAACCCTGCACCGCTTTTTCCCACTGCTTGTTGTCAACAATAAACTTGTGGTCACCCTTCGGTTTGGCGATTTTCACACCTGCCTCGGGCACATCGGCAAGGTCATTAGCAACGACTTTGGGCAGCTTAATGGAAGACAAAGGATATTGATCGTAATATTTTTGAGGCACATACCAGGGCAAATGCGGGCGTGTGAGTCCGATTGCCAGAAAGAATGGCTTGTCATGTTTTTTGCCAAAAAAATCAATGCCCTGGTTGACTACTTTAAAATCACCCATATCCTCATCTTTCACATCCACCGGGACTCCAGTCAAAATGCGCAAAACCATTCACCGGCGCCTTGGGCGGCTCGGGCGAAGACGGCACGTCGAAGTAAACCGGCCACGAAGCGTCATCATTGAAAGCATTATGGAAGATCTTGCCCGCGCCTTTTACCTCATAACCATTCGCAGTAAAATATTGCGGAATCGTTACCGCATCCTTTAACACCGGCCGCCAGGGCTGATTATTATGATAAACTCCCGAAGTTGAAGGCCTTACGCCCGTAAAAGCAGACTCGCGCGAGAAGGATTGCAAGCCGGTGCTGCGCAATAAGCACGTTTGAAAACCACTCCTTTTTTAGCCAGTTTATCAATATTGGGCGTCTTAATGCCCTCATAACCACCAAACGGACCAATCCAGTCGTTCATGTCGTCGACCGCCACGAAGAGCACATTGTATTTGGGCTGGGTTTGCGCAAATGACACGGACGAAAGCGCCGAAACGATGGCAAGGCCGAGTGACTATTGCAGTTTTAATTTTTATCATTTTGGCAAAATGGTTTAGGAATTAGTCCGCTTTATCGGCAAATGTTGGATCGGGTTCCAGTCCTGGCAAAACCACTTTCGCGACCCCGGGATCACCGAATTTCCACGCAGGAAGTTTCGCCAGTTCCAATTCGAATGTCTTTCTCACTTTTTCAGCTTCGGCACCAGCCTTATCAGGCGGCGATCGGTTGCTTTTCCTCAATGTCTTTTTCCAGATCATAAAATCTGCCGTCGGAATAAAGCTTGTAGCGGTGGTGCGGAGCGCGCAGCTTGCTTGTTGGCGCCTTCGCTGTGAATGGGCGAGTAATGTGTGAAAATCCAGTCACGCGGTTTGAATGCTTTATTGGCTAATAATGGCAAAATACTCACGCCGCCATCTGCGTCCCAGCTTTTCGGAATCGGTGTTTGAATTGCCTCTGCAATGGTCGGCAGCACGTCTGTAAATCAAAAAGATGGTCCAGCTCATGCTTTGCGTATTTGTATTTTCCCCAATTCACGATCAATGGCACATGATGGCCGCGATCGAGGGTTAACCCCTTGCCGCCGGGCACTTTACTGCCGTCTTTCAAAGGCGTCACAATGGCCCTGCCCGTTCCGTTGTCGCCCGTGAAAATGATGATGGTATTATCGTAAATGTTCAGGTCTTTCAGTTTTTGAATGATCTTGCCCACATTTTTGTCACTATAAGCAACCATATCGCGGAAGTTGAGCGTGTCTTTTTTGTGACGGCCTTCCACGTCGGATTTCCAGCTTTTGCTGTCAGGCGTAGGCAGGAAAGGATCGTGCACCAATGCCATCGGATAGTAAGCCAGGAATTTTTTATCCTTATTTTTTTCAATAAAATCGAGCATGTAATTCACGAAAATGTCAGGGCCATAATCGTCGTCCGTCGTTTTCAGCAGTTCGCCATCTTTATCGATCAATGCTTTCGCATAGCGCTCGCCCTCGCGTCTCGGCCTGCTCAGCTGCCATAGGCAATATTGGTCAAAACCAAAATGTTTAGGCAATTTCTGATTAGCGCCAAGCTGCCACTTTCCCGCAATGGCCGTGGTGTAACCTGCTTCTTTTGCCAGATGCGCAAAGGTTTTTTGGTCCTGATTCAGGTGCCCGAATTGCGAATAGTTTTTATAATTATACTTCCCTGTCATGATCTGCACCCGAGATGGCGTGCAAAGCGGCTGAGCAAATGCATAATTAAATTTCAAACCTTCTTTTGCGAGCTTGTCAATGTTGGGCGTTTGGTAAGTGCTCCCGTAAGCGCCAATGCATTCCTTGCCCATATCATCGGCCATGATGAGGATAATGTTAGGCGTATCTTTTTGTGCAAAAACTTGGGAAATCCATGCACTTCCGATTAGTAGAAAAAGGCAGACATGCCGGATCTTGTTCACTTTCAGGTTCATCGTTTTTATCTGGATTTAGTTGCCGGTTACCGCTTCTTGTTTGGCTTTATCGTAATCGTAAAACCATTTGAAAGTTTTATCATATTCCTCTGCGCCAACCCTTTTATACCAGGCTTCATATTGCGCAACAAGCTTTTTGGCGATTTCCGGCTGCTTTTCAAACTGATCATTCAACTCGGTGCGATCCTTTTCCACGTCGTACAACTGCCATTTTTCCGTTTTTTCAGCAACCAGTTTCCATTTCCCATCCCGCAATGCGCGGTTGCCTTCATGCTCCCAGAAAATCGGGTTTTTACGGTTGATCGGTTTTCCGGTAAATGCAGGTTTTAAGCTCGCGCCTTCCAGCGGCAGAATGGCTTGCCCGGCAAAAGTGGCTGGATATTTCGCCCCTCCGAGGTCGACGAGCGTGGCCATAATGTCTATAATGTGGGCAGGTTGTTTTTCAAATTTTCCGTTGCGGGAAGCAGGAATGCCATTAGGCCAGGAAATAATGCCGGGAGAAGAAATCCCGCCCTCGTGCGTGTGATGCTTGTAAGCCCAGAACGGCGTGCAAGCGGCTTCCGCCCAGCCCTGACCCAGAAAAACAGTCGATTGTGCATTGCCCGGCTTATCGCCTTCATAACGCCCCTCAATTCCCGGTTCCGCATTTCCGCCATTATCCGACACGAAAAGAATCACCGTGTCATCAAAAACGCCGCGCTTTTTCAAACCCGCAACCAGGTCGCCAACGCTTTTATCCAAACGGTAAATTACGGCTGCATAAATGGCCATCATATCGTCGTAGCGCTTCTTTTCCTGCTCACTCAGGCTTTCCCATCTCGGCACATTGGGATTAATCGGCGGCAGTTTCCAGGATGGATCAATGAGGCCGAGTTTGAGTTGTTTCTCGTAGCGCTCCTGTCTCAATTTCTCGTAGCCTTTCAGATATTTTCCTCTGAATTTTGCAATGTCTTCTTCCGGGGCCTGCAATGGGAAATGGGGTGCATTATGCGCGAGATAAAGCATAAATGGCTTTTTCTCGGACAATGATTCGTCGATAAATCGCAGCCCGTAATCAGTCCACAAGTCTGTTGAATACCAGTTTCTTAGGCAATTTGTCCGAGTCGTTGGCCAGCTCTTCACCGTTCAAAAACACCTTCGCATTTTTGCCATCACCATAATAAAAACCGCCAGTCGGTGCGTTCAGTGACCTGTCAAATCCGCGCTTCCAGGGCACAGTTCCCGCGCCTTGTCCTACATGCCATTTTCCGGTCATGGCGGTGAAGTCATCCCGCACTTTTCATGACCTCGGCAATCGTTACGCTTTTATCATTCAAATGTCCGCGGTAACCCGGGTGATCAGCTCCTTTGTCATCCATCATGTGGCCAATGCCAGCCTGATGGCTGTAAACGCCGGTCAGCAAGGCCGCGCGTGTCGGGCAGCATCGGGCGGTGTTGTAAAAACTCGTCAAACGGACACCGTTTTGCGCCAGCTTATCCAGGTTAGGCGTCGGGATTTCGCTTCCATAGCAACCCAGATCCGCATAGCCCAGGTCGTCAGCGAGGATTACAATTACGTTCGGCTTTTTCTGCGCAAAGGAAACGGACGACGCCATCATTGCAGCGGCAAGAAGCAAGGGTTTCAACTTCATGTTTTATTTCGATTTAATGGTTCGAGGAGGCCCCGCCGGGGCCGGCATTGCGTGCATTACTGATATGCGATCGTGACTTTTTTCAATTTTCCTTTGAATGTAAAAGGCGCTTGATATGCCTCGGAAACGGCGTTTTTCTGATCGCGTCCCACGTCTGTTCCATCCAGATTTCTGGGGCCCTGGATCATGGCCTGCGGCGCGGTGAAACTTCGCTCCCCTACTTTCTCATCATTGATATAAACCGTCTCCTTACCAACCGATTTCCCAGCTTCGGCCGGACCATTATGCTCGTAAACCAGCTTAAAATTTACCTTGCCTTTTGGAATGACATTCGCTGAAACAGCATTGAAAACATCCTTTGCTGTTTTATGCGTGTAATGGAATTTGCCATCTTTCACAAATAGACTGATCCCGCTCTTGTCGCCTCCCACCGCAAACAGCACACCTTCTTCTTTCCCCGAAACGATCTCTGCCTCTGCATTCACCGTAAAAGAACGGCCATCATAAAGCGGACTGCTGACGCCCACGAGGTTATCGACGCCCGGAAACAATGTAATGTTGGGCATCTTTCCGTAGACCGTCCGGCCGGCTGGCATATCGTGTGCGGTGAAATCTTTTAGCGGATAAACGTTGTATTTCTTGGCCTCCTGATCAAAAACGGCCTGCAATTCTTTCAGTTTCTCAGGATGTTTTGCAGCCAGGTTTGTCCGTTCGTTGAAGTCTTCGTTCAGGTTGTAAAGCTCCCATTCGTCCTTGCTGAAATCAACTTTTTTACCGCTCGGATCAGCACCTCTGCCGATGTCAATGCCTTCTCCGCCCTGATGTCCTTTTGAAGCTTTCCAACCGTCTTTGTAAACCGACAGCGCACCTGCGATTTCGTAATATTGCACCGTATGTTTTGAGGGCGCTTTCGCATTGTCAACTGCATATGCGAGGCTGGTTCCTTCAAAAGGCTCCTGCTTGTAACCATTGATCATTTTGGGCGATTCGCCTTTGATGATTTCGAGTGTAGTAGGCAGCAGATCAATCACATGCCCATATTGATTCCGGATTCCGCCTTTCTCCTTAATGCCTTTTGGATAGTATAAAATCATCGGGTTTCGCGTGCCGCCTTCCGTATTTGCGTCCGCTTTCCAATAGCGGAACGGCGTGTTCGCAGCCGCCGCCCAGCCGATCGGATAATCCGTGCTGGACTCGTCCGTGCCGATCAGATCTGCTGCATTCAGGATCGCGTCAATGCGTTGCTCACCTTGTAAGCGGTTGATTTGCTGGTTAATAGTGCCATGCTGCGTGCCGCCTTTGCTAGCGCCATTGTCACCGAGGATGACGGCAATTACGGTGTTTTCGAGCTGGTCTATTTGTTCAAGATAATCGACGATGCGGCCGATTTCGTAATCCGTGTAGGAGTAAAATGCCGCGTAAACTTCCATGAAATGCGCATATGCTTTCTTTTTCCTTTTCAGTCAGCGCCGCCCACTCTTTCACGCCCGGATTTCTCTCCGGTAACACGGCATTTTGCGGGATAATGCCCAGTTTCTTCTGTTTTTCAATTACCACTTCGCGGTATTTGTCCCAGCCCAGGTCAAATTTCCCCTTGTATTTATCGATCCATTCTTTCGAAACCTGATGCGGCGAATGTGTCGCGCCCGTTGCCAGATAAAGAAAAAACGGCTTTTCCGCATCGACGGATTTTTGATTGGCAATGTATTTAATGGCCTTATCAGCCAGCAATTCGTTCAAATGTTTCGTATTCGGCTCAATGTCCAGCTTGGTCACATCTTCCCACAGTTCGGGATGCCACTGGTCCGTTGCGCGGGTAAAAACCCGTAATAATGATCAAACCCGCGACCCGTTGGCCAGCGGTTGAACGGCCCCGCCTGCGAGTTTTCCGTAACCGGCGTCAAATGCCATTTTCCCAATGCAAATGTGCTGTAACCATTCTCGCGCAAAACCTCCGCTGCCGTTGCTTTTTCAAAAGGAATGTAAGTGTCATAACCTGGAAAATCGATGGCTGCTGGCGTTAACAAGCCCACGTGTGCCGAATGGTGATTGCGGCCGGTCAGCAATGCAGCGCGGGTCGGTGAGCAAATTGCCGTGGTGTGGAAATTCGTAAATCGCAGACCTTGATTTGCCAATTTTTCAATGTTGGGCGTTTCCACCAACCCGCCAAAAGCAGTTGTGGCTCCAAAACCAGCATCGTCGATCAGAATCCAAACGACATTAGGAGCTCCTTTTGGCGCTTTTTTGTTGTATTCAATTTTAAAAGGCGTGGATTCCGGGAGCGTTTTGCCCATCTTTCCATTCCAGGGTTGCTGCGGACTTTGCTGTGCCGCAAGATCACCGATCGCGATCATTCCGCCGATCAGGGAGGCTGTTATTGTTATAAGTTTGCTCATTGGAAGGGATTATTTGCCTGTCGTGGCAGGCGCAAATTCAGGATTAAGTTTCGTAGGAACAGGTGCATTGGTTTTCGTTTTCCATGCTTCCAGCTTGTCTTTCAGCTCCTTCGTTTTCGCAGGATTGGTTTTGGACAAATCCTTTGTTTCGCCAATGTCATCTTTAATGTTATAAAGCTCAATGCGGCCATCTTCATAAAACTGGTGCAGCTTGAAATCGCCCGACCGGATCGTGCTTGTCGGCCGCGTCCGGAATGCATCTTTGTTCCTTTTATCACCCTTATAAGCTTCGAGATAGGCCGGAAAATGCCAGAAAATATCTCTGTCAGCCGTCGCTTTTTGAAGCAATAATGGCGCAAAACTCTGACCGTCAACTTCACCATTTAGCGGCTTTTGAATGTTGGCGATTTCCAGTAATGTCGGGTAAAAATCAATTCCGATGACCGGCTTGTCCGTGGTTGTGCCCGCCTTGATTTTCCCAGGCCATTTCACGATCAGCGGAACCCGCACGCCGCCTTCATAAAGCATTCCTTTTGACCCACGCAATGGTGCCTGATTCGTTACCGCACCCATTCCGCCATTATCGGAAAAGAAAACAACCAATGTATTTTCAGTAAGATTCAGTTTATCAAGCGCTTGCAGCACTTTGCCAATGCCCTGATCTGCACTTTCGATCATTGCAGCATACTTGGGATTGTTATGGCGCTCGTCGCCTTTTCTCGTTTTGTATTTGGCAATAACCGACTCCTTCGCTTCAATCGGCGTGTGCACTGCGAAGTAAGACAAATACAGAAAAAAGGGCTTTTCCTTGTTGCTATCGAGGAATTTCACAGCTTCATCGGTCAGCCGGTCGGTTAGATATTCTCCTTCTGCGCCTGAGCTGATGCCTTCGTGCGGCGAAGCTTTTCCTTCTTTATTGTAAGGATAAAAATAGGAGCTCGTCCCGCCCGTGCCGCCGATAACGTGGTCAAAACCTTGCGCATGAGCATCAGCTCCCTTATTCTTTCCGCCCAACTGCCATTTCCCAATCAAACCCGTGCTGTAACCCGCATTTTTTAGCTCTTCGGCAATGGTCACAAATGACGGGTTCAAAACCGTGTTGTTTTCAATAGGAATGAGTTTTCGGTCAGCAGATTCACCGCGATCTGCATTGCCTACCGTGTAAATGCCATGACGCGGCGTGTATTTTCCGGTCATTAAAGAAGCACGGCTAGGCGCACAATTGGGACCAACCGAATAGGCCTGCGTGAAACGCAAACCTTCTTTTCCGAGCTTGTCAATGTTGGGCGTTTCATAATATTTACTTCCGGCCGAACTCAAATCCGTCCACCCCCAGTCATCAGACGAGGATGAACAGAATGTTGGGCTTTTTCTCAGCACTCTGCGCCGCAGCGTCCTGGAAAACAAGGGAAATGAGTAAAAGGAATATCAGTTTTTTCATCGTAAAATTGGTTTTGAAGTGCCTATTCCCATCCCGGATTCTGAACCAGTTTCGGATTCAGATCCAGCTCGCGTTGTGGGATTGGATGGAGATAATGTTTCTCTGCGGCGTTGGTTTTCCCGGCAGCGCGGAGCACAGTCACCATTCTTTTTGTTCTTACCAAGTCAAACCAGCGCTGGAATTCGAACATTAATTCCAGCCGCCGTTCGAGATAAACAGCTTCGCGGAATGTGTCTTTGGTCAGCCCGGCAAGCGGCGTCAATCCTGCACGTTTTCTTACCCTGTTGATGGCGGCATAAGCGTCTGCATTTGGCCCGCCTGCTTCGTTGAGTGCTTCTGAATAGATGAGTAAAATCTCTGCAAACCGGATCACCGGAATGTTTTTGGCTGATTCCGTCGGGTTACCGATTTGGGCAGGGTCAAAATATTTGAAAAAACGCGGTGGAAATGTTACTTCTTTTCCTGTTGTAGGACTTATCAATGAGGTGAAAAATGTCACGTCCCGGCGCTTGTCATTTTCGGAATAAATGCCATACGCGCTCGCATGCGGCTCGTCTGTTCCAGCGGCAGCCACACCCGGAATGCCCACAGGCGTTGCCGACGAGGCTAATCTGTTCCCTTGGCCATTCACATTTGACTTGCATTGAACCGAGAAAATATGCTCTTTTCCATTCTTGGTGGCGACATTAAAAACGTCCGCAAAGTTTTCGAAAAGATCGTAGCCATAAGGGCCGTTGATCACTTCCAGACTCTTGGCTGCCGCCTTTCCCATTCTTGCCTTGTCAGATAAACTTTGGCCAAAATCGACTTGGCAGCTCCGCCCGTCGCACGGCCTGCGTCGCCTCCCGAAAAGGCGTTTGGCAATGCCTCGGCGTCGGTTAAGTCTTTGATAATCTGCGCATAGACTTCCTCCTTAGGCGTTCTCGAAACCTGAATGGCGTTTTTGTCCAAAGAACTGGTCTCCGTCAGGATCAAAGGCACATCGCCCCAAAGCCTTACCAGATTAAAATACGTCAACCCGCGCAAAAACTTGGCTTCATTGATGAGCCGCGTGCGCAATGTAGCGTCCATTTCGATCTGAGGAATGCGTTCAATGGCAATGTTAGCGCGGTTAATGGCCACGTAACTTTCACGCCAAAGCTCATCCACGCGGTCATTTGTAGTGGAATGCGAAAGCACGGAAATCGTACGGACGTCCGCATTAGTCACGCGCAATCCGGCAATCGCATCATCGGACATGATCTCGAAAGCGAGGTGGAAAAGGCGGTTGTACATGGTTAATCCGCCGTTATTCAATGCGGCATTGTACACGCTCGTAACCGCAGAAAGTGCGTCGCTTTCTGTTTTGTAAAATTGCTCTGTGGTGATCAGCGAAGCCGGATTTTCATTCAGGTCCGTGCAGGAAGTGAAGGTAAAAACGCCCAGAAATATATATAGGATCTTTTTCATTATGGTCTCTGATTTGGGTTCAAAACATGCTTAGAATGAAATACTCAAACCCGCTAAAAATGATTTGGAAGAGGGATAAACGCTGTAATCGATTCCCTGACTCAGTGTGCTTTGCTCATTGCGGCTCACTTCCGGATCAAATCCTGAATATTTAGTCCAGGTCAGCAAATTAGCGGCCGAAACATAGACCTTTAACCTGACTTGAATGGATCTTCGCGGCAAGACTTTTGGGCAGATTATAACCGAGTGTGACATTTTTCAGCCTCAAAAACGAAGCATCTTCCACATATCGGCTCGTGTTAACCGTCGACGGATCTTCAAATGCACGCTGCACAAGATTGGTCGGATTGGTCGGTGTCCAACGCTCATATGCAGCCAGCGAGGCATTTTGCTGACCTGTTAGCAGTTCAAGCTGTTGTTTATTCTGGTTGAAAAGCTTGTTGCCGTATGTGCCCTGGAAGAAAAAGCTGAGGTCGAAATTGAGATAAGACAATGTGTTGGTGATCCCGCCCTGAAACTTCGGCTGCGCATTTCCAATGAATGTGCGGTCGTCTGCTTGTGTAATTTTTCCATCGCCATTGATGTCAACATATCGTCGGTCGCCGGGCTTGGTCGTGGCGGGATTAATGGTCGGGAGGTTTGCAATGTCGTCGCCCGTTTGGAACAACCCATTGGTTTGATAACCGTAAAATGTTCCGAGCGGCTGTCCAACCTGTGCAATGTTGGCTCCGGTAATGATATAATCTGCTCCATCGCCCAATGTGAGCACTTTATTCCGGTTCATAGAAAACACAAAGTTCGTGTTCCAGGCGAATGGTCCGGTCAGGTTTTCTGTGTTGATACCAAGCTCAATTCCCTTATTTTCAACCGATCCGTAATTTTGCAAAGCCGTTGTCTGCCCCGAAGTGTAAGGAATCGGAACATTAAGGAGCAGGTTCGTCGTCTTCTTATAATAAGCGTCAAAAACAAAATTAATGCGGTTTTTATAAAGCGACAGGTCAATTCCACCATCATACTGAGCCGTTGTTTCCCAGCCCAGGTCCGGGTTTGCAATTCTGTTTGGTGCAAAACCAATGTAGGTTTGACCGCCGAAAAAGTAAGTGTTGGAGCCCAAAGTCGCCAGAGAAAGATACTGACCAATTTCCTGATTTCCAGTCACACCAGCGCTGAGACGCAGTTTCAGGTTGCTGATCGTCTTGTAGGAAGACAGAAATGCTTCTTTTGAAATGTTCCAGGCGAAGGCTGCGGAAGGGAAATATCCCCATTTTTTATCCTTACCAAAACGTGAAGAGCCATCCGCACGACCGCTGATCGTGAAAATGTATTTTTGGTCAATGGAATAATTAATCCTGCCGAGATAGGAGTTCAACGCCCAGGCCGACGAGCCGGATTCCGGTTGCGTGTAAACAGATCCGCTTGACAAGTCGTTGTAGCTCAGCTGATCCGTTATGAAGGCCTGCGAACCTGCAATAGCACTTTCCGTTTCAAATGCCTGCTGTGTGTATCCGACGACAACATTCAGTGAATGCTTGTCATTGAAGGTTTTAGAATAACTTAATGTGTTCTCATTCAGCCATGTAGACGCAAATTTGCTCCCTACATAAGCCTTGCCGGTCGGATTGGAATTGGCTCCCTGATAAATGTCGGAAGGAATGAAGCGGTTTTGCTTGTTATTAATAATGTCCGTTCCAAAAGAAACTTTGGCAACCAGCCCGTCGAAAAATGTGTATTCGCCATAAACATTTCCTAAAAACCGGTAGGTTTTGGTGTGGTTCACTTCTTTTTCCAATGTCGCGATCGGGTTGCCCAGCGGCGTTTCGAACTCACTTTGGTAAGTGAATTTGCCGCTTGCGTCACGAATGTTGACCGTCGGCGGCATGCTTAATAATGCATTCACAATGCCCGCATTTGCCACTTGTGCGCTGATTTTGCTTGCGGTAAGGTTAACGCCCACTTTGAAACGGCTTGAAAAATCACGCTCCAAATTGATCCTGCCCGAATATCGCTCGAAGTCCGTATTCAGTAAAATTCCGTTTTGTTTGAAGTAATTTCCGGAAATCGCATAACGCGTTTTATCGTCGCCCCCGGTCATTGAAATCTGGTGATTCTGGATCGACGCAGAGCGAAATGCCGCATCCTGCCAATCCGTCCCCTCGCCTAGCGCATCAATCTGGCTTTGTGTGTAATAGGGTGCTTTTCCTGAGTTTGCGCGTGCATCATTTTTGAGAATTGCCCAATCTTTGGCGCTTGTCATGACGTCAACTTTTTTCAACACCTGCTGCGTTCCGTAGTAAGCGTCATAGGTCAATGTATTTTGGCCCGCTTTGCCTTTTTTGGTCTTAATCAAAACTACACCATTCGCACCACGCGACCCGTAAATAGCCGTTGCAGAAGCATCTTTCAACACTTCAATCGACTCAATATCACTGGGGTTAAGACTTGCTAGCGCATTAATGCTTGGCCCGGCCGTTACGCCCGAGCTCGCATCGCCGTTGCTGTTGTAAACGGGAAAGCCATCGATCACATAAAGTGGCTCGTTTCCACCCGTAATCGAGTTTCCTCCCCGGATCCGGATGCTCACCGCCGCTCCCGGCTGCCCGGAAACCTGCGTCACCTGAACCCCGGCTGCTGCGCCCTGCAATGCGCGGTCGAATGAACTGATCGGCTGCTTCAATGCAAGTTGCGGAACGGAAGAAACAGAACCGGTAATGTCACCTTTTTTCTGTGTTCCATAACCGATAACCACCACTTCGTCAAGCACATTGGCTGTTTTCAAAGTGATCTCCGCAGGTTCGTCGGACAATTCATAAATATCAATTTCCTGCTGCTGATAACCTGTGATGTTAACCTGAATGGTGAAAGGGAAATCCTTGGGTGCGGCAATGCTGAATTTCCCATCCAAATCGCTGCTTGCGTACTTGGAAGTGCCTTTAATGACGACCGTTGCGCCAGGAATTGTCTGCCCGGAACCGTCCTTCACCACGCCTGTAACGACTTCCTGGGCATATGCATTCAAAAAAAGACCTGCTAAGAGCAGGGTTAAGTAAAAGTATTTTTTCATTCTGAATCGGGTTACTAATGCGAATTTCAGGGTGTAGATTTCCTGTCGCATATGTATATACGCGACATGAAATGACGGGAAGTTGATTTGTTACTTAACTGCGGCGAAGCGCTCAATTTTTTCTTTCTCGTCCTGCAAGCGTTTCGGATCTGGTTTCAGGTAACCGAACTGATGCAAGTCCTTTTCAGCATTTGCTGCAACCCAAAGCAAAAATTTCTTGGCCTCAGGATTTGAGTTATGCTTGTCGATGGAGAAATGCAGATATTCCACCGGCACATTTTTCACCTTATCTGCTTCCACACTTGCAATGACCTGATCCAGGTTATCGAGCGCGCGCTCCTCTTTGGAAATGCGTCCGTTACCATCCTGATCAACCGGAATGATTGAAATTCCCTCAGCTGGTTTGCGCGTTTGCAGGTCGTAAGCAAGGCCGGGAATAGTATAAGTAATGCCCGTCTCGTCTTTCAAAAGTGCTTTGATCAAATGCTCATCTGCTCCCGCAATGGCTTTTCCTTTAATGTCCTTCTGCTCGTAACCGAAATATTTTGCAAAAGTCGTTGGTGCACCGGCTTTCTGTAAACGGGTGTAAATCGTGTAAGGCGTGGTCAGCGATTTGTCCTTTTCGGCATAAATGTCATGGAAGAAAATCTGCTTGTAAGACTTCTCATTCAGCCCTTTTTCAACATATTCCTTTGCAAATGCTGACTTCGCGTTGGCAATCGGCAGCAATGCATAACGCGCAATTGAAATGTATTCACGCGTTTCCTTCACTTCTTTTTCCTGCTCATAAGCCTCAATTAGAAGGTCATATTTTTGCGGATCGGTTACGGTTCGCGTTTCAATGCGAATCTGTGCCTGCGGATTAGCCGCTTTATATTCGCCAATCCACTTTTCAACCAATGGATAAGCGAAGCGCACGCCTGTGATGACCACTTCGTTTGGATTTGCGGTTTGCGAAAAACCGGATTGCGCCATTGCCAGGGACAGACCTGTGGCTATCAGTAATGTTTGAAAACTTTTCATAAAAATATAAGAGTGATGTTAAATCGTGCGGAATGCGCGATCGGAAAAACTGATTTGCTTACGGATGTTTAGCAACAACAGCTTGTGTTACAATGCAGAAGAGATTTGCAATTGCCCACCATGGACGTATTTGTCTTGTTCGAAGAATTTGGATTCATCGCTATCATAGGTTATAAATGTTACTGCTTTCCGTCTTGCTGGTGGTTAACAAGAAAGAATCCTACTAATCTGATAGACAAAGTAAAGTTAAAGCAAAATAAATAACAAGCGTTTTTTAAGCATTTGCAGAAATAATGAAGAATTTTCAGATAAAACCGCTGATTACCAAAGCAACTTCAAACCTTCCGAACTGTATTTCTAAATATTTTCATCTTCTGGCTCTTCTTTTCTCAATTCACCTTCTTTGTCAATGCATTCAATTCCGCTTCTGTTGGGGTTTGGGATGGGATTCCTTCGGCGGGGATTTTCGCTTTTGCGGTCCAGGCGATGGCGTTTAAGACTATTTTTCGAAAATTGTCATTGCCCCAGTTCTTGTGCATATGCCCGCCTGAAAACCCGAATCCTCTGCCGCCATCAGGACGGTCAATGGCCCAGGCAACGGGTTGCAACTCTTTTTTAACCAGCACCGCTTCCCGCACCGCCGGATTGTTGGAATGCGTTCCATCTTTGCCTTTCAGAGTTGATTCGGGAGGAAGGGCCTGCAAAATCGGTGTGATGTTTTCCATATTATCGGCAAACCGCATGTGATAATACCATTCGTCGGTGATTGAAAATGGCTTAACGCCGTTCGCGATCGGATGGTCCGGAAAGCTAGAAAATGCCGCTTCCCAAACAGGGTTAACAGACCAGTTAATCTCAAAATAGCCACCAATCCATTCTTTCATATAATTCCCAACTTTTCCTTCCGGAGCTTCAAGGGAAAAATGCAGCATGGTTATTCCGACGCCTTTCTTAGCAAGTCTGCCAATTTCAGCCAGATGCGGCATGATCAAATGGTCACCTCCGCCGTCGGCATAAATAACAATGGCCGCCGCATCATTTAATATAGTGGTGTCCTTTGGCCAGCCATTTTGCACCAAAACTGCATTTGCACCCGGCAAACCTTCGTTTATTGCCTTGACTAATAATGTGCTTCCACCCTGATGCTCATGTTCGCCTTTTCCGTGGCTGTCGGGGCCCGCGATGAATACGATCTTTTGGGCAAATAAGCTACTGCTCACAAAGGTTAGCAACAACAGTAAAATCCTCATTATCCGGTTCATGCTCGTTGACGGTCGGTTATGCACCACAACGGTAAAAAATCAAGCCATTCACATTCCTACAAGCGCACGATCAGTTAATCACCAACTTTTTGACAACGCTTTTATCGTCAAAATTGACTTTCAGAAAATAAATGCCGGGCATAAGCTTGGCTGGCAAAAACAAGTCCGGGGCATCCGAAAGCGTCTTTTTGAACCGGGTAATGATCTTTCCGGAAACATTGGAGAGTATTAAATCACATGGAATATGCCTGGTTTCCGAAAGCCGGATTTTCATTTCGTGCACATTAGCGGGATTTGGAATAATCTGAATCAGATCGTCATCCCAGACATCGGCATTGGCAAGCGCAAGGATTCTCGAATACGAGAACGTCCCATCCAGATCGATCTGCTTCAACCTGTAATAAACCACGTCGGCATTTGGATCCATCAGACTTTTGTCCGACCATTGATAAATGCTGGTTTGCGAAACATTCCCTCCCGCCTCGACCCGCCCTACTTCCACAAAATTCTTTGCGGAAAACGAGCGTTGGATTGAAAAATGAGAAGCGTTTTGTTCTTCGGAAGTTTGCCAATTCAACTCGGGAAAAACGTGTTTTCCTGCCAGTTTCCTTCAAATGAAACCAACTTCACGGGAAGCGCGGGAGCGGCTTTAACATTGAATGTATCACTTACGCAACCATATTGATCCTGCACAATGTAGTCCGTATCAACCACAGGCGACACGCTGATCGATTTCGTTTTAACACCATTATTCCAGTTATAAACGCCAACATAGGAAGCCGTTAAAGTCGCTGAAGTCCCCTCGGGCAATTCAATGGTCTGCCGCTTATTCACGTCTTTCTCAATCGTAAACTGGTCCTGAACAGCGCCGGTCGAGCTGACCCACTTCGCGTCCAGCCGATTACCCTCAACTTCCAAAACCATCGCGCCTCCTTGGGATGCGTTTGCAAAAGGCAAGGCATTGTGCGGATAACCCGCTTGTGTGCCGCCCAATTGCCCGGCCGATCCCGCGACCACGTACACAGTTCCTTGATTATCAGCAGATTTTTTAATGTATGGACAAGATTCTGCCGAGCCATCATACTTGCCCGAAGATTTGCTCAAATGGTTAGAAACAGCATTAAAAGCGTTTTCCGGTCCATAATGTCCTTTTATGAGTTTTGATCTTTCGTAATCGTGGCTATGCCCGCAAAGGATCAGATCGACACCATATCTTTCCAGGATCCGGATAAAATTGGTGCGTATGTTGACCAATTCTGTCTCAGAATCTGAATCGTGCGAGCCTTTTGTATAAGGCGGATGGTGCCAGTAAGCAACAATCCAGTCTTTATTGGCATTGGCAGCCAGGTCCTGCTTGATCCACGTAACCTGCTTTCCAAGCGTGTCGTAAAGCCGCGTGGCGTTGTCTTCCTTGCCATACGAATCCAGGGAAAGAAAATGAATGTTGCCGTAATCAAAGGAATAATATGCTTCCGTCCCGGACGCCACGCCGCCTGCTTCGCCTGATTTAGGAAGTGTAAATGTGTCATAATAAGGCACTGCATGGTCATTTTGCCGGGACCCGCTATTAGCATAATCGTGGTTACCCGGACATGGAAACAGCGGATTTTGTTTCAGAAAACGATCTTTATATATGTTGAAAAAACCGCTTTGATACTCCGCATCCGTCCCGTTGCTGTAAGCGTTGTCTCCCAGCAGGATCCAGGCATTCATATAATTATTTCCCAGATAATTTTGCAGCTGATTGCGCACATTGGTCTGGTTCACCGAATTATTGCCGCAATCCCCAAACACTCCGATCCGATATTTGTTCTTCGCTCCTATCGCCGGTGCGGTCTCAAAGAAATTGTCAGCATCGCCTTGCAAAAGCATCGAAGTTGAACCAATTGAATAGTAGTAGCGCGTCGCCGGTTGCAGTCCGGTCAGTTTGATTTCATGATCCGTCACCAATGCAGCCTGATCAATTGTGTTCGTCAACGCATTGGCAGCATTGCCGAATTTCACCCGGCTATTCGTGGGTTCAGAAGTGCGCCATCGGATCACAATGCTTTGCGAAGTTGCAGATTGCAAATACGGTCCGCGCAGCAGCGTTGGTACGAAAGCGCTTTTAGCAGCAACGCAGTGAGCGAACGTATGAAAAGATACAACGAAAAACCAGAGCGATACCAGCAAAAAACCTGCTTTTGATTTCATATGCAATGTATTTAGTGTATGTAAGTGTTATCATTCCTTCAAAAATCTGGTTTTCAAAACCACTTTCGTTTCGGCATTTTCAATTTGTAAAATGTAAAGTCCTGTTGCCAGATTAGCGACGCTAATCCTTTTTTCTGTCGATGGCAGGAAGCTTCCGGATTGCATTAATTCGCCCTGGACATTGAATATTTGTGCATGCAGAAGCGCCTTGTTGTCGGAGTGAATCTCAAAGTGCAGATCGTCCCGGACCGGATTAGGAGAAGCCGTCAATGATTGATTTTCAGACATTTGACATTGCGCATATAAGATGCGAGAATGTTGTTCGGTTCCTTCGTAATCAAATTCCGCAATGCGGTAATAGGCATTGTGGGTGGTTAATGTCTGATCCGTGAATGTGTAGTTTTTAACATCCGTGCTATTTCCGCTGGCTTTTACCGAGCCTGCCGCTGACCAGTTATAAGCGTCATAACTTCGCTGAATATCGAAGTAATCCGCGGAAGTTTCCTGAGACGTGGCCCAATGCAACTTCGGCTGGCTGCCTTCACACGAAACAGAAAATGTTTTAAATGTAACAGGCAGCGGATCAGATGCTTTTGTAAGCGTGTTATTTCTGGTAACAAGCCATTTTTCCGGATCGAAAATGACCACATCTGCAACGAAACCAAGGTTATCCGTAAAAACCTGTCCATTCGAAACATTGTGCAACGTCACGAGCTTCTGCTGTCCTGTGGCTGTATTCTTAAACAACAGCGGAACAGGAAGTTGAAAGAAGTTTACCGACGCATGCGATGTCGTCTGATTTACCTTAACCTGAACTGTATTTCCCGCCGGAAACCACTCAATCTGATAAGACGGATAGCCTTGTCCGGTAAACCATTGATCAAAAAAATAAGTCAGGTTCTTCCCGCTGGCAGCCTCTAAATGCGCCTTCAGATTTGCAGTCGTCGCAAATCCATATGCCAGCGCAGGATCTTCCAGATAATTTTTGACAGCCGTAAAAAATACCGCGTCGCCTAGTATCCAACGCAGCATAAAGAGCAGATACGAACCTTTCGCATAACTAAGCCTTTGGTCAAAAATGCGGCTAGGGTTATTTATATCATCAACCTTGACTGCTCCGCCAACATCTGAAACTATAAAATCTATTTCTGCTTCTCGATTAGATAGCTTGCTAGCTGGATAGTTTTGCTCTAAATATATTGCTGATAAGAAAGATGCAAAACCTTCATTAAGCCAGATATCTGCCCAAGAGGCACAGGTCACCTTATTTCCGAACCATTGATGGGCCAGTTCATGAGTAATTAAATTTTCGTTCATATTGTACATAAACGAGCAGGTCTGATGCTCCATCCCTCCTCCCCAGTTAAATTGCACATGGGCATACTTTTCCTTTTTAAAGGGATAATCGCCAAAAACAGCACTGAATAGTGCCAGCGCCTTTGCCGCTGTTTCAGCCCCCTCTTCAAATTTCAGTTGATCCTCAGGGTAGCAATAAGTCTGAATCGGAATGTTGTCTACACCGATTTTAATAAACTTTGTTGAAACAAGATAATTAGTCACAGCGAAGCAAACCAGATAGCTTGCAATGGGATATTTGTGTTTCCAAATTGTAGTGGTTTTACCAGAGGGTGCAGGGACTTCGCTTTTTAAAATGCCGTTAGAAACAGCTTTAAAAGCAGAGGGATGTGTTATAAAAATATCTACCGAGTCAGCCTTATCATCTAAGCCATTTTTACAAGGCCACCATTCGCTACTTCCAAATGGCTCGCTTAGAGTCCACATCACAGGAGACAAGGGAAAGCTATCTCCATGAAGCGATATCTCAAAAGCACCTAATCCGGTAGATTGGGGTATTCCCTCGTAAACAATTGTTATTGAATCCAAGGTCCCAGTTGCTAGCGGAGCTGGAAAGAATATATCGATTAAATTGTTTTTGTGTACAAATGACATAGCTATGCCATTTCTCTTGATCGATGCTACTGATAAGGAATTGGACAAATCTAGCGCAATCGAGCTTGAAGTCTTAGAAACGGTAAAATGTGTCGTGACCGCACCTTTGATGTAACGATTATTCGGATTAACTTCCCATTCACATCGATAGTATTTTACGTCGAAATTTTGTGAAGCAATCGTTCTTGCCTGCTCATTTCCGGGTTCTAACCGGCGCTGGAAATTCTTCCGCTCCATGTCGGCAATGTGCGTCACGTCGTCCAGATCAGACGAACTTTGCTGTGCAGACAGTGAATTGCAGGAAATAATAAATAGAATGAGCAGAAATATCCTCATAATGAGTGGGTCTGGTGGACTCCGGCAAAATGTAAAAAACCTGAATATATTGGCTAAACGATTTACCGTAGTGACGCTATGGATTTTTCTTCGGTAAAATCACGGGATAAAACCACCTCACCCAATGCTTATTGTTGAATAAGTCTACACATTTAGTCGGCTATCTCTTGGGGTAGGAAATTGAAAATAGTATGAGAAGCATTTGATACGTTTTAGACGTATATTGCCAATGTTATAAGTGAAAATTGCTTGCTAATTACTTGTACAACAGCGCAGAATTTGTGTTATGGCACAGTTTTAACATACGGCCGTCCAATCGAAAATTACTTACAGTTATGGAAATTGGCACAATCAAGGCATTACATATCTATGTCCACGAAGAGAAATATGTTACCGCTGAATTAGAACTCAATGTAAAGGGCGTGAATTATCTCTTTGGGGGAGCTCAGACTTTTCAATCCGGACCCTATGGCGGGAGTTCTTGTGATGCGCCTTATCTTGGAAGGTTCCTTTTTCGTTGTATGGAAATTTGTGGTGTCGACAGCCTGGACCTGCTTAAAAGCCATAAGGTGTTGGCTCATATTGTAGGCAACGAAGTGGTTGCGATCGCAAATGTTGCCGGCCAGCGGTGGTTCAACATTAAGCAGGAATTTAAGGAAATGCAGACGGAGAAGAAAGTGTAAGAAGTGTGTATAGCGCTGGCAATACGCAATGTTGGTTGCGCAAAAGCTTATTTCAGTTGAACATTGAAGTTTCCATCATCCGATTTTTCCGGTATGGATATTTCCACTTCGCCTTCTTTTTTATTAACTCTCAAATAATTTTCAACGGCAAGAATGGCTTCATCTTCTGATGAAACGCCGCTTACGGCAAGTGTAACCCCTGCCGCTAATTTTCCTGATGGATCTTGGTTTGTGATGTTTGGCATATGCGCTATTGTTTTGTTTAAAACCGATTGTAAATTCTTGTACCAGCAACTTTGGATGCCGTATAATAAAAACAGCCCGCTTAACGCGGGCTGTCTGTTTTCAAGATGCAAGTTCCTCTAAATTATTTCTGAGGTGTTGCTGGTCTTGAAGTGCTGCTTCCAGGAACTGTCGATGACGAAGATGGCGTCGTTGCGCTACCAGGAACCGTTGATGATGGAACGGTTGTACTCTGTGGGACAGTTGATGGTTGTGTTGTATTATTAGGAATGCTCGTTGCAGGAACATTGCTGCTTGGTACTGTACCAGATGATGGCTGCGTTGTGCTTCCAGGAATGGTTGTCGATGGTTGTGTTGTTGTCGACGTGCCAGGCTGTGTTGTGCGATCAGGAACTGTTCCCGGTGGAACCGTTGCTGGTCTGGTTGTAGAGCTCGGCGAAGTCGTTGTCGATTGTGTCGACGTGCTTGATCCTGTTTGTGTTGTACTGCCTGGTTGTGATGATCCTGGCAATGTTGAAGGCTGCTGTGTGCTGCCTGGAACTGTTCTTGGCTGTGTGGTTGTGCTGCCCGGTGTTGTCGTTGTTGACGATGGACTCGAAGTAGATGAACCTGTTGCCGGCGTGCTGCTTGATGGCGTTGAGGTTTGCGCCATAACAGCTGTCGTGCATAACATAGCTAATGCGAAGATATTCAGTTTTATCGTTTTCATGTTTGTTGGTTTTGATTGACAATCTTTATTATATAAAATAATATAGATTAAGCATAAAGAATCATACCAAACATGGAACGGCGTCAAAAACAAAATCGAACATTCTGATAATCAGGCGCTGATCGATTGTATCAAATTCTTGACAATACGTAGACCCTACAATGCATCAGAGATACATTTGATAATTGCTGCGCATCTTCCTAACATCGCAACTGTCTCGAATACCCCCCGCATAAGTCTTTTTCACACAGCCTTTTATCAAAAATTATTGGGGAAGTTTGTAAACAACAACAAACGATCACATGGATAAGGACAACGAAATGGCGACTGAAAACCTGACTGACATTGCCAACGGACACCGCATTGTAACGGAGCAGGAATGGATTGAAGCGCGCAAGCAGCTGCTTAAAAAAGAAAAGGAGCTCACCCGCCTCAATGATGAGCTTTCGCGCCAGCGACGCAAACTGCCGTGGGTGAAAATTAACAAATCGTATATTTTCGAAAGTGAGCAAGGCAAAGAGTGGCTTACCCATCTTTTTGGTGGTAAAAGTCAATTGATCATTTATCATTTCATGTTTGCTCCGGGTGATCAAGAAGGCTGTCCCGGTTGCTCGTTCATGGCTGATCATATCGATGGCGCCAATCTGCATTTGTCCCATCATGACGTTTCCGTTGTAGTCGTTTCGCGTGCGCCTTTGCGCGAGCTGCTTCCATTTAAAAATCGAATGGGCTGGAAATTCAAGTGGGTTTCGTCATACGGAAGCGACTTTAACTACGACTATTTTGTCTCTTTTACCGAAAAACAGGTTCAAAGCGGGGAGATTTATTACAACTACGAATACGCGAAACATGATGAGGGAACCGAATCTCCGGGAACGAGCGTGTTTTATAAAGACGAAGCCGGCAACATTTACCACACTTATTCCACTTATGCACGTGGCGGTGATATTCTGATCGGTGCGCACAATTTTCTGGATCTGACACCAAAAGGCCGGAACGAGCACGACGTAATGGATTGGCTGCGGCATCATGATAAATATGATGACTACAATGCAGGAAGCTGCTGCAGTCATTAATGTAATATAAGGGGTGAAACCTGTTGAATGTGTGCGAGTTCGGGAATAGTAAAATGGCCTTACGGTCCACTTTTATCTAAGTCTGTTTTTGGTAAAAATCAAAAAAGACTTCCTAAACGACGCTTCCAGACGGATTTCAACCCTTTATGATTGATTTGCTACGTGTTAAATATCGTATTTTTAAAATAAAGTATGGCCTGTTACCGGCATTTGCCGCTTTTGCAGCATTGGTTGCTTATCAAACCAGGGACGAAGACCGCATCTGGGCAGTTTACAAAGCAGACCCCGAAAGCACGAGTTACTCCAAGCTGAGCGAGATCAACACTTCTAATGTCAGCCAGCTGCAACCTGCCTGGACATTCGCAATAAAGGATATGAAAGACGGCTCCCGCCCGGGCAGCAGCGAATGCAATCCGATCATCGTCGACGGCGTCATGTATGCCACTTCTGCCAAACATCATGTGTATGCGATCGATGCCGGAACGGGCACGCAGATCTGGTCATTTGATCCTTTCAATGGCGCAGAAGGCGGCGGTGTGAGCCGTGGCGTTACGTATTGGGAAGATGGGGATGACAAACGGATCCTCGTCACGGGCGGCGACGTCCTCTTTGCATTAAATGCGAACACCGGCAAGCCGATCCATTCTTTTGGGAAAAATGGGGAAGTGAGCATGAATGTGGGCCTGCGCGATGACCCTGAAACCATTTCTGTCATTCCTACCAGTCCCGGAATCGTTTACAATGATCTGCTCATTATGGGCGCTGAGGTTTCTGAGCTTTATGGCGCGCAGCCGGGCTATATCCGTGCTTATAATTGTCGTTCAGGCAAACTTGAATGGACTTTTCACACGATTCCGATGCCTGGTGAGCCGGGTTATGACACCTGGCCCAAAGATGCTTACAAATATGCAGGCGGCGTAAACGATTGGGCTGGGATGAGCCTGGATCTTAAAAGAGGCATTGTTTTTCTCGCGCTCGGCTCGCCCAGTTACGATTTTTACGGTGCCGACCGGAAGGGCAACAATTTGTACGGAAACAGTGTGGTGGCTTTGCATGCCGCAACCGGGAAATACATCTGGCATTATCAGCTTGTGCACCACGACCTTTGGGATTATGACCTTCCTGCCCCGCCTAACCTGGTAACAGTGCAACGAAACGGGAAGAATATGGATGCTGTGGCGCAGGTTACCAAGCACGGATTTGTGTTTGTGTTCAACCGGGAAACCGGCGAGCCGCTCTTTCCGATCGAAGAGCGCAAAGTCCCGGCATCCAACATTCCAGGTGAGGAATCCTCTCCGACTCAGCCGTTTCCCTTAAAACCAAAACCATTTGCGCGCCAGTGGATGACCGAAGCCGACCTGACCAATTACAGCGCAGCAGGCCGAGATTCTATTGTGAAAAAATTCAGATCGATGCGTTATGAAGGACTTTTTACACCGCCTGATTTGAAGGGAACGCTCATGCTGCCGGGCTCGCGGGGTGGTGCGGAATGGGGCGGCGCTGCATATGATCCGACGTCCTCGGTGCTTTTTGTGAAATCAAATGATTCTCCGGAAATACAGTCAATGAAGAAGGTGGATTCGGACAAAGAAGCGAAGGACCAGACGGTTTTCGATCAGGGAAAACAGATTTACATGACTTACTGCGTGGCTTGTCATGGCAAAGATAAAAATGGCGACGAACCGAATTACCCTTCGCTGGTTGGCCTTAAAAACCGGATGACGCGTGAAGCCACTTTGGACAAAATCAAAAAAGGCGGCGGTAAAATGCCCGCATTTGCAAATGTGGTCAAAGGAAAAGAAAAAGGCATCATTGCATTCCTATTTGAAAGGGAACAGAATTCGAGTAAAGTCACCAAAATGGAAACGGGACAGACACTTGCGGGAGCCGACAAATATCTAAACTTAACGGCTTACGGACATTTCCGGGATCCGGACGGCAATCCCGCATTGCGCCCGCCTTGGGGAACATTGAATGCGATTAACCTGACAACGGGCAATTACGAATGGCAGATCCCGCTCGGCAACAATGATCGTTTGCAAGAGAAAAATGCTCCTGAAACCGGGCAGGAAGGATCGGCTGGCCCCATTGTTACTGCCGGAGGCCTCATTTTCATCAGTGGTACAAACGATAAGAAGCTGCGCGCTTTTGATAAAAAAACGGGCAAACGCTTGTGGGAAACCGTGTTGCCAGGAGTTGCAAACGCCACTGCCTGCACCTATTCGCATAAGGGCAGGCAATACGTCGCATTGTCTGTCGGAGGCAATAAAGAAAACCCCTCGGGCTTTATAATGGCTTTCAAACTGCCTTAAATAAACCGCTTACGCCTCGATTCCGTTGTTGCTAACCGGCAAAAAAATGCTCCGGTCGCGCAGGAATGCGGAGATCCAAACCAGGATGATCGGAGTCAAAGCATTGAGCGGCGTGCCGTGTGACAATTCAGTTGCTAATGCGCCTGCAAAATAGCATGACAGCAAAATGAAGCCGATTTTCATCGTTTTGGGATACACAAACAATGCGGTAAAGAGAATTTCCATAATGCCAAGCGGCACTATGTAGTCTGCCACACCAACCTTCTGCATCATGCCAACGAGTTCGTCGCCACCCATGAATTTCATGATGCCGCTGAACACAACCATTGCGGATGCGATCACGGTAACTGCGATCGTAATTATTTTCTTCGTATTCATAGTTGATTTTGTTTCTTGCAAAATTAGCTACCTTTGCTAACCAATAGTTAGTAGTATACAGAAGGTTAGTAGTATCCTTTTGATTAGTTGTAGGCGATATGGAGATCTTAGCAAACAAATCCAGACAGCATTCTGCAATAGAATGCAACAGTAAGCTTGGTGCAATCGGAGATGCGCTTTATGTCATCGGCGGAAAATGGCGTTTACGCATTGTCATGGCACTTTCGGAGGGTAACAGCCGGTTTAATGAGTTGCAGCGCGCTGTCCCGGGCATTTCCGCCCGAGTTCTGTCCAATGAGCTTAAAGAATTGGAACTGAACGGATTCCTGATAAGAACAGTCTACACCGAAGTGCCTGTTGTTGTAGCATATAAGCTGACAGAATACAGCAGCACATTGGATCCTGTGCTCGGAGCGCTCGTAAACTGGGGTGAAATGCATCGGGCAAAAATAAAATCCGACGGCAAACCATCGGATCTTATTGCTCAGGAAGCATGATAGCAAGTATTTGAAGCGCTAATCCAGCACAGCCCGGAACCAGCGATAACCATACGCTTCGAGCGTAATTGTGTGCCGGCCTTTGTCGTCCGTGATGCTTTCAATGTTGCTTAGCAAGTCGGCAATGCGAACCGAACCGGCCTGCGCTTCGGGCACAACGAGTTCCAGCGATTTCTCGTGAAAGTTGTGCCAGATCAGCAGAATCTTGTTTTTCCAGGTGTAACGCATGCCCAGGATTTCGTCGTAACCGGTGTCGAGGATTTCCCAATCGCCATATCCGATTTCGGGACATTCTTTTCGTAGGCGGATGAGTGAAGTCATCCAGTTGAGCAACGAACCCGGATCACGGCGCTGGTTCTCGACATTCACGTGCTGGTACGAATAATAACCATCGTCAATGATCGGATGAACGAGTGTTTTCGCTTTTGAAAATCCTGCGTGCTTTTCAGCCGTCCATTGCATCGGCGTTCGCACCGACTCCCGTTCCTGCAAATCCAGATTATCACCCATCCCAATCTCATCACCGTAACGGATCACCGGCGTGCCCGGAAGTGAAAACATTAGGCTATAAGCAAGCTCGGTCTGCTGGCGGCTCCCCAGCATAGGCGAAAGCCTGCGCCGGATTCCCCTATCGTAAAGCTGCATCGTTTTTTCCGGACCAAACCTGTCAAAAACCGTTTGCCGTTCTTCGTCTGTCAGTCGTCCCAGATCAAGCTCATCGTGATTGCGCAGAAAATGTGCCCACTGACTCGTTGGTGAAATTTCCCTGGTTGCTTCCAGCGCTTTGATCAACGGCCGCGTGTCCGAAGTGGCCAGCGCGTAAAATGTATATTGATTTACATAAAAATTGAACATCAGGTGAATGCCGTCGCCGTCCTCACCAAAGTATTTTTTGCTTTCTTCCGGCAGCACATTGGCTTCACCCAGCAACACGGCATCTCCGCGCCGCCATTGCAGAAACCGGCGCATTTCCCGCAGATATTCGAAATGTAATTTTGGTTTTTCCGAACCCTTATCGCTCGAAGATTCAAGTATAAATGGCACCGCATCGACCCGGAATCCGGCAATGCCGAGTTCGAGCCAGTAACCCATAATTTTGTTTATTTCTTCTCTGACTTCCGGGTTGTCCGTATTCAGATCAGGCTGAAATTCATAGAATCGGTGGAAATAATAAGCTTTTGCTTCCTTATCTTTTGTCCAAATGGCTTTTTGTACACCCGGAAAGACCATTCCTTTATTCCAGTTTTTCGGTCTGGTTTCAGACCATACATACCAATTTCTTTTGGGATTGTCGGGTGAAGAACGGGCTTCTTTAAACCAGCGGTGTTCGTCGGAAGTGTGGTTAACAACCAGATCAATGATCACTTTAATGCCCAGTTTCCTGGCTTTGTGAATGAAGCTAACAAAGTCTCCGCTGGACCCGTGCCGCGGATCAACTCCGTAAAAATCACTGATGTCATAACCATTGTCCCGGTTGGGCGTGGGCTGAAAAGGTGCCAGCCAGATTGTATCCAGGCCTAATGCGTGCAGATAATCCAGCCTGTTGCAAAGTCCCTCGAAATCCCCGATGCCGTCGCTGTTGCCATCCATAAATGTTTCCAGGTCGAGGCTGTAAATCACTGCATTTTTATACCAAAGATCGTCGAGCATGTTTTAAAGGTTTGTTGCGCCAAAACAAACTAAAAAACCAAGCCATGACGGTTTTTCCATGACTTGGTTCGATAAAATCAGCCTTATTTAGTTGCCGCTATACATATTAAATGCAAGCAGATGTTTCTTAAAAATTACCTCATATTGCTTTGCGGCCGCCTCCTGCCTGGCACGCCTGCATTCCTGCACAATGGTTTGCAGCATATAAAGATCCACATTCACATCTCGGTTTCTGACGCCGCCATTTTCCTTCACCCACGAAAGATTTTCATCCGACCGCAAAGCCATGATCCGGGCTGAATCGAGTGCTTTTTTGTTTTCTCCAAGATCAAACAACATGCCTACAAAGCCAACGGAAAACTGGTCGAAAGGAATGGTGTCGTCCGGCATCACCGTCATGGCTTTGTTGACAACTTCCTTCGCTTTTGTCAGATCATTTTCAGCGATCAGCTGACCGGCCAGGCGCAGGAACGAAATGCGCGCACTCGCAACCGGCGATCCGCGATAGGTGTCATCGTAATACACATTCGGGTCATTCAGCGCGCGCCATTGCATCTTTTTCATCATATTATCGTACATAATTTCGGAGTTCACATAACCGTCGGACGCGCCTTGCACGCGCACGGGCAGGAGTCGGTAAGTGTAGCCTTCGAGCTGCATATATTCCTGTAAACCAAGGTTATGCGTAGCGCCCATGGTTGAGGAAAAGTAAACGGGCCTTTCCCAATTGTTACTTGCGATAATATCCAGCATTACCAGGTCACTTTTATACAAATCACCCGTGCCAATATTCCAGCTCATCGAATCCCCCAGCATGGGAACAAGCTCTTTCTTAACGATATGCATTGCTTTTACTTTTTCTGAATCGACGGGTAAAAACAGCGTTGACGAAGGCAGAATGGAAGTCATGTCGCCACTCGTCAGCGGAACCTGAATGGCTTTGTTATCCTGCTTGATCAAGTCCAGATATTCTTTCAGGTTAATGCCTTTTTTTACCGCCGCGATTTCATAAAACGGCACATAATCGTTCTTGCCGGTTGCATAATCTTCCATATCCAGCGAAAGCGGCAATGCTTCGGACTTATTGGTTTTCCGTTTGAGCTGCTCGATATACCAGTCAATTCCCAGGAATGTTTGCACGCAAACACGCACATCCGTCCGCACGCCTTCCACTTCCTGTAAATACCACAAAGGAAAAGTGTCGTTGTCTCCGCCTGTGAATAAAATGGCATTCGGTGCGCAGGAATTAAGCAGGTTTCGGGCAAAATCGACGGAATGAAAACGGTTGCGCCGATCGTGATTATCCCAGCCTTTGGCCAGCATAATGACCGGAACCGAAAAGCTGGCCGCAACCGCAACGGCCGTACGCAACCGGACATTAGAAACTGCCTTTTGTAAAAAACCGGCAACGCCCATCACGCCAAAGCCTATCCAGATGCAGAAAATGTAGAAGGAACCAACGTAAATATAATCCCGCTCCCGCGGCTCGGTCGGAGGCGGATTGAGATAAACCACAAGCCCAACGCCGGTAAGCACAAAGAGCAGACCGAGCACCAGCAGATCGTCGCGGCGCTTGCCGTAAAGCCAGAACAGTCCGGCTATGCCCAGCAAAAAAGGAAGCATCAGAAAGTTATTGTGCCCGCGGTTGGTGGCGATGGATGAAGGAAAATGCGCGGCGGCCTGCCAGGGAAGCAATGTTCCCGCACCTTCCTCGTCACTTTCACGACCCACAAAATTCCACAGAAAATAACGCCAGTACATGTGCCCGATCTGGTGTGAAAACAGATAGCTGAGGTTATGCCGCATGGTTGGCTTTTCCCCTTCTGCCAGTCCGGTCATTTGCTGATAAAGCTGCGGATGGCCCGGCTGGGCGCTGTACATTCTTGGAAAAAGCATACTGCTGCCGGGCTCATATTCATAGATCGGGCGATAATCAATGATGACGTATTTGCCGTCTTGCTTGCGGTAAACCGGCGCTCCACGCTTCTGACTAATGGGTTTGGAAACAAATGACGGTCCATACAGGAGCGGCCGGCTTTCATACTGCTCCCTTTTCAGATAAGAAACGAAGCGGAGCACATCGCTGGGATTGTTTTCGTTGATCGGCGGATTGTATTCGGAGCGCACGAGCACCATCATGTAGGACGCGTAACCGATTAAGACAAAGGCAAGTGACAGCAAGCTCGTATTTAGTAAAACTTTCTCTTTCCGGTGCGCATAACGGATTGCCCAGGCAAGCGTCCCGAGAAATAAAACCACAAAAAAGACGATTCCAGTGTTGTAGGGAAGTCCCAATGTGTTTACAAAAAAGATCTCGATTTTCCCCGCCAAATCGGGAAGCCCTGGAATAATGCCTGAATTGATTATTGCCAAAATGCCTAATCCGCAGCAAAATGCTGTTATGCGCCCGATAAAGGTGGGTTTTGGATATTTTTTGAAATAATAAACGAGTGCCAAGGCAGGAATTGTAACCAGATTGAGCAAATGCACGCCGATGGAGATTCCTACCAAATAAGCGATGAGTATGAGCCATCGGTTTGCCGTTGCCGGGTGGCTGGTTTGCTCCCATTTGAACACCGCCCAGATTACTATGGCCGTAAAAAAGGACGACATGCCATACACTTCCGCCTCGGCGGCCGAAAACCAGAATGAATCGGACCATGCATAAGCGAGCGCGCCGGTGGCGGCTGCACACATCAATAGAACAGTTTCCGGTTTGGTAAGGGCTTCTTCGGTTTTGCCGAGCAGCTTTTTTGCAAGCATTGTGATGGTCCAAAACAGAAAAAGGACCGTAAATGCGCTGCTAAGCACGGAAACCATGTTCACCCAATAAGCCACACGCGTAACGTCGCCGAATGAGAGCAGTGAAAAAAGCCTTCCGACAAGCAGAAAAAAGGTGCCCCCGGCGGATGGGGCACCTGTAATTTAAAAGCGGCTGCAATGAATTCACCGCAATCCCAGAAACTGGCCGTCCGCTCCATTGTTACCACGTAGGTAAGAAATGCAGCCGTGAAGACTGCCCAGCCAGTAATTTTGTTCCATTTTTTGAAAGTGTCATGTTAAGTTAAGTTTTTCCCGAGTTCCAAAACTATCGAAACAGCATTGGAACGAACTTAACCTAACTCTTAAAAAACGTTAACTGAACTGCTCGAAATCAGCCATTTAACTTAATTTAACACTAATTGTAACTGGCTGGCAATGTGATTCGGAATGTGGTTCCGCTGTCCGGATCGCTTTCCACATGAAGGTTGGCCGACAATATTTCACATAACCGTTTCACGATAAACAATCCGATGCCTTCGCCTTTGGCTTGTTCCTGCGGATCGGTTTCGGAAATAGCCAGCTCGGGGCGGTTGGGCAGATTGGCAGGCATATCAGCCAGATTTAACTGTTTGACAAGATCTTCCGAAAGGCCTTTTCCACAATCTTTTACGACGAAATACCATTGGTTTTCAGCTTCGTCCGATAACTTTTCAGCACCCCAGCGGAGCAACAGTTCGCCATCCTTCGTATATTTTATTGCATTTAATAGCAAATTCTGTGCGATACGGCGGATCTTAACCGTGTCTCCATGAACAGGCAGACTTGGCTCGCCTTCCATAATTACCGTAAGCCGGCTCTCGGCAGCTAGCGGCTTAATGCTTTCACCCAGCTCATAAAGCATTTGACCTGCATCAAAGAGCTGAGGATGAAGTTGTTCCAAGCCAGATTCGAGACGTGAATAATCGAGCAATTGGGTGAGCATATGCGTGACGTGGCGCAGGTTGCGTTGCAGCATTTCGTGCGTATGCGTCCTTTCTTCGTTGTTGTTGATCATGTTGAGCAGGGAAGTTGCTCCAATGATCACACCAAAGCTTCCTCGCAAATCGTGCGTGGTAGATCGCAAAAATTCACCCCGCTGACGAACATAGCGCCGCGTTTCTTCCAACGATTTAATGGTTTCATTGGACACTTCAACCTGCTGTAAAAGATGCTGCTGCTGCTGTTCCGCATGTTTCAAGGCTGTAATATCCAGCCCCGTCATAACCACCGCATCATTGAACTTGGCGAGCGAAATGGCAAGCCAGCGGCGACTTCCAACCGTCCTGATCTCGCGCTCTTCATACAATGTGCGGTCATTCAAAAGCACATCGGCAAGCTGGTCGAATGTGTTGTCGCCCCAAAGGAGGTGCGGCATTTTATTATCCTGTCGTTCGGAAATCGTCCCAGTCTGATTTTGTCTCAGATCTTCAAATTTCTCATTGGAAACAACCAGATCAAAATCAATGATCTTGTCATCATCTGTCCTGTTGGGCCTGAAAAATCCGATGGCTGTTGGCGAGCTGTCGAGCACGGCCTGCAAATTTCCTGCTGTCACTTCGAGCTGCGCTTTGGCTTCTTCGAGCTCACTGATCAGCTGTTTTGCCTGACCGTGCGCTTTTACAAGATCGGCATTGGCCTTATCGAGTTCAAGCGTGCGCTCCATTACACGCCGGTCGAGCTCCTCATTGTGCATTTTTTGCGTGTGAATGTCCGCACAGGAACCCATGAAGCCAGTAAAAACGCCTTCGTCGGAAAAGAAGATTGGCTGCGCATTTTCAATCACCCAGCGATATTCGCCGTCATGCCTTTTGAGCCTGTATTGCGTTTGATAAGGCTGTCTTTTTCGGAAATTGCTTTCATATAACGATACATATTCCTGACGATCGTCCGGATGAATGCCGTTTGACCAGACAAATTTGATCTCTTCGTCCATATTCCTCCCGGTAAATTGCAGCAAGGCCTTGTTCAGGAAATTGTATTTTCCATCCATGCCCGCCACCCACGTAAGCATTGGCGCATTGTCGGCAATGTCGTGGAACCAGGCTTCACGTTCTTCGAGCAGGCGCTGCGCCCGGCGATGCTCGGTAATGTCCTCAATAGCAAGCAGAATTGCCTCCTGCCCTTGCTGGCGGACGACGCGACGCGCATTGAGCTTCATCACTTTTTCTCCGATCACAGGAAAAGTGTGCTGCACTTCGTAATCATTGAAATAAGTTTCTTCCACAATGATCTCTTCCAGAAGCGTGCGCAATCCCGGAATGTCCCATTGTCTGTTGCCCAATTCATAGATCAATCGACCTTCTGTGTCTTCCTGCTGCGCCTTGAATATTTTGTAAAATGCCTTATTTGCACTTTTAACGCGTAAATCTTTATCCAATATGAGCGTCGCCTCGCGTATCGTTGAAAAAATCGCTTCCGAGAATCCATAGGCCTCGGACAGCTGATCGTTGCGCACCAGAAGCTCCTGGTTAATGGTCAGAAGCTCTTCATTGGTGGATTCAATTTCCTCTTTACTCGTTTCCAGCTCCTCATTAATGCTTTGCAATTCCTCGTTGCTGCTGACAATTTCTTCATTCGCGGATTGCAGTTCTTCGTTGCTCGCTTCCTGCTCTTCGATGATCGAATGCAGGTCTTCGCGGACGGCAATCAGCTCTTCTTCCAATTGCTTGATGCGCAAATCGCGGGAAACCGACAATTTAGATTGCATTGAATGCGTCGGAATGATTTCTTCGAAAACAACCAGGAAAAGCTGTTCTTCGGAGTTGGTTTTTATAGGAACAGCCTCAATAGCAACCTGATGCGTCTTCTCTCCCACCTTTATTTCCAGACCGGATTTACGGACTCTTTCATTTTGCTTACGGGCTTTATGAACGAGGCTGCGCAGATCAAAAACCAATGTCGGCCTCGCCATTTTGAGCAGATTAAGGCTCGCACGGCCGGGAGAAGGTTCAAGAAACAGGCTTACCGATCCGCGGAACTGCAAAATTTCCAGATCCTGGTCTACAACCACACTCGGCGGCACATATTGATTCAATAAAAGCGAATCGACAACTTTTTCCAGGTCATATGTGGGCGTTGTTGCTTTAACGTTCACACGCGACGTGGACAATTCTTCTGGGCGTTCTGGTTCGGTGGAGCGAGGCATCATTTCAAAGTTTGCGCGGCTGGAAACATCATTTTTTCTGGCAAAAACCTTATAATTCTTTTCCAAATGGGTAAAAAGCTGGGCAGATGTGCCCACTGTTTCGGACTTACCCAAAACCAAAAATCCGTTAGGATTAAGCGAATAATGAAATGTGGAGATTGCTTTTCGCTGCAAAATATTGTCCACGTAAATCAGCAGATTCCGGCAACTCACCAGGTCGAGGCGAGAAAATGGCGGATCTTTGAATACATTGTGCGGCGCAAAAACGCAAAGGTCTCTTACGAACTTATTAATGCGGTAATGATCGTCGACTTGGGTAAAAAAACGTTGCAAACGCCTGCTGGACAAGCCTATAACCTCGCTTTTGTTATAGCTTCCCTGCCTGGCTTTTAGTATTGCGGATTCACTCAGATCGGTGGCGAAGATCTGAATGGGAATGCTTGCCTGCCGGTCGCCGATCACTTCCAGCAGCATCATTGCATAAGAATAAGCTTCTTCGCCCGTCGAACATGCCGGGATCCAGATCCTGATCGGCTCTCTTGCTTTTTTGTTTTTAATGATCTGCGGCAGCACCACTTTTTTCAGATAATCCATGGTTTCAGGATCACGGAAAAAGCTGGTAACATTGATCAGCAAATCGCTGTAAAGCACCGCTGCTTCGGATGGGTGATGCTTTAAATAATCATTATATCCTTTAAGTGTTTCGAGCTTGTAGAGCAGCATCCGGCGAATGATGCGGCGGCGAATGGTTGTCATTTTATAATGACCAAAATCCATCCCGACCGCTTTTCGCAAAAAATGGATGATCGCTTTCAGGTCCTCAGCATTCTCGGGCACTTCGTCCTGCGTTTCGGCAACGGATGTCAGCCTAAAAATTTCACTTTGCTGGCTCAGGCGTTCGAGTTCAATGGCCATTTCTGCGGGCGATAACACCATATCCACCACGCCTTCTGCCACGGCAGACTTGGGCATGCTTTGAAACTGAGCGGTGTCGTCTTGTGCAAATGTGATCCCGCCTGCAACTTTGATCGCTTTGAGACCAATGGTGCCATCGGTGGCCATGCCAGAAAGCAGCAGGCCGATGGCGCCGTCCTTTTGCCGCTCGGATAAGGACATAAAGAACTGATCGATAGGCATATGCAGAAATGGCTTAGGTCTGCGTATGATGAGTGTCAGCATGCCGTCGATCACTTCCATGTCCTGCCCGGGTGGAATGACATAAAGATGATTTGCTTCAATAGGCATTTCATGTTCTGCCTCCAAAACATTCATTTTGGTCATTCTTCCTAAGATGACCGAAAGCTTGCTATCAAAATCTGGATTGAGATGCTGGATGTAAACGTATGCAAAACCTGTTGCGGATGGTAAATGGCGCAATAACTCACTAACTGCCTCAATCCCTCCCGCGGACGCGCCAATTCCCACCACTGGAACCGGTCGCTTTTCTGATATATTCGCCACCGGATTTATTTCCTTTTTCGACATAAATTTTAAAAAGCTGACAACTTCTGGGAATTGCCATTGTTGCAATTTATGTAACTCTCGTTTGCAAACATATAGTTAGGAAACTTTTCGTCGTATTAACTTGCCATTTGGTTAAAAGACTAAAACAGAAGATTTCTCATCATTTGCGACACGCTGATCGAAGCAAATAACGGAAAGATTGTGAAAGTCAGCGAACTATGTGGGCAAACGAGTTCGTATCGGCAGGAGCGCCGGATGATCAGGCCTGGAAAAAATTGGTGTTGTCCCTTTTGTAAATTTCCACTTTTTTGAACAACTCAAGCACATTCGTCACTTGCAGCTTTTCAAAAATCCGCGCTTTGTAAGTGCTTACGGTGCTTTCCTTAATGTTGAGATCAATGGCAATGTCCTTGGTCCATTTGCCTGCGAGCAGCATATCCATGATTTCCAGCTCGCGCGCTGAAAGAATTTCGAGCGGACTTTCCCAGGCTTCGCGTTCGAGCAACGTGTTGTTGACGAGCTGCGTCTGCACAAGATTGCTAATGTATGTTCCGCCATTGAGCACGGACGTGATAGCGCGCTCCAACTCTTCGTTACTCGCGTCTTTGGCCAAAAAACCATTGGCACCCGCTTTCACATAATGTAATGCATAGAGATTTTCCTCCTGGGACGAAAACACGAGAATCCTGACCCCGCATTGAATAGCTTTAATCTTCGATATCATTCTGAACGCCTCACCTCCGGGAATCTTAATGTCCAGTATGACCAGGTGAAACTGCCGCGACTGCAATACTTTTAGTGTTTCGGGAAATGTCCCTGCTTCCACAATGGTTACCGACGGCAAGAAATCTTCAATCAGCAACTTTACACCCATCCGCACAATCGAATGGTCCTCCACCAATAGAATTGTTTTCATCAAATCCTCTGTTCGCTTTTGACTAAATACTTTTATGCAAACTGAAATTTAATAGAAGTTGAACTACAAAATATCATTTTTGCAAAATAATGTGGATGGCGGTGCCTTGGGCGCGATCGGGCTCAGCATACAGTTTTGCATGAATCAATGCACTGGCTTCTTTGACGATTACGAGACCCATTCCGAAGCCTTCCGGATCCAGCTCAGGACTTGGAACTTTGTCATTGCTATTAATCCAATTGATAATGGATGCGTCCATGCCCGGCCCTGAATCCTGGACGATCAAATGCACTTTTTCACGGTAATCAATATGTGAAACTTCGATAACTCCATTGTGTGTCACCTTGTTGGCATTGTCAATAAGGTTGTGCAGTATAATGCTGAGCAGCTGAATGTTGTTTTTCAGAATGACGCCCGGCTCAATCCGGTTGATGAATGTATTGCCAATGCTTTCTGCTTCGCCGATAAAAATGGCGAACTTTTGCGCGACGAGCTCGTGAATGTCCAGATAAACAAATGTGACGCGCATATTGCGGTAACGGAACTGCGTATATTCAAGCAGGTTCTTCATGAAATGATACAGCCGATAACTCGACTGACTGATCGCACGCACCGTGGGCAAGTCGGGATTATTTTTAGCAAGCCTGCCCGTTGTTGCCATCAGAAAACGCAATGGACTTTTTATATCGTGTGAAATACTCGCCAGCAGCAGTTTTTGATGGGTAAATTCCGCTTGCAGCTTTTTCTGGGAATCCTCTAAATATGTAAGGCTGGATGTAAGCTCGGTCGTGCGCGCATCCAACGCATGAATGGTCGAATAGAAGGAATCGAAAAAGTAATAATTGATAATAAAGAAAAAGAAAAAGTTATGCAGCAGCTGAATGAAGATCGTCCATTTGCCCGCATCCTTCGGTCCCCACGGAATGTCGATGCCGAAATGGTTATTGACATACATAAAAACAATGAACGGGATGATCCCCGCAATGGAGTAAAATGTGCCCCAGCGATTCCCTAACCCATAAAAAGCATACATGCTGACAATGACCACATACTGTAATGTGACCAAATGAAAGCCGTGTTCGAAAAGAAAGAGGTTACTTAATATAATGCCCTCAAAAATGAGAATAGCGACATGAACGGCTTTTTTCCAATTCAGTCCAAGAAACAATGCAATGTAGAATAACATGGCGACTCCCATTAAACCGGCGACACGTTTGATCTGAAATGCGTGCCCCTCTGCGAGGTAAAGCGCGAGCAACATTGCAGTGGTGATCAGCCTGAGATGCAGCGAGTAGGAAAGCACCTTTATTCTCGCAATATTGAGGACATTCGTTTCCTCAGCTAATTGTTTCCTGATTGGCCAGTTTAGAAAGGATAACTCCATTTAATTAATGTGCGTGACGTCTAAGTGCGTTTTACGGAGATAGCGAAAACGTCAAATCTACCTTAAAATGATCACAAATTATGTAGAGAAATTGCTACAACAGATTTGAGGGTTGACTACATTTTATCTGGACATTTGATTGTATTTTTGTCTATCCTTCTTTTTTGAAATTGAAAATGTGCGTGAGAATGAGGGATCATCGAAGCTTGAACGTAATGAAATACGTTATAAACGTTGAGTATATATTACACCTTCGCGGTTCTGCCGCGAAGGTGTTTTGTTTTAAGGGAAGATTAAATTAACCTATAAACAAAGCACAAGTTCGCGTTGGTAAGGAGCTGCAATGGGATATACTCGGACCGGAATCGGGACGTTTAAGAGGCAAAGGGCGGTGTATGGCGCCGGAATTATTGTAGAGGAACGACAGTAAATAAGCTGGCTGTTAAGCCGTAAGGCAAATTTCAACAGAAATCAATGCAAAAACCGAAATTGGCCGTTAACCGTTGTCTTCGGATTTCTCCTGCGCTTTTTTTGCTTTTTTAACCTGGCCTGGGGAGAATTCCCCGTTGATCCACCGAACGAAGTTTTTAGACTGCACCTGGTAAACCTGAGCCGACAATGGTTTAAGATCTGATTGTTCAATTTCTTTCAGGTAATCTCCGAGCAATCTGTTGATCTCCTCCAAATACTTACTCTGTGTCTTCATGTTGGGTTGTGAATTAATATATGACTTGTAACAGTGAGCGTCGAAACATTCCTCGCTAACTGGATGCAAGTATAATTTATTCATTTTGTACAATATGGGCTTTTGGGGTGATGATGCCGGATGATTGGGGTGTAACGCCACCTCAATGGGGGCAGATTTTCCGGATATGAAACGGATTTGCAGAATTTTGAATTTCCGCCACACTGATTCGCAAATGTGGCTTTATTTAGCAGGAATAGAGTATTATAGGGAACTGCAAACTATTTCAACAATTTATTTGAAATAAAATCGACATACATTTCATCATTGTTACACGCACAAAAAAGGCAGTGGCGACCCGCAACCCGGACCGCCACTGCCTGCATGTACAAATTAGATTATTCCTTGCTTCGCAGGAAGACGTCATTGCTGATGGATTCCAGCCGCACTTCCGGCCCGCCGCCTTTAAATGTTCCTTCCAGCAGATAACCCACGATCGGGTTCTTTTGCTTTTTGTCTTTAAAATCAATGTCAAGATCGGAGTAAACCTCACCGGTGATCGTTTTCATCGCCACGTTTGCGCCTTTGCCTTTGGGCCAGTTCATATCCACATATCCGCTGATCGTTTTGGCAAAAACCGTGTTCACCGCACCCTCAATGTCAATGTTGCCATTAATCGTTTCCAGTTTCAGCTTGGCAGCTTTTGGTAAAAACACCTCGTAATTGATCTCACTGCAAATGTAAAACCGCCTTTTGCCATCGTCGCTGCTCCACGAGCTTTGGTTTTTGGGACAATCCTCCGGCTTGCCCGTTTTCACCATTTCTTTATCATAATCTGTGCTCAGTGCCACTTCCTCAGCCGTGCTTTTATCAGTCACCAGCAGCGCGTCGTTAAGTTTTCCCTGGTTAATGGTGACAGCAATGCGGACGGAGACTTCCGGCTTATCCCAATAGCGCACGCGGATGCTGTCGGCAAATTTGAGGTTGAGATTTACGGTTTTACCCGCCGTGTAAGCAAGATTTTTTTGGATGATTTTCTGCGCTATCAATGCATTAAATGAGAACGCAAGAATGAAGGTCAGGGTAATTTTTTTCATGGCTAATAGGTCTTTAAGTGAAGATTACTTCTGTTTACGGATGTAAATATTCCCACTGATGGTGTGCAGGTTCATCTCAACCCCGCCCCCGTTTATCGTTCCTTCAATGTTGCTTCCGCCGCCCACTTTAGACATGCCGTCCTTTGTGCTTTTCAGGCCGAGGTCAAAGTCTGTGAACATTTCCCCGTTGATCGACCGCAGTTTCAGATTTGATTTGACAGCAGCCGGCAACGACACGTCAACAACTCCGCTTATGGACGAAATGGCCGTGGGTTTTTGCTGATTGAGCGTTGTAAAAAGTGCCTTAATTTCACCGCTTGTCGTATTTGCAACCACAGGCCCAGTCACATTGCTGAGGTCGATATCTGCATTGTTCGTTCGCACTTCCAGGTCGCCTTCCACATTACTGATCGTAACCGCCGAGCCGCCCTGCCAGTTTGTTTGCGTATACAAGATCGAAGCCTTTCTTGGAAGCTTAACCGTGTATTTCACCGATTTTCGCGTTGCTTTTTCAATTTTAAGCCCGCCCGCTTCCGGCGTCACGGCCAGGCCAATGCCCGAATTATCGACCGCCGCATAATATATTGGCTTCAATCCTTTGGCGCGTTCGGGAGGAGCCTCGTAGCCGGACGAAGCTGTTATAATCACCTCATCGCCGCTATGGCCTTCTATTTTCATCTCGCCTGCACCCATTTCGAAGGTGACTTTTCCTCCGCCGGCAGGCAGTTTTGTTTTGTATTCCTGGGCATTTGCAATAGAGACAAAGCATAGCAATCCCGCACTGATTAAGAGAACTTTTTTCATGGTTATTAAATAAAATGGATAAAACGCTTTTCGTCAGGCATCCACACGCAAGCGGGAGATGCCTTCTTCTGCTTTCAGCCGCACCACATCAAGCACTTCGCGGTTGTTGGCAAGCTGTATCAACTGATTTTCGGCTCTCTTCTCCTTGATGGAAACCAGCGATTCAATCAGTGAAATCTGGACATTGGGATCTGTCTGGATCGTCAGCGACTGGATAAGGGCCTCGCTCACGCCCGGTTCGCTTTGAAAGTGCAGCAACGCCTGGCAGGCAGCAAGCCGCACATTGACATTGGGATCAAAATTCAGCGTGTTAATGAGTAACTGCGTAATGCCATTATCCACCTGATCCATGTCATAACTCTGGTTCACCGCAAGAATGCGCTCACTCGCCGAAGTCACATTCATCTGTTCAAATGCCAGCACTTTTTTCATTGCATTAGCAGATGTCTCCGCACTTGTTGACGCTTCAGAAACAGCACTTTCACCGCCAAACGGCCCTTGCAACAGCCAGCCGCCCGTAAATCCGACGATTAGCAATGCCAGTCCGGCAGCAATACGCACAATCCAGCTTGTAAACTTGCGTACGGGTCCTTTTTGCGGCGGATCCAAATGCGCTGCAAGCTGGTTACTGAACATTAAGGATGGCACCTCGCTGCGCACCTTTGTGTAGTAATTGAATTGTGCAGCGTGGCTTTTTAAATGTTCCGGAACTGCATCGCTTTGAAAAAAAGCTTTTAATTCACGCTCATCTGCTACGGAGGTTTCTCCTTCGTAATATTTTTCTAATAGTTTTTCAATATCCTGATTCATAGTCGCTTGCTTTTAAATAACGCTCACGAAGCTTCTGCCTCGCCCTGGAAAGGATCACCCGGATATTCGCATTGCTCATGCCCGTAACCTGTTCAATCTCCTCAAATGAATATTCCTCCACATCCCGCAAATGCAGCACAAGCTTATGTTGCTCAGGCAGTTCGTCGATGAGCCTGTGGATCAGCGCGTGATTGTCGCTGTTTTCCAGCTGCCCGTGCGGAGACAAGCCGGGCGCTTGGATGCTCAGGACGTCTGCATCATGTTGCATTTTTTGTCTGTGATGGGCTTTAAGTCTGTCCAGACAGATATTTTTCGTCATCTGCACAGCCAGTGCTTCCACACTTTGGTAAGTTTCGAGTTGCTGCCGGTTGGTCCAAAGCCTTAATAACACATCCTGAATGGCATCTTCCGCTTCCTGGCGGTTGCCAAGAAACATTTGCGCCAGCCGAAAAAGGCGCCCCTGAACAGGCAGTATGCGTTGGTTAAAGCCTTGTAAATCCATTTCAATGACATAGACGACTAAGAAATGAAAACGTTACAAGGTGATGGCGTTTTTTTTTGCTGCTCAGAATTTATCGTGTCGCCGGAATCAAGATTACCGGGCGGCAAAATGAGCTAAGAAGAAGTTGGTGTGACCAGCTTGGCGGATCAGGCGGTTTTTGCGGATTTTACCTGATAAGGCACTGCCTTGATCAGGCGAATGTTGTTCAATTCTTCGATCACGCGGATATGGTCCGCCGGAATAAACCCGCGATTGATCCAGTTGATCACCGTTTCGATATTCTTAATGTTGAAGCGCTGGCAATATTCCTTAATAGTAACCCATTCGGCAAGGTCCACAACTTCTCCCTGGCTTATCAGGAATGCCGTCGTTTCGCGAATTGCGGAATCTGCATCAGCCAGCAAATTGGCTATCTCGGTCGATAATGTTGATTTGGTTTGCATAATTTCATGCTGGTTTGGCTGCCACATCATTTGTCTAAGAATTTTTCCAAAGCCTCGATTGCGTCGTGTAACGCCTCAATTTTCTTCCAGATTTCCAACCGCTCATCCTCAGTGATCTCTTCGGAGCGATCTCGTAAAATTTGTTTTAATGCAGCCAGGTGCATCCTTAGGGTAAAAAGATACATATAGTGTGTTTAGAATTCAATGATAACACTTGTTTGGTTACCAAACAAGCGCAAGCCACCACCCTCAGTCACTTCAAATAACAATAGCAACATTTCAAATAATCAACAGATGAGCAGATTGCTTCGGGATGTAGCTTTGTTTTAATAACTATGCAATCGTTTTAAGTTAAACTGCCCGCTATGGCCTTTGTCAGGCGACTTCTTGATCAATCCAAGCTCCCGCTCTCGGAAGGCGAGTTTTGGCGTTATTCTTTTGGTTACTGGAGCATTTTTGCAGTGATCACATTCTGGCAGCTGACCATGCTGTGGCTGCTGCGGCAGGGATCCGCGATGGGTTTTCACGAAGTTTTTATCTGGCTTCTGGACGGACTTTTCTGGTGGGGCACAACGCCATTGATCTTGTATGCTTCGCTGAAAATCCCGCTGACATTCAGCCTGCGGAAAGAGGGACTGATGCTGCCGATATTCTATCATTTGCTTATCGTCACTTTCCTGAATGTGCTGGTCAATACATTCCATTATTATGTGACCAACCCGCTGATGTTCCTAGCCGTAGGGCAGACCGTGCCGCTGGAAAAATATCTTTTTTCCTTCTTTATGGCTTACACAGGCAGTTTTGGTCAATATATGCTGCTGGTGGTGGGCTTCAACAAGGTTTCCTACATTTATATGTATCAGGAATTAAAACAGCAGCATTTTGAAGCCGAACTGAAAAACGAACAGCTGCGCGGGCAATTGGCCAATGCTCAGCTGCAATCGCTGAAAATGCAGCTTAACCCGCATTTTCTTTTCAACACATTACATGCAGTGGTCAGCCTGATGATTAAAAGTGACATTCGCAAAGCGACGCAGATGATCACGACATTGAGCGATCTTTTACGGGCCGTTTTGGTCAATCAAAAAGCCGATTATATTCCGTTGCAGGAAGAATTGAAGCTGACGCGGCAATATCTGGACATTCAGCAGATTCGCTTCCAGGACCGTTTGAAAGTGCAATATGACATTGATCCGGCATCGGAACTATGCCCCGTTCCGCAGCTTATTTTGCAACCATTGGTGGAAAATTCGGTCACGCACGGGATATCGGATCTCACCACAAACGCTTTGATCCGCATTACGACAAGCATGAGCGAAAATGGCTTAAAAATCGAAATTTACGATAACGGAATCGGTGCAAATCAGCGAAACAAAACTACGCGAGGAATGGGCATGGGGCTTGAAAACACGGTTTTAAGACTGGAACAAGCTTACGGCGATAAGGCGCAGCTGATTTTTGACCAGCCGGCCGGAGGCGGCACTATTGTTACACTTCACATGAACGGACAACCCAAAAACAAAACAACCGATGAAGCATTGTTGCCTGATCATAGACGATGAAATCCTGGCCCGCGACGTTATCCGGACCTTTTTGAAAGACGACCGTTCGATTGACGTGGTGGATGAAGCTGCGAACGGTTCCGAAGCCGTGGTTAAGGTGCTCCAGCACCGGCCGGACATTATTTTCCTGGACATTCAAATGCCCGAACTGAATGGCTTTGACGTGCTGAAAGAAATCTGGGCGCATCACCAGCCTTTTGTCGTTTTCACAACCGCTTTCGACCAGTACGCATTGCGTGCTTTTGAAGTGAATGCGATTGATTATCTGCTAAAACCATTTGACGAAATCCGTTTTCACCAATCCCTGGGCAGGGTTAAAGAAAGGCTTAGCCAGAAAGCACAACCGCGTGTCGAAGAGCTGGTTAGCAATCTTTTTAAGGAGCAGGTCGAGAAAAAGGGCGGCAATTATTTGCAAAGGATTTTGGTAAAAGAGTCTGGCCGGATGTATCTGGTGAAATTGGATGAGATCAGCCATTTTTCTGCGGACGGCAATTACATTTCCCTGCACACGAGTCAGAAAACCTACACCATTTACGAAAGTCTGGGCAGCCTGGAAACCCGGCTCGACCCGTCCGTTATGATCCGCACGAGCCGTTCGAGCATTGTGAACATGAACTACATTTCAGAGCTCGAAAATTATTTCAACGGAGAATACATTGTGCACCTTTCCACCGGCGCCAAAATCAAATGGACCAGAGGGTTCCGGGACAACATTAAGGCATTTCTGGCCAGGATCGGATAACAGCCGGATACAGTTCACCGGTTAGAAGTGACAATCCGGATAACCAATTGCACAGATTAAACAATTTCATGCTGCTTTCAACGGTTTGGAGGCCAAATTTGTCATCAGTAAAACAAGTTTTACTAGATATTTAGCCATAGCCATGAAACGTTGTACCATTCTCCTCGGAGCCTCGCTTGCTGCGGGCTTCCTTGCGGCCGCTTATGTGGGCAGCAAAAACAATCCACAACCCGATTCGCCACAATATTCGGGGCGGTTGCAATCATTAAAGGTTGAAAAAGCAGCCCGTTGCAAATATATGTACGACGAGATGGCGCACAAGCTTGTCGCCTATTCTGCGTCGGAAACAGCCTTTGCAGATGCGGAACAGGGTTTTTCTGCCAGACTTGGGGGCCGGATCCTGAAATTCAGCAGGCGGGACGATTTGGAACAGCAGCTATTCGCACTCTAAGCTGCCTCACCTGATCAATGCTCGGTTTTGAAGTAATCATCGTAATGCGCAGAGGGCGTCAGGATTCCGCCGCTTTCTGCGTAAAATGATTCGTCAGTCAGGTAAACGCCCTTTTGCGTGCGCACCCAGGAGCCGTCTTTTTTGGGATGATAAGTCATCAGTTTTTCCCAATTTTTGTAATACTGATGCCCGTTAGTCTCCTGCAATCCGACGGACATGCCCGGAAAAGGCTGCAAACGTGCGGCAACATTCTTGTTCCAATCCACCAGAATGGGGTTAACCGTCAGATCTGCACAAAAGCACGGCACCTTTTTCTCGTAAGCCAGCTGTGTGATCTTCATCGTCATACTGAGTGTTTTTGCAATGGCTTTGACGGCAATAGCGCTGTAACCGAGCTCAATGCGGTGCGCGGCATCTTCAACGGTGTGGGCGCTTTCGTCCGCAGCAACCCGCACGCCCAGATCGCCCACAAAAGTCTCATTACTTTCCTCAAATGGTTCTTCTATGACCGCAATCTGTTCAAACGCACCAATCTTTTTGGCATGATCCAGAAAACGCATTAAGGTTTCCTTTTTCTCATAACGGCCGTTTGCGTCAAAGTAATAGGGGATTTTCCCGTTTTGGGTATAAGGGGTTTCGTAATGTCCGATCGCTTTATGCACAGCCGTCAGAAATGCGATGTCCTTTTCGATCATTTCCTGCTGTGTCCCGGCCGAACCCGTTTTCAATTTCATGATAAAATACCCTTCATCCGCAGCCTGCTTGATCCGCCCTGCCGAAGTCCCTACGCTGAATGAAGGGATGCTCGCTACTTTTTTATGTTTGTAAGATAACCCTGGCTTATACGCGGTCGGAATGAGTTTATCAAACTGATCAATGTTGTTTTCCTGCGCATACAAAAGCCACGCAGCATTATCGACGCATACTAAGGCATTCAGTGCGAATGTTTTACGCAAGTCCGGATTGCCCGTAATTTTCTTACCATAAGCGAGCACTTCGGGTAAAATATCGTCGAGCAACTGCACAGGATCAGAAAAAGTAGTGCCCTTAATCATTTGCAGCGCGCGTTCGCTCATTGCATACATTAATGCATTGCCCGCGCTTTCTGAATGGCCTGCGAAAACCTTTGAGTCGGACCAGAGCACGCCTTGTGTCCCGATGCCCACTTTTCTGTTGCCCGCATCCGATTCCAGCATCGCAATCGCCTGCCAGCTGTCCGTGATTGCACTTCCTTTGAAGCGATAAGGGTTCAGCGGCTCTCTTTCAAAATTGGAATCTACATTTTTGATGCGGATCGTTTTCATGGGTTCAGGGGAATGTGGGAACGCGCCTGCCATTGCCGGAACAAGCGCACCGCCCACAGCGATCATTCCGGTGCGGGCTATGAAATCGCGCCGAGACATATTTTCATTGTCTTTGTTGGACATCAGCATTCGTTTTTGGCAGTTTATTTCAAAGGACTGCGAAAAGCATTACTACCCTGACCTGCATTTGAAAATAGTGCGCTGGCTTTTCTTACAACCGGGAATAATTTTTATAAGTCTGTTACCAATGGTTGCCATGCATTTTCATGCGATCTTAAAATCAACAACTATTTCACCATTGAACGTATGTCAAACGAAACCGCTGTTTTAGAACAGATCGCAGAAGAGAGAAGAGAACTGCCTGCATTCGAAACCGTAACACTTCAGATTAACGGCCAAACCCACAAACTAAAACTGCAAGCCTGGGTAAGCCTGCTCGACGCCATCCGCGAATACGCTGGCCTGACCGGAACAAAAAAAGGCTGTGACCACGGTCAGTGCGGCGCTTGCACCGTGCTGGTTAATGGCAAAAGGATTAATTCCTGCATGACGCTGGCAGTGATGAAAGAAGGAGCGGAAATCACAACCATTGAAGGCATTGCTGACGGTGCGCTTAACCATCCTTTGCAGGACTCATTTATCGAACATGATGCATTTCAATGCGGTTACTGCACGCCGGGGCAGATCTGTTCGGCAGTTGGATTGCTGAATGAAGGCCGGGCGAATACATTAGAAGATGTACAGGAGCTGATGAGCGGAAATATATGCCGTTGCGGCGCGTATAACAACATTAACGCCGCAATTATGGAAGTTAAATCAAAAATGGCATGAACAGTTTCTCATACAACCGGGTCAACGACATTGCAGCAGCAGTAACTGACCATACCGAACATCGTCATGCCAAATTCATCGCCGGAGGGACAAATTTGCTGGATTTGATGAAGGAAAATGTGATGCAGCCGACGCATCTGACAGACATTAACCAGCTCGATCTTACATCGATTTCAGAAACAGCAGCAGGCGGTCTGCGCCTCGGCGCACTCGCTACGAATGCAGACACTGCCTGGAGTCCACTGGTGGAAGAACGTTATCCACTGCTTGCAAAAGCCATATTAGCGGGCGCTTCACCACAGTTGCGCAACATGGCGACCAATGGCGGAAACCTCTTTCAGAGAACACGCTGCTATTATTTTTACGATACAACAACTCCGTGCAACAAGCGCGAGCCAGGCTCCGGCTGCTCCGCCATCAACGGAATCAACCGCATACACGCCATATTAGGAACAAGTGAAAGCTGCATTGCCACACATCCGTCCGACATGTGCGTTGCATTGGCTGCGCTGGATGCAAAAGTGAATGTTACCGGCATCGAAGGAGATCGCGTCGTTGACTTTGCTGATTTTCACAGGCTGCCGGGCACAACCCCGCATCTTGACAATAACATAAAGGATGGCGAGCTGGTTACTTCGATTGACCTTCCGCAAAGCAATTTTACCAAAAACGTTTTCTACCTGAAAGTCCGTGACAGGCAGTCCTATGCCTTTGCATTGGTGTCGGTGGCAGCGGCTTTGGAACTGGATGGCGACACGATCAAAGATATCCGGGTTGCGCTGGGCGGCGTGGCACATAAGCCATGGCGCAATGCTGAGCTGGAAGCGAGTTTCGTGGGTAAACAAGCGACTTCCGAGAATTTCAGGGCATTGGCAGAGACATTGCTTGAAGGTGCCATCGGTTACGGCGGCAACACATTTAAAATTGATCTGGCCAAAAGAGCCATTGTACGCGCATTGAACGAGGCGCTTAAACCGGAAGGAAATATATGAAAACGGAATACATTGGAAAACCGATAAGCCGGGTTGACGGACAGGCAAAAGTAACCGGAACTGCACAATACTCCGCCGACTTCAAAGTAGATGGAATGGTTTACGGTTACGTGGTGTCGAGCGGCATCGCGAAAGGGAAAATTGCGAGCATGGACACTTCGGAGGCGTTGGCTTTGCCGGGTGTGTTGCAGGTTTTTACGCATGAAAATGTATCCGGCTTGCCTTGGTTTAATATCAAATACAAGGATATGGACTCCCCTTCCGGCGCTCCTTTCCGGCCGTTGCATGATAATAAGATCCGTTACAGCATGCAGCCGATAGCGCTGGTTGTGGCGGAAACATTTGAATTGGCGAGATATGCGGCTACTTTGGTCAAGGTTGAATATCACGTACATCCGCATACAACAAGCCTTTCGCAGAACTTATATCGCTCGCATAAAGCGCCACTTGGCAAGTTGGGATATGTTCAGCCGAAATCGCGGGGCGATGCGGACCGGGCTTTTGATGCTGCTGATCATAAAATTGTGGCTTCCTACAAGCACAGTGCGGAGCATCACAATCCCATGGAATTATTTTCGACTACGGCCATTTGGGAAAATGATAAGTTGACGGTTTATGACAAAACGCAAGGCGTGTCCAACTGCCAGTTCTACATTGGCAATGTATTCGGACTTCCTTATCGCGATGTGCGCATCATTTCTCCTTATGTTGGTGGTGCATTCGGATCTGGGTTAAGGCCTCAATATCAGCTTTTCATGGCTGTATTGGCGACTTTGGAACTGAGAAGACCGGTAAAAGTGGGTTTAACCAGGCAGCAAATGTTCTCATTCGGGCACAGGCCTGTCACATTTCAGCAGCTGGAATTAAGCGCATCAGCAGACGGCTCATTGGAATCGATCAAACATGAGGCATATGCAGAAACGTCTCAATTTGAGGATTATACGGAGATCATTGTCAACTGGTCGGGCACCATGTATCATTGCGATAATGTTAAATTGAAATATGAACTCGTAAATCTCGACATGTTTACGCCACTTGATATGCGTGCACCGGGTGCCGTTACAGGCGCGCATGCGATTGAAAGTGCGATGGACGAGCTTGCTTATGAACTGAAAATGGATCCGTTGATTTTCAGGCTGAAAAACTATGCGGATGAAGATCAGACCGAAGGAAAGCCATTTTCAAGTAAGGAATTAATCGCTTGCTATCGCGAAGGTGCGGAGAAATTTGGCTGGACAGCGCGCAGCCTCGAACCACGTTCGATGCGAGAGGGAAACCAGCTTATCGGATGGGGCGTTGCAACGGCCGCCTGGGATGCATTCCAGGCACCGGCGCGTGCAAAGGCACTTTTGTCATTTGACGGAAAGCTCGTGGTAAGCAGCGGAACTTCCGACATTGGAACGGGAACTTACACCATTATGACGCAGATCGCAGCCGAATGTCTAGGCTTGAAAATCGAAGATGTAACATTCAAATTGGGTGACACTTCCCTCCCGCTTGCGCCGCTTGAAGGTGGCTCGTGGACTGCGGCTTCCATTGGAGCGGCTGTGAAAAGGGTTTGCCAGGATGTTAAAAAGAAACTGCTGAAATTAGCGGTTAAGACCAAGAAATCGCCTTTCTATAATGTAGATAAGGCCAGTCTTTCGATTGACTCAGGATACATTTCAGATAACAACGATGCTTCAAAAAGCATTTCTGTAAAGGACCTGATGCGGCTTGCGGAAGTGAACAACATTGAGGAAACGGCAACCAGCGGCCCAAACCCGATCAATAAGATGAAATACACTTTCAACTCGCATGCGGCGGTTTTTGCGGAAGTGAAAGTGGACGAAGATCTGGGAATCGTGCGCGTAACGCGGGTTGTGTGTGCGGTTGCAGCGGGCAGGATCCTGAATCCTAAAACGGCCAGAAGCCAGATATTGGGTGGTGTAGTTTGGGGAATCAGCAAGGCGTTGGAAGAGGAAACAAAAATGGATCACCAGTTCGGGCGTTTCATGAACCACAACCTGTCTGAATATCATGTGCCTGTTAATAAGGACATTAACGACATTGAAGTGATTTTTGTGGAGGAAAAGGATGATGTCGTGAATCCGCTGGGTGTCAAAGGCGTTGGTGAAATCGGCATTATCGCCGTTGCAGGAGCCATTGCGAATGCTGTTTTCCATGCAACTGGTGTGCGTGTCCGCGACTTGCCGATCACGATGGATAAGGTGCTCCAAATTGCAGAAGATAATACAAACCAGATCGCAGTATGAGATGAAATAGCTAATTTTAAGGGAAGATAAGAAGCACATGCAATTACTTTCCTTTTTTGAAACCCCGTTCAAGATCCAGCTGACTTTTGCCAGGGTTATTGATGAGTTTGAAGCCCGTGCGGCTGACCCATCTCACCCTGACCATGAGCGCGCAAAAGCGTTAATGGAAGATATAGCCCCGTTTCCGGAATTCCGGACGGGGATTACAGATGAGTCACAAATCCTGGATAATGAGCCATTATTGAAGCGGCTGCTGGCAGATTATTTTCCAGCAGCCCTTACTTTAAATGAGATTAAGGCTGTCAACATTCCCTACACGCGCATTATTTTCAATCACACCCAGCGTTTGAGGAACATTCTGGACGCTGCCGGATCTGAATTTGAAATCAACATCAGGGATTTTTCGCAATCGGAATTTTACATTTTCAGTTGCTGCATGATCCTGAATGCCTATTACGGCACGCATCTCGATTTCGGCCGGCCTTTGTTCTACGATATCCCCACGGCAAAAGGCATCACCCGGCATTATCGTATATTGTACAACGGTGATTTTATTGAGATTATCCCTTCCGAGAACGCCGTAGCCATTACACAGGACGACATTCACTTGCTGATGGACAATTATGAAAATCTCGATCTATGGAAGGAAAAGTTTCCGCCGCAAAGCTGGACATTAAGAGGCTTTTCACTGCTGACATTGTTTGATGCGACGGTTGAGAATGCAGTTTCCATATTTAAGGAGCAATTGCTGGGATTGAATGCACATGAATTTCGAGAAAGTGTCAAGTCCATTTTTCAATCGATATTTCAGATTGAGAACATTCATACTGGTTTCACCATCTATAATTCGGAAGAAGAGAAATTCCAGACGGCTGATTTTGGCAGGCAGATGAACAGCTTTATTCTGCCGGAAGGGCGGGAAGTGTCTGCATCTGATATGTTGTGTAAATATTCTTACGAGACGCTGATCGTGAATAAACATTATTTCGCAGTGTCTGACACGGTGGAGTATCTGAGCAAATATCCGGACAGTCATTTCGTTCGCCATTTTGCGGATCAAGGTTATGAAAGCTTCATTGTCGCACCCGTTATCAAAAACGAAATGTTGCTTGGCGTCCTGGAAATGGTTTCACCTGATCGTAAAAGGCTGAACAGCATTAATGCGAACAAATTGGACGTTGTCATGCCATTTCTGACCGAAACGGTTGAGCGGCTCGTGGCCGAATTGCAGAATCAGGTCCGCGCTGTGATCCAGGAAAAATTCACGACTCTGCATCCGAGCGTTTACTGGAAATTCAAAACGGAGGCCGAACAACTCATTCATTATCAACAGGCTGGCGCGTCCTATTCATTGAAGGAAATCGTGTTTGATGATGTATTTCCAATGTATGGGCAAATCGACATCAAGGGCTCGTCGGATGCACGCAATGCAAGCGCCAGGGCTGATTTGCAGCGACAAGTCCGCGCAGTGCTGACCATCCTTGAAGTCATTAAAAAAGCGGATCCAACCGCAAATTTTGAAGCGGCAAGACAAGAATTGCATGATTATCTGGGCGAGCTGCATGTGCCTGTAAAGTCCACGACCGAGCAGCATATCAGGGCGTATCTTGAAAAGGACATTCAAAATTTGCTGCGGCAGATAACTGATCCAGCGTTAATGCCGGAGATCAATGCATATTTTGAAGCAACTGACACATTATCAGGCATTTTCCATTCGGAGCGGCGGAAGTATGAGCTTACGATTGGCATCATTAATAATATGCTGGCCAACATTATAGATGAAAGTCAGAAGGAAGCACAGCTCGTTTTTCCGCATTATTATGAGCGCTTCAAAACCGATGGCGTCGAGCATAATCTTTACATCGGATCTTCGATAGCGCCCTTTTTACCGTTTTATACTGAACATCTGCATGCCCTGCGATTTTGGCAATTGGAAGTTTTGTGTAAAATGGAGATTGCGCATCATCAAAAATTCAATGCACTTCCCTATCCGCTGGGCGTGACAACGCTTATATTGGTTTATCACGAAGCCATTTCCATCCGTTTCAGAATGGACGAAAAGCGATTTGACGTGGATGGAAGTTACAATGCGCGTTTTGAAATTGTGAAAAAACGCATTGACAAAGCATGCATTAAGCACACCAATGAGCGCATCACGCAAGCCGGAAAAATCACCATTGTGTATTCCAATGAAGCGGAGGTGCACGAATATCTCGGATACATAGCAACTTTGCAGTCGGCTTCCTTGCTGCAATCTGATGTTGAGCAGTTCGAAGTTGAAGATTTACAAGGGGTTACCGGCCTGCGGGCGTTGCGTGTAAGCATTGCACATTAGCAGATCACACTGTTTCAAGATATTCAATCATCTTTTTTCTGGCTGCTGCGTCCGGGATCTTACCCAAGCCGGCTCCGAGATTGTCCGTCAGGTGTTTGACGTCAGAAGTGCCTGGAATGGCGCAGGTTACCGCATCATTTCCAACAATGTATTTCAAAAAATACTGCGCCCAGCTGTTGATGTCGTAATCCGCTGCCCAGGCTGGAAGCGCCTTTCCCTTGACCGCTCTGAACAAGGCGCCTTGTTCAAAAGGTTCGTTAATGATCACTGCCACGCCATTGTCTCTGGCAGCGCTCAGCAAGCTTTTTTCTGCATTACGCGACCGGATGGAATAATTGAACTGCACAAAATCCACTTCACGTGATTTGACGATCTGCTCCAATCGTCCATGCGCCGAATCGGTGTAATGCGTAATGCCGATGTATTTTACTTTTCCCTGCGATTTCCAGCCTTTCAGCGTTTTTAAATGCGTTTGCCAATCCTGTAAATTGTGGACTTGCATCAGATCCATTTTTTTTCGGCCCATTTTCCGGAAAGAATCATTCATCTGATCGATTCCCTGCTGCTTTCCGGTTGTCCAGACTTTGGTGGCAAAAAAGAAATCTTCATTGTTTTTAAGCTCACCAGTCAAATCACCGATCACCTGCTCGGAGCGTCCGTACATGGGAGAAGAATCGATCAGCTTGCCGCCGAGCGCTTCCATTTTTTTCAAAACCTCTTTCAGTTCCGCACGCTCAGCTGCTCCCGGGCCTACATCGAATTGCTGCCATGAACCAAGTCCTATCACTGGGATCTTTTCGCGGGTGGCCGGAATTTCTCGTTGAAGCATCATTATTTGGTTTGTTTGCGCGTGCGGCATAAAAGGATTAAGAAGCATTGCATAGCCGGTAAGTCCAATGGTTTTGACGATCTCACGCCGGGAAAATTGCTGCTCCATGCTTTAAACAGGATTTAGGTTATGATTGCAAGTTAAACAAGAATCATAAAAGTATGCCTGAGTCGCCAAGCCCGTAACGCAAAAAAGAAACCCGACCAATGGCCGGGCTCCTTTCTAAACTTAACACAAAACATTTTATTTGCTTAACTTCTCAATCGTCACACTCACTTTGTAATCTTCAATGTTTGGTGTCTGATTGCTGATCGGATAAGGAAGCACTTCGCTCACACGGAGCACATACTTTTGACCGTTAAGCTCAAATTCTTGAAAATCAGCCTTCTTGTCGCCTTTGAACTCAACATTAACCTCGGCTTGGTTCGCGCCATCAGAAACAGTAAGCTTGATTTTCGCGCTCCCCATCCAAACGCAAACTACGTCTTTGGGACAACGGCTGTCATTTACTTCGCGGAGATCCACATTCAGGTCCGCACCGGAAGTTTCAATGGTTGTAAGCTGCCGATACGGAACGCTTGTTACTTTCAGATCGGCTTTCGGTGCTGCATCTTCTTTCTTGTCGCACGCAACTGCGGCGACCCAGATTAGTGCAAATAGGATTGTTTTTTTTCATGCTAATATTACCTTTTATAATACAAGAGGAAGAAACTGGAAGCGGTTAAAAGGTTGTAATGTTCCGCAAATATTTCAAACCTCAAATGGAAGGTCGTAATCTTTGGTCTGAGGTTTTGAACTGCGCGTTTTGACCGTAATGCGCGCCTTTAACGGACTTCCGAGCACCAGATAATGCTTGATATACTGATCTTCATGGAACGTCCAGGACTTGTCTTCCAGAAAATACGCTTCCTGATTTTGCTTGCTTGCCATATATGCCCATTGCTCCACGCTGTTGGGTTCGTAATTGACAATGGAGCCCATGCTGGTTACCTGAATGCCCGGCTGGCCGCCATTGCCAAGTTCCGTGCAGCTTTCAACCGTCACGTTGATTGCAGAATTGTCTTCAAGGTCTTTAACTGACCATTGGTCGAGGATCGTTTTTACATTAGCCATTGATACGCTGATTTTTTTTGAATGAATGCAGATGCGACAAATAAAACTATCGCGTCCGCAATCGGCAGCATTCATTTATTCAACGGTTGATGTCAATAATTCAAAGGCGGATTAAGGATTATTGTCCAGGTAGGCATTCCTTACTTTGCGAATTTTCCCATCGCTTTTGGTCATGATATAAAGGTTTTTGGTAAAAGCATCATACTCAATCCGCAGGTCGACGCGCTTGGAACCTGTCATGTCGCGCAGGGTGGTTTCCTTGCCATTCTGCACAATCGCAAGCTCATGCACGGTGCTGTCTGACAATGATTTATCAATGTTGGTGTAAAAAATTCTTCCGCTGACAATGTCTCCGAAAAGATATTTATTCTTCAAAGCAGCAATTTCTCCTTCGTAAACCGCTCCTCCGCTGATCGCAGCGCCATCGATGTCGTCATGCAAAGCATAGGGTTTAATGAATGTTGCCGATGGCTTTTCCAGTTTAAAAACGTTTTTTAAATCTTTCGGTGAGATCCCGTAATTCCCTTCCTGCACATTCCAGCCATAATCTCCGCCCTTTTCAATCACATTTATCTCTTCAAAATTCGCTTCTCCCACCTCCGTGCTGAACAACTGGTTGCCATACCAGGACAGCCGATGCGGATTACGAAAACCATATGCGTAAATTTCTTTTCTGACCGCATTATCCTGGCTTTTTACAAATGGATTATCAGCCGGAATGCCGTATTTCCCATTTGGACTGTTATTGCCCAGCGGATCAATTCTGATAATAGTGCCAAGTAACGAATGCAGATCGTGACACAATTCCGGATGGCCGCTAATCGTCGTTCCGCCATCGCCGGTGCCAATGTAGAGCATTCCATAATCCTTATCATCTTGATTTAAAACCGGCGCAAAACCAATGTCTTGCGTTCCATGAACGTTGCCAGGCACATTAATGCGCAGCAGCTCTCGTCTTTTTCCTTCAAAAACCGCACTGTTCACATCATTCAACTTCCACTCAGAAACCACCCATTGCAATGCAACTTTAATGGAATCAGGAAATTCATAGTCGGCCTTTTTGCCTTTGAATGCTTCTGTGTGGGTGATGTAGATGAGGCCGTTTTCAAGAAACCCGGGATGAAATGCGAAACTGCCTAAGCCCGTACCCAAACCAGGTTCGTTAATGTAGTTTTCAACGATCGGCCGCAGGATCGAGAAAGACACTTGCTTGTTGATTTTTAACCCTGTAAACGATCCCGCGCTGATCGCTCACCATCATCGATCCGTCTTTGGAAGGATGCGGACGCATGGTTGCGATTCTTGTTCTGGGCATTTTTTCGGAAGTGGCCGGCATGGTGATATAGTCCTCCGTTTCGATCTTCAATGCAGATTTGAGAACCGGCTGCGCAAGTCGCTCAGCAGGAGCATTATTCAAATTTTCATCAATTGAAACTACGAGTGGCTGAATGTTATGCGCTTTTGTCTCTTCACCGATATAGTCAATGATAGATTTGATCTCATCATCTTTCAGGAAATCAAATGAAGGCATAATCATCTTGTAACGCTTCGTCAAGCTCACCGCACGCTTGTTGCCGGATTCGATGGCCTTGCCGGGGTTTTTGATAAATGCAGCCAGCTCATCCGCAGAGAGCACACGTGTGACGCCGCCAAGTTTGGGGCCGATCTCCTCTTGTTCCATCGCATGGCAGGAAACGCAATGTGTCGTATAAAGTGCCTGGCCAGAATTTGCTGAGGCAGTCGTTTTGGAGGTTTTATTCGTTTTGCTTCCTGTGCAATTGAGCAATACGAAAAGCAACATTAATCCGAAAAACGGATATAGGAAAGGTCTTGACATTAATAAGGAAACAGTTAAGATTTAGGTAAAGCAATGTTAACGATAACTGTCCTTATACAAAACAAAAACAGCCGGAAACTTCCCGGCTGTCTACTAATCATGTGGAATGACTAAACCTTATCCCACATTATTTCCATTCTTATCTAATTTCACCCTGGCACTTTCACTGCCTTTGGCTACTTGTAATTCGTAATACTCAGTTTCACCTTCTTTTACTAAAAAGGCTTTCTTAACCGTCCAGCCTGAAAAGTCTTCGCCTTTAATGGTTTTTTTGATTCCATCCGGCAGGTTTTCCGGTTTTACCGCAACTTTATCCTCTTTGGAAGTTGTCGTGGTTTTTGTTGTCGTCTCTTGCTTCGTTTCTGTCTGTGCTGCCTCCGTTGTTTTGCGCGTTGGCCTGAACAGAAGCGAAAGAGATAAGTGCCATGGCAAATGCCGATACTATTAGCTTTTTCATAATTTAGGTTCTTTTGAACTTGATTTATTTTGCGTCTCTGTGCATTCGCACTACTACAACGTTTATAAACAGGATTATGCCAAAAGATCTAACTTATTAATAATCAAAAGGTTATCTAATATAGCATTTGTGTGGTTATGGATAACCAAATCCCCGTTTTGTGGGATTTATCTTCAAAACGACCTTTTGATCAATTCAGGATCTGTCCATTTTTGTCAATCTTCATTCGGGACTGCTCATCCGCCTTGCGTACAACGAGTTCATAATATTGACTTCCGTCATCAGCGGTGACCAGATAGGCGTCGGAGATTGACCATCCGACATAGGATTTATCATTCAATGTTTTGGTGACCTGTTCGGGCAGATCAGCAGGCCGGACCTGCACACGTTTTCCAGAATAATGTGCGTCACTTTTGTTTCTGGCAGCGCTTCGCTATTTGGCGTAATAGCGGAAACGACGTTGCCCATACCGTATAAAACGGAGACGACAACGATTCCCATTTCGAGAATTATTTGCTTGCTTTTCATCTTTTTAAGGCAAAATCGAGACCTGTGTTGGAATCAAAATTAAGATATGCGAAAAGCATGCCGGTTATAAACGAAAGCAGCCACATCTTTTGGGATGTGGCTGCTTGCTTTATGCTTAACTTATTACTTGTCGTATCCAGGGTTCTGAATCAACTTCGCGTTGCGGTTGATTTCATCGCGGCTGAACGGACGGAAGTACATTTTATCAACCCAAGTCCGGTTTTCGTGAGACTTCTCTTCCACCGGAGTGTAAGTGTAAGTGTAAACCGTAGGATCGTAATGATAAGGTTCTTTCATTGACTTACCAGGCTTGAACTTGCCGATTACGTTGATATACTGCAAAGGACGGCCCAAAGTTTCTTTTGCGATCATCCAGCGACGTGCATCGTGGTAACGTTGCTCTTCGTAAGCCATTTCAATGCGTTTTTCGTGACGATATGCTTCTTTCAAAGAGGCACCTGACGCTTTCAATGCCGGCATACCAGCGCGGAAACGGATTCTGTTAAGCCAGGTTAGTGCTTCTGCATCCTGGCCCAGCTCAATGCTCGCCTCAATGTAGTTGAACACAACCTCAGTCGTACGGATGAATGGCCATGGAATATTCTGACGGTCGGTGTTGTCGTACAATGCAGGGTTTGGATCGATAAACTTACGCATGTAGTAACCTGTGCGGCTTCCGTTCCAGTCTTCGATTGAGCTGCTGCGTGTATCCAATCCTTTGCGGTTGATCAATGCACCTTTATCGTCCAGCAGGTCATAAGCACCAGTCTGGATTTGGTTTGCAGGATCTTTCGCATCCGAAGGACGTGGTTTCCAGTCTGCACCGTCATACATTACAGTCGCATACAAACGAGGATCACGGTTGGTGTAAGGAGCTGCTTTGTGAGCAGGGTTCGTCCATTTGAAAGGCGTTCCGTCCATCATTTCGTAATCATCAACAAGCAATCCGATCGGCGTGTTACCAGCCCAGTTGTGGTAACCGTTAGGACCATTGTTTCAAGCCCATCTGACGTGCGCCTTCGCTAAGGCTGGCTGTGAAATAACGACCGAAAATGATCTCATTCGCAGCAGATGCATCCAATGATTTGTCAGCGCTTGCGCCACCCATTGCAATGGAAACGTAGTTGGTTTTTCCTTGTGCAGGCGTTACCGGCGCAGTCAGATTAAGTTTGTAACCACCATCCGTAACATCCAAAGCAGCTTTTGCAGCGCGTTGTGCAGCTGTCCATCTTGCCTTGCGATCTCCTGACACATAGCCAAGGAATTCAGGGTTTGGATAAGCAGCGATCAATGCCGATTTTGTTTTTGCAGTTGGAACATCATGCAAATCACTTGCAGCATATAACAACACTCTTGATTTAAGAGCCAATGCAGCTGTTTCGCTCGCACGACCCTTAGCAATCGTCTTGCCTTTCAGCAACACCGCAGCACTGTCAAGGTCTGTAACGATACGCGTCACACACTCTTCGAATGTATTGCGGGGCACAGAATAATCTTCATTCAAAGCGTAAACCTTTGTAATGATCGGTGCTGATCCGTAGTAACGAACCAATTGGTGATAGTAATAACCACGCAAAAAGTAAGCTTCACCCATCAAACGCGCTTTCAAAGTTTCGTCTGAGAAAGTTGCAGTTTGCAAGTTGGCGATCGCAAGGTTCGTTGCACGGATACGTGTGAACATGGGTCCCCAACCGTAAGTGTCATCTACCCAGCCCAGGTTGGAAGGACTCAAACTTCCTTCGTTGACTGTGTTAATATTACGGCCTGTGTGCGTAAATACTGCTTCATCTGTAAGCGAAGCAAGCATTTGCTCAGCAAAACCACCTTGCTGAAGACCAGCGTAGATTCCTGTTACAAAACCCTCAGCCAACGCACCGTCTTTCCAAACTTCCTCTGTCGGAATTTCAGTTGGAGGAGTTACGTCCAGAAATTCCGTGTCGCACGCCACCAGCCCGATTGAGCCAAGTGCTGCAAAAAATATCCAATGTTTATAATTCAATTTCATTTCTAGTTCTTAAAAAGTTACACGTACACCTGCATTAAGCACTCTCGACTGCGGATAGTATTGTCCGTTTGAGCTAGTCGCTTCAGGATCCCAAATTTTGATCTTGTCGATTGTGAACAGGTTAAGTCCATTTACATACACTCTCAAATTACCCAAGCCAATTTTGCTTCCGATTTCCGATGGCAGGTTGTAACCCAGTTCAATGTTTTTAAGACGCAGGTAATTGTTGCTTCTCAAATAATACGTGTTAGCACCGGCATTATCAAAGTTGGTGTAATACGTGTTGTTTCTGTTAGCAAGTCTTGGGTCTGTTGAACTTGGATTGTCGATCGTCCAACGGTGATCGTAAGCATATTTCAGGTAGTTACCAATGTCACCGGATTCAGTTTGTCCAATGTATTGCAACCCGCCTAATGTTCCCTGGAACAAGATTGACAAGTCAAACGCTTTATAACCCAGGTTAATTGCCGCACCGCCTGTGAATTGTGGACGGTTTGTTTTTCAGATCTCATTTTATCATCAGCAGTGATCTTGCCGTCTCCGTTCACGTCTCTGAATTTCATGTCACCCGGACGGATAGAACCCGTAATTCCACTGTAATCCAATGGATTTGCATCAACTTCTGCCTGATCGCGGAAAACGCCGTCATACTGATAAGCAAGGAATGAGTTATAAGGCATTCCGGTTGTGCGCTGATAAGCAGGAGCTCCCGGAGTTTCATCCCAGTATTTGATCTTGTTTTTGGCATAACCACCATTCAAGCTCACTGAGTAAGTGAAATCATCCGCGCTGCCATCGTAGCTTACTTTAAATTCCCATCCTTTGTTTTGAAGCTTACCTAAGTTTTGAGGAGGAAGTTTTCCATCAATACCAGCACTTGAAGGTGTAGAACCTGCTTTCGGGATCAGGATGTTCGAACGGTTGTTTACGAAGTAATCAAATTCAAACGCGATCTTATCACGGAACAATGTACCCTCAATACCGAAGTTCATGTTGTTCGCAACCTCCCATGTGAAGTCTTTATTAGCAACACGTGTTTCAAGCAAAGTTTTCGCAACCTGGTCATTGATGATGTACGATCCAAAGCCCATTGTTGACAGATATTGGTATTCCGCCAAATTCTCTGTTCCAATGAAGTAAGGCTCAGCACCCATTTGTCCCCATGAACCGCGAATTTTCACATTGTTCAGGAAGTTGATATTGCCTTTCCAGAAATCTTCTTCCGAAATTCTCCAACCTGCCGAAACCCCTGGGAAGAAACCGAAACGGCCGTGCTTCAGGAAACACGTATGAACCATCCACACGCCACAAGAATTCAGCAAGATATTTCTCTTTGTAGTTGTATCCTGCACGACCGAAGTAACTCAAACGTGCACGACGGAAAAGATCGAAGTTGTCGAATGTTCTGCTCAGCCGTTCCACCCGCAAAAAGTTGATCAACAACCGGTGAGATGAAATAACGACGGTAAGCAAAGAATCCATCTGCATCAACTTTTTCACGCTGGATACCAGCCATTACATTGAAGTTGTGCGAATTGATGCTCTTTTCATATGAAACCTGACCAGTCAGCTGAATCGAAAGCTCCTGAGAAGAACTTTCAGTCAAACGAGGATCACTGAATGTTGAGCGAACTGTTCCGGTAAGGAATGGTGATGTTCCATCCGCTTCGTAAGTTTTCTTATCCCAGAAATAAAGTGTCCAAGGCTTTTGGAAAGATTTCTGACGACGCAATTGCTTATCAATCGCAGCCATTGCATTCACTTTCAAACCTTCTACACCAGGAATAAGGATTTCAAGCGATCCGTTTGTCTGAATGTAGTCGCGTTTGTCGTGGTTGTAACCTGTTGTATTTGTTGTAATAACAGCTGGGTTCTGACCATTTTCGATATCAGGACCAGGTCTTCCGTCTGGCCAGATAGCGATTTCAGTAGGCTTACCGCGCATCAACATACGGAAGATATCGCCCGCGCCACCGCCATTAGGAAAGCGACGGAATTCTTCACGAAGCGTCAAGCCGAGGTTTGCGCTTACATATTTGTTGATTTTTGTATCAAGGTTGATACGCATATCATATTGCTTGTAACCAGTTGCAGAATTTACATAGTTACCTTCCTGGTTAATGTGACCTAATGACGCAAGATATTTAATATTCTCGCTACCACCTGTCAGCTGCAGGTTGTGACGTTGCTGTGGAGACCAGTTACGGATCACGCTGCCATACCAGTCTGTATTCGGGTGGATCAAAGGATCCGTTCCGTCGCGGAATTTCTGAACATCATCCGGTGTAAAAACAGCATTCAAGACGTTTCCGTTGTCCGTTCTTGTGTAAGCACCATTGGTATTAAACCCTTGAAGCGCACCTGTCCACTGGCCAACAGGAAGGTTGTCATAAATCTGCAATTCGTTACGGATTGTAGCATATTCCGAAGCGTTGGACATTTGAGGCGTACGGGTTCGGCTGAGCCATTCCCATATTGAAGTCATATGACAACTGAGGTTTTCCAGTCTTACCACGTTTTGTTGTGATCAAAATAACCCCATTCCCTGCACGCGAACCGTAAATGGCAGCCGCAGCATCTTTCAATACAGAAACACTTTCAATGTCAGCTGGATTCAAACGATCCAAACCACCACTACGGTTAGGAACACCATCCACAACGATCAGTGCATTGCTGTTACCCAGGGAGTTAGTTCCACGGATACGGATGGCAGAACCGTCATAACCCGGCTCACCACTGCCTTGTACAGCCGAAACACCCGGCAGACGTCCGCTCAATGTATTAGAAAGGTTGGTTGCTGGCGCTTTTTGAAGTTCGCCACCTTTAACCGCTGTTACCGAACCTGTCAATGTTGCTTTTTTAGCCGTTCCATAACCTACAACCACCACTTCTTCCAAAGCTTTGGTATCGGTCAGCAACTTTACATCGAGGCTGGTTTTTGTACCCAGGGCGATTTCCTGAGTGATGTAACCAATAAATGAAAACACCAATGTGCTGTTTGGAGCAGCATTAACGGTGTAATTTCCTTCAAGATCGGTGACGGTTCCCGTGGAAGTCCCCTTCACCACAACACTAACGCCGGGTAGCCCCTGCGACTGCTCATCATTAACTTTTCCCTTTACCGTAACATCCTGAGCAAATGTACCGGCCGTAACGATGAACGTCAGAAAAAGGGAAAAAAATTACCGGCTTAGGCCCCGGTCTTTCTCTGGTTTAGAAATCCCCATAAATTGAGTATGAATGGTTTAGATAGTTAAAAAATAGTTAAATGGTGAAATTCTAGTTCGCTGTTCTTCTTACTAGTCAGGCGTCGTCCGGGTTATATCTGTGTCTTTTTTACACAATGTATTTCGTAAGCAATTATTTCTATTAAAAAATCTTCAATATCCTATTCTGTCAGAAACATACTTTTAGCGTCAAATAGTAATGTTCCAAATTTTGGGAGAGAGCAGCGATCCGACGTGTTCGGAGCCGCATGATAATCCGTTTTTACGGAGCCCTTGTGTCAAAGCGACCGGCAGTACAAAAAGATATGATATTATTCACATAAACAAGCTTTCCTGCTTTCTGACTATGTTTTCTCTGAAAATCACCAATCGTTACTACCACGTATATACATGAACCGTGTCATCACGACACTTAAATGTTCTTTATCTCCATGAGTGCAGAAAATGATTCTCGATGGTGACTCACTAGACCCTTACAAACCACGATTGGTGAGCACAAGCCGCGTGCAACCAGCGCACGCCTCGGGGAAAAGGCAATCCTCAATTGCCAACAGACTAACATAACTTCAAGCTAATTGATTTTATTATGTTTAGAAAAAGAAAATAATTATATGAACGTTATAAGCAACGCTTATAGGGTATCAGCAATTGGAAATGAGCTTTACATTATGTGCGGAGAAGAAGAAGGATTGCACACATCTTAAAACATCCAATCCAAATGAAAAACATGAAGATACTACGTCGCTTAGCACCCCGCTCAACGGAGGAATGGGCAAGCGGACAGTAACTCTAGCCAGGTCGGCGCTGAGCCCAATCGGCGCACTCATTGGCGTAATTATTGGCGCAACTGCCGGTTTCTACTACGACAAAAAAGAAAACGCCCTTAAAAACAAATCAGCGAACTAGTCGGCTACATTTATTTTGATAACACACACGCTCCACCTCAAATGGATAAGTATTTCAATGCATTGGCGATCCCGATCATCACGGCACTCGTTGGCGCCATCACTTATGTAGCCGTAATCAGCAGGCGTAATGGCCTTAACAATGTAATAGAAAAAGAAGCCATACTTGTTATGCTCAATGCTGGAGGGCTGAATGCGCCATGCCGAATTGTTATGTTGGCCATTAATTCTGATACGATCATTGACAGCAACATTGACCGAATTTATCTTGTTATCGGCGCTTTTGCCACTGCATTAATTTCCTACAAGGATCTGATCGGAAGGTTCAGAGCATCACACTAATATCTCAATGCGCCGTCCAGCCACCGCCGTCGACGGTGAGGATGGATCCTACCATGTAGCTGGATGCTTCGCTGGCTAGGAAAATGGCGGCTCCCTCGATTTCGTGAAGGTTTGCCCAGCGCTGCAATGCGGTTGCGCCGATGATGATGTTTTTTGCTTCCTCGCTGTCTTGAATGGGAATGTTCATTTCGGTGAGGAACAGCCCGGGACAGATTGCATTTACATTGATATTGAATGGTGCGAGCTCCATGGCAAGTGCGCGGGTCATTTGTACAACGGCACCTTTGCTTGCAGTATAAGGCGTCCGGTTAGCAAGCCCGACCAAGCCGAGTGTGCTGGCGAGATTAATGATTTTCCCGCTGCCTTGCCGCTTCATCACCGGTGTAACGGCACGCGACGCAAGCCACGTGCCGTTGACATTCACTTCCATTACCTGACTGAACTCTGCCGGGGAAAGCACATCGATCGGTCCCCGGATGTTGATTCCGGCACTGTTGATCAGAATATCGATTTTGCCAAATGCTGTTAGCACAAACTCGACCATTGCCTCAATCTGCTCCAAGCTGGTGATATCGGCTGCGAATGACTTTACTGTCGTTCCAAAAGCGGAGGAAAGTTCCTCAGCACTTTTTTCACCATCATTTGCATTGCGGTTAACAAGCACAATATCAGCACCCGCGGAAGCAAGCGCGGCAGCCATGGCCAGTCCCAATCCTTTGGAACCGCCCGTTATAACGGCAACTTTTCCGGTAAGGTCAAACAGCTTAATACCTGGCAAAGAAGAAATCGACATATTAATGTTAGTATTGATGAAAAGCCTGGGAAACGAATTCAAGCACTTTTGGAAGCGAATCGCGCCAGTAAGTCCAGTTGTGCGCACCGTCACGAAACCCGATATTCGTGCGGAACTTCTGTTTCTTCATCGCAATGTGAACAAGGCTGTTGCCTTCGTAAAGAAAATCGTCGTCACCGCAATCAATATACCAGCGAACGGCTTTCTTCTGATCATCTTTCATGTTATTAACCAGTGCCAATGCGCTGTGGCGGTTGTAGTAATTGGTTGCAACCGAATCCTGAACATCCGGAGTTGTTGCGCAGCAAATTCTTCTTGGCATCCTCCACGGTAATCGGACCGGTGGAAGCGCTGAGCGGGCATGCGGATGAGAACAGCTCCGGATGATGCAATGCGTGCGTTGAAAAACTTACCGCCGCCGCCCATGGAAAGACCGGCGATTGCGCGGTGTTTTTTCTGCGCCTTAGTCCTGAATTTCTTTTCAACGTGCGGCATAAGCTTAAAAAAGAGAGTCCTCGTAATTCCAATCGCCTTTTACATCATTGAAATATCCTCTCCTGCCCGTGTCCGCATCCGGCATAACAATGATCATTGGCGTAGCCGAACCTTCCCGGATATATCCGTAATGCTCAGCACTTCACCGAACTGCACCCAACCCGTGTGGTCGTCACCGGCTCCATGCAGCAGATAAAGCACAGGGATAACTGGCTCGGAAGTGGCGTAATCAGGCGGTAAATATATGGCGTATTTTCTTTCGGATTGAGGAGCTTGCTGGGGACGGAGAGATTGTCCATGACCTTGCCACTTTGTGCAAAGCTTGCGGCAGCGATCATGCATAATAAAAATGTACACGTTCTGTTTCATACTTCGGTTGATTTGGGTTAAGATATTCTCGAAGTAGAAAGTAACGCCGGGCCACACTCTAGCTCCGCTATGTTGGTGATCATGCCTTTGAAAATGAATGCGTGAAACGGCAACACCGAATACCAATACAGGCGGCCCAAAATCCCCAACGGCCGGAAAGTGGCAGTTTGCCTTTTGAAGTGTTGTTTCGGTCCAGGACAAAAAAATTCCAGCCAGGCTTCACCTCGAAGTTTCAAGTCGGCATATAACAGAAGTCTTTTTTCCTCTTTACTAGCGAGCGAAACCCGCCAAAAATCGAGCGGATCGCCAGGATAAGTACGCTCGGGATGCTTTCTGCCGCGCCTCAGCCCGACGCCGCCGGTGACTTTATCCAAAAATCCACGGATTTCCCGAAGCCAGGTTCCGTAATACCAGCCGGTTTTGCCGCCGATGGACCAGATACCTTTTCAGCACATATTCAGGATCGTCGAGATGAAGTTCTCTTTTATCAATAAAACAGCCATTGGTCGGCACTTGCATATAACTGGAAATTCCTTTCGATAATGCAGCACTGCTTTGCGCTCCAGGTCCCAGCTTGATAAAACCTGGTTTTGCTCGATTTTATCAAAAGCCATATTAATGGCCTTTTCGTATCCAATCAGCTTAATGCCAAGGGTTTCAGCCAAATTATTTGGTCGACAAACAACCTTGACCTTCATGCTATGGACCAGATTGGTGGCCAGCGAATAGGAAGTGGAGGTTACAAATACCGGGCCAGAGTAAAGAAGACAATTTCGGCGTCATGACCGGCACAACCAGAATGCGTCTTTTCAATCCGCGCACTGCCGCAAATTTTAAGAGCATTTCCTTGTAAGTCAGCACGTCAGGGCCGCCGATGTCGAAAACTTTTGTTGTAGGTTTCTTGTAAAAACAATGTGCCCGTTAAGAAAGTCGATCACATTGCGGATGGCTATGGGCTGGCATTGCGTATGCAGCCGGCGCGGTGCGATCATGACCGGGAGCTTTTCCGCCAAATCCCGGATGATCTCGAATGATGCACTGCCCGAGCCTACGATAATGCCCGCGCGCAGCGTAGTCAATGCATAATGATCGGATTTCAGGATCTCCTCCACATTTTTTCGTGAAAGCAAATGTTTGGAAAGATCCTCTTCATTGATAATGCCGCTCAGGTAAATGACCTGTCTGGCATTGAGCCTCCAGAAATGCGCTGCTTGAAATGTTTAGCAGTAATTCCTTCCAGCTTTTCGAAATCTTCGCCGCTGGCGGACATCGGAGTGGATCGAGAAGATGATCAGCGACGTCAATGTCGACTGGAATGTTAGCCAGCGTTTTTTCCTCACGGAGGAAATCGACTTCAATAATTTCTGCACCAGGAAATTGCTGACCATTGAAACGCTGCTTGTCACGCACGCAGCGAAAAACCCTGATGACCTCCTTCCAGTAACACCGGAAGTAATCGCTGCGCAATGTATCCGGTGGAACCAGTCAGCGAGGATCTTCATTGTGTTTGGTTTATTTCTTTTTGACCTTCATTGCAACCGGATCCCAGTTGATGATTTTTTTGGAAAAATAACTTTCATTGCAAGCCAAAACGGGTGCTGCCGCGCGGAAACCGAAAATCGGATCTTCTACGGTGCCAACGCTGCCTTTCTTGATATTGTCAAAAAAGTCGGCAAAGTGATTGGCGTGCGCATCGTCTTCCTTCAGGCGCTGTAAACTTTACTTCTTTAACCGGATCCGCCTTGCGCGTATCTTCCGGATATTGGGCGTCATGTTGTTTTTTAAACTCTTTCTGCTCGCTTTCAGAAAACCTGGTGATGGCTGCCATGACCTCCAGAAACCGGGCGCCAATTTATGGCAGTTTTTGCTTGGTAACGACCAAATTGCTTGTCTGTATAATAATCTCAATCTGTCCTATCTGTTCCGATAATGCGGGTCCTGTTGGCAATTGCGCCAATGCATTTGCCAAGTTCACTCGCAACACCATCTGGAACTGTCGCCATGGAATGCTCTGTCTTGGGATGATCCAAAATCGAAACCAGCACATCCGGCACATCGCGACCGTCTTTCCAATAACTGAGTTCGCCTGAAAGCATGATGCGCTCGGGTCCTAAGGAGTTGGTTACAAAATGCACGCCAGTGATCAGAATGGACAAATAAATCCCCTCCTACGCCGGTGCCGTGATCCTGATGATTTCTCCATCTGAAAAAACGCTTGGCATCAAATGGCACTTTGGGTGCGTCACCCAGGAACTGGTCCCAATCCAATGTGGTCTGCGAAGCGTCCGTCGGAATGGAGTAATTCCCACGCGCCGATTGAGTTGAAACGGTCATTATTCGATTCCACATAATTGATCTCACCGATTTCTCCTGCCTGAAAAAGCCGTTTTGCTTCCTTAAATGATGCTGAACTGATTCGCTGGCTTCCAACCTGCATGGTTTTACCGGATTTTTTCCAGGCATCGATCGCGGAATCCGACCTTCGTTGATGTGATGCACCATTGGTTTTTCACAATAAACGTGCTTGCCAGCCTGCAATGACGCTTTTGTGATGTGGTCATGCCAATGGTCGGGCGTAACAATGAGCACGGCGTCAATGTCTTTTCGTTCGAGGATCTGACGATGGTCGCGGGTGGTGAAAATGTCCTTTCCAAAAACTTCCTTCACGGCACGCGTCAGTCTGCCGTCGTACAAGTCTGCGGCGGCTACAAATGTCTGCGTCCGGCGCGCCCGAAGTGCGGCTTTTGTATCCTGATGACCCTGAATCCCCATCCCGATTGTGGCGAAGCGGATTTTGTCATTCGGACTGATTTTTTTGAGATCCTTAATAATGTTAAAAGGTTTGGCAATACTTTCAGTAGCGAGCAGCGCTGACGCAGCTGTTACATTTCTGAGAAATTTCCGTCGGGTAGGATTCATTGCGAAATATGACTAAAATGTTACATTGTGTTAATTCCACTAAAATAAGGAATTGATATGTTGTATCGCCATAACGATTTTTTTGTCAAAATTCATGGATAACACGCAACGAAATAAACTCGTAAGTGAACTGGTTAGCCTGATAGAAAAAGGCAATGCACACGTTAGTTTTAAAGATGAACGGTCGCTGATTCCTCAGCCAGGGCTTGAATTGCTGCGGCGTAATGCTCGCAAATCTCCCTGCACAGCATTCGGCATGCATGATGGAACGACGTTCGCATTGCAGCAGAAAGACGATTGTAGATTTCTCGACTTCTGAGGAAGCTGGTGGAGTCAGCTGGTCGTGGCCGGACCGATTACTGGCCTGAGCCCGTCGAAAATGTTAGTGATGAGATCTGGAATGAGTCATTAAAACAGATTGATGCCGATGAGCAGCGCTTTCTCCAATTGCTTGAAGACGAAAAAAACGACCTTTTGGGCCCGCTGCCCTGGGGAACCGGTCAGAGCTTGCTGCGTGAAGCCATGCTGATCGCGAGGATCACAATGCATATCACACCGCTGAGATCGTTGTTGCCCGTAGGCTGCTGAAAGCCTGGAAATAGTTACGACCGCTGCATGAAGGCAATGCGGCGGCTACAATTCTTCAATGTAAATGTCTTTGTAATAAACCTTTGCCTTCCCGCCCCCGTGAATCTGCAATCCAATGATGCCTTGCTGCGGGATGGATTTATCGGGTTCTTTTGTAATCCACTGTTTGCTTGCCATTTAAAGAGATCCTTATGCGCCCGTTTTCACTGCGCACCTGGTAATCGTTCCGATCGTTGAGCTTGACCAATTTGAGGACCGCAGCCGAATCCGGGCCGGTCGGCGTTTTGTTTCCGCCGGGATTCGTCATAAAGGCTTGCCCAGAATTTTTCGCCCAAATCCGCCTGATAACCAATCATTTCGTAAGCAGGATCTTTGGAACGGACACTATTAAACTGAACGCCTGTGTTGATAAAACCTTCATTTCCTGTCAGTTTGAATTTAACATTGAGGATTAAAATTCGAATAAGTTTTCCGAGTGCACAGAAATTCGTTCTGCGGAACCGTCTCGGTTAAAGATCCGCCCACAATGGCTCCATCCTCGATTTTCCAGGTTTTGACCGTGTCGCCTTCCCAGCCATTGAATGTTCTGCCGTCAAAGAGTGAGAACCCGCTTTTTTTGCGGCAGCAGTGCAAAGCCGGTGAGCAAAAGGAATGCGGCAGGCAAAAAGATGAGCTGAAATTCTGATCATGGCGAGATGGTTTTCTCCTGACTTTTGATAAAAGTCGATCCGTCATATTCTTTACTAATTACGAGTAATATCATTATTTTTACCGGAGAATGAGCATTTACGGTTGCCAAGCACCGCACACCAGTTGGATTTTCATAAAATGATCGATACGCTTCACGACAATAAGGATTCTTTCCAAAAAAATAGATCTCAGATCACGCGCACCAGGAAAGCAGAGGCCAATTTGCCGATTTGCCACTTACAGCCGCACAGCTTGGCACCTGGAACCTTGATCCGACAACCGGCATTACGTATTTCGATGACCGGTGCCGCCAGCTTTATGGTAATCCGGCCGAAGAAGTGTTGCATTACGATAATCTGCTTTATTACATTCATATTGACGACCGGGAAAAAGTTGCAGCTGCCGTTAAAGACGCGCTGGACCCGGAACTTCGCGGTGTGTACGATATGCGTTACCGCACGATTGGCGCGACCGATAAAATATTGCGCTGGCTGCATTGCACTGGAAAAGCGTATTTTGGCGAAGATGGACAGGCTTACCGGTTCGCCAGGCATTTCCAGAAATATTACGGATGAAGTTTCCACACGTCGAGCGCGCCGCCTGGGCAGATAAGCAAGCGGCCATGACGGTCGAAGGTTCGGGAGCAGGCTCTTTTTTGATTGAGCTTGATTCGGATAATATCATTTATTCACCCACAATGGCCCGCATTCTGACCGGCCGTGAGACCAAGGATCTGACCCGGGAAGTATCTTTATCAATCACATTCATCCTGAGGATCACGATAAGCGGTCACAGGAATACGAAATAGCGCATAAAACGGGCCAGCTGCGTTATGAAGCACGTTTTGTGTGGCATGATGACTCTGTGCATTGGATCAGGGTGATCGGTCAATATTTATATGACACATCCGGAATGCCCGTTTCAATTTCGGGCATCGTCATGGACATTACGGACCGGATTGAGTCAGAGAACCGGCTTCGGGCCAGCGAGGAGCATTTGCGCACGCTTATTGCGCAAGCGCCCGTAGCGACATCCATGTTTGTAGGAAAAGACATGATCATTGAATTGCCTAATGAGGCCATGTTGAAAATCTGGGGTAAGGGCAATGGCGTCATTGGCATGCCGTTGCGTGACGCGCTGCCTGAATTACAAAACCAGCCTTTTCTCAAAATTCTTGATCACATTTATGAAACCGGCATACCGCATGCGGCGCAAGGAAGCGCTTGTGATTTGGTTATCGACGGCAAGCTCAAAACCTTTTATTTCGATTTTACTTACAAGCCTCTGCGCAATGCAAAGGGAGAAATATATGCAATCCTGGATATGGCCGTGGATGTGACCGAACAGGTTAAATCGCGCCAGGAGCTGGAAAAAAGCGAAGAACGATATCGCCAGCTTGCCAACGAGCTCGAAAGAAGGGTTCAGAAGCGGACTGAGGAATTGCATCAGGCGAATCAGGAACTCGTTAATTCAAACAGCAATTTGCAGCAATTTGCCTACGCTGCAAGTCACGATATGCAGGAGCCATTGCGTAAAATTCAATCATTCAGCTCGCGGTTGCAGACGGTTTACGCCGATGCATTGGATGAAAACGGCGTTTTTATGCTGAACCGGATCCAGGATGCATCCAAGCGAATGTCTAGCATGATAGACGATTTGCTCGCTTATTCCAGACTTACGACACGGGACAGTGCTTTTGAAGAGGTTAAGCTTGAGAAAATACGTTTCGACGGTGATTGCAGACCTGGAATTTTCAATTGAAGAGCAGAAGTCTGAGATAAAGGTTGGCGCTTTGCCAGCCGTCTGGGGCAACCCGTCACAATTAACGCAACTCATTCAGAATCTGCTGAGTAATGCGATCAAATACAGGAAACCAGACGTGCATTCGGTGATCGAAATTCACGCCACCGACCTAGACGACGCAGAAATTGCAAATATGCCCCGGCTGCTTCCAGGACATTCATATATATGCCTGGAAGTGCGCGATAATGGGATTGGTTTTGACGAAAAATATCTGGACAGGATCTTCCAAATGTTTCAGCGGCTGCACGGACGCGGTGAGTTTTCAGGCTCGGGAATCGGCCTGGCGCTTTGTAAGAAAGTCGTTCAAAATCACAATGGCTATATTACGGCTAAAAGTGAACCGGATAAGGGCGCGACATTCGTGATTTATCTGCCTAAGCCGCAAGAAACAGTTGTATAGCAACGGTTATTTACGCCAAACATCCGCATAATCGTCCGGATGCCTTTTGAACTGCACATGCACATATTCGCAGAGCGGCACCACTTGCAGATTGTTGCTTCTGGCATAACCAACCATTTCTTCCAGCATTAGTTTGGCCAGGCCTTTGCCCTCCATTTCAGGGTTAACCTCTGTATGATAAACAGTTAACGCAGTTTCGCTGAGCCCGATAACCATTTCCCCAACCTGCTTTCCTTCTTCTTCAATCACAAAAGCGCCTCTTTTACGCTCGTCCAGCTTCAATTTTATTTCACTCATATAAATATTTGAATTACCAAAAGATCATCCTTCTTACCGGCAAATAATTATGCCCCGCATTGACGGACAAATTGACGCATATTCAAGTAAAAAGCAAATTAAGTTACAATGAATATCTAATTTCGCAGTTCACAGTAAATCTTCCCATGTCGCATTTCCCCGTCACCAGCTCGAACCTGTCCACGGTTCACCTCGCTATTTTTTTGCAGGAAAAATATTTTCCCAACAAAGAAGTCACTTGTAAATTGTTAAAAGCGGGCATTAGTCACACATATCTTGTCAATGCATCAGGTGAAAAATACATTTTCCGTTTGTACACGCTTGGCTGGCGCTCGGAGAAAGAAATTCAGGAAGAATTGCGGCTGCTAACGCATTTACAAGCCAACGGAATTCCTGTTTCTTATCCCATTCCTGATGCTGCTCAACATTATATTCAGACATTAAGCGCGCCGGAAGGCGAGCGTTTCGGCGGCATGTTTACGTTCGCGACTGGTGAAAAACAGCTGAACTTTTCTCCTGATCTGCATCGCGAAATTGGCGTCATGATGGCGCGCATGCATGTCCTGACGCAGGATTTTCATCTTGACCGTGTTACCTATACGAAACAGGAGATCCTGATTGATTCGCTAACGGAAATCGAAAGAATTCCTTCCAGCGGACAGTGAAGAAATGGCTTTTATGCGCAATGCACAGCGACATTTGATAGCAACATTCGACAACGCCGACGAGACCCAATTAAGAAAAGGAGCCGTGCATCTTGACATTTGGTTTGACAATATGGTGATCGGGAAGAATAACGAGGCGACGCTTTTCGACTTTGATTTTTGTGGAAACGGATGGCTTTGCCTCGACCTGGCTTATTATATTCTGCAAGTGCACAGCGTTGAGAAGGATCCTGACGAATGTGCATTAAAAGTCAGCAGCTTCCTGGAAGGATATGAATCGGTAACGAAGATTTCAGATGAAGAAAAAAGGCTGATCCCGATGCTCGGAGCGAGTTTGTATTTCTTCTATCTGGGCGTGCAATCGCAGCGTTTCGATAACTTTTCCAATGTGTTTTTCAATGATGTTTACTTGAAACGTTTCATCACCATTTTGGTAAAAAAATACTTTGACAACGCCCTAGCAAAGCAATCCGGACCCGAAATTTAAACATTACACTATAACACGAACACTATGCTGCTTAAAATCTTATTTTCCGGTCCTCTGCCTCACCGGCGTTTATTTTTTGATCAAAAGCATTGGCCGGATCATGCAAGTCTATGCCGGGCCGAAAACGGAATTTCCGGCTATTACAGATGATAACACGATTGAATTTGTCGCGGCTGGCGACTATGAAATTGCTTATAAACGCCGGTCTGTTGCTGGTGCAATTCCAACCGACTGCGAATTCAGGTTGGTAAGAGTTGCTGATCAGCAAGAACTTGCAGTATTTGAAGCCGTTAATATGTTTGGAATGCGCAAAGATATGTCGGGAAACCGCATTGTACCGATTGCCAGGTTACATGTGGACCGGCCCGGAACTTACACGTTGCGCACGAAGCAATCCACTGATTATAAAACAGATGATCGGTTTTTGGTAACTTCCCAAACCGGCGCAAAAGGATTTGCAGCCATATTTGCGATCATCCTTTCAGCTATCGCAACCATTGCCGGGCTGGTGCTGAGCATTCTGGCTTTTATGAACAAGCTTTAACTCAGACGCCTTCCGTAACCTTCTTCATTTTAGCCAGGCCGGTTTTGGCAACCAATAGTGCATCCTGTGCATAATATTCTTTGTTAAAAACCTCAAAGGAGAGGATTACAGGTCGATCCGGGTTTTTTAATGACTTCAAAAGATCTTTTAATGGAGCCACACCGTCTCCTGCATAAACGCGGTCTGCATCGGTGATCGTTTCGCGGGGCGGCGTTGCCGGGTAATCGTTGATGTGGAAAATTTCAACCAACGGCTTGCCAACATCTTTCACGGCATCCATTCCCGATCCGCCTTTGTGCAAATGATAAACATCCATCAGCAACCGCGCAGAAGGGTGCCCTGATTCCACTGCAACATATAATATCTCTCCTACCCGGCTCAGATTTTCGAAAAACCCCATAATTCGAGATGCGGCACAACGCCGGTTTTGTCTCCCAATTCAAGAATAGTCCGATAACGCTCAGCGACTTTTGCCAGATCCAATGACGCACCCGTTGTAGCTCCCATGGGCGGAGCGGCAATGCGCGGACAGCCAATTTGTGCCAATTGGTCCATTTCCACTTTCAGCTGCTCCAATGCTTTCGATCGTGCGGATTCATCGTCTACAATCCACGTGGCGAACCCAATCGCGTCCTCCACTTTAATACCCAGATCATCAATGATTTTCTTGGCATCTTTTATAGATCCGCCTTCTTTAAGATAATCCTGCAATGTGTTGATCCAGATTTCCACTGATCCGAAACCTGCTTTTGCAGCCACTTCCAGCTCCTTCCTAAACCCTAACTTATGGCCACGCAACGTGCTCATATTTAATGAATAAATAAAGGGTTGCGCTTTGCTTTTAACTGCTTCTTCGGGTAAAATGCCTGCACCGGAAACGGCCAGGATGGAGGACAATGCTGTTCGGCGGTTCATCAAAAAAGGATAGCTGATTATAGACTGATTTCTTGGTAAAGGCCTTTGGGGGAATTATTTACCGCAACTTGATGTAAATTGATTGGCAAAATCAACCATAACCCCCTCCTATGGAAACCTCAGATTATAAAATTCCCGCATTGACGAGCATTGGACATGTTCACCTCAAAGTTTCCAATCTGGAACGCGCACTTGACTTCTATTGCGGTTTGCTTGGATTTGAAATGATGGCCAGATATGGCGCACAGGCAGCATTTATTTCTGCCGGCGGATATCACCATCACATCGGCCTCAACACCTGGTATAGCGAGGGAGCTCCGGCTGCTCCGCAACGGGGCGTCGGCCTGTTTCATACTGCCATCCTTTATCCGACCAGAAAAGACCTGGCAACAATTTTCAACCGGCTCCAACTGGCCGGTTATCCGTTATCCGGCGCAAGCGATCATGGCGTTTCAGAAGCATTATATCTCAATGATCCGGACAATAACGGCGTCGAATTGTATTGGGACCGGCCCAGGGAATCCTGGAATTTCCTGGAAGATGGAACCGTTGAAATGTACACCAAGAGCCTCAACCTGAACGGATTACTTGCTGAACTAAAATAATTTAGTATTTCATCATAAGCGTCAGCAGCTTTCTATCGAGCTTGTGCCCGTGCCAATCTTCATAGGCAACATCGTCACGGCGGGAATCCAGCACACCAAAGTCGCCGGCGAATTCCCAAAGTGAGAAGCCGATTCCATTAGAAGAAAGGATGTCGAGCACGTCGCCGAACCATGCCAGGAAAACGTCGTGCGGGGTTTTGTTCCAGCAGCCGCATTCACCGCAATGCACGCCTACGCCTTTGCCTACGAGGTCAATCCAGGGTTTATAAAATTTTTCGAGCATCGCACGGCTGAGATATTGGTTGCCGACTTGTCCAGGCCATTTCGGTTCGGGAAGATTTTCGGGATCCTTATTCGCCCACGGCGCTTTGTAATGGGAAATAACGCCCGGATGATAACCGCGGCAGCTTTGCGCAATGTCCAGATCAGCCAGTTCCGGTATGACAGAAGTTCCCACATCGTTGCCGTCTGCAATGATCAAGTGCATTGGATTCTCTTTCCTGATCGCTTCTGAGGCGGCAAGCGCAAGTTTGCGGTAACTTTCGCCCGGCACAGAAGTCCTTTTCGAATGCTGATCATTCATATCCTCACGCATACTGGGCTCATTGAGGAGATCAAAACTAATCTGCTTGGAAGAAACAGTCTTATATCGCTTCGCCCACATGTTCCAGTGGAAGCAAAATGCATCCAATGCTTTTTGATCCGTCCAAAGATTATAAGGTTCGTTGAAGCCTGCATTGACACAATATCCAGGTGCACGGTGCAAGTTGAGGCTTACGTGCATATTGTGCTTATGCGCCAGCGAGACCAGGTTATCAATGCGATCAACAGCCTGCTGGTCAACCTGATAGACTTCTTCGGGAGTAATATTTTTGCTCCGGTCAAATTTAAGATACATTGGATAAGCCATCGGAATTCTGACAAAATCAAAACCCCAATCGCTCATCCATTTAAGCTGTTCTTCGGTCGTTGGTTTTCTGCTGGAATTCGGATCAGGGGAAAAGAAATCAAGCAAATTGAAGCCTTTCCATTTTGGAAGCTTGTTCTTAGCACTCTGATTTTTAAAAGAAAAACCTGATGAAACTGCTGCGCCTGCCGCAACGGCCACGGCTGTATTTTTTATAAAGGTCCTGCGATGCATCGTAAAACACGTTCGTTGATATTTTTATAAAATACAACGCAGCGTTTGTTTTACTTGTCTTTTCGCGAGTAACGCGCTATCCTACTTTTTATAATGTATTCCTGTAGAGGAGCTTGACTTACTGCCATAGTTGTACAGCATTTCGAAGTTTTTGCCGTTCATATATTTTTCTTTCAACTTCTTATGCAGTGATTCCGGTTGCTTCTCACCGTTAACTGTGAGTTCGTTCTCATTGAATTTGTAAGAAAGATCAGTCCTGCTCTTGATCACCCCTGCATCTTTGAGGTCATCAATAATGTCATCCTGCATGCCTTCGAATCGTTCTTTGTCCTTATCAGCATTAATGCGATGCTGCTCCGCTTCTACCCGTGCTATGTCGGCCTGCTTGCGTTGCTGATCTGCATAAACACGCATTTCATCAGCCTTCGCGCGCTGCTCGTCGGCATGTTTGCGCATTACATCTGCTTCGGCGCGATGCTTTTCTGATTCCTTTCTGTGGACTTCTGCTTTTTCGTGCTCTTCTTCAATCTTTTCCAGGACCTTGTCAATTTCATCCTGATAGGTTGAAAACTGCTCTTTCGAAATCTCTTTTCCGTCGATCATGAGGGTGGTAATCTTGTCTTTGATCTTAACTATATCATAATGTTTACCGTCGACACTAATGCTGTAAGTGCTTATACCGCTGCTTGTTACGTTGATCTGAGAATTCGAATTATAGTCCGTGTTGATGGATATGTTTTCATTCACCTCCACGTCCGCATTCGTGTTGACTTCAACCGTTTGATCTTTTCTCTTCTTTGGCAATGTATCCTCTTGTACAATCGAAATCGGCTCTTTTGGGATGGCGGATGTCATTGGCGGCGCGGATTTTGGAGCGGCTTGCACAACATCAATGCGGGCAGGTTGGGAAGCGTCTTGCGGGATTGCGGCTGAAAGTGCTAGGGCGGCAACTAAACTGAATGTGACAAATAATTTTTCCATGGCGTTTAAAGGTTTATTGTTGCTATAAATAATTCGTTTGATCCTGTCCAGCAGATGATTACGTTTCTTTGTAAAGGTCATTTCAAATGCGGCACCCTTTACATTATACTCCTGAAAAGAAACAAGTGCGTGCACAAATGATGTCTTATTTTCCATCACTGCAATCGCCAGATCGTCGCAGCAATGCTCTCTTTCTTCTTTGATCAACTGAGATAGCCAGAGCAATGCGGGATTGAAAAAGAAGATGTTTTCACAAAAGATCTGGATCAGATTCACCAAATAATCACGTCGTTTGATATGCGCCAGCTCATGAAGCAAAATGGCCTCAATCTGCGTTTCAGGAAAATTTGTAAATATGCCAAAAGGGATGATTACCAACGGCTTAAAAATACCAATAACCATAGGAACAGCCACATTTTCAGATTCAATGACCTGAATCAACTGACTGATCTTCATCTTCTCAGCAAGCACATTAAACCTGCTTTTCCAGCTTGCACGCAGCGGATGCACATTCCGCGTTTTGATCTTATGGATGTAAAGCATTCCCGCCGTCGCCTGGAAAGATTTCAGCATAAAAATCAAAAACCAGATCGCCACAATGAGCTGCGCATTTTGGCTGCAAAAATCAATGATAAGACTGCTCCATGAACTGGTTCCAGAAATGTTGGTCAGATTAACAGCATGCAAACCTCCGTTGCCAGCGCTCCAACTGACAGCAGTTACATTTATCGCTTCACTTTTGGGAATTCCCTCATTAGCAGGCAGCAACGTGACAAAAGTGTAAAAGGCAGCAGCAAAAAAAGTGAACATTAATGCTGCGAGCAAGTTGTATCGAATGGCCGGTTTTGCTTTTCTGGTAAGCATCAGGACCATGCCCGCCAGAATGGCAACGATAAAGCCCTGCCAGATGGAATGGAGCAGCGTCAGGCAAACCGCCTGCAACAGTTTTTGGATATGCGGTTCATTAATATTCATGGCTAACGGATTGATGATCAGGTGTTATTGATCCAGTTTTTTCAAAAAATCTTTGATCTCATTTAATTCCTCCTGCGACGTGTTTTTATTGCCAAAAAGCTGCATAACCAGGTTTGACGCTGAGCCTTTGTACATCGAGTCCACGAACTTCGAAAGCAGCGCGTTTTTGGTTTTATCCTCCGATTCCGCCGGGCTATATACGTGCTTCATACTGCTTTCGTCACGGATCACAATGCCCTTTTCAGCCATGATCTGCATGAGTTTTAATGTTGATGAATATTGCACTGCGCGCTTTTCTTCATTAAGCTTATCATTCACAAACCTGACCGTCAGACGGACCATGCTCCCAAAGCACTTGTAATATTTCTAATTCTGATTTTGTAGGCTCCATTTTAATCTAATTGAATCAATGCGATAAAGGTAGGAAAAATTTGGTACGAACAAATTTTTACCTAAATATTTTTCAACCACTTAGTAATGACAAGCAAACTGCATCATAAAGGGCACAAAAAAATCCGGAGCGCTGCTTTGCCCCGGATTGATCATTTCAATAAATTATTTCAGGCAGGCTGATTATTAGGCTTGTGTTTTCTCCGAACAGAAATGCCGCGCTCCTGCGCTGGAAACCGCTTGCCGCGTTGCTTTTCCTTTCGCGCTCTTGCCTTTGTTTAACCAGATACAAAAACCGGTTACCGGCAAGCTCGTTGCAATTAATGCGGCAATGAAATAAATGATCTTTGAAAATGTACCAAAAAGCTCGCCCGTGTGAATGAATTTGACGGATGCTACGATCTTTTCACCCGTCGTTTTATCCGCATAGCGATCCAATTTGAGCACTTTACCCGAATATTGATCCAATGTAACCCGGTCCACAGCGGCCGACGTCATGAAGCCGGAAGCTGCTTTTTGAACAGCAATGCTGCCTATGGAATCTTTCGGCAATGCAAGCTTGACGGTGCCGCTGTAAGGATAAAGTTTGTCCACATTGGCCACGATCGCATTCAGATCCATTGGCTGTTGTGAAGCCGATAATGTGGATTCCAATGTATTGTTTTTGTTAAGAGGCACTGTTCCCAATGCGCCGCTAAAATTCTTTTTATACCAGTCAAAAGCGAAATACGGTCCTGTAATCGCCATAATGGTCACAAAAACAAAGGCATAGAAACCAAGCGCTTTGTGCATATCAAAGTTGATTCGCTTCCAGTTTCCATCGGTTTTAATTTTAAGACCTTGCTTCCAGATGTGACTGTTTTTGAAGCTTTTGATCTTCGCAGGAAACCATAATATCAATCCTGACAATGTTAAAAACAGCATCATAAATGCAGCGGTGCCCGTTATTGCGCCACCTAAATCGTGTTCCATCAACAACCAGCGGTGCATTTGGAGCACAGTTGCAAAAAACTCCGTCGCAGGCGTTTTGGCATCGCCCTGAATGTTGCCTGTGTATGGATCAACGAGATAGCTCGTGGTTTTTTCCTTAATTTTGGGCTTACCCGCATTTGGACCCTCTTTTTTCAATTTCAGGCTTTGCTTCCTTATCAATTGTACTGAGCCCGAAAGTCCAGGCTTCATCCGCGTATTGGGCGATTTGAATGTTCGAGATCCTGCCTTCCTTACCCGCCTGAACGCGTTTTGAAAGTTCCGAAAGGGGCAGCGCCTTAGCATTTGCGGGCACATTTACACTAAACTTATCGCTGTCAACCCACTGCGTAATCTCCCTTTGAAACACATACATGGTGCCGGTAAAGCACATGATGAAGAGAATGAGCGCACTGGGTAAGCCAACCCAAAGATGAAGATCATTGATCAGCTTGCGAAAAGTGTAAGTCTGTTTCACAGAATAATGTTTTACAATTAAAGCCGTAGAAGTGGTAACCGGCCTGGTCAGAATGGTTTGTGCTGTGAACTTAGTATATTTTTAATTTAGAATAAATACGGACACACACTTTATTTAGACTTAACCTTAACAATGTGAGAAACAAGCGGATTAATAATGAAAAGTGTTTTCGAAAAGACAAAAAAATGCCGCCTGTCAAAACAGGCGGCAGCACAAAAACTTATTTGGTTAAGCACCTAATGCTTTCCGGGCATACTCGACGCATTTTGCGGTTTCCTTCACTGCATCTGAGCCTGCTGGAATTTCATATTCCAGCTCAATGGTTGCCGGAAACTTTATTTTCTGGCGCGCATCAATTCCAAAGCTGCGGTGATAGGCGTATCGCCTTGTCCCCAAACCACGTTAGCGCCGCCGTTTTCCTTGTTTTTCCGGTCTTTCACGTCATGCTCACAATGTGATCGTGCTTTGTTTCGAATCAATGGGATCGGGTCGAAAACCGGCTGCAACGTAATGTCCCATGTCAAAATTCATCGCATTGTATTTTGATTCGTTTAGAAGCCGTATCCCGCCAGGATTCAGGCGTTTGCTGCGTGTGGCCGTGGTAACCCACCATACACTTTGTTTTTAGCAGCAATGTCACCCAGTCTTTTGGTTTGCGCAGGATCGGTGCGGCTGCTCAATGGTGGCCTGGTTTGCACCTAGCGCTTTCGCCGCCCGAAACGCATAATCCACTTCCTGATCCGTGTTTTTCTCGCCTAATGCAGATGGTTTGAATGCATAAATGCTTACGCCGGCATCATTATACATTTTACGCAGCTGCACGAATTTATCCATCGGCACTTTGGCGCGCCACTCTGCCATTTTTACCAGATGTTCTGCTTGCGCGGCTGTCTGTTCGTCGGTGAGTTCGGGGCGCTTGCCTCCGGTCCAGGGTGGCATTTTTGGTCCTTCCGGTGCGCCCGCAAAATAATTCTCCGGTTGGTCCCATCAATTCAATCGCGCTGATGTTGGCATCAATGCAGTATTTCAAAATGTCCTCTGCGCCGCCCGGCATGCTCCGCCATCAATATGTGATCGCGCCGACCTGCACGCCGTTGAATAGGGAATTGGGTTTGCCCCAGGTTTTTGATATAAGCCGGAAAACCGAAGCCTGCGCGCGGCAAAAGGCCTACGCCAGCGGTTAAAAGTGCGGTTGCACTCAGAAACTGACGTCTTGAAAATTCTTGTTCTGCCATGATTTGTAAAGGTTAATGATCTGGTTATTAGTAATATCTGCCTACATATTTATTTTCGACGACGATCTTTTTCATTTTGTGCGGATCAATGGGGCCTTGCTGCGCATACGCGAATACTTACCTCCGGCTCTACGAGAATTGTGTAAGGCAATGCGCCCTGCCATTGAGGATCAAATCGCTTCAATCATTTTATACTTATCTTCCATATTAAAAATATAATTCTTATTCGATGCGAATTTTCCTTGCAGGAATTTCAATGCCTTTTCTTTCTTATCCGGATTATCGGCGCTGATCGATACAAATTCAAAATCACGCTGGCGATACATGTGGTGCATGGTCATGAAATCAGGAAATTCCGTTACGCACGGACCACACCAGGTTGCCCACACATTGATCAGCCGCAGCTTGTCGGATTTGTTGCTGATCAGCTCTTTCAAACCCACTTCGTCAATGGTTTCCAGCGTTACGGGTTCATTTGCCCAGCCTGCCTTTTCTTTCTGAACACCGTCTTCTTTTGAGATCCATTTCATGGAGCAGCCGCAATCTTTTTGTACGACGGAACGGGAACTGGTTTGTTGGCTAACGATGCTTCAATGGCATTTTTGGCGTCCGTATTTTTCGGAGCGGGACCGTTGGTGACTTCGACATCATCAATGCGGCCGTGATATTGCAATTTGCGCGCTTTGTCAAAAATAAAAATGTGCGGCGTTGCGGACGGGGCCGTAAGCCAATGCAGTTTTTTGATCGTCGCCGTCGAAGAGATAAGGGAAATTTCTGGCAAGCCATATCTTTGGCACGGACCTTCATTTCTTCGTAAGTGTCGCTCAGATCGGTGTAACCGAGCTCGTCCAGGCGAATGGCTTTGGGATCATTGGAAGAAATAGCAATCAGCGCGAAGCCTTTTGCTTTATAATCTGTGGTCAATTTCTTAATCCGGTCCTCGTATGCCTGCGCGGTCGGGCAATGGTTGCACGTAAAAATGATCGCCAAAACGGGCGCTGCGGCAAAGCTTTTCAGCGAATACTTTTTGCCATCGACACCCATTAAGTTGAAATCCGGAGCCGCAGCGCCGATTTTCAATGTCTCAGGCTGTTCGGCTTTGACATGAATGTTTGTTGCAATAGAAACAATAAGCGCAAATAAAATCCTGTAATATGCCCGCATAACGATCTCCTTTTTGATTTGGATTATAATTTAAATCAAAAGCCAGTGCATTACAATAAATTACTGGTATTGTGACATTTATTTGGGCATTTCCACCTGTGCCGTTGTCCTCAGATAAGCCACCAGCTCAGTCACTTCCTTGTCCGACAGTGCTTCCAAAAGGCCGGATGGCATCATCGAAACGGGCGTAACCTCACGCGTTTGAATGTCGGATTTATTGATAGCAACCGCATCCTGCCCCACAATGCGCAATGTAACCTGACGTTCGGTTTCCTTCGCAATGTTGCCTACATACGTGCGCCCATCCCGCGTGGTCACGACCACCATTTTGTAATCGTCCTGGATTTCACCGCTCGGATCAGAATGTTGCCCAGCAGATGATCCAGATTGGCGCGGTTTGAGCCTGTCAATTCCGGACCGATGATGCCACCTTCGCCGTAAAGTTTATGGCAAGGCGCACAAGTCCGTTGGAAAATCATGCGACCCTGGTTGCGGCTCGCTCGGAAACATGCTTATCGGTGAGTAATCCTTTGTATTTTTTATAAGCCTTTTCATCAAATGCGACATGATGGATCGGCCCCCAAACTTCCACGAAACCGCTTCCTACCGCACGTCTGAGCTGGCGCGCAACGTAGGTCGGAATGTCCTTTTTTGGAATCACATTCTTCGAAATTCCCTGCGTAAGCAACCAGCCTGATTTCGGGCGCCGAAGGCTAATCTTCTGAATGGCTTCTGCTTTTTCTGCTGCGTTGAATTTTGGATATTGATCAATCAGCAATTTGCCCAGCGGTTCACTATCGTAGCCTGCCATTGCACGGATTGCGTCTAGTTTAAGCTCCTTGTTATTAAGCAGGTTCGGCAGCTCAGCGACCAACTCAGGTCGTTGTCGGGTGGCTAATCCTTGCAACGCTTTTCGCCGCTGATCAAGTGGGGCATTTGCATCTTTTAATGTCACGAGAAAGTTTTTAGCCGCCTCGGTGTCTCCGAAATGTTGCGAAAGTTCCAGCGCCAGCTTGGCGGCCGGCTGGTTTCCCTGTTTTAAGGCGGCATAAACCGCTTTCCAATTTGCAGGCGTTTTAATGTCGGTTCTGCCTTCGAGCCCGTCGCGCATGCCTTCCATGAGTGCCAAATCGTTCGCAGGCATTTTTCCAATCGCTGCCACAACGGCTTCAATAGCATCCCCGCATCCACCGTCCGGCGCGCAATAAATTGCGTTGCCATCGGGATTTTGCTGCTTCCAGCCATTTCCAAAGCTTTTGCCGGATTGGTTTTGACCAAAGGTTCAATGCCATACCAGATCATTTTAGGAATGTTATGGTCCTCAGCGTCAGTTTGGTGCGCGATCAGATTTTTCGGCAATGCTCCATCGCTGCGCCTGATCGATGCGCTGCATTGCTGACGCCAGATAAAGCCAAACAACGGCAGGGATCGTCCTTGGCAAGCTTTGTAAATTTGGCAATGGCTTCAGTTAGAAGGTTTATTGTTTTCAGACAAAAACTGGATCGCCCAGGCGCGAACATAAATGCCCTTATCGTCCAGCGCTTTTAACAATGTATTTGCATCCAAAGCATTGGTAACCTGTAAGGCCCACATCGCACGAAGCCGGTAATCGGCATTGCTGTTTTTGGCATAAATGTCTGTCAGCTTTGCAAACGCATCTTTTCAGACTGCCCTTTACGGCCCTGTTTTGCAAGATAATTCTCGCCCGCCGCGCATGCCATTCGCTTTTACTGGTTTGCAGTCGGCCAGTTGCAGATCGGACGTTTTACCCAGATCATCATAACGCCCTTTCCAGTTTTCAGCATTTGAAAGCTTCGGCATAATCCTGAAAATCCGGCCCGTTTCCGAGTTCAAAACATCCGATCCGCAAATGTCGGCGTCATGCCAGTCCAGCACATACATGCCGCCTTCCGGCCCGATTTCCATGCTAAAACCAACCCATTGCGCATTATTGGCCATCATAAAATCATCGCCGTGCTTACCGCTGAAACCAGAGCCTTTCGGCGTCAGAATATCCGATAATATGCCGTGCTCATGAATGTTGGCCATGAATATTACCGCGCTCCGATTCCGGAAAAGCATCCAAAGATAAACCCGCGCCCCTCCATGCGCCGAGCGGTGCGTGTGATAGGCGATGGTTTTGATATCATTATGACGTAAGGATTGAAATGCTGTCCACCCTGCCGGTGGTAAATGCCACCCAGAATAACGTGCCACAAATGCGGGATCACGCAAGCCGTCATCAGCAACTGGCCTTTTGCGTCATAATCTATCCCCCAAGGATTGCTAAAACTCGTGTGCTACAACCTCGAAAATGGCTTTCGTAGGATGATAACGCCACACGCCACCATTGATATCGACGCCATTTTCAACTTCAAAATTCTCTGGAAACGGGTCCTTATGCTTGTAAAGCTTGCCCTTAATCCTTCGGCTTCCCGACTTTGGAAGGCGTTGCGAAACCCTGCAAACCATATAACCAGCCATCGGGCCCCCAGTGAAAACTGTTCAGCGTTTCATGCCGGTCGCGAATGCCCCAGCCCGTCAAGCGCACTTCAATGTCGTCCATATCAGCCTTGTCATCACCGTTTTTATCGGGTACAAAAAGCAAATTCGGCGGCGCGCCTACAAAAACGCCATCGAACCCAACGGCAATGGCGGACGGAAATGCAATGCCTTCCATGAAAACCTTCCTGCTGTCGGCAACACCGTCGCCATTCGTATCTTCCAGAATCAGGATACGGCTGTCGCCTGCATTGGAAAAGCCTTTTCCCCGTGACTCGTAATCTTTATTTTCCGCAATCCACATCCGCCCTTTATCGTCCCAGCAAAATGCCATCGGCTGTGTCATCATCGGCTCGGATGCATACGCATTAACCTGAAAGCCCTCCTTAATGGTCATCGCTGCAACGGCTTCCTGTGCGCTGAGGAATTTGGCTTCCCTACCCTCTTTCTGCGCAATGGCCCACAATGCAGCTGTATTATAAGTGCCGTTGTTACCGATGAATTCACCGAATGTTTTGTTCAATTCCACATCATTGAGCTCGCCGGTGTAAATGACCAATTCGTGCTTAATGGTTTCAGCTTCACCTTTTTTAATGTGCCAAGCGGCTTTTCTTGCGCGTGCCGGGCCTGCGCCGAGCTGGCTGTCGACCCGCCAGGTTTGCGGATAACCTTTATTTTGGGATGATCGAAGATGGCAATGTGTGCAAGATTATCCCGGCCTTCCACCTGCATGCCGATATCCACCCACATCGCAGCCTGACCTTCTGCTTTTTCGTTTTTTTGTCGCGCTGCATTGATCACTTCCCCTTTGATGCCTTCTTTCCAGGGCATGCGCACAAATAATCCGCCGTAATCATATTTTCCAATGGTCACATCCGTCTGCGCTTCGCCATTCCATTCCAGATCAAGCAGATATTTCCCATCCTTAAAGCGCATCGACCAATTTTGTGTTTCGGTCAAAACAGCCTTTCCAGTCGAATCAAGCAGATTATAGACCGTTTGCCATTTCACTTCCGTGCCTTTTGCCTCGGTCACTTTTGCAGAAACCCTTTTCCAGTAATCGCCGTCGGGATGGTGAAAATAATCGCGGCCGTTCACGCGCGTGTAACCCCAGTAAATGCCAGTCTGGTGTTTGTGATGGCCCGGGCTGTATTCGGTGAGCACGCCTTTGCCGTCGGGCGCAATGATCGGGTGCAGATATGGCCTGAAATTTGCTTTGGCGTTCTGCACCAAAATCGGCTTTTTATCTGTTCCGCTGAATATACTGATGGTCTCCGCCGCTTCGTTTTGAACGGCAGAAAGTGAAATTTCTGCAACCTGCAATTTTTTCGACTTCTTCGGAAGAATTTCTCAAATTATATCCGAAATTGAGCAGCAGGAAAATGAGGAAAAGTGGCGCTGACCTTACGATTTGCATAGGTTTTACGATCAGATAGTGTTTGGTGAAAGGGCTGAGAATGATTGGAATAAGCACTAATGCTGCCGGAAATACTCTTAACCGCTTCCGGCGGACTATTTTAAACAAGAAAGGATTTGTTTCACAATGGCGCTGATCAAACTAATATTATTGCTGATCATGATTACGGTGATGGACCATCATGGCATCATTTACCGTGGTGTGAAGCAGAAAAAAAATGCGGATTACCAGGGGCGGATTACCGACATTAATCCGCTGATCCTGCATAAGGGCAAACTGAATGGAACCTGGCGGTTTATTGATTTTAGTAAAAAGGATGGCGCTCGTAATCAATATCGCGATTTGTCCAAAGCCGCTGGCAGCATGGACCAGGTGCTGGTGTCCTTTTTTCCCGACAGCACATTCACGCGCATTCATCACACAGGAAAATACGATTTTGGACATTATTCTTATGACGAAGACGAACAATCACTGCTCCTAACAGCAAACAGGAAAACGGAAGAATTAAGGGTGGTTACCGAAACTTCCCCTTCCGGGAAACAGCGGCTGGTTGTCGAATTTATGCCAGGCCTTAACATGTCAGTTGCCCAATACGGGCAGCCCTTAGACAAGTTCCGGGAAGATCCGTTTTCTGTTCAAAATAATATGTGGCGCATCCGCCCGGATACAGCGGAAACGAAGGATCAGATCTTCGACCGGCTGATCAATTACATCGGCCATAATGCTTCCATACTACGGGCGGCTTACATTCGCGAACAAGATTTTATTTCGTGGGAGTTTAGTAAAGGCATTATAAAGGTGTACAATGTCGGAATTGGAATTGTACCAAAGAATGAGGTGCCGCAGGTTTGGATCGACAGCTTCCATTCCAAAGAGGATGCGATGGAATGTTATGCGCTGTTTGAAAATTATCTGCGCAACGGCAAACACATCAAACACAACTCGGGAAACTGGGTGAAAGACGATTATCAAATCCTGGCCGACATCCGCGAAGGCTTGATCAGATGGCAAAAAACGGGCGTCCGAGAATAGGTTATGCACAAAAAAAGAGGGAGAAATAATCTCCCTCTTTTACAATTCATTCTCAATAAAACCTTCTTAGTTAAGGCTGATTTCAATTACTTCGTAGCGCTCTTCAATTGTAGACCTACGATAGCTGCTTTTTGTGATGCACTGTGATTGTTGGTGTCAACCGAATTTTTTGCTTTCTGTGGAGCTGGACTTTCCAAAACTGGAAGTGAAGCTGGAAGCGCTTTGCTTAATCCTGTAACCTTTACTTTTTCTTCAACTGTATATGCAGTAGTATTAGCGTTAGCGTAAGTTGCGAATGTCATGGCCATCAAGGCTGCTACGGACAAGTTTTTTGTATTTTTCATCGTTAATAGTGTTTACGTTTTTTGTTTCGTTTTTGTCTCTAATTCTTGTACAAATATACTACAATATTCTGAATACAAACGTTCTGACAATGTTCTACCAAAATGATGTTTGGTAGAAATGGCTCAAAAATATGATTTCAATATGTCTAACCGAAGCCATTTTTATAGGATAATTTAAAGATTACAATTTCGAATGTTATCTTTTCTT
>NZ_CEEDCD010000010.1:0-31626 GCF_979253085.1 Dyadobacter sp. AC419 | reverse complement strand
TGTTTTGCCCTGCTCGTTGGGTTTTGAGCCGATATTGGCACGACTCTCATTGTCCGTTCTCTAGTTTTCGCATTTATCGTGAAACGCTTTCGCGTTTTTCGTGCGCCGCTTCATTGGCAAAGATGATAAAAAGGAAGCTGGCGACGCGAAAACGCGATCGGAAATTTCCCTTTCCTTATTTTTTCAGGTTGGTGCCTATCTTTGGCCTCAAATCAGCCTTTTTAAAGTCCTGCACATTTGCCTTAATAATCTGACATCGATGAAAAAATCCTCCTTAATCACCCATATCAAGTCACTTTTGGAAAGAACGAATGATGGTGGCCTGGAACGCAATGGAAGCTGCGCAGGCTTCGGCTAACGACCAGGGAAAGAGCTCGATGGGGGATAAATATGAGACATCCCGCTCCATGGGCCAGCTGGACAGGAACATGCATGCGAGACAATATGAGCAAGTGCGCCAGGAAAGATTAAATTCCTGGAAAAAATAAGCGAAAACGAAATTGCCTAGTTCGCGCGGCAGTAGGCTCTTTGCTGGAAACAACTGCGGGCTGGATTTTTATCGGAGTGAGCCTTGGGGGCTACTAAAAATAGAAGAAGAGACCGTTATAGCAGTCTCTTCTTCGTCTCCTGTGGGCGCTTCTTTGTTAGGGAAATCACCCGGTGATCAGTTTGAATTTATGAAAAAGCAACACAAGATCGTGGCCTTATATTAAGCCATATTGTGATAAACGCGTTGCACATCGTCGTCTTCTTCAATCCTTTCAATTAACTTTTCCACTTCCGCCGCCTCTTCTTCGCTCAGCGTTTTGGTGTCGTTCGGAATGCGTTCAAAATCGGCCTCAACGATTTCATAACCGTTTTCTTCCAGATAATGCTGCAAAGCGCCGAATGCTGTAAACTCGCCATAAATGTTGATCTGGTTCGTTTCTTCATCCAGAAACACTTCTTCGCCGCCCACATCGATCAGTTCAAATTCCAGCTCTTCCAGATCTTTGTTACCCACATTTTTGATCTTAAAAATACATTTACGGTCAAAAATGAAGTCAAGCATACCCATTGTGCCCAGGCTGCCACCTAATTTATTGAAGTAACTGCGCACATTGGCAACGGTGCGCGTAGGGTTGTCCGTTGTGCTTTCCACGAGAATCGCGACGCCATGCGGGCCGTAACCTTCGTAAACCATCTCTTTGTAATCCTCCTGATCTTTGGACGTCGCACGTTTTATCGCACGCTCAACCGTGTCTTTGGGCACGTTGGCCGCCCTGGCATTTTGTAAAAGTACCCTAAGCCTTGCGTTTGTATTAGGATCGGCGGTTCCGCTTTTTACAGCAAGGACAATGTCTTTTCCAATCCTCGTGAAGGTTTTGGCCATTTTGTCCCAACGCTTGAACATCCGCGCTTTTCTATATTCATAAGCTCTTCCCATGCTTAGCTTTGTAAAATGTTATGTAGTTGAATAATTTTGGTGTTATCGGCGACCGGTTTTCAAGATGCAATTTCCTGAATTTTGGCCCTGCGCTGATTCAAATTCGCTGCAAATTTATAAAAGACGATTAAAATCAGGTAAAAATATATTCTTTCAAGAAGAACTGATCCCAAATGAGCCTAAAATTAGACTGGCGCTTCAAGGCTTTTGACGCGTTAACAACCACCGAACTTTACGAAATTTTGCAGCTGAGAAATGAAGTGTTCATCGTAGAGCAAAGATGCAATTTTCTGGATTTGGATGATAAGGACCAGAAGTCAATGCATTTGTCGGGTTACCGCGACGGGAAACTGATGGCTTTTTCACGGATTGTGCCGCCGGGCGTTTCTTATGAGTTTCCTTCCATTGGCAGGATTGTGGTGTCCGGTAAGGGAAGGGGAGCAGGTTATGGCATTGAGCTGTTGAATGAGTCCATTGCAAAAGTGGAGCAACTTTATGGAAAAAGCATTATTCGAATAGGCGCTCAGCTTTATTTGAGGCGGTTTTATGAGTCTTTTCAATTCTTCCAGTCAAGCGATATTTATCTTGAAGATGACATTGAGCACATTGAGATGACGCGTCAAATTCAGTGAGTTTACAGGATGGTAAAAACTTTGGGGAATGAATTCCCGGATTTGGCGAAAAATTAAACACTAGTATATTTAGGCATCCTGCAAAGCCGTTTACAATGATGTGACAAACGGATTTTTTGTAGTAAATTATCTACATTTGTATAAAAAAACTTTGATATATTTTGGTGTGTCAAGGTTTGTTTAATAATTTGGCACAGAATTTTAGTTATTAGTATTCAGTCAAGCAAATTGTTGCCTGGGACTGACGCCCTGTCAGACACCCAATAACATTTTTGACGAACACTGATAGAGGAGGGTTTACGTGGAATGGCCTACTGTTATGCGGTAGGCCATTTTTTTTGTTTATTTGTATTCGCAAATAACGAATACACAGATTATCGTTCATGACCAAAGTTACCGAGTTCATCCGCCAGGCCGAAGGAAACACACTTTTCTCCATTGAGATTATCCCACCATTAAAAGGTCAGAATATCAATGAATTGCTTAATTCTATTGAGCCGCTTATGGAGTTCAAACCTCCGTTTGTTGACGTAACATATCATAGAGAAGAGCTTATCGACCGGGTTGGACAGGACGGACTGATTGAACGGATTCCGGTGCGGAAAAGGCCTGGAACTGTTGGAATTTGCGCCCGTTTAATGGAGCGCTTCCATGTTGACGCAGTGCCGCATATCATTTGCGGTGGCTTTACAAAAGATGAAACCGAAGACGTTTTGATCGATCTGCATTATCTGGGCATCGATAATGTGCTTGTTCTGCGCGGTGATGCGGAAAAATCTGCGGGCGTTTTTAAAGCCAAACAAGGCGGACATTCTTACGCATCCGAGCTCGTTAAGCAAGTCCATGATATGAACCAGGGAAAGCTGCTTAACGCGGAAACCGAAATGTGGCCGACTGATTTTTGCATCGGCGTTGCCGGTTATCCTGAAAAGCATTTTGATGCAACAAGCTTCGACACGGATTATCAACATTTGCGCAAGAAAGTTGAGCTGGGCGCTGATTATATCGTAACCCAAATGTTTTTTGATAACCAAAAGTATTTCCAGTTTGTGGAGAGATGCCGTGCAGAAGGCATTAATGTGCCGATTATTCCTGGATTAAAACCTTTGGCTACCAAAAAACAACTAAGTGTGCTCGCACAAATTTTCCATCTCGAATTCCCAAAAGAACTCGTTGCGGAAGTTGAAAAATGCCCGACGGACAAAGAAGTGCGTCAGTTAGGAGTTGAATGGGGGATTCACCAATGCAAAGAATTAATGGCATACGGTGTGCCTGTACTTCACTTTTACACAATGGGCAAATCTGATAATGTAGCCCAGATCGCAAAAGCAGTTTTCTGATCAGTCTGCTGCTTATTCGAAGCAGACTGCCGTTCCGTTTGCGCTGACCATCAGCATTGCGCTATTAGAGCCAATGGTTTCGAGGTCAATGTCAACGCCGATGACCGCATTAGCGCCCAGCCGCTGTGCCTGGTCCATCATTTCGCGGATTGCTATGCTTTTTGCTTCACGCAATCCTTGCTCGTAAGATCCTGAGCGCCCGCCTACAACATCACGAATTCCTGCCAGAAAATCTTTGAAAAAGTTGGCGCCGATGATGGCTTCGCCATTAACCAGGCCAATGTATTTGATGATTTTTTTACCTTCAATGTTCGGAGTAGTAGTAACAAGCATGCTGTGTCAGGTTGGTTGAAGTGAAATTTACTGCAACAAATTAGCGCATTTCACCAGGGAGCCGCCCAAATTACTTGTTTAACGGCAAAGTTGTGCAGGATGTTGGTAAATTTTAATTACAGATTACTAGCTTTGTTTTTTTGACAAATCAGAAGTAAATTTTATTGTAATGGAACAAACAATTGAGGCAGTAAATAGTGTAATCCGCAAAAGACGCAGTATTTTCCCGCCAAGCTATATTCAGAAAGACATCCCCAAAGACATTCTGCTGACGATCCTTGAAAACGCCAATTACGCACCGACACACAAGCTAACCGAGCCTTGGCGCTTTGTCGTTTACAAAGGTGACAGTCTTAATAAGCTTGCCGGCTTTTTCACAGAAAGATATCGGACAGTAACGCCTCCCGAATCATTTTCTCAGGCAAAATATGACGCTGCCGGTGAGAAAGTGCTCAAATCAAACGTCGTAGTGCTCATTTGCGCAGAGCTGCATCCTGAAAAACTTCCGGAGTGGGAAGAAACAGCCGCTGTGGCGTGTGCTGTGCAAAATATGTGGCTTACGGCAACGGCTTACGGCATCGGATCATATTGGAGCAGTCCTGCAATCCTTGACCTCTTGGCCAAATTCGCAGGCATACCAGAAAACCAGAAATGCCTTGGATTATATTTCATGGGTTATCATGATGCACCGGAAGCGCCGGCACGTCGTACGCCGATGGAAAACAAGATCACCTGGGCATAATGAAGAAAAGCAAAATTACCTTACGCGCGCAATCCTTACACAAAAGCTTTGGCTCAAAACCGGTTTTAACAGACATTAACCTCGAACTTCATGCAGGAGAATGGCTGGGCATTTTGGGAGAAAGCGGCTCTGGTAAAAGCACATTACTCCGCATTCTGGGTCGTTTCCAGGATGCGGACAATGGTAAAGTCCACTTTCAAGAACAGGAGTTGAAACCCGTTAGCGGCGAGCTTATGCCGGGCCACGATTCCATCAAGCTCATTCACCAGGAGTTTGAGCTCTTTCCTAATCAGACGGTCGAGGAAAATATAGCCTATTCACTTCGTTTTTACGAAGCCGATTACCGGAAAGAAAAAGTCGCAGAACTGCTCGCGGTAACGGGACTTGATTATGTAAAAAATCAAAAAGCGAAATTGCTTTCGGGTGGTGAAAAGCAGCGCACAGCCATTGCAAAGGCTTTGGCAGAACAGCCGGATGTCCTTCTGCTCGACGAACCCTTTGCGCACCTTGATAATCACAACCGCCGAGTGCTGGGCAGCGCCATTGAAACAATGCGGAGGCAACAGAAAATGTCTTGCCTGTTTGTTACGCACGAAGCCACGGACGCACTCGCGTGGTCAGACCGGATCGCCGTGTTGCGGGAAGGCAAGCTTATTCAGATTGGAACGCCTCAGGAAGTTTATAATCAGCCCGTTAATAGTTACGTTGCAGAACTTACAGGCGACATTAACTGGCTTGCTGACGCCACGAATTCCAAGCAATTTTACATCCGTCCAGAGAAAATAAAGCCTACAAAAAATCTGGAAAAGAGCAAATGGCAGGGCCAGGTCGAGGTAATCCGATTTCATGGAAACCACTGGGAAATCCGCTGTACGAATGCAAAAAATGAGAAATTATCATTTTACCGCAGCCGGATGGATATGGAAGTGGGTCAAACTGTCCACCTGACTTATGCGTTAAAAGATCTGAAAAGCATTTGATTGGCTTACAAGCTAAACCAGAATGAAATTTTCACCGCAAATGGCGTCACATTTGGGTTTTTGAGATAAGTAAGCCGGTGCACAAAGTCTACGCGACCTGCTTTGAAAATGTTATCAATTCCATAGCCCAGCTCAATGTAAGGCAGGTCTTTCAGCTTGTTAAATGCCTGAATCTCGTTGCCGGATTCGTCTTGGGTAGTTGAAAGATTGAGGTTCGCATCGCTCACACTTCCATAGAATAACTTTCCGGTTGCGAGCATGCGAAGTTTCAACTTGCGGATAGCCGGAATCCGATTGAGCAGAAAACCTTCAAAATTGTGCTCCATACGCAGCGAAACATAACGATCGCTCATGAACTCGAAATAGCGCATGAGGTTGAAAGCATTATCCACATAAAACAGCGATTCGTTTCCGAGCGGCGTGTAAAGCAAGGGGTAGGGCAGGGTGGAAGGAATGAGCCCGAACGTGACATTGTAATAAGTCCGGCCGATTACACCGAAGCGAAAACTCTGCTTAATGTTGAAAGAAAATTTGTTGTAATTAAAATCCCCGCCCAGGAAATTCCTCATTCCCAGCGTGTAGCGCAATGTAAACGCAGGTGAGTTTCCGTTGCCCATGCTGATCCGCTCATTATCATTTTGTAAAAAAGTCTCCTTGCTTGCCAGCCTCGTTTCCAGATTTATTTCCGTAATGTCAAATGTGCTTTTTACTGGTGACTCAATGCCTGCTCCCGGATTCGTGCGGTAAGTAAAAGGGAACAACGGACGAAAATCGCGGTGACGGATCTGAATGCTTCCGGTTAAGCCTTTAACGACTTCGCGCTTGAAATAAGCAGAAATGTCTTCCTGCCAATAAGCACGACGAAATGCGCCAAATCGTGAAAATGCGCCGAATAAGGTGTTAGGGCCAATGGTTTCGGCAGAAACACCAAGTCTTTCCAGATCTTTGGAATAAGCAATGCCAGCCATTGTCCACGGTTTCCGGTCGATGATATAATCCATTCCCGCACCGTATTTGAATGCCTTGTCTTTGGTCCCATAAGCGCCATAACCGCTGAAAATCCACTTTCTGCTGAATCCGGGGTCGGTTTTGAAACCAAGCCTCAAACGGTGACCTTCAACTTTGTTATTGGCGTACAAATATAAATAAGGACCAATGTCAATGTTCCATTTATCGATCCGTTTGTAGCCATTAACCAGAATGTTCAGGATCTCTGTGTAAGTTTTCACGACGGGCAGCACTTTCAGCGAGTCCACAAGCTGGAATGATAACAACTCATTGGCGCTTAATGCTTCTGGACGGCTCCTGGTCCAGAAAGTCGAATCGGACTGCATGTAATCCTCTTTCAGCTCGATGGCCGTGTCGTAAAATTTGGGATCTTTCGGATCATTAACCTTGTATTTGGAGTTTGCCGAATAGAATTTCAGCAACATTCCAGCCGTTTGTTTCGTCGGCTCGTCCACATCGATCAGCACACGGGTTTTTGAAGTGACCCATTCATTTTGCTCCTCAATCAGCTCGTAAGATTGCTGGACTTTGATCTTTTCGATGAAGTTCAGATTTGCTCTTTTGCCAACATTAACATCCATTTGAGTCAACGCAAACGTTTCGCCATCAACCCAAAACGAACCTGTAAAAGCTAAATCCTGCTCATGTTTTGGCTCAAAATCAATTTGATAATCGTAGACATCGCCGTTTTTAATGCTGTCGGAAAGATAATATTCATAGTAAACTTTCCAGCTGTCCGCAATGGGCGAAACGAAGTCTTTATCTAAGATATTCAGCCAGTTATTATAAAAATTGTATTGCTGAAATGAAGAGCCGATAACCTGCGAAACAAGACTCCCATCCGTAAGGCCCACGCCTGAAACTTTCGTCTTGTTAATGATCTCCTTCTTTTTCTTCGGATTGCGGCGATAATAAACGTCTGAAACAGATTCAGATATGAAAATTGGAATGATCGTTTCGCCATTTTCGCCCTTCACCTCGTCATATTTATCGACAATGTGCGTCATTTTTTTGACGGCTTTCCGGCTTCTGAATTTCTCAGAAAGGTTGTCAATGTCAATCTGGATCTTGTTGTAGCTTTCGTATTCGTAAGCATCCAGTTCGTCCGTATTATTTTTGCTTTTGCCCGCTACGATCTTGCGCATGATCGCATAGGCGGGATTTTCGCCTGCAAAAATCTTTACTTCCCTTAATTGCTGCGTTCCAGGCGAAAGCTGAATGTCAATGGTCTGCTCAGCGACATTAGGAGCAATTGCCTTGGCTTTGCTTTCATATCCAACATAAGTGACAAGAATGGAATCGGCGGGAGGTGTAAAAGTGATTTGATATAGACCATCGAAATTGGTTGTCGCGCCGGAGAGTGAGGCCTTGATGCCGACATTTGCAAACGGGATCGCGTCACCCGTTGAAGCGTCGGTGATCTTTCCCTTAATGGTGTAAGTCGTTTGGGAAAATGCGCTTTTCGAGCACGCAATTCCGACTAACAGTGCAAAAAATAACGCTTTAATTAGGCTGGGTTTTCCAATTGATCGTGGCAGCAGACATTTTCCCTCATTCCGGTTTCTCATTTTTTCCTTATCTCATTATTTGAGGTCACATCCGCCGCAGGGCGCAACACATGCACATCCAGAACCGCTTTCGGCCTTGCGAGATATTCTCTTACAAGTGTGCGCAGCGAATATCCGTCGGGCACGTCCTGAGCAGCAAAAGATATTGCATTAATTCCTTCATTATGAGCTATATATAATGCTCTTGCATTGTGAAAGTTCTGTGATATGATGGTAAAATTGTCCTGATTAAAAACCTCCTTACACCGAATAATGGAATCAAATGTGCGAAAACCGGCATAATCCAGCGTCATCACATTTTCAGGAATTCCCAGATTAAGCAGCGCTCGCTGCATATCAGCAGGCTCGTTGTAATATTGCGAATCGTTGTTGCCGCTCAAAATAATGTATTTGATCTTGCCCTCCTTAAAAAGCCGGGCCGTCGCTTCCATCCGATATTTGAAAAATAGGTTTTCCTTCCCTTTTTCTGACTTTTTACTCGTTCCTAAAACCAAGGCAACATCATTGGAAGGCAAATTTTCAATCGAAAAGAAGTTATACTGACGCGTGCAGTACACAACCCAGAAGTTACAAAGCAAGATAAAAACCATGCTGGCGAATAAAAGGGCTAATATGGCTTTTATCAATTTTTTCACAAGCATACTGCAAGCTGCATTCTAAATGTACCAACTCTTTGTAATATTCCGGCCTGTGTACGCGATACTTTACTCATAAACCGTACGCAGTAACCAACCTTTTTTGTTGCTTATTTCCGGCTTTTATTCTCTAAACTGTCTATTCAAAAAGGCCAAGCTGACTCTTGCCGTCTTTCCCTTTTTTAGGTTCTTTTTTTGCTTTTTCCTGTGTTTTCGGTTCTTCTTCTGCCGATTCGGGAGCGCCTTCATCGTCGGTTACCGGCTCGGGTGCTGCGCTAGCCAGCTCCTCCTCACCAGGTTGAGACTCAGGGCTAGGGGATGGTTCATCCTTTGGACTTTGTTCGGTTGCATCGTCTTCAGGTAATGTTGCAACTTCATCCTCCTCGCTGTCCGGTTCTTCCAACGCCGTTGCAGGTTCTTCCTCCGCAGGCAGCGGTTCGAGCCAGCGCACTTCTTTGAATTTGTCGTTAGCAAGCTTGTTGCCCATCGCCCGCCATCCGCGCACGTCCACCATTTCCTCGATCAGAAATTCTTCTTTCGATTGTTCTTTGGTTGCTGTTTTTGGTAAAACAATTTCCAGTCGCGGACGCTTATCCGTGCTTGCTAATAGCAACTTACTGTTTTTGGCGTCGCTGATGAACAGAAATTTCTTGTCCATCGATGAAGTCTCAATGTTGAAGCGCTTGATAAAATGATGTTTCTGCGCGCCATCAAAATACAATGCCGTTACCGCCATTTTCGGGTCGAATTTCTTGACGAGCAGCACTTCATTGGACACATAATGATTGGTCAGATCAAAGTTTGTCAGCTCGTAAGAACCTTCTTTGTAAATGACCAATATCGTGTCAGAAGGCCCGAAATTGCCCAGATATTCGCCTCTTTCATCCCGGTTAAGCCGGCCGATAATGGGGTCAAACCACATATCAACGCCGCCTAAGGTGGAGCGTCCAGCTTGTTTTAATGTTATTTTCCTGACCGGATATTTAGTCAGAATGTTACCCATGGCACTGCGGTTTTTAATCAGCAGGTCTGCAAAATTGAAGTCAAACTGCTTCACTTTCGCTTTGCTTTGGGCTGTAAGATTCACCGTAATGATCTCAGCCTCACCATTATCATTAGCGGTGAAATAAGTGATTCTGGATTTTGGCGTGCCTTGCGTCAGGTCATATTCCCGGTCGCGTGTAACAGCAGTGATCTGGCATCGCTTAATGTAAGAAACGCCCGTTTTCCCGTCGAGATAAACGAGGTTATAAACTTTGCGTTCATCATTTTTGACAAAAACCGCACAGTGAATAATGTCTTTTCCAACAAAAACTTTTTCCTGAATTTTGGTAACAAGACACCTTCCGTCGGATTTGAAAACGATAATGTCGTCAATGTCAGAGCAGTCGGTTACAAACTCATCCTTTTTCAGACCATAACCGATGAATCCTTCTGCCCGGTTTACATAAAGCTTTTGGTTATTGGCAGCCACAATGTTGGCAGCAATTTGGTTAAAGGCGCGTATTTCGGTCCTGCGACCACGGCCTTTTCCATATTTTTTGAGCAGATCTTTGAAATAATCAATTGCAAATCGTGTGATATGCACGAGGTTATCTTCTGTTTCGGCAAGATCTTCCTGCCATTTGCGCATCAGCTCATCTGCCTTATAACCATCATATTTAGAAATCCGCTTAATCCGGATCTCGGTCAGCTCAACGATATCGTCGTCTGTGATTTCTCTGTAAAACTGCGGTTTGAAAGGCTCCAAACCTTTGTCAATCGTGCGGATAACGTCTTCAAACGTTTCGCATTCTTCAATGTCGCGGTAAATGCGGTTTTCAATAAATATCTTTTCCAGCGAGCCGTAAAGGATCTTTTCCAGCAACGCCAGCCGCTTGATTTCGAGCTCGCGTTGCAGCAAACGGACCGTCTGGTGCGTGTTATATTTGAGGATTTCCGTTACACCAACAAAATGCGGCTTGTCTTCAATGATGATACAAGCATTCGGGGAAATAGAAACCTCGCATTCTGTGAATGCATAGAGCGCATCCATCGTGATATCCGGCGAAACGCCCGGCGCTAAATGCACCTGAATTTCGACCTCGGCAGCGGTGTTATCCACCACTTTTTTGATCTTGATCTTGCCGCCATCATTGGCCTTAATGATCGATTCAATGATGGAAGTCGTCGTTGTTCCGAACGGAATATCGCGGATAACGAGCATTTTCTTGTCCTCTTCCTCAATCCGCGCCCTTACGCGCACTTTGCCGCCGCGGTGACCGTCGTTGTAATTGGAAATGTCGATCTGTCCGCCGGTAAGGAAATCGGGATATACGATGACGTCTTTCCCTTGCAGAATGCTGATGGACGCATCGATCAGTTCGCAGAAATTGTGCGGAAGGATCTTCGTAGAAAGCCCCACTGCAATTCCTTCAACACCCAAAGAAAGCAACAGCGGGAATTTTACCGGCAATGTTACCGGCTCACGCTTGCGGCCGTCATAAGAGAGCTGCCATTCTGTTAGTGTCGTCATTAAAAACAATTTCTTTGGCAAAACGCGACAACCGCACTTCAATGTAACGCGCCGCTGCGGCTCCGTCGCCGGTCCGGATATCACCCCAGTTTCCCTGCGTGTCAAAAAGCAGTTCTTTCTGGCCAATGTTAACTATTGCGTCATAAATGGAAGCATCACCGTGCGGGTGATATTGCATGGAAGAGCCAACCACATTGGCTACTTTGTTGAAACGGCCGTCATCCATTTCGTTCAGGGCATGCATAATGCGCCTTTGAACGGGTTTAAGACCATCTTCAACAGCTGGAACCGCACGTTCAAGAATTACATATGATGCATAATCAAGAAACCAACTTTCATATAAACCCGAAATGGGCAGTTTATCGTGCAATCCGCTATCTTCTACGTCAGGCGTAGCTCCGTTTTCGTCCATAAATGAAGGAGGAACCAGGTTTTTAAGTACTCAGTAAATTTTGTAAGGTAATTGCAGCCGGTTTATGATGCAGCACTGAACCATTCCAAAAGAGCGGAACAGGACGGATTATTACCGGAAGATCAATTTGAATTATCTGCTAATATAGCAAAAAAGAGAGATAATTTCTAGCTTTCAGGGTCGCTTTCCGACGCATTCAGCACGCTCAAAAGCTCGCTGATCATCATGGCAGTTGCGCCCCATATTTTGTATCCCTGCACCATATAGTGCGGCGCATGGACCTGTTCACCACGGACTTGAATGTCACTGGATCCGATGATATTTACATCGGAAATTTCTTCCAGTTTTATCTCAAAAATGTCTTCCACTTCCCTCGGATCAGGGTAAAAGTCGGGGCGGTAAGGCATGGTTGCAATCACCGGCAACACGTAAAAGTTGCTCGCCGGAATGAAGAGTTCGGTAAGCACGCCCAGGATCCTGACGTCGTTGAGGCGAAGGCCGATTTCTTCCTGTGCTTCTCGCAAAGCTGTGCGGATCAGGTTTTCGTCCGTATTCTCAAAACGGCCACCCGGAAATGCAACCTGTCCCGAATGTACGCCGTCGTAAGCGGGGCGCAGGATGAGTGGAAAATAAATTTCATCTTTATGCGGATAAAACAGGATCAGGACCGCACTTTTTCTGGTGCGGGCATTGGGTTTGAATGTCAGGCGCAGTTTAGAAGAGGCCTGCATGATCCGGTGCGCTGATTCACCGGGCAGCGGATATTTCAGTTTACGTGAGAGTGCATCAATAAATAAGGAAAAAGATCCCAAAGCGGCCATAGAGGCAAGTTGTTGAATAAGGTTGATGTCAGATTTTGGCGTAATGAAGTTCTCTCCTGAAATCAAAAAGACTTTCCAGGCTCAGATCTTCGTCGATTTCTTCCCAATGCAGGCTATCGCCGCCGGGGCCAATTTCAAACTTGCTTCTTTGCTCAGCAGTTGCATTTTTTAACCTGCCAAACCATTCAAGCGGATTGCCGATCGTATGTCCGCTGTCCGTCACCACATAAATGTTTGAAGCATCGAACCACACATTTTTAATTTTCATAGGAACTTGAATTTAGAAAATTAACCCCTTCACACACCATGGAACTGCTGCCACTTTGTTGCTATTAATTCCTTATGCTCTTCTACCAGCGCTTCCGCCAGGACGAGATCCTTCGGTTTAATGCCGTGACTTTCGACCAATTTCACAGGACTGACCTCAAACTTCGCAGTGCCGTCCGCATTGCGGACATGAATATGGATTGGCAAATGTTCAAGACTGTAAAAGAAAAACTTCATTCCAAACATTCTGAAAATCTCGGGCATATATGTAGTGTGTGTTAAGGAATTGCTTCCAAAATGTCATTTATGCAAATATAAACATAACAACATAGGTTATGGAAGTAATTAAATTTTTGCCGAGGCGTATAGTTTGGCGAGCTGGGCGGCGCAGCGTTCGCCGTCCATGGCTGCGGACATGATGCCACCCGCGTATCCTGCTCCTTCGCCGCACGGGAACAAACCTTTAACCTCGGGATGCTCGCAAGTTTCCGATTCTCTTGGGATCCTTACGGGCGAAGAAGTCCTGCTTTCCACGCCGATCAGCTGCGCGTCACCCGAAATATAACCACGCATTTTTTGCCCGAAATCGGTAAGCGCCTCGCTGAGTGGAAATGCGATTTCTGCTGGCAAAACTTCCCGAAGATCAATCGAATGCAAACCGGGCTGATATGACGTTTCCCGCAATTGCGCAGAAACTCTGCCCTTGATAAAATCCTTTGCCAGCTGGGCTGGCGCCGTTTGTGTTGCACCCGCAAATTTGCAGGCAGCCTGTTCAATTTCCATTTGATATTGCAAGCCAGCCATCGGTCCGAACTCCTTATATGGCACTAAATCAGCATCTTCTACCGCAACAACAATGCCTGAATTTGCAAAAGGCGAATCACGGCGAGAAGGCGACATGCCATTCACAACCACTTCGCCAGTTGCCGTTGCAGCAGGCACGATAAATCCGCCCGGACACATGCAAAAAGAAAATACACCGCGCTGAATGCCTTTATAACGCGTTTGCGTGACCAAACTATAAGAAGCGGCCGGCAGATAAGGTCCGCGGTCTTTTTCGCAGTGATATTGAATTTTATCAATTGTATTTTGCGGATGTTCAATGCGGACACCCATGGCAAAAGATTTACTTTCAATCAGGATATCTTTGGCATGCAGCAGTTCATAAATGTCTCTCGCTGAATGCCCTGTAGCCAGAATGACGCCAATGCCGATGTGCTCTTTCTCGCCATCCGTTACGACGCCTTTCAACCGGTTTTGATCAACAATAAAATCGGTAACTTTTGTGTCGAAATGGATTTCTCCACCGGCTTTTAAAATGCTTTCACGCATTTCCGAGACGACTACGGGCAGTTTATTGGTGCCAATGTGCGGGTGCGTATCGACCAGGATCTGTTCACTCGCACCGTGCCCTACAAATATTTCCAGCACGCGCCGAATGTCTCCGCGCTTGTTGGAACGCGTGTAAAGTTTGCCGTCGGAATAAGTGCCCGCACCGCCTTCACCAAAGCAATAATTGGATTCCGGATTTACAATATGTTCTTTGTTAATCGCCGCCAGGTCGCGTCGTCTGGCGCGCACGTCTTTGCCTCTTTCAAAAATTACCGGCTTAATGCCCAGCTCGATAAGACGCAATGCTGCGAACATGCCCGCCGGGCCGCAGCCAACAATCAATGCTTGCGGAGCTTTGCTGACGTCAGGGTAATTTAGCTCAAAATTGATCAGCGAAGGCGGGACTTCATTGACATAAACCTCAGCCTGCACATTGACTTTTACTTGTCTGCTGCGGGCGTCGATGGATTGCCTTGTTTTGCGGATTATGGGCGTATCCGTTGCGCGGAGCCGTAATTTTTTGATGATATGCTGACGAAAATTCTCGTCGTCCAGCGCTATTTCAGGCGCCAGGGTAAGTTGAAGCGTTTGATGCATTTGGAAAGGGATTTAGCCTTTAATCCTGCAAAGTTACGAAGACGGTAATAATTTGTCCTTTTTCGCTTTGATTAAAATCTTTAAAACAGCAATTCGCATGGCTATGGATCGCAGGACATTTATAAACGCGCTGGCCGTTTCTGCCGGATCAGCATTTTTGCCGGAAACGGAGGCCATAGCAGCGCCTTTTCCCATTTCCTGCAATCAATATTCGTGGATTACTTTCTATGGCAGGGAAAACCGGGAATGGGGAGCAGATCTGGACAAGTCGATTGCGGAGTTTGCTTCGACGAGTTTTAAAGCTTACGAGCCAGCATTCACACATGCGGATGAGGTGAAGAAATTGCTGCCGGTTTTGAACAAATTTAAGCTCGCTATGCCGTCTGTTTATGTCAACAGCTCATTGCATAAGGCCGGGGAGGCGAATAAATCCATTGAATCTGTGCTGGCGATTGCAGATGCATTGAAACCCGCTGATACAAAGATCATTGTCACCAATCCGAACCCGCTTCAATGGGGCGGTTCTGAAAATAAGAATGATGCGGAACTGGCAGAGCAGGCAAAAAATCTTGATAAACTCGGTGCTGAGTTGAAAAAGCGTGGTATGACGCTGGCTTATCACACCCACGACGTAGAATTGCGGGCAGCAGCGCGGGAATTTCACCATATGCTGCTGGCAACCGATCCGAAAAATGTTTCACTTTGCCTGGACGTGCATTGGGTTTACCGGGGTTCCGGAAATTCGCAGATCGCGCTTTTTGATATCGTGAAATTGTATGGAAAACGAATTGTAGAACTCCATCTGCGCCAATCTAAAAACGGAATCTGGCAGGAAACATTCAGCGACGGCGACATCGATTACCGCCACCTGGTAACCACATTGCAAGCGATGAATGTAACGCCACATTTGGTCTTGGAGCAATGTCTTGAAAAGGCTTCGCCCGATACAATGAATGCGGTTGAGGCGCACAAGAAAGATCTTGTTTATAGCAGGGAGATATTCAAGGATTGGTTTAAATAAGCTATCATTCCACTGCCACAAACCTCCCAAGACAAGCTTCATCACAGCCAAAACCGAGGGTGACAGAGGTTGGCGTCAGATCACGATAAGTCCAATTGTGATTGGGATAAGGGCTGTTCGCAGGCCCGCCGCTTAGTTCAATAACTTCCTTGCCAATAAGCTTGTATTTGGTGTAGGGATTAATGTAGGATGAAAGTGAACCTCTGGTGTCTTTGAAATCGCCATTCGCTTTGAACTCAACAATGCTGGATTCTCCTTCTGAGGCTTTTTGAAATTTGCCGCTGCCGTCGCCCGGATCATATAAAAACGCAACCATCTTCCATTTGCCGATCAGGCCATCATTTGTTATTTGAAATACATCTTCAAAGACCTTATCCTCCCTGTCTTTGCAGGAAAACATGCTGATGAACAGCACTGTAAGTAAAATTGAGTAACGGATTTTCATGGCTGATGCGCGTTAAGGTTTCAAATTGTCAGATGCTTTTAGGGGCATATTGGTTGTAACTGTGCTTATATTGTAAAAGGATTTTCATACGCATTGATCATGGCCACAGACTTTTTTAACATCAGCGACCTGCTTACTGCTGAGCAGCAACTGATTGCAAGCACCGTCAAAAATTTTTCGGATCGGGAGATTAAACCGGTCATTGAGGACTGTGCTCAGAAGGGGGAATTTCCTTTGCATTTGATTAAGAAGTTTGGTGAGATTGGGTTGTTTGGCGCGACGATTCCTGCTGAATATGGCGGCGGTGGTTTGGATTATATCAGTTATGGGCTAATGTGCCAGGAAATAGAAAGGGGCGATTCGGGCATGCGTTCGACGATTTCGGTGCAGAGTTCGCTGGTAATGTGGCCGATCTATGAATTTGGATCGGAAGAACAAAAACAAAAATATCTTCCCGGACTTGCGAGCGGCGAAATGATAGGCTGCTTTGGGTTAACAGAGCCGGATCATGGTTCGAATCCAGCTGGTATGCAAACCAGAATTTCCAAAACCGAAAACGATTATCGTCTGAATGGTTCTAAAATGTGGATCTCCAATGCTCCTTTCGCGGATATAGCGGTCGTGTGGGCGAGAGATGGTGAAGGAAAAGTGCGCGGATTGATCGTGGAGCGTGGAATGGAAGGATTTTCAACACCCGAGATCCATAATAAATGGTCGTTGCGGGCAAGCGCAACGGGAGAGCTGATTTTTGACAATGTTCTGATTCCCCAGGAAAATATTTTACCTAATGTATCCGGGCTCAAATCGCCTTTGCAATGTCTGGATAAAGCGCGTTATGGCATCGCGTGGGGCGTTATTGGTGCCGCAATGGATTGCTATGAAACCGCTGTGAAATATGCCGCGGAACGCATTCAGTTTGATAAACCCATTGCCGCTTTTCAGCTAACCCAGAAGAAACTGGCCGAAATGCTGACCGAAATCACCAAAGCCCAATTGCTGGCCTGGCGATTAGGAACATTAATGAATGCCGGAAAAGCGACAACAACCCAAATTTCCATGGCGAAGCGCAACAATGTGGATATGGCACTTCATGTAGCCAGGGAATGTCGGCAGATCCTGGGCGCGATGGGCATTTCGGGTGAATATCCGATTATGCGCCACATGATGAACCTCGAATCGGTTATCACCTACGAAGGCACACATGACATTCATTTGCTGATTTTAGGTGCAGAAATCACCGGGATTCCGGCTTTCAAATAGTAGTCGGATTCCGATTTTCAAATGCGGCGCTTTCCAATGACGTTTTTTGCAGTTCTTTCGTGGTTTGCCTTGAACCGTCGTGCGACCATCCCGGTGCTTTTAGCAGATATTTAAACTTGGTCTTCGCATCCGTTTCGATCTTGAAATCCTTTCCTATTTCCTTCCATTCGTGAAAAACGGTGTGTGCCAGACTCGTGTTTTCAATGGGTTTGGTCAGGCCGTAACGTGGCGGGACAGCAGGCAATTCTTCCTGGAATGTTCCGAAAAGCCGGTCCCAGATAATGAGGCACATGCCCATGTTTTTATCCAGATATTCAACATTGCTCGCGTGATGCACGCGGTGGTGCGAAGGCGTTACAAAAATGTGTTCAAGCCAGCCTAGTTTTCCCACATATTCGGTGTGCACAATGATCCCGTAGATCTGCGTGAGCGAATACATAATGATAATGTCGGCAGGATTGAAGCCAACATAAGTCAGCGGAATGAAGTAAATAAAGCGGTATAACGGCTGAAAAACAGACGATCTGAAACCCGTTGTCAGATTGAAGTGCTCCGAAGAATGGTGCGTAACATGAACTGCCCAGAATAGCCGCGAATGATGATCCACATAATGCAAAGTGTAAAATGCAAGGTCTTCCAGTAAAAACAATGCAAGCCAGTAAATGACTGGATTATTAATTGTTACAGCGAAACCAACATTATAAAACCAGATCAGTACACCCACATATGCGGTCCTGAAAAGCAGGTCAACGCCGCCGTTTAGCAACATTAACATGGCATTCGTAATGGTGTCTTTGAAATGATAAGTTGCACGCTGGCCATTGTGTTCGTGAGTTGGCCGGTAAGTCAGGAAAACTTCGACGCAGATCAGCAGCAAATAAAAGGGTGTGGAAACTTTTAAAAGAAAATCTTCAAATTCATAGGTGCCAGGCATAGCATTGTTTCAAAAATTTTACAAAGATAAATCGGAACGAAGTCAGCGCTGATGCGAATGGAAATTCTAAGATTTTTTTAATCCCGCATTTTAGCGCTTCCCTATGATGACATGCCTGGTCGCCAAAGCCCCTATGAGACAGGATAATTAATTAATCATCCGTTTAAGCGCCTTCCTTAATTCTTCGTTTTTATGCTTTTTTTGTAAAATAGTCGGAGCTGCAATGCGCTCCCTGCAATCAAAAAGTGAGCACCGTTCACAGGTTTGGTTCACTTCTCTTGCCACCAGAAACGGATCGTCCAGGAATTGAAGTTTTTCGCGTGTTTGCGCATCCAGATAAATTCCCATGGACACACTCACATTCAAGTTCGGCGTCGGCGACATGGGCTGCGCGAAACTGATTACCAAATACTCGTCGCGCGTGTCCAGATAAGTTGATTTTTGCGCTTTGCAAAGAACTCCGGGCTGCTGTTTGTTCCGGATTTTATCGCCCAGATCATTCAAAATCGTGAGCGCAACCCACCTTCTGCAATAATGCTCGTCTTTGACCGTGTGGGGATAATGCTTTCTTGAAATGTGCATTTCCTTGGTCATGTCAAAGATATTCTGACCAACGAAATTGTTGAAACGCGAGAAAAAGATCTGATTAATGCCGAAATAGCGCGGCAAAATATTGCTCAGCCGATAACAAAACGATTCGGGCGTTGTATTAAATTGATGGATCAGCTCGATAAGCTGTTCGGGACGCCAGCGTTTTTGCTCAAAAACAGCCCCAACGGCAGGAACAAGCAAACTTCTTTTGATAATGATCGCGCTGGAAAAGTAGGAAGCCTTGAAGTTGTTTAGCAGTTGTTCGAAAGACTCAGCCTCGACTAAGGCGGTCGTATGCAGCCTGTTTTTCAATCCCAAATAGAGATAGCCGATTTCCCTGCCGAAAATAAATGCCCGCTGAACAGACGAAAGATGCGTATTCATCAGCAAACGGTTTCCATTTACATTGGTAATTGTCAGCGAACGCACACTCGAAAATTCGGGATTGGCCTTCTCGTTGATGTTTTCAATTTTGTAATTATATCTGGATCTCAAAATTTCAGCCAGATCATTTTCACCTAAAATCTGATCCGGAGCGACATTATTTTCGATCAAAAAACGCTCCGCATCCTGCTCGATTTCCTCAAAATAATTGTCGTGCATTTCCTGGTAAGTCCGCAATGCTGAGAAATAAAACTTCTCAATGGACATATTATAATTGCGCGCAATCTCGATTAGTGTGCCCACAAATGCGCTGATCTTCGCAGGCGCATCGGATAAAATTTCCAGCAAATTAGCGGGGTCAATCCCGAAAAGTTCGAGCGGAAGCTCGGTAAGTACATTTGAGCTGAGAAGATCGGAAATGGGTTCAAGCCTTTTGCTTAGTTTCAGCGAAACGAGCGTGTCGTAATCCACATCCATAGCAGCCGCCAATGCAATGATCTTGTCAGATTTCGGATATTTTTTTCCTTTCTCAATTTCGTTGATATAGGAAATCGATAAGCCCGACTTTTGCGAAAGCTCGCTGAGCGACATGCCTTTATCCAGTCTGAGCTGTTTCAGCTTCAATCCAAAAACCAACCTTACATTATCTGTATTTATTGCCACCGCGCTGTTTGAATCCGCCTGTAATGTACGATTTCGTTTACAGGCAATTTAGGTAAAGAAATGCAAAAGTAGAAATAGCTTGCAGATTCACTGACATTGTCTAAAAACAAAAACGGGACAGTCGTAGCGACGGTCCCGTTTTAAAATTCTTATTGTTTTGATCAGAAAATTGCAAAGCCAAGCGTTGCCTGGAACAAATTGCTCTTCTTTCCAAATTGCGATGCAGTTGTCGCATTATCAAATTCAACTTTCACAATGTCCGTGAAATTTCCTTCGTAACGCACATCCAGGCTTAATCTTCCCAAATCAACGCCTACACCCGCCTGATAACCGTAAGCAAGGCGATTTTTGAATTCAGCGCCAGAGTTTCCTCCTGTAATGTCATCGAATGAATCACCGATTTTACCATTGTTAGACAGTCTCAAAGAAGCCATTGGGCCAACATTGATACGGAAAAACTTAGCAACGCGCACACCGAAAAGAACAGGCACGTCGAAGTTAGAAAAACGAACGTCAACCTTTCCGTTAGAATCTTGTACACCGTCTTCATATACATTAAAACGGCCTCCTTTCTGCGATAACAAAAGCTCTGGCTGGATATAAAAAGTTTTACCAAAACGGAAGAAAACACCGCCCACAAATCCTAATGAGCGGTTATCATTGTCCTTGAAATTGAACGGATTGTTACCGCCAGACAATGTCAGATCATTGCTTCCATTAATGTTGGATAAATTAGCTCCCGCCTTAATTCCGAATCTGAAAGCCGGGTCGTATTGTGCTGTCGCCGCATAGCTAATCGTCATCAAACACAGCGCAATCATAATGTTTTTCATGTGGATATTTCGTTTGTTGGTTAAATAGAATTAGTAAAAAATATTAAAAAGTCATGCCCAATAGCAATGCATGTATTAAGGCTTCAAATGGGCATAACTTTCTACAAACGAGTTTTGCTCACGGTTTGTGGCTGGAATGTGGGACTACTTGACCCGGATTACGATCAAAAAGGCTATTTTTGCGCTCAGTTTGAAAATAAGGCAAGGCATAGCACCAACCCCTATCGGAATAAGGAAAATTAGCAACAGATATGAGTGATTATAGTCATCGGGAGATTGAAAAAAAGTGGCAGGATTACTGGGAAAGCAACGGCACATTCAGCGTTGAAAATCAGTCAAATCTGCCTAAATATTATGTATTGGATATGTTTCCGTATCCTTCTGGAGCCGGATTGCATGTGGGGCATCCGCTTGGCTACATTGCCTCCGATATTTATTCGAGATATAAAAGGCTGAAAGGTTTTAATGTATTGCACCCGATGGGCTTCGATAGTTTTGGTCTGCCGGCCGAGCAATATGCAATCCAGACTGGTCAGCATCCGGCCATCACGACGGAGCAGAACATCACGCGTTACATTGAGCAATTAAAGAATCTCGGTTTCAGTTACGACTGGAAACGTGAAGTGCGCACCTCAGATCCAGGTTATTACAAATGGACCCAATGGATCTTTATGGAGCTTTTCAAAAGCTGGTATAACAACGATTCTGACAAAGCGGAACCGATCGAATCCTTGATTTCTATTTTCGAAAAAAGCGGAAATAAAGGTGTTCATGCGCCGCATGACGAGGATACGCCGATTTTTACAGCAGAAGAATGGAACAGCTGGTCGGAAGAGGAGCAATATAAAATTACGTTGCAATACAGGCTTACTTATGTTGCTGATGCAACGGTAAACTGGTGCGCAGGGTTGGGTTCAGTGCTTTCCAATGACGAGGTGAAAGATGGCGTTTCAGAACGCGGTGGATTTCCGGTTGTTCAGAAATTGATGCGCCAGTGGATGATGCGCATTACGGCATATGCACAGCGTTTGATCGATGGTTTGGACAAAGTGGATTGGACCGAATCGCTGAAAGAGCAGCAGAAAAACTGGATTGGACGCTCGGTGGGTGCTTTGGTTAAATTTGGCATCGACGGTCATGAAAACGAAATTGAAGTTTTTACAACACGCGTTGACACGATTTACGGCGTAACATTCATGGTGTTAGCACCTGAGCACGAGCTGGTTGACATTATCACCACCCCAGAGCAGCGCGGCGACATTGACACTTACATTGCTTCGACGAAGAAAAAATCGGAGCGTGACCGGATGTCGGATGTGAAAACGGTTTCGGGCGCATTTACAGGCGCTCACTCGGTGAATCCATTCAACGATGAAAAAATCCCGGTTTATATAGCGGATTACGTTTTGGCAGGTTATGGAACAGGCGCCGTCATGGCGGTTCCGTCCGGCGATCAGCGCGACTGGAATTTTGCAAAGCATTTCGACTTGCCGATCATTCCGATCCTGGATGCACAAAAAGAAATGGAAACGCAGGCGGATTCCACAAAAGAAGGACATTATATCAATTCCGGAATGATCAACGGCCTGACTTTCCATGAAGCGAACAAAGTGCTTGTGACCTGGCTGGAAGAAAAGGGCATTGGAAAAGGAAAGATCAATTATCGTTTGCGTGACGCTGTTTTCAGCCGTCAGCGTTACTGGGGCGAGCCTGTGCCTGTTTTTTATAAAAATGACAGCAATGGAGAGCCGCTTCCTTATTTACTGGAAGACAATGAGTTGCCGTTGAATCTGCCGGAAGTTGATAAATATTTACCAACTGAAAGCGGCGAGCCGCCTTTGGGCCGTGCGCAGGATTGGGCACACAGCTCGGGCAATGGTTATGAGTTAAGCACCATGCCGGGATGGGCGGGGAGCAGCTGGTATTGGTATCGCTATATGGACCCGAAAAACCAGGAAGAGTTCGCTTCGAAAGAATCGATCGACTACTGGCGCGATGTGGATTTGTACATCGGTGGAACGGAGCATGCGACGGGACATTTGTTGTACAGTCGTTTTTGGAATAAATTCTTGAAAGACCGCGGTTTTGTGCCCGAAGAAGAGCCATTCAAAAAGCTGATTAACCAAGGCATGATCCAGGGGCGCAGCAATTTTGTGTATCGCGTCAAATCGGAAGATTACGTCAATCCTGTTTTTGTAAGTGCCGGTTTGCGCGATCAATATGAGGTTTCTGCATTGCATGTGGATGTGAACATTGTTGAAAATGATGTTTTAGACGTTGAGAAATTCAAAGCAACACGTCGTGATATCATTGGAGAAAATCCAACATTCATTTTGGAAGATGGCAAATATGTGTGTGGCGTGGAAGTGGAGAAAATGTCGAAATCCAAGTTCAATGTTGTGAATCCGGATGACATTGTGGAGCGTTACGGAGCCGACACATTGCGTTTGTATGAAATGTTTTTGGGGCCATTGGAACAAGCTAAGCCCTGGAATACCAATGGAATAGATGGAACATATCGCTTCATCCGCAAGCTCTGGAGATTGTTTTACAACGATGCAGGTCAGTGGCTTGTAAAAGACATTCCTGCTAAGCCTGAAGAGTTGAAAATCCTGCATAAGACAATCAAAAAGATTGAAGAAGACATTGAGCATTTCTCATTCAACACGGCAGTAAGCGCCTTTATGGTGTGCGTGAACGAGTTGGGAGCGCTTAAATGTCAGAGCAAATCGGTTTTGCAGGAATTGGTGGTTTTGCTATCGCCTTATGCGCCGCACATTACGGAGGAGCTTTGGAGTGCACTTGGGAATGAGCCGGGAACGGTTTCAAAGGCAGCATTTCCGAAATGGGAGTTGCAGCACGTGACAGACGCAGTTTTCGAATATCCGATCCAGATAAATGGAAAAGTGAGGGCTTCGTTGTCGTTCGCTTTGGATACGCCAACTTCTGAAATCGAAAAAGAAGTGCTCGCAAATGAAACGGTGCAGCGATGGATGGAAGGAAAAGAAGCGAAAAAAGTGATCGTCGTTCCCAAGCGGATTGTGAATGTTGTGATTTAGAATTCAGGTGATAGCAATGCAAAAGGGCCGCTGTTGTGAAACAGCGGCCCTTTTTATTTTTCTGGCTAATAATTTTTTCCTTAACGAAGACTGATTGAACGGGAAACGGTTGGTTCGTTAACTGTAATGGTTTTAGTTACTTTTTCGCCGTTGCTGAAAATCTCGATGTTGTAATCTCCTGCTGGCAACTCGTTCAAGTCATATATTTTTCTGACTTTTTCCATTTTTTTGCCCAATTGCTCGCGGTAAATGGTTTTGCCTTTCTTGTCGGTAACCAGGATGAATGCGTTTGCGTCATTGTATTTATCGACGCTTACGAAAAGCTTTTGGTTTTTAGCAACAAATATGCCTGTTCCGAAGCCGGTTACTTTTTTAGATTCTTTGTCATCAGCAAATGAGTTGAAAGCGAAAGAAGCAACGAAGGCGATAACTAATGCGAAGGTTCTGAATGAAGTTTTCATGGCTAATAGATGTTTTAAGTTTCTGTTCTTTTGTTCCGTTTGAACAATACAAACGTAATGCTATGACAGGTACTATGCATAACATAGTACATGAGTGGTTGAAATAGGAAAGTGAATGGTTGGATGAGTTATTTTTTAAAATTAACTCAGCAGAATACTAGGGAAAGATGTTGTAAATGTCCTTGCGGTGCGCCAGGCGAGCAAGCTCAACCGTGTCGTTTTCTACAAAAATCCCGACACGGTAATCACCGATTCGGATTCTGTATGCGTTTGAAAAGCCCTTAGAGCTTCTTTGTATGAGGAATGTCAGCGAGTGAATTCGCTTTTTCGAGGGAGTCTATGAGGCCGATCAGCGCGCTTGTGAGCTGTGGCTTATAAAGGTTATACCAGATCTTTTGGAAAACTTCTTCAGAAATTCAACTTTCGATGACGCTGAAAGCTTTTTGCCATGAACATTTCTTCGCGAGAAGCCTTTCCGGGCTGCGGTCGGCTTCACGCATAAGAACAGCAAGCCCAGCATCTTCCAGCTGTTCTTCTGAAAGTGTCTTTGAAGTAATGTTAGACTTTTTCAGGAAATCAGACAACAACTTTAATTCTTCGCTGTTTCTGGGGTTTATAAGAATCGAATGCATGTCTTTTTTTAAAAGTAAATTAATAAGAAAGTTGTGAAATTGCAAAGTTGTGTTTTTCTTTCGGTGGTTATGAAAAAGCATTCGGTTGCCGATCTTCGCTTCAAACAATGATCTTTCGTACTTTTGCTTTGTATGGCGAAAAGGAAAGTTAAGGCTTCGGCGGCCAAAGTAAATTATTTGAAACCGTTGCCTGCGAAGGGCTAGGGCGATTCTCGCCGGGGTGATTGTCCTTATTGGGGCTCTCGTTTGGTGGTCGGACCGGAAGGATGAAAATCAGTGGGAGTTTATCAGCAAATTTGGCATAAAATTGCCCCTCCGCTACGCTATTCACGGCATTGACGTCTCACATCACAATGCAAAAATTAATTGGGATAAGCTGAAAGCAACGCGCTCGGAGAATGTCGGCATTGACTTCGTTTATATCAAAGCGACAGAAGGTGCGACGCACCTGGACAGGCAATTCAAACGAAACTGGTCCGAAGCCAAGCGGGTAGGGATGCGCCGCGGCGCTTATCATTTTTATAATCCGCGCGTAATGTCTGACCGCCAGGTGCAGAACTTCATCGGTCAGGTGCGGATGGAGCCGGGTGACCTGCCGCCTGTTCTTGATCTGGAAACGCATGCGAAAAAGCCGGACGACATTATTATTAAAGGAGTAAAAAACTGGCTCGTGCAGATCGAAGCGCATTATGGCGTGAAGCCAGTCATTTATGTTAACGAATACTTTTACAAAAAATACATTGCCGGAAATTTCGACGAATATCCGTTGTGGTTAGCCGGCTATTCCCGCCGCCCCCACCTGAACGATCTCGCATCCGACGCACAAGTCCTTTTCTGGCAGCATAGCGAAAAAGGCTGGGTCGATGGAATTCGCGGTTTCGTAGATTATAACGTCTTTTTACACGAGCCGGAAGACTGGGCGGATTTGGCAGATGCGGGAAAGCAGTAATCATTCTCTTTTATAACACCGCCCCCGGGCTTAAGCCCGCAGGGAAACAAATCACGCAGCCGCTGACGCAGCTGGTGATTTGGAAAAAAAGCCACGTAGTGGCGGCAGATATCCTAACCCCGGGTTTTGACCCGGGGAGGCCAGCGCCGGCCTAGCCTGGCCCGCCCCACCACAGCGCCGGCCTAGCCTGGCCCGCCCCACCACAGCGCCGGCCTAGCCTGGCCCGCCCCCACCACAGCGCCGGCCTAGCCTGGCCCGCCCCCGCCACAGCGCGGCCTGGCCTGGCCCGCCCCACCACAGCGCGGCCTAGCCTGGCCTGGCCCACCACAGCGCGACCTAGCCTGGCCCACCACACAGCGCGGCCTAGCTCAGCCTGCTACCACAGCTCCTCACGACGTCCTCAGCTTCTGGCATCTCAGGCTCTGACCCCCAGGCTGAAGCCTGGGGGTACAAAATCAGTCGCCGCTGACGCGGCTGGGAGACTCGGAAAAAAAGCCACGTAGTGGCGACCGAGATATCCTAACCCCGGGTTTTAACCCGGGGCTTTGAAGAAAAAAGATCTAAATCACCGGCTCTTGCTGGCTCAGGCAGTGGAAGCTTCCCTGTCCCCAGATGATCTCGGTGGCTTCTTAGCGGGATAATTTTTCTATCTGGAAAAGCCTTTTCAAGAATGTCGATGGCTGTTTGATCATTCGGATTGTTGAAAATCGGGGTGATGACACCGGCGTTTGTTATCAGGAAATTGGCATAAGGAACCCGGCGTGCGAAAATCATCGATGATGACGGCTTTGCGGCATTGGGATCTCGATGATATTTAATTGCTTACCGCTTACCAGACGCATTTGTTTCAGCATTTGGAGGTTGGTTTGCAGGATCTCATAGTTCTCATCATTCGGATCGTGCTCAACACAGAGCGATGACCGTGTCTTCGTTGATAAAGCGCGTTGTGTCATCAATGTGGCCGTCTGTATCATCGCCTACGATGCCGCCTTCCACCCACAGGATTTGTTGGATTCCGTAATATTGGCAAAGGATCTCTTCAATCTGGCCCTGATTCAAATGTGGATTTCTATTCAGGTTCAGCAAGCATGATTTGCTGGTTAGCAAGCTTCCCGCACCATTCTTCGATTCCCACCGCGCCACCTTCCAGTAATGATGCCGGGATTGAAAACGGGCAAGTTCAGGTAACTGGCGATGGCTTCCGGTGTGCGGTTATCATCGTCATAAGGAGGATATTTGCCTCCCCACGCATTGTGGCCCCAGTTTACGATCGCTTTTTGCTTTGTTTTTTCATTGATGACAAAAGAAGGCCCATGATCGCGGCACCACGCATCATTAGTGGGTTTAATGAGCGGAACTCGGATCTTTTGGAAAGGTCAACGCCTGTTTCTTCCAATTTTTTTGAAATAAAACCTTGCAGGTTCGATTGTCATTGGCGATAATGCCGACATTTTCTCCCTGACTGATGGCTTTTATAAAGGCAAGATATTGCGGCAGCATTTTCGAAAGCCGTTCGCCTTGCCAGGATGATTCGTTATGCGGGAATGTAAGCCAGGTTGCACGGTGCGGAAACCATTCGGCCGGGAAGCTAAAACCGAGTTCTTTCGGAGTCAATGAAGTGTTGATATCAGGCACAATAAAATTCGTTTTTACAGGTGCAAAGGTCGGAAAGGTTTTGCTGACTGGCAATGCAAACCTGCTTTGTAAAACAAAAAAGGACGCTGCTGCCAGCGTCCCTTTCAGAATGTTGAGTAAATAAAGCTATTGTGCAACCATTACATTATCCACTAAGTAAGTCCCGTCTTCCGTTTCGAGATTATAGGCTTTCGAAACCACGCGCGCGTTTTGCTTCACAGCGCCCACTTTCCAGGTCGAGACTATTCCAGTAGAAGGCTCATAGTGATACAATATATCGTTCTTGCTCAGCTTTTTTAATCGCTTTTTTCCTTTGTTCGTTTGTACCCGGTGATTAGGCGTCGCTTCAAGCAGCAGAGCGGGGATCATTTTAGGATCATAATCCGCGAGTGCTTCTGCCGGGCGGAGATAAATGGCGGTTAAGGAAAAGTCAGGTTTGTTATACACATCAATTTGTTTCACCTGCGTTGCCATGCTTTTTCCGCCTCTGCAAGTTTTCACATGCTCACCGACCCGCACTTCCGCAATGGATTTAACGCTGCCATCAGCCATTGTTACCGGGGCATTTTCAGAGAAATACTTATGCCGTTTTGTCTTTTTTGAAACTTTAATAGTAACCTCTGATTTGACATTGTTCGTTGCGACATTGTCTGTCTGAGCGATCACGTGAAGCGAAAAAGACAGGACAGTCGTAATTACGATCTTATGCATAAATGTTTTGTTGAGTATCAAGCTTTTGACATTTTTACAAACACCTTACTCAATGCATTCGGCACGGCGCCAAGGCAAATGAGTATCATGCCGGTTGTAAGCAATGTGGATGTATGCGCAAAGAAAGAGCCCGAAGACAGAATTGCCAGGATCAGAATTGTTGAAAACGGCAAAGAGAATGCAAGCAGCAAAACAGCCAGTTCAAGGTCAAAAGTGCGTTTTTCTTTGGCCAAACCTTTGGCATCTTCTCTCAAATTAAATGCTGAAATGTGTGCCAATCGCCAGAAACTAGCCGCACTCAATGGAATCACAATCGCAAGCAAGATCATGGAAAGGTCCGTAATGTGCAGCACATAGATCATTCCGGCGCTGATAATCATGGTAATGCCGGCGCGGAAGAACAGAATGCTTGCTACAATGCGTTTTTTGCCTTCTTTAAGCTGCACTGCCAAACCAATGAATAGCAAAACCAATGGCGTCATCATGGCGCTGGTTTTGTCAAACCTGCGTGATTACAAATGGCAGACTGCTGTAATTAATGCCCACACTCAAAAGAATGATCGCTAGGAAAATCAGGATGTTAATCGGCTCCTGGAACATGCTGGCAAACAGACTTTTAAGCTTTCCACCGATTTTCGTTTCCTTATCGTCGCTGTTTTCAAGAACATGTTCATCGCCAGAATATAAAGCGAAATGAGGACAAAAGTACTTCCAACATCGGCCAATGCTGCGATAGCAAGGCTTTTTTCACCTAAAAATTCAGCAATAAAAGGAAAGCAGGAAAGGCCGGGAGCAAGCGATGGGATGAGCATCATTAAAGTCCTGCCAGTCGGGCTGTTTTTTTCTATTCCAAATAATGAAAATGCGAGCGGCGCGGAGAAAAAAACATTAAGAAGTTGAAAACCAGCGTCACCACCGGAATGATGATCATGGACGAATCAATCTCAATCTTCATTAATGATATAAAGATCGTAGAAGGCAATGCAACGGACAATATGATCTCTTTTATACCATTTGTCTGGTCTTTGTTTTTGAATTTGGACTTAAGAAGAAGGCCTAATCCAATTAATAATAAGAGTGTTATGGTTTTTTGCAATGCATCACTCATGATCAAAAATAATTTGAATGGTCAATGGGTATAATGATGATTTAAGGGGTCAGGATTATTGATATTGTTATAGGAGTGAAAATATTATCAGCCCGGCAGTGAGGCCAGGCTGATAAAGTGTTTGGCTAGCTGAGCTGGTTGAGCGCGCCTACGAAAGATTTCATTTCGTCCATCGTGCCAATGCTTACGCGGCACCATCGTTTGTCTGAATGTCGAATGACCTAACGGCTACTCCTTTTTCGCTCATCTTGGTGAGGAGTTCCTTACCGGTGATGCTGATCGGGAATAACACGAAGTTGGTGTAAGAAGGAATGTATTTGTAATTTATCCAGGTTTTCGTATAGATAAAGTTTCGCTTCGTGGTTCATTTTGCGCGTGCTGTCCTGGAATTGATTGTCGTCCAAGCTTGCAGATGCTGCGAAAATAGAAGTGTAAGAAATGCCCATTCCGCCACGTGTGATCTTATTAATGCCCGCCAGGTAAGTTGGGAGTGCAACCATATAACCTACGCGAATTCCGGCCATTCCCATGATTTTAGAGAAAGTACGCGCAACAATTACATTTTTCTTTTGGCTCAAAAGCGAAACCGTGCTCTGCGTGTCAGCGCCAACGGCAAGCTCAATGTAAGCTTCGTCAACGAATACAGGCACTTTTTCAGAGACGCGGGAACAGAAATCAAGCAAGTCCTGACCTTTTGTAATCGCACCGGTTGGGTTGTTTGGGTTACAAACGTAAACCAGTTTTGTTTCGCTGTCGATAGCAGCTTCCATCGCTTTCAGGTCATGTGACCAGTCGGCTGTACAAGGAACAGGTTTCCAGGTTGCACCTACGGATTTAGCAACTTGTACAAGTGACATATAACATGAGACAGCAGAAACTATGTTTCCTTTTCCGTTCATGAATGTTACCAAAGCCACTTTTTCCAAAAGATCCGAAGAACCCGGTCCCATCCGTCAATGTGGTCAGCAGGAACGCTCTTCTTTTTTGGCAATTTTGTCAATCAGGTCATACATTTCTTTCCAAGCATAACGGTTTCCGTTCTTTACAGAATCGGCAACGGCTTTTTGCGCGGACATAGGAGGCCCGAGTATGGGTTTTCATTGGAATTTAATTTCGCAATGATTTTTGGTGCTTTGAAGTCATTTGGCAAGAAGTGTTCTCTTACCATTGGGCTGCGGAAAATGCGGTTTTCAGGGTCCAGACTAAGCGGCGCGTTTTGAGAGATCGCACCCATGCTCAGATGCGGTGCCAAAGTCATTCCTCCGATTGCCATTAAACCGGATTTTAACAGATTTCGACGGTCCATTTTTTGAGTCATTGTCGTATTGTTTAGAAAAGATGTGACGATAAGTATTTGTGGTAAAGTCCTTGGTCCAATATACAAAATATTTAAAAAATATATCTGTACATTATCCTTATTTTGAGTTAGTTAGCTTGAATTTGTGAAAATCTTGTGAATGCAATTCCCTTGTACGTTCCCGTCCAGGAAATCTTCGTAACCGTGCCTGCTTTCGGTGTCGGAACGCCTAGTTCAGCCCATGTTTTATCAATCGTTACGAGGCCTTGTGCGTTGGATGTTACTTCGCCCAAAACGGCTCCCGTACGCAAGGTGATTTTAATCGGAACATTCGGAACGGGAATGGAATCGATTCCTTTTGTATGATCCAGAATGTTGGTCTTGTCCAGTTCAAGCAAGCGTGCCGAAAGGGTTAATTTCGGAGCAGTCGCCTGGTAACCAACGGTTGGCTCACTTGCGATAGGTGCGCCGAACGCAGCACCGACAATGTCAACCAGCACCGGCGCCACGTCGCGGTCCAGAAACGGATCTTCTTCTTTGCAGGATGTCAGTCCCAGTGAAAGCGTAAGTGCCAGGCAAAGTGCGGGAATGTATGTTTTAATGTTTTTCATAGTCTCGATTCTTGATTTTTTTGGAACAATAACCTGCTTACTTCTCTGCCCACCACAACTTGGTTTTCATGTCGTTAGGACCGCCGTTCAGGCCTTCTCCTGCTTTTACAGACTCCGCATTCAGCGAATATTCCGAGTTAGGATAAGGGAAACGGGTTGGCAGGATGCCGCTGTTCTGCAACACCGCGCGTGGATCAACAGCCGGGAAAACCGGGAAACCTGTTCTGCGCCATTCTGCCCAGGCCTCAACTCCCTGACCGAAAAGTGCGACCCATTTTTGCTCCAAAACTTTTTCTCTTGTAACCGCACCCAGTTTGGTAATGAATGATGCAGGAGGAGTCAAGCCATATTGAGCGAAAGAAGCAGCAATTCCAGCGTCGAAATACGTTTTTGCACTGCCTGTGATCTCTCCATCAAGTGCAGC
>NZ_CEEDCD010000009.1:0-46932 GCF_979253085.1 Dyadobacter sp. AC419 | reverse complement strand
GCATGGCATGTTCACACACACACACACACACAAAAAACAAAACAAAAAAAAAAAAAAAAAAAAATTTTTTTTTTTTTTTTTTTTTTTTTTTTTAAATCAGGAGGGTTTTTTCTCTTTCTCCTCCCAGGCCCACGCACTCAGGCTCAACCACTCACTGTCCTACCCAGGCATGGCATGGCGGGGGCAGGCATGGCATGGTGGCATTTTTTTTTTTTTTTTTTTTTTTTTTTTTTTTTTTTTTTTTTTTTTTTTTTTTTTTTTTTGGCAGGCTGGCAGGCGGAGGCTGGCAAGGCAAAAAAAAAAAAAACAGGCATGGCATTTTTTGGCAGCTTTTTTTTTTTTTTTTTTTTTTTTTTTTTTTTTTTTTTTTTTTTTTTTTTTTTTTTTTTTTTTTGTTTTTTTTCTCAATTTTTTTGTTCATCCCAAGGCATGGTGGCATGAATTTGGCATCAGAAAAAAAATTGTTTTTTTGGCATGGCTGGAATGGTAGGTTTTTGGCATGGCACCCAGGCAAGGATGGCAAATTTTTTTTTTTTTCCTCCCAGCCTCTCATGGTTCATCTTCCACCTTTTTTTTTTTTTTTTTTTTTTTTTTTTTTGGCATGGCTGGCCAGCATGCACTGTTGCCACTGAATTTACTACCCTTTTCCTCTCACCCTCACCACTTCTTTTCCAGAAAAAAAAAAAAAAAAAAAAAAAAAAAAAATGGCAATGGCATGGTCATTTTTTTTTTTTTTTTTTTTTTTGGCATGGCATGGCATGGCATGGCATGGCATGGCAGTGGCATGGCATGGCAGTGGCATGGCGGAGCTGGAGACCCTAAAAAAAAAAATTATTTTAGGCATGGCAACACACACACACAAACAGGCATGGCAGGCCACCAAATGATGCATGGTGAGTCTTCTGATTGATTTGAAGTTTATTAATCAATTTAAAGAGAAAAGCCTGTAGAAGGATCCTGGCCATCTAATTGTGTCCTTTACGGTGCTAAAAAGCAGGATACCTAACCTAATAGCCATGTTCTTCCAAGCAGAAAGAAATGTTAACATAAAATAAAAAAGCGAATTTGTGACAATCTCAACTAGAAAACATACTAACAATAAGAATGCTCTTGAAACTCAGTACTTATGTCTGTTGAAAAAGATTTTATCAAAACGATCCAGGAGAACACTGGGTATAATCAATAGTATTTGCAACACTTATTTTTCCAGATCTGATGATTTCAAAGATGCCAGGCAGGATGTCATTTTACAGCTTTGGCGTTCCTTTCCAACATTTCGAGGTGATTCAAAGATCAGCACCTAGATTTACAGGGTAGCCCTTAACACAATTTTAGCCAAGAGGAAAAAGGATCACAACTTGGGTGCAAATGAATCGTTGTCGCAACTGCACCTTGATCATATTTTCTTCTTGCGCTGATGTGAGCGGCAGATTTTATCCAGGAATTTGCCTGGTTGGTTAGCACCCTCTGAGGATTGTGACAAGTGCCATCATCATCCTTTTGGCCGAAGGAATATTCCAATAAGGAAATTGCTGCTATACTTGATTCTAACTGCAACGAATATAAGCACAAGGCTGAACCGCATAAAACACAAACTCAAAGAACGTTATCTCAATGAACAACAATAGGTTAAAACACGCTTGGGCAGCAACAAAAAATGAATTTTGAAGATCCGCTGATTTCTGAGGACGATATTTTATCTATAATACACCAAGAGTTCAGCAAACAGCAGAAACTTCAAAGGCTTCTTTATAATGCATCGTCCGTTATATTCTTGCTCATTTTTTGTCAAACCTGCTAATGCTAAACTACATAATCTGGGATGCTGAGCCCGAAGCATTCTCCTGGTCAAGTGTTCCGCGTTGGTATGGAATCTTTTGGGCAATTGGCATATTCCTGAGCATTTTTGTGGCGACCTACATCTTTAAGATTGAAAAGCGCCCTGACAAAGAAATTGACAAGCTTACCCTGTTTTTAATCGTTGGTACCTTGGTTGGTGCGCGGTTGGGGCATACTCTGATTTTACGAACCCCTGCATTACTTGCAGCATCCAATTGAGATTTTGCCTGTCTCCTTAACCCCGTCATTTCATTTTACCGGACTTGCAGGGCTAGCCAGCCATGGCGGTGGGATTGGCCTGATTATGGCGGCTTTCATTTTCGCTGAGGCGGAAAAAAATGGATTTCCTTTGGCTCCTGGACCGGATTGCTGTTGTAGTCCCATTATGTGGGGCATTCATACGATTGGGAAATCTAATGAATTCAGAAATGATTGGAATTCCAACTAATATGCCTTGGGCATTTGTATTCACCCATATTGATAATATCCCAAGACACCCGGCTCAATTGTACAAAGCGATTTATTGTGGTCTGATATTCGGACTCGTTTTTCATCTATGGCGCCGCAAACGTAACAAAATGGGGAGATGGGGTACTGATTTGGAATTATGATATTCGATCCTTTTTTCATTCCGCTTTCTCGATGAGTATTTTAAGGAAAATCAGGAAGCTTTTGAAAATAGTATGCTGCTCAATATGGGCCAGATACTTAGCATCCCGTTCATTCTCCTCGGATTGCTTATCATTGTTGTCCAAAAGCGAACAAGCCTGCACATCGCTGAGTATTGACAATCAAAGTACAATCAAACGTATGCCGACAACACTTAACTGTAAAATATTCGCGTTCCCAGCCACGATATGCTATAAAATTGAAAAATGGGCATAGTTCGATTTAACCACGGTTTTCATGTACACTAACAAACACTTTACATACACCATTGAGCATTGCAGTCCCATTGAACCAAACCATAGCTTTTAACTCCGGCTGGCTGCTACCATATCTCCTTGCGATCTCCCTCAGTTTCAGTATCGTCGACAAATCCCAAAATTTTGTTAAGACCTTAACGATGTCGGGAACCTTGTTGGCAAATTGAAAATTAAGTCGATAGTTTTTATAACGACAATCCTTTTTTAACAGACTTGACCTTTTCAGCTGCTGTATTCAAAAGTGCAAATTGATTTTTTAAATTTTGTAAACTGTATTCTCTTGATATGTCGGACCCCTTGATCCGTTGGTTTGTCTGGGCATGAATAAATGTCAAACCCCGGCCAATGTCACATTTAACTCCTTGTTTTTTCATAAGTGCAGTAAACTCGCTGAAATGTTTAGACTCTTTCACCACCTTTGGTAGTTTCAGCAAAAGCTCAGCTTTGAAATCAACCTCTATAATTACCTTTTCCTTTTTACCGCGCTGCTTCATTTCTGGTGCGATGCTTAAACCCATGTCGAGCTCTATCTTCCGGCAAAAATCTCCGGTGCGGCGATAGTTGTTGAAGTGGTCTGCTGTATTCTTTCCACTACCGGCAATCCGGTTTGCTACAATGTGAAAATGCTGGTGGGCAGTATCTCGGTGAATAAAAGCAATCATTTGATTATTCCCGGACCGAATTCTTCCGAAAACCGTTCACAAATACTGCGCACCGTTTCCGTTTTGACCTTCTCTTCCGGAGGAAAGCTGAACGTCTGGTGCCACACGAACTTGCTAAGATTTTTGTTATGGTTTTGGTTGTGAACAAACTGCTTGGACAGATAATCAATGTTCAATCTCCCATCCGGTTTGAAATCAATTCCGAGATTTTGAATATAAACTAATTCACCACGGACATCATTGATGGTTAGCTCATTCCGTTTGCGTTCTGAAAGATTATTCTTTTCATAGTAGCAGTACTCTAAGATTCCTTTTGCGTAGTTGCCTAACCCAGCTTTACCAATCATAAGGATTCCAGAATTTGCTTGATTTCATTCTTAATTTCTGCATAAACATCTTCAACTACCGTGACTTTGTCCGCTTGAAAAATAGACAGATCATGATCTAAGCGGCTGTAATAGCTTTTGTACTTCCCCCACGTCAGCTCATTTTTCTTGTAGAGTTTATAAATTTCAGAAAGGTAAATCTTTTGCTCTTCGGTATCTTCCCCTGATCCAATCAATTGAAGAAGGTTTTCAAAAGACAGGCTGTTGGTCTCGAAAAAAGTCCTGCATTGCTGGTATTTCGAATTGCTCGAAGAGCCACTTTGAAACCAGTTCTGAAAGTCGTCTGATTACTTGTGAGCTTTTCATCCATTCAGATGTTAACAACTGCTGGTCCTTCGTCCGATGGGCGTAAAAAGCGAGGATACCCGATAGTTTTTCGAGGTTAATTATTTGCCGGGAAATGTGATCCGGAATGTCCCGCCGGACTGGTAATTTCACTGGTACCAGTTCTAGTTGAGCAAGGATGTATTGACTGGCCGAAAGATTACTTTTTGAAATACGTTCGTCAATCTTCTGTTTTTGTTCTTCATTTAGCCATACAGAATAATGAAGTCTCTTCTGCCTTTTAGACGGCAGCGACGGTCGGCCTTTTATCTTTTCCATTTCTGTTTTTTTTAAATATGAGCCCAAGCGAATATTGGGGTTTGGGGTATCCCCAAATAAGTCCTCGCCTGTATGCTCGCTTTTCGCGACGTACAGGCGATAGCTTGCTTTTAAACCGTTTGTATAGGATGGTTCAACTGGGATCAATTAGGTTTAAACCGGTTTAATTGGTTTCATTTTCGTCTAATTGGGACCAATACACGATTGTTCTTCTTGTCATACAGGTAGTTACGAGCAAATTCCACTTTATCGCCTTCAATTGGTTCAACTACAAGAAATTCATATCCATCCTGGTTAATAGTCTTACCATTCAGATAAATGCTTTGAAATTTCTCGACAGCGGGGTGCTCATTAACAAACTCGCGCTTTTCAGAAAAATCTGTTTGGGTTGTGTATATCCAGATAATTGAACAGATACCTGAGAATACCGGTCAATCCATAAAGTAAGTGGTTGCCCAATCCATAGAAAAAAGCTTGTTGTTTGTTATCAAAACGGACCTGGTGTACCTGACCTCTAATTTTTTCAGAAGCAGCGCTCATTTCCTGAATACTTTCAGAAAGTTTTGAGCTGTTTTCCCTTCGTAATAGCGCAACCGCTTCGTTCACCTCGTGCAAAATGATTGCAGTCCAGTCATCCATTACAGTGGCATATTTTTCCGTGTACCGCCCTTTAATCCGGTTGAGATACTCTTGGTTAACCTCTTGCATTGATCCTAAAAATTAATGTTTTCAGTAAGTTCTTTCCGCATTCGGAGTTTCGATCCAGGGCTATACTGTTCAAGAGGAATACCCAGTCGTATGGAGTCCAGAATCTGCCCACCCAAATGGCTTTGAGGATCAAAATCTCCAAACTTGCATAATTTCAAACCCAGCTTTTCACAGTTTTGCTGCAACTCTTTTAAAAGCATTGGTTGGTGATTAAATGTCGTGATCGATGCCCATACTGTGAGGGATGCTTTATTATCAACGATCCTGTAGAGGTTCTGCAGGAAAACTGGACTGAGGGAATGTAAGCGCTTCCACCGCCAATAACGATGTGATAGTTAACTTTCATTTGAAGCATCTCCATAAACTCTTCAAACGGCAAATCTCTTTCAATCAATGCAGGAAACTGCTCTGACTCAGGCGCTCCAAAATCAAAAATGATTTCTTCAAATGGTGTGTTTACTAGACTCTCGAGATATGATACTAGATTATCCCGCACCAAAACCTCCTTTTCATTCAGAAGAGAAACAGCCTCCAGTCTGTTTCCGCCCAGAAATTTCAATTGTCTCATCGATGACTTAGTGCTGCAATCCAGGTCAACAAAAGCCGTGGACTCCGAATTTTGACTTTTTAAACCGATTAGAGCTGCTAGCAGGCTTTTGCCTACTCCTCCTTTGCTCTGCATGATAAAATGTACTTGTTTCATGATCATTAGGAAAATTTAGTTTTTAAAATGTTTTGATTGCTGCCTACTTCATCCGGATTCGTCCAGGAAACAACATCTGCCGGTCGTTCTCTAAATATTGCTTCCGGGGCTTTGACATTCACTGCCATAGAAGATTTGGGGACGATTTGCAGCTGGCCTTTAAAGTGGTGTCTGATGTATTTGATATCCCGTACAGTGACCAGGTTAAAGCCCAGATCTCGATTAATCCGTTCCTGTATAAATTTCAACGAGGCGTCCATAAACAGCCAGGAAGAATAAGCTTTAAACAGAGCGAGTTGCCTCCTTCGGTCTTTACACTCGTAAAGTTCTTTTATCGTTTTTTTGTCCATTCTTTTTATTTTTTGATATGTCTTTTCCTGCCACGCCTCAACTATTTGCCACAACGTATTTAACTTACTGTGGATAAGATCATTATATATTTTTCCGCGTGGCTTTTTAATGCCACACTCTGCCACAATACCACAAATGCCACGCAATGCCACGGAAAATGCCACGTATTTTTATGACATAAATAATTGATATATAGTCACTTAATACCCTTTATACTAAGCGTGGCAGCGTGGCATTTTTTCAGCCGATTTCAAAATCGAATTTTTCTTTCAAAATTTTACAATCGATTGAAAATGAATCTCGTGCGAAATCAATTTTACCGAATTCATTTTCTTTTGCAAAACGAAGCTTTTTGAAAAACTCAGATTCAGGCTTATTGACCAGTTGTAGAAGCTCTTCTCTCAGTATGTGAATGGATGGTGGTGCAACTTCAAACCGGTTCAAACGCTTAAATTCAAATTCAAACTTTTTGTAAACTCTCCGAAAATTAATTGTCACGTCAGAGCTATTCAATCGGTAATGAACATTTGGAATCAGCGCTCCTCTATCCAATAGTTCCTGAACTACGCCGAGAATTCCTGCAACGATGATTTATCCTTCGAAATTTCTTCTGACGTTAGTATTGCCTTTTTCCCATGCTCCAGGAAAAAGAAAGGACGTCGTCATCATCCGTTAGTCTTATAATGTCTTGTTTTGCAAGAATGTATGGGACGGACAAAAGCTGAGCTACATTATATATGTATCGGTGATTACTGATATGGTACGGCTCCCAGAGACTTTTCAAATGCAGACTTTAAATCCTGATACGCCTTTTTATACTCAGCCTTGATAACATCTCTGTATGACCAAAGTTGTCTCAAAACAGAGGTGATACCCTTTTGTTCCAGCTCCACAAGGGCTTTATATGCTTCCTTTTGAATATTGGATGGCTTTCGATTATTGTTAATTATCAGCATGATACGGCTGAAAAAAGGTTCATCAGCTGGTAAATCTGGTAAAAAATTGGAGGCAAAGCCAACGGTACATTTTGGAACCAGGTCAATGGTGTCAATGTAATTTTCCGAAAATTGATTGAGTTTAGAATAAGCCTTGTTATCGAATGAGGCTTGAAATAAGGGAGTGAGCGGATGGTTTGGGTAGTATTCGTCGCCAGAACTGAAAACCATTGTATCGCTGTTCCATTTTTGCGACGACAGCTGCTTCAGTATTTTTTCCCTTTAAATTAACAGTCATTCCCTTTCCATCAGTGCCGAATACGTAGTTCAAATGGATGAATGTTGTACTCTTGCCCGATCCGGCAACACCCGAAATAAAGAGCATTGGTGAAAAGTTATTGATCTTGACGCCTATGTCCCGGAATATGCTGAATAGCAAAAAGGAAGCGGCTAGAAAGCTTATGTACTCGCCTTGCGCCAACGAGAATAACTGAAACCAGTCATTAAACGTTACTTCATTTTCTGAATACTCAAATGCCGAAGGAGCTCCTTTCTGGTAATTCGGAAGCTTGTAAGCACTGGTCGTCAAAATTTATGATGCCATGAATATCAGGCTTTAGTAATGATCCTGTTTTACTTATGGCTAGGTTAGAGAAAAAATAGAGCTCAGAATTAGGCTCCATTCCATACCGCAAAACGGATTGAGCCACTGGGAAAGTGGTGCTTAGAAACAGAAACTTCCTCAATTTTTGCAATTGGAGTGAATTTAAAGAAAAACTGAGCTTGTATGCCCCGAAAATCTTCTCAATTGCTTTTGCTTCAAATAGATCATCGTGCGGAATAGTAATGTATAGATTCTCTTCATCTGGACGCTGAATTTCGATTAGCCAGGTGATCCGATCCTTTTCATCTTTTGTTTGATACTTGATAAATACCAGAAAGTTTTCAGCTATCGTAAAAGCTCCCTTTCCTGATTTTACAACGATTTCAAAGTTTTGTAAGTCATACGTTATCACATTATCCCTGATAAATAGGTCATTTCTGGTTATTGACTCGCTTTCTGATTCGATATTGCTTCTTTTAAGAATAGCAATTCCGGCATCTTTGGCAGCCCTGAAAAAATAAGCAGGTGATGTGAATTTCCCGTTTTTCAGACAGTCAGAAAATTTCTGATCCGTTGTGTCAGCATTATATGAAGTATTTTTTGACGATACTTGATGGAAAATCTCCCTGCCATTCTCGCCAAACGTCGCCAAAGCAAAACCAATCTTAATCCAATTGTCATACCCTTCGGTTATATCTACAACGGAATTGACTATACGTTCAGCTACCAACTTGGCTCTTTCCAAATCTGACTGTTGATATTTTACAGAGCTTAAACTTGACGGAGGCTTAACATCATAAACCGCAGCAAATAGATTTATACGTGCATCTGGGTCATAACTTACAAAACATGCCCTAACAGCGTCCTTGCCAGATTTATCAGCCTGGATACCGAACTGATTCTTGAAATAACAAGCAAGTGACTCCCAGGCTAGCTTGAAATCAGTTGTCGCAATTTTTACGACAACCTTCAACCCATTCCCCGAAGGGCTTACAAAACAGAGGATCACATACTTATCCTTACAAATTTTGCCCTTGATTCTTTCTAAGCTTGTGACATTATCAAAGTCAATGCATATGAGTCCAGAATATTCTTTTATGTTACGTGATGACCGCTTTTGTTGCATAATCGCACCAAAAACAAAGTAATCAAGTTTCTTTTTAAGTTCGTCAATTAGAGACTTTTCGTTAGCTTTACGTATCAATTCTATTTGAGTTTTGTACTCATCAGAGCGTATAATTTGAAAGGCCTCTTCTAACGTTAGGTTTTTTGCGGGTATTGTATTTCCTATCCCTCCCTTAAAGAAGGAGAATTGCAGGTTTTTCCATAAAGGTTAATTTAGACTACGGTGAGTAGCTTGAAAAGATTTGCAGAGCGTGACCATGGCGGTGGTTACGCTTTTTTTTTGACCCCGTTTTCTCCCATATTCGAGTAATTCGGCCTTCTGAATAAAGGTATCTACCGTTGAAGTTATAATGCGGTAGGGCTTTGCGCTTGCGCCACTCTATAATGGTAGCGACAGAACTCTGCATAACTTTTGCTGCCTCCGCCTGTGGGATCAGTTCATCAAGTTCTTCCGATGATTTTTTTTCTTTTACAAGCGATAAGCTGTTTGCCTTTTGAAGGATGATTTCAACGGCCTTTTCTAAGTCTCCCTTGGCGTGGGAAGTAAAGTTGGACTGACATGATTTTAAACTGGTTTAAATGAAACATGCATGACCTTAATGATCAATGCAAATTTCTAGTGAAACCAGTCAGATTTGACTTAGGACCCAAATTTCCGAATCAAAGCCTTGAAAATCAGTCAATTATTTCAATATCAACCTTTTTTGTTATCCCACTTACTTAGACCATTTTTAATTGTCTTTTCAGAATTGAAGGAATTTGGAAGTGCTTGGAAAAGGATTTCGGCCAGTTTTGTCTTAGTGATTGACTTAAATTCATTTGATAGTGCTGCCAGGGCGGTATAAATACTATCCCTATTGTTCTTAAAAAGAATCTTCATCCTTATATCGTCCAGTAGGAATATTGTACTTTTTGCTACCTTTTTCAACGAAATGGTCATTAACTGGTTTTCGGATATCAGACTTATTATTGCTGACCAGCACGACTGTTTTATCGCTTTCAAGTTGCCTGATAAGATAATCAGAGACATTTTCTTTTTTACACTCATCTATTTCACAAATAATCCTGGGAGTAAGATTGGATAATAGCTTTTCAATTTTTTCATTTTTTTGAGCAAAAACGTCCAGCTTTCTTTCATGTAGACTACTGATGCCTGCCGCCACCTTACCAAGTTCTTCTGCTGCTGCAAAATCGCGCTGGATGGAACGTTCATTAATCAAGTCAGTGATTGACTGGTTTAACTCAATCAGATTTTCCTCTGTGGCGCCATTTGATTTAATCATTTTAACATCTTCGGAGATCTCGTCCAACCTTTCAACGAAAACTGTCAAATCCTGATCGGACTGACTTTTCTTAACGGAATTTTCCACATACTCCCGTATTTCGGAAATTTTCAAGGCATCGTTACCGTTTTGAGCGATGCCTTGTAGGCGACGCTCTATTTCACGTAACCTTTCATCCAACATTTTAGATGCACTTTCTTGCCGGTTTAAGGCCACTATTTTATTAAATCGATCACTTACCAGACTGGATTCATAATGTAAACCCAGGTTATCACCGAATCTAAAAGAGCTGGATTCCAATAATATGGATACCAAGAGCGAAAGATGATATTCATGAAGATCAACCGCTTCATTCAATAATTGTATTTCACGCAGCTCAGAATAAATATTCTTTTTAAATTTTGAATAGAACAGCGTTCCAATATAGTGCCGAGATTCAGAGTTTTCCAACCAATAATCGAACCTTTCAAAACTTATCGCCCAGCCAAGTTTGGCGATATAATTTTCCTGAAAAAAGTCAATGAGCCGACTCTGCCCTAAGTGTTTAATATCTGAGCTTACTAAGCCTTCGTAAAATAACTCCGTAAACCCTCTCCGCTCAGCTTCATTGAGCGAATTATAATATCTAACACTCGATGAATATTTATAAAAAAGAAAAAAGTCCTTATCTGCACTGATAACTGAATGTAATTTGTAAGATAGTACACAAGCACAGCAAAACAGACCCGCAGAAAAACAAATTGTTATCCAGTCTACGCTGATATCTCAAGAGGCTATATATGACATAAATATTAACAAGAATGTTAAATCCAGGAAAACTGTAACGAAACCAACGAAAGGAACGAAAAACAGAAAGTTCATAATTTTTTGAGATTGAATCTCAAAAACACCTCTGCTCAAATACGTGAAATATTTTTGTGCAAAAAAAGTCAGCACTGTCACTACTATTCCTGATCGCGATGTAATTTGTCATTTCCATGCGTTGTCCATTTGAGAATCAGTAAATGCTTCTGTGACTTTCATATATTTATCAAGAACCGCATCTCTCTTAATGTTCGCAATCTTCTTGATCGCTTTCGGCTCCATACCCAGAAGCAAAGAATTTGTAATGAAAGTCTTACGGGCAGTATGACTGGTAATAAATTTGTATTTGGGCTGCGTGATTGATTTCTTCTCCACCCCAACAAACCAGTGTGCAGTAAATTGTTGGATAATACCGGCTGAAACTTGCGGCATTCCTTAATATAGTCATTGAATTTCTGAGAAGATATAGTGGGCAGGGGCTCGTAAACAGCTGTTTTTCAGACTCTCGTAAGGATCGCCTTGGCATATCTATTTAGCTTAATAGCGTGATTTTGAGTTTTTGTTTTTTGAATAGATATCACAATGTGCTCATCACTGATATTTGCTAAATGCAGCTTGGATAGGTCTGAAAATCTCAATCCGGTGAAACATCCCATGCAGTAAAAGTCACGCACATGTGCCAGTCTATTATTTTCAAAATCGTGATCTGTACAAGCACATCAGCTCCTCGAAAGTTAGGTAAACAATGTCTACGTCATGTTCCGAAGCCCGAAAATCCTCAAACTTCCGATTCTCGTTGTAGCCTTTCTTTATGCTCCACCTGAGCATGCTTTTCATGACCGCTACTATTTTTGCGAAATAGTTGTTTTTTATTTTCCTCTCCTTAATAGCGTATCTTGACAGCTCTTCAAAAAAGACGTCATTGATGGAATCAAACGAAATTTTCGATGCGAAATCCATTTCAAACTGCTTCAAGAAATTCATTACTGAGGTTTGCGCTTTTACGGTATTGTAGGTTTTGGTAAGCTTTCCACCATCAATAAACTCACCAAAGCATTCGAAGAACTCGATCGTGACTGCTTTAATTTCAACCTCGCTGTCGAACTTACTCAGGAACAGCTCCTTTGAGAATGGTAGTTTGTTTGCTCGGAAAAAGAAAAAGATATCGTTTATCCTTTCCTCTACTTTCTGCAATTCATCATTAATGTGATGGTAGTTATTGCTTGGTTCTTTTTTAAGGTTCGGTTTAACCCTGGATCCGTCCCAGTATTTTTCTTGAACCGACACACCTACATTACGCCGGATTCGGACGCTATCAGCCGCAGAACAAACTGCACGGGCATTAATCCACTTGAACTAACTTTCTCCTTTCTAAGCTCAAAACTTACTTTCATCTCTATTAAAACCAGTTAAGTGTAGTTAAAGGGTGGTCAAAAGGGTGGCTAAATGTAAATCAAAAGTAGATAAACTCAATGCCAATACCCATACCAAAAACCCTGCAATACTCAAATATACTGATATATAGATGGTTAAAACTGGTTAAAAGCAATCAAAAAAGTATGGTACTCCGGCTCTGGGTACAAAAGCCCTTCAACGCAAGTTGAGGGGCTTTTTTGCTTCCAAACTTCTACAAAACCTCACTGCTGATTGTCCAAGGAATTGGACTTGATTCTTGTGCTTTCAGTTTTTATACTTTTTTATTCTTATTAACATAAGTTAAAAGCTTGGCTCTCTGCGTCTCCCGACCTTTGTTGCGATCAAAGTGTAAGAACACCGCGATGAAAAAATCATTCATACAAATCATTAAAATGAAAACACAGATTTTGAAATCAGTATCCAACTGCCTTGTTTTTAGCGCAGTTTTGTTTGCAAGTGCTTGCAATGAAGAACAGATCTTACAGGAGAGCGCAATGGAAAAGCAAGAGCTAAGCGATGATGCGAATGCCGAAGCTTATTATTGGCCAGCCTACAAAGTTTAACGCGTCTTACCTTCGCCGAAGAAATTGAAAGATACATGGAAGACCAGAAAGTTGGTTTCGGTTATTCAATTATGTCCAATGGAGAAGAATTTTTTGTAGGAAATGGTGGTGAAGGGTTTGCCCGAAAAGCCTTTGAAGCAGGTGGCGAGAAACAGCATGGCGCCTTGGTGCAGCAGGAATCACTTCAGGCAACACAATATGTTACTGCGCTTGCGGTTCTTAAGATCCTTAAACGTTATAATCTTTCGTTACAAACAAAAGTATGGCCTTACTTACCAAAGGGCTGGGAGCCAAGCCCAGGATTCAAATCGTTGAATTTTGAGCATTTACTGTCCCACCGAACAGGTTTGGTTAATGGGGGGACGGAACAATCAATTATGGTTTCTGTTAAAGGTGGTGTCAATACTGGTTTGCGGCAACCTAACGATATCAATTACATACTCTTAGGCATTATCACGCCTTATGTTGATGCTGTTGAAAAGAGTAAGAAGGGCAATTCAACGCTATTGAAAGTACTTAATCAGGCTCCGTCAAACTTTAACATTTACGCAGCCGAATTTCGTAAAATTGTTTATGAAAGTGTATTTCTTCCGGCCGGAATTAAACAAGCAAGTTTAATCGACTGGCAAGCGTGGGGTGATGAAGGTTATATGGAGCCGCACCTGTCAACACAAGGATATTTAGAGATAAAAGGAACCGCCGCAGGAGTGGATAAGGCTGTTGTCTCTGCAAATGCTGGTGCAACGGGATTGTACATGAGCGCATCTCAGTTTGCTAACCTTCAATCTGCGGTGTCTCAATTAAAAGTAGTAACCGCTGCCGATCTTCACCTAATGAAAGACAAGCTTTTTGGCTTTGACGCTGCACTTAATGGTACAATTGGGAAGTACTATTATAAAACCGGCTTAGGATATAGATGCAATACAATTATTATGGATTTTGGCAAAGCTCAGGTAGCCCTGTTTACAAATTCTCCAATGTCCGTAACAATCAATCATCCGGTAGAAATCGCAAAAAGGTTTGAAAAATCATTGGAAAAATAGAATGTATTTTTCAGGGTTGAAGTTTGAGTAAATGATGCGCAAAAGTCCCGGCAATGCCGGGATTTTTGCGTTAATGCTAAGTTGCACGGTTTAAATAGTACATCAAAAAGCCAAGGGCGTTCCACTCGATTCTACGAACTGATAAAGTGACAGCGTGTCACTTTTAGAGCTTGTTTTTTTGGGCTATCCTAACATTTAACGAAGGATACAATTCACCGTTAGCTGATTTATTTTTATTATTTTTTCGATTTACACAGAAAGAATCATGCGCCTGTTTCGCCAGCCGGGACAAATGTCCTCGCAGCGAAACAGGCTCTATGATTTTGACGGAACCGGCAAAAGGCAATAACCAGGTTGATAGGTAAGTAAGTGAGCCGACCAGAAACAAGATCTCCAAGCTCCCGTCGGATAGCGTTTTTTGATGTGCCCAGCCATATTTGTGTTTGGTATCATGCAAATGCTGGACTTGGGCAGGCGGAATTTTGGAAGGGTCGAAATGGATGACCACTTTTTCCTGATCCGTGCGTTTGGCTTCATCTGTCCAGTATTGCTGCAATGTTTCCGGACGTGGAGAAAATGATTCATCGGAAACGACAAAGCTCGTAATGCGGTCAAGCCGAAAATTCCGAAATGCTTGCCTCAGCCGACAATAGGCCACCACATGCCAATGCGCGCTCAGATAAAGACCGATCGGCTCGATCTCACGCATACTCGCTTCGCCTGACTCCGCAGCTTGATAACCAACGGTTACAACCTGATAAGATGTCACGGCAGTGACCAGCTGCTGATATGTATTGGGCCGCTCAGATGCGCTAGGCGGCTCCATGACCTGAATGTAAGGCGCAATTGTTTCCAGATGGTCGCGGTCTGAATGCCGGAGTGCTGCCCGAACTTTGTCCATCGCCGCGCCGCTCAGCCGGGCAGTAGCCGCATCGGTAAGCCTGGAAGCGAGCTTTTCTGCTGTTAGCAATGCCATGGCTTCTTCCCGGTTGAACATCACCGGCGGGAGCCGATATCCTTCAACCATCGCATATCCCTTTCCCTCCTGCGTCAGGATCGGTATTCCTGCGCTTTCAAGGGTTCTGATGTCCCGGTAAATCGTGCGGGTGCTCACCGAAAAACGTTCTGCCAGCTCGGTGGCTGTAATGGTCCGTTTTGTTTGCAGGAGTGTAAGCAGGGCGACGAGCCGCGAGAGGCGAGTCGTTTCGGAATCTATCATGGCTCAGGTTTTTTCCATAATTAATAACAAAACAGAAGCCCGGTTTCGGACTTCTGTTTTAAATTTTAAACAAAGCAATTACTTAACGACTGTTGCCTTAAGTTCAAGGGTAAAGTCCGCCATATAAACCTTTTATTTCAAGTAATGTTGTCGCTTGCTTAATGCCATGCTTGGCAATCCAGGCTTGATAGGTCTGTACGCAGCTTGTGAAAAATTCTTGTGTTGAAGTCGTGAAGATATTCAGCCTCACAATGCCGCTTGGCTTGTATCCAGCCTCACTGATTAGTTGTTCCAGGTTCCGGATAATGAGCTCAAATTGGGTGTTCATATCCGATGCAACCGGCTGGCCGCCGGCATCAATCGCCACTTGCCCGGAGCAATAAAGTGTCCCCAAAGGTTGCTTAATCTCAACTGCCTGCACTGAATTTGAATACTTGCTCCACTCCCAGGGATCCGTGATGTTCTTTTCCATTTTTGTAACGTTTATTTGATTTGACGCTACAAAGATCAATGTGCATTGTGACAGCCCTATGTCATACCCTTTTGCGAAGCTAATTTATATTTGAAAATTTATTTCAGATCTAAATCATCGCTTTTTCCAATCTATTAGTCTGAGGAAACTTGCACAACCACCCGTCTGTTTCTCTCGGGCTCACTTTCTGAGACCAAACTTTCTGATCCAAACCATTTCTTTTTCACTCTTGAATCATTTATTCCTGCATCTTTTAAATACTTTGCGACTGTCCTGGTTCTGTATTCCGACAGCGTCAGGTTTTTAGCTTTCTCTCCAACATGATCCGTGTAACCGGCAATCGAGATCGTGTAATTTTGAATTGGCTTTACAATGCTAATAATCGAATCCAGTGTCAAAATCGACGAATTACTTAATTTGTATTCTGTTTGATTGAAATACAGAACCTTGGTGAACGGAAATGCAATGCTTACTTTTTCATCAGACGGTCTTAACACCGATTCGATATTGTCAATCAAAAGTAGATTCAACCCTTTCCTAACCGTAATTTGTTTTTTCATCAATATTTCTTCGGACGAAGAAGTGACCAGTAAATCGATTGTCGGTGATTGATCCGTAACCCCCATGAACGCCCCTCGATATCCCCTATCAATCATGGCCTTCGGGAAGTTTACAACGCACTCTTTCTTTGCCAGCTGAACATTATAGTTTTTCAATACTGATTTGGCGGTGCCCAGATATAAGGCATCTTCAATTGGCACAATAGCGGAGTCCAACAACGACGTCGGCAACTCAAATAAAAATTCGACTTCGGACGTAGCCTGTCCAATAAACCGAACGGGCAGCTTGATTTCATGAAATCCAGCGGATGCAAATACAAGGAAATCAGAACTAAGCGGCACTTTTACACGATAAAGCCCAGTCTCATTGCTCGTACCCAAATGCTGTTTCTTTCCATCGATAATTGAATAAACATCCGTTTTAATACTTGGACCTTTATTGTAATCAAAGCATGCACCTTTGAGAATTACATAATCCAGATTATCCTGTTTACAATGCCCATCGGTTAGAAAAATAATGAGTGTTGCCAGCGTAAGTATATATTTCATGTCTCCCTCATTTACAGTGAATTTGAAAGATCTAAAATATCAAAAATCTCGTGCTTCTACTTAACAGATTATGAAGTGCAAGCCACTTCGCAATTTGATACATTCCATTGCATTATGTAACTTTCCGGAGACAACTCAATTTCCTTGATTTTACATTTACCAAAGCTCCACTAATGAATAAACTTTACTATTTGACATGCTTATTTTTAATCTGCGTATTACAGGCAAGCGGCCAATACATAACCGTCTGGAAAACTGATAACGGAAGCATCAGCGGCAATACAAGCGGCGACAATCAGATCATTATTCCGGCAACAGGAGCCGGTTATAGCATTGCCTGGGAGGAAATCGGGAATCCGCTCAACAATGGTTCGGCAATCGGCACAAACAGTCATACACTCACATTTCCAACACCAGGGACATATCAGGTAAGCATTTCGCCGGGTAATGGAACGTTCACAAGAATTTCATTTGCCAATGCGGTCGACTACCCCAAATTACTGGAAATAAAGCAATGGGGCGATACGCAGTGGGACAGCATGGAAGATGCATATTCGGGATGCGATAAGTTACAAATTACAGCAACCGATGCTCCCGATCTAATCAATGTTAGCTCTATGCGACGCATGTTCCGTGAATGTCGTGCAATCACAACCATCCCCGGAATCAATGATTGGGATGTTAGTTCAGTATCCGATATGAGCTTTTTGTTTTCAGGAACCTCGTTGTTCAACGACCCGCTCAATCAATGGGACGTCAGCAATGTGACGAATATGACAGGCATGTTTCAAAACTCCTCATTTAACCAGCCCATCGGCAGCTGGGACGTCGGCAGTGTTTTCGAAATGGGTTTAATGTTCGAAGGCGCATTCAATTTTAATCAGCCGATTGGTTCCTGGAACGTGAGCCAGGTTCATACGATGAGCGCAATGTTCAACTCTGCCGCAAACTTTAACCAGCCGCTCAATGACTGGGATGTAAGCCAGCTTGTCAATATGGACGCCATGTTTTTCAATGCGCCGAGCTTTAACCAGCCCATCGGAAACTGGGATGTCCGTAATGTCCAGTCTATGGCCGCTGTATTTTCACTTGCTATTTCCTTCAATCAGCCATTGGGGTCTTGGGATGTAAGAAGTGTGTCTAGTATGCAGTCGATGTTCGACGGCGCAACGAGCTTTAACCAACCGCTCAGCACGTGGGAGATCAGTAGTGTAAACGACATGGCTGCAATGTTCCGACGCGCTTCCTCATTTAATCAGCCGATCGGAAACTGGACTGTTAACCTCGTTACCGATATGTCATATATGTTTTTTGGAGCAACAAATTTTAACCAGCCCCTTAATGACTGGGATATGAGCGGCGTGACCAGCATTCTCGCCATGTTTTTCCAGGCCAAATCATTTAACCAACCGGTCAGTAACTGGAATGTGGGTAGTGTTTCAAACATGAATGGCGCGTTTTCTGAGGCAACTGCATTTAATCAACCTCTCACCAACTGGACGCTTTCTCCGGGTGCTGACCTGAACGCCCTGCTTTTCCGCTCGGGAGTGGATTGCGTAAATATGTCCAAGACTTTGCAGGCATGGGCAGCAAATGACGCGATGCCTGATAACATTACATTTGGCGCTCAGGACATTACATATGGCACTGCGGCTGCTGCTGCGCTTCAAACGTTGAGAAATACCAAAAATTGGTCAATTCAGATTGGTGATGAGGTTTTATGCGAAGCTTTGGCTGTATCATTGATCAGTTTCAATGCAAAAATCGCTAATGGAGCAGTAAAGCTGGACTGGGCCACGGAATCGGAAACAGACAATGATTACTTCGATGTGGAGCGCTCAGCCGATGCAAGAAACTGGAAACCAATCAGTCGCATAAAGGGTGCAGGAACTGTGAATACATTGAGCAAATATGCAGTGACCGATTCAAGCCCATTGGAAGGAAGATCATATTATCGACTGAAAATCGTTGATTTTGCTGGAAAAACAGAACATTCGAACATTCGCGTTATTCACATTGGCACAACGACTGCCCCGAGCATTTATCCGAATCCGGCGACGACTTCTCTAACACTTTCAGGAAAGACGGACGGACATATCTGGATTTACACACAGTCTGGTCAAGTGGTTGGAAAGATAGCGGTGAAAAAAGAAGAGACCGTTATACCCGTAACGCAACTCCCAATTGGGACTTATTTGATAAAATCAAATGACGGTTGGAGCTCAAAATTCATCAAGCATTAATACAAGTTACCGGGCTGCTTTCAGACAACAGCCCGGTAATTTTATTCAAAAAATCACTTCAACACCCATTTAACATTCCCGCCAAAAACATCCTTCCCTACAACCAGCTTCCCGCCTTTTTTCACAACCAGCACATCCTTCACCTCACTTTCGCCTGGCAGGAAAAGCTTCATAGTCGTGTTTGCAGCCGTCACATTAAAACCAACAAGTTCAATATTTTTCCAATCGATCTGATCGGTTGACTGTGCTACTTTTACGTGCGGAAGCACGGCTCCTTCGCGGACTAACATGGCCACTTCCAGCTCACCGGCGGCGATATCATGCCAGCCGCCTTCGTACACCTTGCGGGTTTGATAATCCACCCATTTGCCTTTTGGTAAATACACTTGCCGACTTTTTGTGTTTTCAAAAAACGGCGCAACCAGAATGTCCGACCCCAGCATATATTCATTATCCACCATCCAAGCGCCCGGATCTTCCGGGAATTCAACCAGCAATGCGCGCACCATTGGAAGCCCTTTTTCAGACGCGAGTTTGGACTGGGTGTAGATGTAGGGCATGAGCTTGTATTTCAACTCAACCGCTTTCCGGAAATAATTTTGAAAATCTGCTCCGTATTCCCAGGGTTCTTTTAGGTGCTTGTCCGTGGGTGCGGGTATGGGAGCTGAGCAAGCCCATCAGCAGCCAGCGGCGATAAAGATCTTCCGGCGTTTTCATGGTAAAACCGCCTATATCATGGCTCCAAAACGTAAAACCCGAAAGTCCCAGCGACAAGCCGCCCCGCAGCTGCGCCTCCATTCCCTTGTTGGTCGTCTCCGCATCGCCGCCCCAATGGATCGGGTAACGCTGACTTCCTGCCCACGTGCTCCGTGCCCAGATAATGTTGTCACCGGTCAATTTTTTTGTCAGTTCCGAAACGATCTTGTTGTAACGCAGCGGATAAAGGTTATGCTCGTAAAAGCCCGTGCGGCCGGATGCATACACGCCGGATAATGGCGCTGCTTCGCCAAAATCCACTTTAATCGCGCCCACACCCAGTTTCAGCAAGCCTGAGATTTTATCTTCATACCATTTGATTGTATTGGGATTAGAAAAATCAAGCACCGCATCTTCATAGGGAATGGTCCCGTTTGCATTTTTCACGGCGAGGCCTTTGCCTACAATCTCAGGATACAATGTATTTTTTGGAACAAAATAAGGCAATTGCCATAGCGAAGTGCGGAAACCCTGTTTTTTCAGATCGGCGATCATGCCTTCGGGATTTTTAAAACGACTTGGCGCGAAGTTGTAATCGCAACGCCAATCGGTTTCAAACCAACCCGTATCAAAATGGATCACGTCGGATGGAATGCGGTTTTCGCGAAGTTTGGCCGCAACATTGCGTCCGTCCTGCTCTGAAAAGTAGGTTATGCGGCTCATCCACAACCCAAATGACCATAATGGCGGCATAGACGCCTTTCCGGTCAGGTTTGTATATTCATCCAGAATGTCTTTCGGCTGACCTAAAAACACAAACAAATCCAGGTTCTCATCGCCGATCTGCATCGCATTGGATTCGCCATAAGTCGCGCCAAAATCGCACGTAATGGGTGAAGTTGTGTGCATAAACATGCCATAACCACGCGAGCTCATGTAAAACGGGATGGGCTTGTACATCGTCTGCGTCTGCACACCATTCGGATCATGCGTCCACAAAACCACCTTCTGACCATTCTTATCGAGGCGTGTGAATGACTCTCCGCAGCCAAAAATCTTCTCATCCGGCGAAATAGAAAACACCGCTGCAACACTCCGCGAGTAATCCGAAGCGCGGCGAACAAATGAGAACGGCAAAGTAGGCGTGTAAGAAGACCGCCCATCCGCCTGCCCCCGCGTTTGTGTAAGCACTTTTCCAGCTGCATCCCGAATCAATATCTTCCAGGGATTCTCAAAAACAGTAACAGATCCGTGCACATTCGTGTATTCGTGGCCCCCATTGATCTTTTTATATTTCCAGGATGCATCTCTAACAGGCTCTTTCACAAGCATTAAAGAAGGCTCCTCAGCAGCACCCTGAGCACCCGTATTTGCGCGAATCCGCACTGTACGAGGTGAAGTAAACTCAACCGAAAACGGCAAAACAGGATCCTGCGCATATTCGATAGAAGGAAATTCGTTGCTATAAGACCGCTTGTAACTCAGCATGGAGTTATCAAAATTATGCGCCGCAAAAGCCTCATGGCGCTTCCACTTGATCTTCCCAACGCCCGTCGCAGGATCAAATGCAGCCAGACTATCCGCAAAAAACAATGTATTGGAAAAATTCTTAAAATCACCGCTGATATCAACCGGATCATTCACCAGTTTGCTCTGCTGCGCAGTGGCAGAATTGGCATTAAAAACCAGCGAAAGCAGCATTAGCGGCAACGCTATTTTGGGTAAAAATTTAAAATCAAACATATTAAGGATGCAATTTGTAAGGCCCTTCACTTTACTGGGCGATAATTTTTTTGAAAATCGATCGGCCATTCGCAGCCGTAAGGCGAATGATATAAGTGCCGCCGGTCAGTTTGGGATTAATGGTGATTTCTCTTTGCCCTTTTGCCAAGATTTTTTCAAAAACCTGCTTTCCACTTGCTGAATTTATCATGATCTGGTCAAAGTCCTGGTCAGCCCATTTGACCACAATGCTGTTCCAGGTAGGATTTGGATAAATCTGAAATGCTTCCTCTTCCTTTGCGACGCCCGTCACCGCGCCGCCGCCGCTAAGAATAACAGAGGTCACAGACATGGCAGGGAGGGAAAGACTCAGCACATTTCCGCTCACATCCAGCTCCGATTTCTTCAAAGCATTGTCTGCATGGGAGATAAATGTTTCATTACCCGGAAGCTGTGACAATGTATAAACCGCCGCTTTCCCCGCCAAAGGCAGGAAATGGTCTAGCCGCACACGGACGTTCTGGCTTTGATCCGGAGAGCGATTAACCAACACAATCGTCATAGAATCTGCGGCCGCATTCACACTTGGATAGGCAGAAACCAGTGTTTCGTTTGCCGAAACCGCCTTCACCGCATGCGTCTGATTATAGCGGCTTAGCAAATGCAAAGTTTCCCACATGCCCGTTTTCCAGGACCATGGGGTGAAAATCTCGACATTATTTTTCATGAATTCACCCAAAGTAGAAGCATACCAAACGGCCGTAACGGAGGGGGCTATACTTTCATCAATGCCGGTTTCGGTCAGCCCGAGCGTCACGCCGTGATCAGGTCCCAGATATTGGCTTAGCCAATCATTGCAACGCGCGAAAATATATTCCTTAGTAATGCTGTTGTCATAGCCACCATTGATGGTTTTTACGCCATTGGCTTCGGGAAAATTGTAATTTTTATCAAAAAACACCCGGTGCAACTGTATAACTTCCTCCGTTTTTTTGGTGCCGGGGTAAAAATGAATGTCCAGCACATCGAGCAGCCTTATGCCGCTTTTCTGCTGCTCTTCGCCAATGATTTTGATGAAATATTCCAGCCAGGGATAGGTTTTTCCGTTTTCGGTAACAGGCTTCCCGTCCCAATTATACCATTGCCATTCGTTCGCCGTAACCGGGCCAACCAGCTTCATGTCGGGAAACTTCGCCTGCGCTTTTTTGGCTGTTTCGATATATCGCTGCATGAATTCCTGAGGCGAAATCTGCTTCGGCATCACATCATCATGCGTCCCAGACCATATTTCCGGCTCATTATCCATATTCCAGTAACGGATTCCTTCCTGCTTCAAGCCCAGTCCTTTTGCACCAAACCAATGATTAAGAATACTAACGGATGAATCGGCAGTCCATTTTTCCAGATAAAGATTAATGTTTCCCTCCGTTTTCGCTTTCGTTCCAGTTGCATTAGCCGCCCCGCCGCCGGCCAGGTTCTGGTTCACACCCTCCCACCATTGCGACCGGTTATAATCCCAATCCGCAAAATTGGCCGCATTGGTTTTTGCCGCATAACCCAACAGCGGAAATGCCCACATGCCCTGCGCACCCGGAAAATGCTTTTGTAATGTCTGCGCAGTCTGGTCCCAATTATTGAAATAAACATTGTTATACCAATCCGGATGACTGCTCAGCTTCCTTCGCCAATTGTATTTGGAAGCATTATTGCCGCCACTTTCACGAAAAAACCGCACACCGGCATCCCGCAACCGGATCAGATCCGCATCGGGCAATGTCCAGTTTGGGTCAGTGGAGGAAAAAGAATTGTTTCGGCCGTAGAGATAAGGAGAAATGGCCTTCACCTCCGCTGTTGCGTCGATCTCGATCGAAATCTGAGCGTATGTGATTTGGGAAAGGAGGAGCAGGAGAAGCGTTTTATACATGCATTGGGGTGCGGTTAGCATTGTTTTGTCACCCTGAGCAGATCGTTCGCTCAGGGTGACAGCGCAATTACTTTTTCACAATCCTGAAATTATCAACACTTCCATTGAATGAAGCAATGGCAACGTCAGGCGTGCTGAATGATACTTTCAAATCGCTTACTTTGGATACGTCAGCGATAGTGCCGCCGGCTGCACTTTTGAACTCAGAAAGCTCAATAACAGCAGTTCTCCAACCAGTGGTTTGGTAACCGGTGGAAGTGAATTCAGTGGAATTCCAGGGCTGGAATGCATAGGTGTATTCCGTGCCGCCTGCTGTAATGGTAATGTCGTATTTACCCGCTTTCCAAGGTTCTGCAATGTTGTGCTCGAACTTGAATTGTCTTTCCGCCGCCGGTCCTGCTGCCAGCTTGAAATCGAAATTGCAAGTGGCGAAAACCCATGCATCGGCATAGCCGGTTGCAGGCAACTTGGTTTGTTTGATCCTTGAATATTTACCTGAAATAGCACCCGGATCGGTTGCAGGTAAAATAGCAGCCGCTCCATAGCACACATCAGAACCCCAGGTTGTTGCAGGAACATCGAAATTGATCATATGCCCTTCCGTACCATTCACTTTGAATGCTGTTTTGACCGTGCCAAACTCTCCTTCCACCGTAACGACATCTGAAATTGCAGTAGCGGGCATTTTTGCCGTGATCTGCTTTACAGTCGTGCTCAGGATCTGCAAGTTGGTTGCGCCTACTTTTACGGATTTAATGTTGTAAAAATAATCACCCTGAATAACGAGCGTGCCTCCCGGCTTTACAAACTCAGAGTACAATCCGCTTAAAATCGGCATCGGAGCCGACAATACGAAATCATAAGTCGTTTCCCCACCTTTGGTTTGCACCTTGATCTTGTTGGAAACGCCCGCATCCACTGCCTTGGTAGGCGCATTGGCTGGAATGGTCACGATCAGATTGGAGTTGCTACCCAATGCTGCATTAAATGTCGCTTCGAAATCATTGAAATACACTTTCATCACACTGCCCAGGTTCTGGCCCTGGATCACGATCAGCGTTCCGGGTTCTGCTGCATTCAGCGAACTGTCGGCTTTGGCAGGATCGAGCAGGCGGACGTTGGTGATCGACGGTGCGCCGTCCACATCATCCTCATTACAGCTCTGGAAAGTAAGCAGCATTCCTGCCGCCAGACACAATCCCAGCGCTGTCCTATATATATTTTTGAAGTTCATTTTTCGTCAGAGTTTGGGTTAATCTACTAGTTTGCTGAAATCAAACGGAACCGGTTCGTCTTTCAAAGAAGGCGCATTTACCAGCTCTCCCTCAGGAAATGGCAGGTAAAGCGTATTTTCCGACAACGGATAATACTCGGCCGGCGAATACGTTACCGTGTATTTTTTCGGATTGGTAGAACCAGGCACATAAGTCATTGTGTAGTTCTCCCTGCGTTGGGCAGCCGTGTAAGCGATTGCTTTGGCAGGATTGAAATAATACCAGCGAACGACCTCATTCCAGGAGTTACCCTCAAACACGGTTTCAATTCTTCTTTCTTTGAAAATATCCTCGAAAGTCAGCGACGTTTTAGCAGGCATTCCAGCTCTTTTACGCACTGCATTGAAATATTCCAATGCTTTCGCGTCATTGGTTGTAGCCGCATTTCCCAAAACCGCATCAGCATAAATCAGGTAAACTTCTGCCAGACGCAACATATAGGAATTGATATTGGCAGCCATAAATCCACCCAAACCACCATTGTCTGCTGGTGAACCAACAATGTATTTTTTGATGGCCGACAATTGTGCTGGCCGGTTATATTTCAAACCGCCGGTTGCTTTTTGAATGTTTGGATAAACATCGCTGTCAAACATGGCGATTGACTTTCTGCGAAGAGAATCCGCAGGATTTTCAGTAAAATATTTCACTAAATCCGCCGACAAACCTTGCGCCGCGCCCCAGCCGTCACCCGTTGTGGTAATGTTGGCATCGTAAGCGAAATATGCCTGAAATGAATTATTAACCCCCCAAGGATTGCTAACCGGCATCCATTGCAGTGAAAACAAGCTCTCCTGATTGTTTTTGGAAGAGTTATTATTGGCACTTTCAAAAAGCTCCCCATAAGTCGGAGCCAGTGTCCGGCCGCTCTTGGTAATCACGTCTTCTGCATAAAACTTCGCACTATCCAGATCCGACTGGTTACGCGTTCCATTCTGGTTCAAACCGGCGCGCATCAGATACATTCTGGCCAGCATTCCTTCGGCTGAGTATTTTGTCAAACGACCTTGTTCTGCTGTCAATGGCAAGTTTTCTGCTGCAAAGCGGTAATCCTGGATCAACAGTTTCCAAACATCTTCAACACGGTTACGAACCGGCGGCGTGTTCAGCTGCGCAACGTTGTCATACACGATCGGCACAGCTCCCCAGTTAGTCACCAAGTAATAATAAGCGGTTGCACGCATGAAACGGCATTCACCCAGTCCCTGCGATTTTACAGCAGCAGAAGCCGTGCTCCCCGTTGCTTCTTTTATCGCCTTGTAAGCATTGTTACTTTGCGCGATAATTTTATAAAATGATTTGTAACCCGGCAAAAGCGTATTCACATCCGTCGACGGGATCGCATGCTTCACATAAGCCGTGCGGTCATTGGAGTTGAGGTTTCCGGCGCGGGCTTCCTGAAAAGACATATTGGCCTTATCATTGAAATCGAACCACACAATGTTGTAAAGCGGCGCCGTTCCGGCAAGGATTTCGGCATCGGTTTTATAAAAATTACCCGAAGTAAGTGCGTCCAGCGGCGGGCGGTCGAGGAAATCCTCGCCACATCCCTGCATGAGCATCATTGCGCTGATAGCCGCTAAGAGTTTGATTTTGAATTGCATATAAAAAGCTCTTTTGAAATTAAAATTGAATCGATTAGAAATCAGCTGTCAAACCGAAGGAATACATGCGAACCGATGGATAACGGCCTGTGTCCACACCTGCCATCACGGTTCCACCATAATTCACCATTCCGATCTCAGGATCATATCCTTTGTATTTGGTAATGGTAAACAGGTTTTGCGCACCCACCGAAGCCTTCAAACCGCGGATGAAAAGATCTTTCATCAGTGATTTTGGGAAGTTGTAGCTCAATGTGATGTTTTTCAAACGCACATAGCTGCCGTCTTCAATGAAGTTGGTGCTCATCCGGTTGTTACCATTCGGATCACCCGGTGCGATCCGCGGGATCACGTGGCCTGGGTTGGTTAGCGTCACTGTTTCTGCGTCGCCTACCGCATAGCTGCTCGGGCGTGCATAGTTGGCCACCGATTTCCACTGATTTCCAAATACGCCACCATTGCCTGGCACTTCTGCACGGTAACGTGGATAATTCAGGATATCATTCTTGAAACTTCCGGTCAGGAATGCATTCAGCTCGAAGTTTTTATAGGTCATATTGTTATTGAAACCCAATGTGAACTTCGGCCATGGATTACCGATCACCGTGCGGTCTTCTGCATCAATGACGCCATCGCCGTTCAGATCCTTGAATTTCGTATCGCCTACCCAGCTGCCTGTCAGCGGATTGATCGTCAACTCATTGTTGGAAGTCTGGATGGCGTGGTTCTTGATGTCGTTGGCATCCTGATAAAGTCCCTCAGCCACGTAGCCCGTAAGCATACTCGCAGGTTGTCCCACTTCCGTTTTGAAACCAACCGAAGTTGCATTCCAGATCGGTGTGATCGGGTTCAAAAGCGAAGTTACCTTGTTGCGGTCGAATGAAAGGTTCACACCCGTTCTCCAGTAAAATCCACCTTTATCAATGTTGACCGTGTTCAGCGTAAAGCCCACACCACGGTTTTTCATAGAACCCGCATTTACAGCCGGCCAGCTCAGATATCCCGGTGAATAAGCAATGTCACCACCGTAAGTAAATGGATAAGAGTTCACCGTGATCAGGCTCGTAATGTTCTTGATATAAGCATCCACGATCAGCTCTACGCGGTTGCTGAACATGTGCAGGTCCAAGCCTCCGTTAAGCACGTCGTCTTTTTCCCAGGTAAGGAACTCATTGGCAAAGTTGGAAGCCAAGAATCCTGTCCCCCAGCCCGTTGGAACGGTTTGCAATGTTGAATAAATGGCATTACCACCACTTCCCTGGTTACCCGAGCGACCGATTTCAAATCTTAGTTTCAAATCGTTGATCGCACTGACACTTTTCAGGAAAGGCTCTTCCGACACGCGCCACGCAACAGAAACGGCCGGGAAGTTGCCCCAGCGGCGTCCATCACGGAATGCCGAAGAACCGTCCATCCGGTAAGTTCCCTGCACAATGTAACGCTCCATAAAGCTGTAATTCACACGTGCAAAATAAGATTCACGTGATCCTGCGCCTTTTCCGCTGTTGTTGCTAACATTGGAAATAACCGATGCATCGCCACCCGAAAGTTCTTCAATCGTGTTGGTAATGAACTTCTTGCGCTGAGCAGTAAGTGACTCATAAGTGAATGCCTGCGCTTCGTGGCCAGCCATAATGTTCACATCATGTTTGCCCAGTTTCAGATCATAGGTCAAACGGCTGTGCAAGCTCCACCAGTTATTGGTGTTCACCGAACGCACCGAAGTCGCCGCATCTTGCGAAACCACATATCCACCGATTGTATAAGATGGGTGGAACGAGTAATATTTCAAAAACTCAGCACTTCCGTTCACTTCTGTGTGCCAGGTAAGGTTTTTCAACAGCTTTACGTCTGCGAAAAGACTTCCCAGAATCGACGTCCGGCGGTTATAATCATTATATATCTTGGAGATCATCACCGGGTTTGTAAACTGGAACTGCGTGGAAACAGGTCCGCCCCAGCTTCCGTCCGGATTGGTTACGGGCACACTTGGATTTTGATCCAATGCAAGCTGGATAATGCCTCCATTGTTTGTATTAACCTTTTCTTCTGTAATACCAACACTCAGATTTGCACCGATTTTCAGCCAGTTACGCGTCTGGTTTTCCAAGTTCAAACGACCGTTATAGCGCTTAAAACCAGAACCTTCTACAATCCCTTTTTGGTTAAAATATTCACCTGAAAGATAATAAGTCGATTTTTCCGTGCCTCCGCTTAGCCCCACAGAATATTTCTGCAATGTAGTCGGGCGGAAAAGTGCGCTCTGCCAGTTTGTTCCTTCTCCCAAAACCGATGGATCAGCAAATTGCGGTTCCGTAGCAGTGCTTCCCACCGCCGCCGCTTCGTTCCGAAACTGCGCATATTCACGCAGGTTCATCACATCAATGTGCTTAGGCTCCGATTGTAATGTTAGCAGCGAGTTGAAAGTAATTTTTGCTTCGCCCGCCTTACCGCGTTTGGTCGTGATCATCACAACCCCATTCGCTCCCACCGCACCGTAAATCGCTGTTGCAGAAGGACCTTGCAAAACGTTGATCGTTTCAATGTCGTCCGGGTTAATGCTCGAAAGAATGTTGGAAAAACCCGTTGGACGGTTGTTCGGATCATCCTTCATGTTATCCGGCTTGATCTGCACCCCGTCGATCACATATAATGGCTGCGTCGTGCCCGTCAGCGAGCTCAGACCGCGTATCAAAACCGAAGGCGCTGCTCCCGGCTGACCCGAGTTCTGCTGCACCATTACGTTGGCCGCACGTCCTTGCAAACCTTGTTCAAGCGAAGTATTAATGGTTTTGCTCAAATCTTTTCCGGAAACCGTCACCTGTGAGCTGGATACATCCGTTTTCTTCATTTCACCATATCCTACCACCACCACTTCATCCAGCGCAGCAACGTTTTCCTGCAACCTGATATCGATTTTCGTTTTGTTTCCTACCGGAATTTCCTGCGTCACATAGCCAATAAAGGAAATCACCAATGTATTTCCCGAAGCCGCCTCAATCGAAAACTCGCCCGCAGTATTCGTAGTTGTTCCGTTAGAGGTTCCCTTCACGACCACGCTTGCGCCTGGAATTCCGTCATCTCCATCCGCAGAAACCACCGTCCCAGTTACTGTTTTTTTCGCATCGCCCTGCGCAAAGACACCCAGCCCGACGCCCATGATCCCCAATGTTAAAAGAAGAGGTCGTAGCAACCCGGCGAGGAACTGACTTACCCGCCTTGTTTCGTACAAATTTTGTTGCATGTTGTTTGGTTTTATAAAGTGACTATTTGTTAACCTCCGATTTAGATTTTTCCAATACGCCTGGGTGAGGCACCGGATTTGGTATAAATCGAATGAATAGTTGGACAAATGTGCCTTTAAAAAACAATGCAGTAGGGGATCCAAATGTTTACAAATAGGGGTTCATTTGTAAACTTTCGCAGAAAATCACCCTATTTTTTCGCCTGTGAGTGCATTTTGAGGAAGATTTTGCAAAAAGAAGATTGAGCAAGTAATGAGCAGTTACATGCCAAGCTTATGTTCGTATCAGAATGTTCTTTTGTATTATTCCTGGCCAAGATGCTCTTTGCGATATGCTGTGGGAAGCATATTATATTCTTCTTTAAAGAGTTTGGCGAAATATTTGGGGTTGTTGAAACCGATCTGATAAGCAATTTCGGAGATCGAAAGCTGGCTTTTTTCGAGCAGACTTGCACCCCTCCGGATCCTGATAATGCGGATAAATTCGATGGGTGTTTTGCCTGTCAGCGAAAGGATTTTTTTGTACAAATACATGCGGCTCATCGACATGGCGTCGCTCAGTTCCTCGACAGTAAACTCTGCATTCGGCAGGTTTTCCTCCACCACTTTTACGGCGCTATTTACAAATTCTTCATCGAGCGAACGGATCGCGACTTCACTCGGGCGAATCTCCACGTGCTGCTGAAATTGCTGCTGCAACTGCTCGCGCTGACGGATGAGGTTGGCCATTCTCACTTGCAGAATGTCGAGCCGGAAAGGTTTCGTCACGTAAGCATCGGCGCCGGTCTGGTAACCCTGCAATTGCTGCTCTTCCTCGGCGCGGGCTGTGAGCAACACCACCGGAATGTGGGAAATGCGCCGGTCGGTTTTAATGATGCGGCATAATTCGATCCCGTCCATTTCGGGCATCATCACGTCGCTTACGATCAGGTCGGGGATTTGTTCCAATGTAATTTCCAGTCCGATCTTCCCGTTGGCCGCTTCCAGAATGTCGTATTCTTTTTGAAAAACTTCCTTTAAATACACTCTGAATTCATCATTATCCTCCACGAGCAACACGAGCGGCTTGTTTTTCACCGGTTTTTCGGCCGGAAGCTCTATTTCCAAGGCAGTTTCCACAGTTGGCGATGCTTCCGCCGCCGGCAAGGAATAAACACGCGGCGGACTTTCCAGCAATGGCAATGTGACCGTAAATGTGCTCCCCCTGCCCACTTCACTTTCCAGTTCAATGGTGCCGCCGTGCATCCTGACAAATTCCCAGGCAATCGCAAGCCCAATGCCGCTGCCCTGGTTCATCATATTATCGGGCATCGGATGCTGATAAAACCTTTCAAAAACCTTGGCCTGTGCCTCAGGAGGAATCCCGATCCCTGAATCCGCCACACTGATTTCCAAAGCTTCGCCCTCTTCCAGCGCTACAACGTGCAGGTTTACAGTCACCTGACCATTTTCAGGCGTGAATTTAAATGCGTTGGAAAGCAGGTTATACATGACTTTGGACAATTTATCCTGATCAAAATCGGCATAACGCGATGTTAGCTCACTTTCAAACCGGTAACGAATGTGCTTATGCTCAGACAGATCCGAGAATGTTTGTGCGATCTGGCGCAAAAACCGGACAATGTCCCCGCGCTCAGGCCGAAACTGCGTTTCCTCCACTTCCAGCTTTTTGAAATCGAGCATTTGGGTTACCAGATTAAAAAGCCGCTGCGCATTCCGGTGCACGAGCGACAGCTGCCTATGCACGGCGTGGTCCGAACGAATATTTTTCAACAGGTTTTCCAGCGGCGTGAGCATGAGCGTGAGCGGCGTGCGGAACTCATGGCTAACATTGGTAAAAAACCGGATTTTCATCATGTCCAGCTCGTGCAATTGCTGGGCGTAATGCCGTTCCTGTTCGAGTTTGAAGTTCATCCGCTCCCGCTCGATCAAAATCCAGCGTGCAGTCATCAATCCGCCAGCCACAATCAGGAAATACAGAAAATAAGCCCACGGCGTGCGCCAGAAAGGCGGCAGGATCACCACACGAAGGCTGCGCTCGGTGGACCCGCCGCCTTCTTTCATTTTCACTTTAAAAATATATGTCCCCGGATCGAGGTTGGTGTAAGTTACCTTGCGCGTGTTATCAGCGTCGAACCATTGTTCGTTAAAACCTTCTAATGTATACTGGTAATGGTTTTTTTCGGGATGCAGGAAATTCAGCGCGGCGAATTCAATCGTGAACACATTCTGGCTGTATTTCAACACAATGCGGTCGGTAAGCGAAATGGACTTTGCCAGAACGGCTTCACCATCGAAAAGCTCGCCGGGCTGAACGCTTTTGTTGAAAATTTGAAAATCGGTGAGCATTACGTTTGTGGCGGTGCGCTCGTTTGTAATTTGTTTTGGGTCAAAAATAGAGAAACCGTTCGCACCGCCAAAAACCATTTCGCCCGATTGCAACCGTAGCGCCGCATTTTCGTTGAATCCCCTACCCTGCAAACCATCAACCTCGTTAAAAGTACGCACCTGAATGCTTTTGGGCAGGCTTCCCGAACGCGTGGAAATGTTCACATTAACCAACCCTTTCGGCGTCCCAAGCCATAAGTTTTGCTTGGCATCGACAGCCACGGTGAGAATCGAATTATCCGGCAGGCCATGCCGCGTATCGTAGGCTACGAACGCATTTTTCTGGGCATCATACAGGTTCAATCCTTCCGAAGTTCCAATCCAGATGTTGCCGAAACTATCCTGCGCCAGCGAGGTTACGGCATCGCTGCTCAGGCTCGACGGATCACCGGCTCTGTACGCATAATGTATAAAACGGCCCGTCTGCCGCATCAAAACATCGACTCCATTCGCCGTTCCAATCCAAATGTTGCCCTGCTTATCTTCCAGCATGGCCGAAATGTAATCCGAGCTGACGGAGTTGGGAGCCAGTCTGCGATAATGGCGGAATGTCTTTTTGTTTCTGTCAAATAAATCAAGGCCATCGGCCAGCGTGCCCACCCAAAGTCGTTTCTGGGAATCTTCAAAAATCTCCCACACGCGGTCGTCAATGAGGCTGGTCGAATCGGTGGGATCGTGCAGGTAACGCGTGAAAGTTTTGCCGTCAAAACTGTTTAGTCCGCCGAAATAAGTCCCTATCCAAAGCACATTGCTTTTATCCAGACAAAGACTGACAATCACATTGTTACTCAAACTTTTAGGATCACCCGGAACATTCTTGTATTGCCTGAATAAGTTGTTTTTTCGATCAAAATAAACCAGACCGCCACCATTCATGCCCAGCCAAAGATTGCCTTTCTGATCCTCTACAAACATATTGACATCGTCAAAAGGCAGACTGCGCGGATCGCCGGGTGCGTGCTGAATCAGCGAGAACTTGAAGATATTTTTATGGTAACTGCAAAATCCTTTTTTAAATGTCCCGGCCCATATCATGCCCGTCGGATCCTTATAAAGCGCCTGAATGCTGTTTTGACTGATTGTTCTCGGGTCGCCGGGATTGAAAAGCAATGTTGAAACCGTCCCACTCTTTTTGTCAACGACATTAATGCCGCCGTGATCGGTGCCCATCCAGATGCGCCCGTCCGGGCCGGTAACCATGGAGCTTACGGTGTTGTTACTAAGGCGAAAATCCGGGCCCCCAGTGTTGGCAATGCGCAGCACATTGTTTTTAAAATCAAAATAAAATGCGCCTAATGCAGCTTTAACGACATAAACCCAGGGCTCGCCATCATCGTCGACAAAAACCTTGTGATTAGATAAATTACCGAGGTTCCGGTTTTGCAACATTGCACTCTGCACATCCACGACGTTTGTTTGCCCATCGAACGCGTGCAAGAAAACCATCGTCGCACACCACCCAGAGGTTACCCAATGCATCCTCGCAAAAATCAGAGATCAGCCTTTTTGCGGGTGCAGACGAATCTTCCGAAGGGCCAAATTTGACCTTAACAAGCTTTTTAGATCGCGTAAAAAATTTCAACAAACCCAGCCGGTTGTGGTTGATCCAGTAATCGCCGGAGCGGGTTTTGATAATGCGGCTGAAATTCGCGTCTGGCAATCCAAGCCTTTGCGCAGCTTTATCAGCATTGTGGTCAATGCGCTCTGTAACAGGGTCATAAATGTCATAACCGAGCTGCGTATTGATCCAGATAAAACCTTGCGGATCCTCGAAAATCGCAGCAATGCGGTGATCGGAAATGGTTGTCGAGTCGCCTTGAATGTGCTTAAAAACCCTGAAAGCGTAGCCGTCGAAGCGGTTGAGTCCGTTGGCAGTGCCGATCCAGACAAAACCCTTGCTGTCTTTCAGAAAGCAATTGACCTGGTTGTGCGACAGTCCGCGCTCCGTATTATAGCGCGCAAACTGATATTCATTGGATTGAGCCATGCCCTTCTCAATCCATCCCAGCACACCGGCAATCACCCAACAAAAAGACAAAAAGCAACTTCGCATCACACAAAAAAACGAATCTTTTTCATCACTTGGTACACTTGTCACCACTTCCAACAAATTGGCCGGTAACATACATTGTCAAGTGCGTAAAATATCCGGCGACTTCCCGGCGGATTTATATAAATTGCCTTTTTAACCAAACACCCTTTCAACAGATGACACATGCTACCGCTAACCCAAAGATTCACGAAGGCCGTAATTTGAAGCGGTTCCGGGAAATGCTTGGGATTAAACAAGACGCAATCGCAATTGAGCTAGGCGAAGACTGGAACCAACAGAAAATTTCTCTACTCGAACAAAAGGAAATAATCGATGCTGATATTCTGGAGCAGGTTGCTGCCATACTTAAAATCCCGGCTGAGGCAATCCGCAATTTTGACGAGGATCAAGCAATCAACATTATCTCGAATACATTCACCGAAAATACGATTGGCAACTCCTTCAATTACGGCACCATTCACCTGCATCCCATTGAAAAAATTGTACAGCTTCATGCGGAGAAGATTGCATTATACGAGCGAATGTTGAAGGAAAAAGATGAAATGATGGGGCGGTTGGAGAAACTTTTAAACCGATGAGTGAGGCTGAGCTTCCGGCAACGTCTTTAATACAAGACGTTGTACAGAATTTTACAATCCGCAAGACAAAAAGCTTATAGTGTTGTAAATACAGCAATGCTTGAAGCTTATTGGCATATTGGTAAAAGAATTGTAGAAGAAGAACAATCCGGAGCAGCGAGAGCTGCGTATGGTGAAGGAGTTATTAAGCAGCTCTCGAAGGATTTGAGCAAAGAGATTGGTAAAGGATTCTCAATAGCAAACCTTGAAAATTTTCGCAAGTTTTATCTGACTTTTTTAGACGAACACAAATCTTACGCAGTGCGTAGGGAATTGAGCTGGACGCATTATAGGCTGTTAATGAGAGTCGAAGACCCAAAAGCGAGAGCATATTACATCCAAGAATGTGCGGATCAAATGTGGAGCACGCGAACATTGGAGCGCAATATCAACTCATCTTATTATCAGCGCTTGCTTTCTTCTCAAAACAAAGCAGATCTATCAAGTAAAGAGCAGACTTCGGACAAAGTGCACGCAGCTGATTTCATAAAAGATCCCTATGTCTTCGAATTCCTGAATATTCCACAACCGCTGAATGTATTGGAGCAAGATATTGAAAAAGCTTTAATCGTAAACTTGCAGCAGTTTTTACTTGAATTAGGAAAAGGATTCTCATTTGTAGGCAGACAATTCAGAATCAGCACCGAAACAAGTCACTTTTATATCGACCTCGTTTTTTACAATTATTTGCTTAAATGCTTTGTTCTTTTTGATCTAAAAACAGGAAAATTAACGCATCAAGACACCGGACAAATGGATATGTACATTCGCATGTTCGACGATCTGAAAAAACAAGATGATGATAATCCGACGATAGGAATTATTCTTTGCACAGAAAAGGATGAAACGGTTGTTAAGTACAGCATTTTGAACGACAGCAAGCAGCTGTTTGCAACCAAATACATGCTTTATCTTCCGACGGAGGACGAGCTGATTGCTGAGATTGAGCGCGAAAAAAGGCTCATTGAAACGCAGTTGAAGGAAAGCAGAGCCTAATGTTTATGCCCACGCCGTAAAAGTGATTTCAAAATATCAGTCACAACATTCCAACCTTCAAAGTCCAAACAAATTCTTCACTTAGCAAAGCAAAACTGCCGCTCCGAAACATCGAAGCGGCAGTTTAACTTGCACCAATTATCCAAAACGAACGTCACGCATGATCATTTGGGTCGAATTCTATGATCCATTCGATGCCGTATTTGTCGCGGAATGTTCCGCCGTATGTGCCCCAGGGACTGTCGCCGATGGGACCTTCTACGGCTCCGCCGGCTGAGAGGCCGTTGAATACTTGCTCCGCTTCTTCGCGGCTTTCTGCGCGCACTGCGATTTTTGATCTGTTCTCGTTTTCATTTACGCGCCCCATAAATTCGGGAACGTCGTTGGCTATTAGCACATTGTTTTTCCCTATTGGCAATGCAATGTGCATTAACTTTTCTGCTTCGCTCTCCGGCACTTGAAAATCAGCACTTGCCAGGTCTTTGAAACGAACAATTTTCGAAAATTCTCCTCCAAAAACTGATTTGTAAAAATTAAATGCTTCCTCAGCATTTCCATTGAAATTGATCCACGGATTAATTGCTTTCATCTCGATCTATTTAAATTGTTTAATGTTTTCAATTAAGGTTTTTGCACAAATTATTTCAGGACATTATCACTTCTCTCCTATGATTTCTCCGACATTGTTTCCAAAAGATCTTCCAAATTCGTCAATGTCATTTTGAAACCGATCGTGAATCCATCCAGTAATTTCTCCATTCGCTCGAACGATTCATTGAAAATGCTGATCATTACTTTTGTAATGCCATTTTGCTCACTAAAATTGTGATCCCACTCAGAACCAGGCAGTTCGGCGTTCTCGTCTTTATCGGAAAAAGTATTATAGATCTTATAATTGGTCTTGGGCGTAATGGAAGTGTATCGCTGAATTGCCCAGCGCTCCTGCCCGTCGGGACTTACCATCGCATAAAATCGCGCCCCGCCAACTTCGAAATTCATGTATTTGGTTTTGGCGCGCATGGGAGCCGGCGCCGACCATTGATCCAGTAATTCAGGTTTGGTAAAGGCATCCCAAACCAAAGAAATTCCAGCATTAAATTCCCTCGTTATAAAAACCGTTTTCGCAGCTTTGTCAACAGTAAAATCAAATAATAAATCATTGTTCATTTTTCTGCTCTTTTATGGATGATAATAAATTGTCTAGCTGATTAAACTGCGTCTCCCAATTTTGCCGAAACTGGGCCAGCCAATTGTCAAGTTCCAGCATTTTTTTGGCATTAAAATGATAATATATTTCTCTGCCTGACTGCTCAGCTGTGATCAGTCCGCATTCATTTAAAACTTTAATGTGTTTCGATACGGCTTGCCGGCTCATGTCAAACTTCTCAGCCATTGTGTTGGGCGTCAATGCCTGAATCGCAATCAATGATAAAATGGCTCTCCGCGTGGGGTCGGCTATCGCCTGGAATATGTCTTGCCTCATGTTTAAAATCAGATATGCAACCTGCGAGTTGCGAATATAAGCGCAACTTCTGAGTTGCGCAAATTTAGTTTTGATTTTCGTGACTGATTTTAGAAATCATCAAGGTAGTACACGCCTGATTTTAGCTTTTGCTGGTTAGTAGTCAAGTAAAATGGCTTAATCAGCACGCCAAAAATTAATTTTTTATAACCATGAATCGCAAAATATTGATTGTCACCGGAGATGGTGGCGAAAGTTATGAAACCCTTTATGCCGTTCACCGTTTTCAGGAAGAGGGCGATATTGCCATCATTGCGGCGCCGAGCAAACGCAGGCTTAACCTCGTGATGCACGATTTTGAAATTGGCTGGGACACTTATGTGGAGCGGCCGGGTTATTGTCTCGCTTCCGACCTGACCATTGATGAGGTTGTAGTGAGCGATTATGATGCCATTCTGTTGCTGGGCGGCCGTGCGCCTGAATATTTACGCAACCATGCCGGGTTGCTGGAAGTTGTACGCGAGTTTGACCGGCAGGGCAAATGGGTTTTAGCCATCTGCCACGGAATCCAGATTTTGGTTACCGCCGGATTGGCCAATAACCGGAATTTAACCGCTTATGAACACGTGCGCACGGAAATCGAAATGGGCGGCGGCACCTATTCCACCGAACAAGCCATCCGCGACGGAAACATTATAACCGGACAGACCTGGCAATCACACCCCGAGTTTTACCGCGAAGTTTTTGCCTGTCTTAACAACGTTTAATTTGGCAAGGATGCAGCTTTGAAGCCGCTCGGAAATTGCCTGACATTTTCTTTAAAAACAATGGCTTGGTTAAGGGAACTACATTTTGTAACCCTTTATCCAAGCCATTTTCAGATACGCTATTTCAAAAATCTGCCGTATGGATCAATTTTTATTACATCCGTGATCGTCAAAATTTCACATTCCACAGATGTTATGAAAATTCAGAAAAGCAGAAAGGCACTCCAAATCACCCTTGCCGTGCTGGCAGCCGCTCCGTTGCTGGCCGGAATTGTAGGACTATCCGGAATTCACAATCCGATTTTTATCGAGAAACTGCCTCCCAACCTTGTTCTGGACAGTAATCTGCGTTTCTTGAATGCCATGTCTGTGGCCGTCGGACTATCTTTTTACGCCATAATCCCTGTTATTGAAACTGAAATTTATGCCTGCAGGATCCTTTGTTTGACAATATTCCTGGGCGGACTCGGCCGGCTGATCTCGATCTATGAACTGGGCACGCCTCCCCTGTTTATCACATCTTTTCTGGCGGTCGAACTTTTGGCTCCCATCCTGATCGTCCTCTGGCAACGTCATTTGCATGAGTCACTCGGACATTGATACATTTCAACTTTAATATTTCCCATTTGAAATTAAAATGCTCGGCTATGTAAATTTGCTCTGATACTTTTAGGGCAATTTATTAGCCGTTTTTTTACAAAATAAAATATGACACTTGCGAAAGAAATGTCTCCTGCTTTGATCCTGATTGATATTCAAAAAGGCTTCGAAGATGAAGCTTACTGGGGCGGGCAAAGAAATAACCCTGACGCTGAGACAAATGCGGCAACATTGCTGAAACATTGGAGAGCCCATCATCTGCCGATTTTCCACATCCAACATCTTTCTTCCAATCCCCAGTCAAAGCTCAGCATTAATAATTCCGGACACCATTTTCAGGATATAGTCGCACCATCAGCGGGCGAAACAGTCATCCAAAAGTCGGTTAACAGCGCCTTTATCGGCACAAACCTGAAAGAGCTCTTGGATAAGCATGGAATTACGACAGTCGTCATCGCCGGTTTGACCACTGACCATTGCGTTTCAACCACCACCCGCATGGCTGGCAATTATGGATACAACACATTTATCGTAGCAGACGCAACCGCAACTTTTGGCAAAAAAGGCATTGACGGTCAGCATTATGATGGCGAAACCATGCATCAAACTGCATTAGCACAGCTGAATGAGGAGTTTGCAACGGTTATTTCTACGCATGATGCCTTGTCGATTTCGTGAATTTATTACGCCAGTCTACTGTTTCAATAGAGTGAACCCAAGCCCGCAGTATACGCTGGCTTAACTTAATTAATGTTGTAAAAACAAGAAAGGCGCTCATGAAGAAAATTGGTTTTTTATCTTTTGGGCATTGGTCAAATCATCCTGCTTATAATGCCAGGACTGCGAGTGACACATTGCTTCAATCTATCGACCTGGCTGTTGCCGCGGAAGAAATCGGTTTGGATGGCGCTTATTTTCGGGTGCATCATTTTGCATCTCAGCTCGCATCGCCGTTCCCTTTGCTTGCGGCCGTCGGTGCCAAAACAAGCAAAATTGAGATCGGGACGGGCGTCATTGACATGCGTTACGAAAATCCGCTTTACATGGTGGAAGACGCCAGCGCCGCGGACCTCATTTCAGAAGGCCGATTACAGTTAGGCATCAGCAGAGGATCGCCGGAACAGGTTATTGACGGATGGCGCTACTTTGGATACGAACTGGCGGAAGGCGAAACCGACGCAGATATGGGTCGGCGTAAGGCTTTGGAATTTCTGGACAAGCTGAAAGGCGCTGGATTTGCGCAGCCTAATCCATATCCGATGTTCCCTAACCCGCCGGGTTTATTGCGTCTGGAACCATATTCGGAAGGATTACGCGATCGCATCTGGTGGGGAGCTGCTTCCAATGCAACCGCTGTGTGGGCGGCCGAGCAGGGAATGTATCTGCAAAGCTCGACCTTGAAATATGATGAAGGCGGCAAACCTTTTCACGTGCAGCAGGCGGAGCAAATCCGGTTGTACAAAGAGGCTTGGAAAAAAGCGGGGCACCAGCGTGAGCCACGGGTTTCTGTCAGCCGGTCTATTTTCGCTTTGGTAAATGATCAGGACCGGATGTATTTTGGACAGGAAGCCAGCCGACGAGACAAGATAGGCATGATTGAACAGGATAAACGCGCGATTTTCGGAAGAAGCTATGCCGCCGAACCGGATCAGCTGATTAAGGATCTGGCTCAGGACGAAGCCATTCAGGAAGCCGACACATTGCTGTTAACGATTCCAAATACATTGGGCGTAGATTACAATGTGCATGTGCTCTCATCCATTCTCGAACACGTGGCACCCGGATTGGGCTGGCGCTGAGTTTTAAACATATAGTAACAAAGAAAGCCGGAAACTCCAATGGTTTCCGGCTTTTCTCATTACTACACTAACATTTCATGGCTAATAAATGATCATTAACCCATATCATTTCCAGCCACCGCCCAGGCTGCGATACAGATCCACGCGTGCAATGAGCGACTGGCTGCGTATAAAGGCCAGGTTCAATTCAGCTTGCAGCGCATTTCCCTGCGCCGTGATCACTTCCAGATAATTGGCCATATCGCTTTTGTAAAGGAGCTGTGCATTGGTAATTGCTGCCTGCAAAATGGTCACCTGGTTGTTGGCAATGGCTTCCTGTTCTTTCAATTTCTGTGTTTGGATCAAGGAATTGGAAACCTCCCCCACCGCATTCAGCACCGACTGACGAAACTCGATCACCGATTGCTCGCGCTGAATTTTGGCAACTTCCAGATTCGTTTTCAACTGTCTTCGGGCCAAAATAGGACGTGCGACTGTCCCTGCTACAAGACCAAACAATGATCCCGGAATGTTGAACCAGTTGCTGGACTTGAATGATTCAATCCCGCCGCTCGCCGTGATCACGAGTGACGGATACATACTCGCCTGCGCAACACCAAGCTGTGCATTCGCAACGAGCACAGACAATTCGGCTGCACGGACGTCCGGACGACGGCTCAGCACCGCCGCGGGCACACCCGTTGCCAGACTATCATTGGCATTAAAATCAGACAGTTGCACCTTCCGGGCAATGCTATCGGGCATTTGTCCGGTGAGTATTTGCAATGCATTTTCCTGGATTGCAATGTCTTGTTCCAATTGCGGAATCAGCAATGCAATCGACTCGCGCTGTGCTTCCGACTGCTGGATCGAGAGCGACGTTACTTCTCCGGCGTCTTTCAGCAGGCGCGTCAGGCGCAATGTATTTTCACTCAGTTCCAGATTGCTTTTGGCGATTGCAAGCTGTTTGTCCAACATTAACAGGTTAAAAAACCCTTTCGCGATGTCTGCAACCAGCTTGGTCTGAACGGCTTTTGAAGCTTCGAAAGTCTGCAGATACTGGCCGAGCGTCGCTTGCTGTTGTCTGCGGATCTTTCCCCAAATGTCCGCTTCCCAGCTCACGTCCACAGCCGCTATATAGTTTTCAATGTGTTTTGAACCCAAAAAACTGCTCGCGCTGATCCCGTTCAAACTGTTGCTCGAAGGGCGGTTGTAAGTGCCCGTAACCCGAAGGTCGAGCACCGGGATCTGCAAAAACTTCGCTTGTTTCACCTGCTGCTGCGCAATGTCGATGCGTTTCAGAGCGAGTTGCAAATCGTTGTTATACGTTAATCCGCGCTGGATAAGCGCCTGCAATGTGGTGTCCGGAAAAAACTTTTTCCATTCAATATCTGCCGCCGTTGCCGTGTCGGCGAAAGCCACGTTCCGATATTGTGTCGGCACGGCCAGCTCTGGTCGCTGGTAATCTTTGCTCACTTTGCAGGAGGCGATCAGCATCAGTAAAAGCGGGATATATAAGTGACTTAATTTGAGTTTCATAATGGTGATTCTTTGTTATTTACAGTCGGTTTTGTATTTCAAATGGCAGCTCAATGTTCCAGGCGTTCGCGCAGTTCTTTTGGCTTACCGACAACTCTTTCCTGCAAATATTGAAAAATGACATAAAGGACTGGAATCACGAAAATCCCGAAGATCACGCCCGTCAACATGCCGCCCACAGCACCCGTTCCGATGGAGCGGTTACCCAAAGCCGACCCGCCCGTTGCGCGCATTAATGGCACCAGACCCACGATAAATGCGAAAGAGGTCATCAAAATTGGTCTTAACCTCAACCGCGAAGCTTCCATCGCTGACTCCACAATGCTCATCCCGGCCTTGCGGCGCTGCACTGCGTATTCAATGATCAGAATGGCATTTTTTGCAAGCAGACCAATGAGCATGATCAAACCAACCTGCACGTAAATGTTGTTTTCGATGCCGGACAAATTGATAAAAAGCATCACTCCGAAAACACCTAGCGGAATGGTCAGGATCACGGCAAATGGCAGGATATAACTCTCATACTGAGCAGCTAGCAAGAAATAAACGAACACAAGGCTCAAAACGAAAATCAGCAGGATCTGCGAACCGGCGTTGATCTCTTCCCGCGTCATACCCGTCCATTCGGTGCGGTAATTGTTGGGCAAAACTTCCGCTGCCGTCTCTTTCACGGCACGAATCGCATCGCCCGTGCTGTAACCGGGTTTCGGTGTTCCATTGATTGCAACTGCATTATAGAGGTTGTTTCTGGTCACAGTTTCAGGACCAAAAACGCGTTTCAATGTAACCAGCTGATTGGCGGGCACCATTTCGCCTTCTGTATTTTTAACATAAATGTTGTTTAGAGACGAAGGATTGGTCCGGTAGGAAGCATCTGCCTGCGCCATTACGCGGTAATATTTCCCAAAACGGTTGAAGTCAGACACGAAGCTGCTGCCATAGTAAATCTGCAGCGTTTGCAAAAGCTCGTTCACCGGCACATTCAATTGCTTCGCCTTGGCATTATCAACTTCCAGCATGTATTGCGGATTCGCCGTAGCAAAGGTTGTGAACGCATAAGCAATCTCTTTTTTCTTCATCAATGCAGCCAGGAACTGGTTTGTCGTTGCGCTCAATTTTTCCAGAGAACCGTTCCCACGATCTTGCAACATGAACTCGAAACCACTGACATTACCAAAACCGTCCACGGTCGGGAATGTGAAGAAAAATGCATTCGCATCATTCACGGCGCGGACTTTCTGCGACATCATAGCTACGATCTGATCAAAATTCTGCACATCGCCGCGTTCCGCCTGCGGTTTCATCCGGATAAACCCGACACCGTAAGGCGACGCATTCGAGTTCGAAATGATGTTCATCCCTTCCACAATGTAGCGCTGCTCGGCAATCGGTGAGTTTTTGACAATGCTATCAACCTGTGCCATCGCTTTTTGCGTACGATCCAGCGAGCTTCCGGGAGGTGTGTTTAATGCGTAAAGCAAGAAACCCTGGTCTTCTGTCGGAATAAAACCCGTTGGTGTTTTTAATGTAAGCCAAAGCGTAGAACCCGTCAAAACGAGCAAACCGACAATCGTGATCCACTTGCGTTTCACCAGGAATTGCAGACTGTTGATGTATTTGTTCGTCATCGTCTGGAAGCCCGTATTGAATGCCGAGAAAAAGCGCGCGGAGAATCCTGCACGCACGAGCTGACCGTCATGCGATTGTTCTGCATGCGGATTTTTCAAAAACAATGCGCACAATGCTGGACTCAATGTCAAGGCGTTAAGCGCTGATATTAAGATTGCTATGGCCAGCGTAAAGGCAAATTGCCGGTAAAAGACCCCGGCCGGACCTTGCATAAAACCAACCGGAACAAACACCGCCGCCATCACCAGGGTAATCGAAATGATCGCTCCGGAAATCTCGTTCGATGGATTCTTTGGTGGCCGCAGCAGCGGGCAAATGCGTGAGCTCCATCTTGGAATGGACGGCCTCGACGACGACAATGGCATCATCCACCACAATCCCAATCGCCAGCACCAGCGCAAAAAGCGTCAGGAAGTTGATCGTAAATCCGAAAAGCTGCATGAAAAAGAACGTTCCTACAATCGCCACCGGCACCGCAATGGCAGGGATTAATGTAGAGCGGAAATCTTGCAAAAAGATGAATACAACAATGAAAACGAGAATAAATGCCTCGATCAATGTCGTGCGCACCTGGCCGATCGACTCATCCAAAAAGTCTTTGGAGTTGTACATAATCGTCGTTTTCATGCCCTTAGGCAGCGTTTTTTCAAAATCTGCGAGCAATGCTTCTGCCTGGATCAGGATCTCGTTCGCGTTCGTTCCGGCAGTCTGGAAAACGGCCACACCCGAAGATGCGTCGCCATTTAATTTACCATTGGAGGAATAGGTGTAAGACCCGAATTCAACCCGCGCCAGATCTTTCAGCCTGATGACCGAACCGTCGCTGTTTGCTTTGATGATAATGTTCTCGTATTCAGCATTCTGCGTCAGTTTTCCTTTGTATTTCAAAACATATTCAAAAACCTCCTTGCTGCTTTCGCCCAATCGTCCCGGCGCAGCTTCCAGACTTTGCTCGCGAATGGCACTCGTCACTTCCTGCGGGGACAGTTTATATGCTGCTAGACGGTCCGGTTTCAGCCAGATCCGCATTGAATAATCACGCGTTCCAAACGGCTGCGCCTGTCCGACCCCGGGTATACGTTGCAGCTGAGGCACCAAATTGATCTTGATATAATTCAACAAAAACGTTTCATCATAGGTGCTGTCTTCACTGGACAATGCCACGAACATGATAATGCTGTTCTGCTGCTTTTGCGTCGAAATCCCCGCCTGCACCACTTCTTGCGGAATCTGGCTCACGGCTTTTGAAACACGGTTTTGCACGTTCACCGCTGCAATGTCCGGGTCGGTGCCTTGTTTGAAATAAACATTCAGCGCCATGGTGCCGTCATTATTGGACGACGACGTCATGTAAGTCATGTTTTCAACACCATTTACGGCTTCTTCGATGGGCGTGGCCACGGCACGGGCAACCACTTCGGCGTTTGCTCCCGGATATACTGCGGTAACCTGGACAGTCGGTGGAGCAATGTCGGGGAATTTGGTAATGGGCAATGTTGTCAGCGCGATACCTCCCAGCAATAGTATAAGGATGGAGATAACCGTCGAAAGAACAGGCCTTTCTATAAATTTCTGAAACATAAAAATGCTGTTTTGCTCCGGAGTGTCAGAGCATGATTGGGTAAATTTGTTTTTGCAAAGGGATAGCGTTCCATAGCATTTCACAACGCTATGGTGCTATTTCCTTGATAACGATTACTTTTCTAGGGTCAATTTAAATGGGATTGGCGAGCAGCAGGCTGTCCATGGACATCTTCTGAGGCGCGATGGCCATTCCGTCACGGAGCCTGTCGAGACCGTTGTAAACAATCTTTTCGCCAGGCTTCAATCCTGCTGAAATCAGATAATAGCGTCCGCTTCGGTCAGAAACGGTTACCGGCCGGCCTTCTACTTTGTTGCTGTCCAGAACCGTGTAAACAAACACTTTATCTTGCAGCTCGAATGTGGCTTCCTGCGGGATCAGCACAGATTTCGTGAGTTCTCTTGGAATCCGGATCCTACCGGTGTTGCCTGAACGAAGCAGTCCGTTCACATTCGGGAATGTTGCCCGGAAGTTGATCGCGCCCATGGTTTTGTCAAACTGTCCTTCCACAACTTCCACTTTTCCTTTTTGCGGATAAATGCTGTTATCGGCCAAAACCAGCTCAACAGGCGGAATCTGCTTGATTTTCTGCTCAACGGTGTTGCCAGGAAACTGATTTTTAAATTCCAGGAAGTCAAGCTCACTCATGGAAAAGTAAACGTGAATGTCCTTGGTTTCAGAAAGCACGGTAAGCGCTTCCATCGTTGCCTTTCCTACAAGACTGCCCGTTTTAAACGGAATGGTGCCAATGTAACCATCCGCAGGCGCTTTGATCGAAGTGTAGCCTGTATTGATCTTGGCAGCATCCACAGCGGCTTGCGCTTGCGCAACATTGCCCTTTGCAGCCTCGTAAGCGGCTTTTGCTGATTTTAATTGCACGTCCGAAATCACATTGTTGGCAACCAGCGGCGCAAGTTTGTCCACATTAATGGCTGCGCTTTCCAAAGCTGCCTTTGCAGACTGCAGGCTCGCGTTAGCTGTGTTAAGCTGCTCAGTATAAGGGCGCGCGTCGATGTGAAACAACACCTGACCCTTTCTTACATACGCACCTTCGTCAACGGAAATCTTATCCAGGTAACCATCCACTTGGGGGACGGATCTCGATGTCGCGGCTTCCTTCGATGGATGCTGTAAATTCTCTGTGCGCGGTAACCTGGTGGTCACTTACGGTGAGTACGGGCAAAGATTGGGCTGGCATTTCGGCTGGTGCGTTGGCGGTGGTGGATCCGCAGCTGTAAAGTGCGCCTGATAATGTCGCTAATAGTACAAATGGGGCAAGCTTCCTTGTTTTGGTTAGATGTTTGATTGTCATGGCCTTGAAGGTCGTTTTTTGTGGTGGAGATAGACTTTCTTTAAGAGATAGTGTGGTTATTATTACTAACAGTGTTAGCTTATTTTGAAAAAAATTATAAGTTTTTTATGAATGCTTCCACAGTGTCGTCCATTACTTTCTTGTTCATTTGCGAATCGTCAATGTCGGCGCAGCGCATCATTACGATCGAGATGAGGCCATGTAGTACCGACCAGAACGCATGAATTTTAAAGCAGGTTTCATCGTCGGTCGATTTTTTTTCTTTTACAATTTTTTCAATGGCTTGTCCTATATAATTACGGAAGACATTGAATTCCGGCTTGATCTTTCCGGAACCGGAGCAGGGCATCCCCAGTCCGTACATGAGTTGATAATATTCCGGATTCTTGAAAGCGAAGTTCCAGTAAACCTCTGCGTGTGCTTTTAGCAGCTGTGCCGGATCGGCGTATTTCTTTTTGTTCTTTTCGAGCGTCCTTTCCAGCAACCGAAAACCATCCATAGAAAGTTCAAACAGGATGGCTTCTTTATTTTCAAAATGATCGTAAATCACCGGCACGCTATATTCGATGGCGTCAGCGATTTTCCGGATAGACAAAGATTGCCAGCCTTCATCCTTGACGAGCCGCATGAAGCGGCGCACGAAAAACGCGAAAGCGTTTCACGATAAATGCGAAAACTAGAGAACGGACAATGAGAGGCTCGGTTAAACACCCGGTTCGCATAACCGAACCAAGTAGAGGACATATAACAT
>NZ_CEEDCD010000008.1:0-146798 GCF_979253085.1 Dyadobacter sp. AC419 | reverse complement strand
TGTATGTTCTTCGTTGGTTTTCCAAGCGGTATTTAACCGAGCCTCTCATTGTCCGTTCTCTAGTTTTCGCATTTATCGTGAAACGCTTTCGCGTTTTTCGTGCGCCGCTCATTCTTGAAATCAATGCTGTTTTCAGTGATCCCAAACAGTAATATTTTACCATAAGTAAGCAATGCAAATGTTTTACCATCGGGACTAGACATCTGCCGCCGTAACCTGTGAATTAATGCGAATGCTGTCTTTTGCTTGCAAAGTATAATTTCCGGGCTCGAAAGGCATTTGATAAAGCTTTACAAATTTGTTCTTGCCCCAGTTCTTGGAAAACAAATACAGATTCTTTCTATAATAAAACATCGCTTCTGCGTCAAAAACCGGTTTCCCATCAGGTCGATCCACCGACTTTTGATCAGCATATTGGAAAGATATTTTCTCGGTAGAACGCTCTTTATCAGCATATTTATATATTTCAAATTGCTTCCGGGGCACTCCGTTATTGCCGAAGTCGCCTATAAAGTAATGCTGATCTTCGTCCTGGGTTATGTCCTCCCAATCTATGTTTTTAGCATTGGGAATGGTTTTTGTCTAGAAACAAGTTTGCCGGAGGAGTCTGAATTCATAAAGCGCTGGTTTTCCACCGCTATCATTGTGGGTAAGGAACAGGCCAGGAACCGGACTTTTTGCAAGTCCCGCGACTTTCAGAGGCGACAATGGGAAGCTTGCCTATTTTATTAATTTTGTAATGAGCACGTACTTTCTTGAAATCGTTGATCTTATGATCAGGCTGGCAAGTACAGAATACAGTTTTGACAGCAAACCACAGATACATTAATTTATTCATGAATTCAGCTTTACGTCCTCTTCCAAACAAAGATAAAGAAACCCCTCTTTACCTGAAACTGGCTAGCACACTAGTCGCATTGATTGCGATTGTTTACATTTTCATTGACCCTGCGGGAAACCATCATTCCGCTTGCGTTTTCCATTTTACTTGCCATTTTGCTGCATCCGGTTTGTGCCTGGCTCGAAAGACATCGCGTGCCGCGTATAGGATCCATTTTGCTCAGTATATTGTCCCTTTTCGTCGTAATTGTCGTGCTCTTATATGTTGTTTCTTTACAAATAGGAAGCTTTGCCGAAGAACTGCCGAGAATCACCGAAAAAGCAGAAACAATTCTGGATCAAACGCTTACAATGGGTGAGCGTTATCTCAATGTCAGCAGAAGTCAGCAGGTTAGTGAGGGTAAAAAATATTTAATCAATCCATTAAGTGAAGGCCGGGCGGTGCTGCTGGAACACGCTCGTGACCACAACAGGCGCTATTTCTACATTTATATTAATCCCGCTTTACATATTCTTCTTCCTGCTTTATCGCGACTTTTTCAGAAGATTTGTTCACAAGGCGATAACAAATGTTCCTAATGAGTCACTAAACGCGCCTTTAAAGAAAATTTACGAGGTGATCCAGAGCTATCTTTCCGGGTTGTTCTTAGTAATTCTAATCGTGGGTGTTTTGAACAGCATTGGTTTGCTCATTCTTGCAATTCCTTCATGCGATCTTCTTCGGTTTTTTAGCTGGATTCTTGATTTTGATCCCCTATATCGGCATATTGATCGGCTCGGTGCTTCCGGCCCTTTTGGCTGTTGTAACCATGGATTCGCCCTGGTATGCATTGGGGGTAATTGGAGTAATGAGCTTTGTGCAGTTTTTGGAAGGAAATTTTATCACGCCAAACATTGTCGGTTCCAAGGTGAGTGTTAATCCATTGGCTAAGCGATCGTTGCCTTGTTTTTGGGCGGCCAGCTTTGGGGACTTTCGGGATTAATCCTCGCATTGCCGGTTACAGCGATTTTGAAAGTGATTTTCGACACCATTCCGAGCATGGAGCCTTACGGATTTTTACTCGGCGAGCTCCAGTGCATGAGGTTACGGAAGATAATGCTGTGATGGAAAAAGAGGACATGCAGGAAAGAGAATTTAAGAAAAAGCCTTACCGCAGATATCGCAATAAGCCCCGCAAACGTCCGGATGGAATGCCTGTTCCGCCCCAGACAAATCCAGGTTCATAACACTATTTAACTGCCACTTTTTCGACGCTAATCCCCACGCTCATCACGAATGGAAGGGGATTTTGTCGGCCGTGGATTGGGTGAGTGTGGAAGTGTCAGTTCCCGATCTTTTAAACCTGTAATTTTTTAGAAAAGGGATTTTATGATCAAATAGATCCCCCAAGCCGTGGCCGTAGGGCCTGCCGGTGGCTTCATTGGACAAAAAAACTTCTTCCAATGTGTTTGAAATGACCTTTTGATCGGGACCTGTGAAACTTCTGGTCAAATAAAGATTATAATACGGGATATTGAAGCGTGTTACGAAGCAAATAATACATGTTGTAAGTTGCCGTCGTATCCGTTATTTCAACCTTGAATGTCGGCTTATTTTTGATATACCAAAGTCCGTCATCAATGTCTTCATGCGCCTTATAAACAATATTTTCGTCACAACCTGACAGGATCAGACCAAAAAATACAACAGAAGCTAACCAAAAAAACTTCATCCGAGCGCTTATTATTGAAAGTGACAAAACTAACATTAAAACTTACACGCTGGATTTTTGGCCGGAATTAACGGTTAAGCCAGGAAGTAGAAGCTTCTTTTTTCCAATGGTTCATCCACTGTGCTTTTGTTGAAACCTGGTTGTCAAAAATGATCGTTCCCGGTGACAGGATTTCATCCGTAACGGCTTGCTTAATGTTAGGAACAGGAACTGTATCAATCTCATTATCAGGTCCCAAATATGCAACAGAGCGATCCCATAAAGTTGATCTGCATACTCGCCCCGATTGCCTGAATCCAATGCACAGATTTGTCAATGAGAGCCGCCGCTCGGCAACTCATCGTTTTCATCAACCGCAATTACAACAAACCGATGTTCAAAGACTTTTCCCGAAGCAGTCAGCGGTTTGCCGTGCGCCTCCCAATTGTCAAGCGAAGCCTTCAATGTCTGTGTAATGACGCCAACTTCTTCATCCGTCAGCTTGCGGTCGGCCTGGTAAATCCAGACGCGCGATTGGAGATCTATATCACTAAAAGGAATGTACATAATGCGATAATCTAAGAGAATAATTAGTAGGGCCTGGCATTACAACCCCTCGGCTTGCGCAATCAGTTCCGCGAGGTCATAAACTTTAACGGAATGCTCCTGCTCTTTATTTTTGACGCCGTCCGTCATCATTACCATACAAAACGGGCAAGCGACCGCAATGGTCTCGGCGCCAGTCGCGAGCGCTTCTTCAATTCGTTCAATGTTAATGTCCTTTTTTCCTGGCTCCGGTTCTTTAAACATTTGCCCGCCACCAGCGCCGCAGCAAAGCCCTTTGTCCGGCAGCGTTTCATTTCAACCAAATCGGCATCCAATGCTTCTAAAACGTGCCTTGGCGCTTCATAAATGTTGTTTGCACGACCCAGATAGCAGGAATCATGAAAGGTGATTTTCTTGCCTTTGAATGTTTGTCCGCCTTCAATCCGCACACGGCCTTCGTCAATAAGCTGCTGCAAGAAAGTGGAATGGTGGATTACTTCATAATTACCGCCCAGCTCCGGATATTCATTTTTTAATGTATTAAAACAATGCGGACAAGCCGTCACAATTTTCTTGATTCCGTACATATCCAGCACTTGGATGTTGGACATAGCCAGCATTTGGAATGTAAATTCATTGCCCGCCCGCCGTGCCGGATCGCCCGTGCAACTTTCTTCCGTGCCCAAAACCGCGAACTTTACGCCCGCTTTATTCAGGATTTTCGTAAAAGCAACCGTCACTTTTTTATAACGATCGTCAAACGAACCCGCGCAGCCCACCCAGAAAAGAACTTCGGGCATTTCATTATTGGCGGCCATTTCGGCCATCGTCGGCACTTTATATGTCAGTTCGCTCATTATTCTTTCGGTTCAAGGTCAGCGGCCCAGTTAAAACGGTCGCCCTGCGAAAATTTCCATGGAGCCTGATTGGTGTCCAGGTTTTTGAAACATCATGTTCCAGAACTCGCCGGCGCCTCCGATTCGTCCATCACCTTATGTCTGCGCAATTGCAGAATGATATCTAGCGGGTTAATCAGCACCGGACATTCCTGCACGCACGCATTGCAAGTTGTGCAGGCATTAATTTCTTCCACCAATATATAATCACCGATAAGGCTTTTGCCATCATCGACAAACTGTCCGCCGTTTTTCTGCATGTTCCTGCCCACGTCTTCGAGTCTGTCGCGCGTATCCATCATGATTTTGCGGGGAGAAAGCTTTTTGCCCGTAATGTTGGCCGGACAAGCCGCTGTACAACGTCCGCATTCCGTGCAGGAATAAGCATCCATGAGGTTTTTCCAGGAAAGGTCCTGCACATCTTTTGCACCAAACCGGTCAGGAATTACTGCTGCTTCTCCCGTTTGCGCCGTTTCAATGCCCAGCATTGTTTTCACCTCCGCCGTAATTTCCGGCATATTATTCATCTTTCCTTTCGGTGTCAGGCGTGCAAAATAGGTGTTAGGAAAAGCTAAAATAATGTGCAAATGCTTGGAATAAGTCAGATAAACTGCAAAAACGAAGATTCCGATAATGTGAAACCACCACGCAAACCGCTCATAAATAACGAGCGTATTTTCATTCCAACCTGCAAAAGTCGATTTCAAAAATTGACTGAAAAGGAAGTCGCCCGTCTGCGGATAATGTGGATTTCCAAGGTCTTGCAACGCCAAATCCGCCGCATTCATCGTCAGAATGGCGATCATCAAAACGATTTCAAAAACCAATATCAGCTTCCCATCCAACGCAGGCCAGCCGTTCAGTTCACGGTGGCGAACGGGCTGTAATCGCTCAACTTTCGTGACAGTCCGCCGAAGCAGAAAAATAATGCAGGCGAGCAAAACACCGACAGCCAGAAATTCAAAGAAACCAATCAATATGGGATAGAAGCCGCCTAAAAACGGAGCAAAAACTCTGTGCTTACCCAAAATCCCATCGAGCACAATTTCCAGCACTTCGACATTGATGAGGATAAAACCAATGTAAACCGCAAAATGCAGCACACCGATCAAAGGTCGATCAAACATTTTTTTCTGACCAAACGCAATGCGAAGCATCATTGACAGCCTTTCGCCAGGGTTATCCGAGCGATCCTCCGGCTTCCCGAGTAGATCGTTGACCGGATCAAGGTAATCCTTTGATAAGCCAGCCAGGCGACCGCTGCCAAAACGGCTATGAATAGTATTTGCTGAATTATCGCCATTGTTCAATCATTTAAACCCGCCATTAGTATGCCAAGCATACCTTAACAAATATGGTAAAAATGTGAGTTGGTGCCAATGTTTTTGAAATAAAATATGAGCCTGAAAATGTAAAATGTAGATAATCAGGTGAGTAAGTTGCTGTGGCAAACAAATTGAGAAATATTTTACTAAATAATTTGTAAAGCAAAACCAAACTTCTAGTTTTGCAGTCCCAAAGGGAACCAATTGAGCCTGGTGATGTAGCTCAGTCGGTAGAGCAAAGGACTGAAAATCCTTGTGTCGGCGGTTCGATTCCGTCCATCACCACAACTTAAAAGCCGTTACGAGCAATCGCAGCGGCTTTTTTCCTATTGTTTTTACTAAAGCTTAAGGCTTACACCGAGCTTCAAGGCATTAGTTCATCATGAACATCTCACTTGTAATACCGAAAAATTCTAAGAATGTAAAACAACAATGGCGATGAATAGGCATTTAGAATCTTGCTGTTGTCTAGGATCAAATCAAAAACTTGTTGAGGGCTAGGATTTTTTAGGTTGTTATTTTTTATCAGGGCTATTTGTTTTGGAGAGCTTCTTGCCACTTATTGAGTTAATCTTACCAGAGTTTATAATTGACAATTACCTGCTGACCCATGTATAGAGGTCAGAAGAACGTTACCATGTCTATTTGGAAGAGAAAAATTATCCGGAAGATGTTCCAAGAAAGGCACACTTACTCTCGAAAGGTTATTTCCCGACCATTTCATTGCAGGATTCTCCCATATGCGGTCACGAAATTTTTTTCAGATCAAACGTCGTAGAAGGCTCAATATTTAGACGGGGAAAGTTGTTCATTGAGACTGGACTCAGGTAGCTTAGGGAACTCGGATGACATGTGAGTTTTCCGCTTTTTTAAAAGCGGTTGGTGAATACGAGGGCTAATGATGTTTGGAGTGTTGGCCGTCTTTATTGAGTCAATGGTAAGGATCTATTGCGCAGATACCGTCATTTTCAGAGTGTATCCAAAGAAGTCATGCAAAGAAATGGCTGTTATTCTCTGAAAACATAGGCTCTCACCTCTCATTGACGAGACCAGCCCCTACCGTGGGTGAACTCTATACAATTCTTACAAACAAAGCTGCCAAAGGTGGGTGGGGAAGTATAGTGGCCATTGTTGCCGGCACCAAGGCCGAAACGGTTATTGAGGTCCTTCGCAAAATCCCCAAATACCTGCGAAAGAAAGTAACTGAAATCACCTTGGATATGGCCGGTAGCATGACAAGCGATGCTTTCCGCGAGCTACAGCGCGTCAGCGGACCGCTTTCACGTACATAGGTTAGCTATTGAAGCTCTGCAAGAAATCCGCACAAAACACCGCTGGGAAGCCGTGGTTTGGAAAACAATGCTATTGAGCAGCAAAAGTATAACATGAGTACCAATGCATCCGCCGAATCCTTCAACGCAAAGGTCAAAGCTTTTAGAAGTCAGTTTCGAGGAGTTCGTAATGTCGAATTCTTCCTTTATCGCCTAACTCAGTTATATGCTTAATCCACGTTGCTCCACAACATTTGGTCTTGATCCGTTGTCCACCGAAACTATAAAATCGTCCAACAGCAGCCGATATAAGCATTTTAAAATGTCGAATCGTATTAACCGAACTTTGGAAACCACATCAAATGCTTTTATTGCGAAGGATACTCCGGTTGCTGCCGATCCAATTTGTTTCTGTTCCTCCAAAGCCGTCATAGATACCTTCATGACGAAAACATCATAAAAGCCGGCTGAAAGATTTCTCCTGCCATCTCACTTCGTCCGCGAGTTTTCTGCTTTCATTATTGTCTCAATACTGTTTTTAATATTTTTTTTGCAGTAAACCAGGAAAGGATGAGTTCTAGTTAGAGATACTTATTACCTTGTAAATGTTCACCCATAAATTTTTCTTCTACAATAGCCCAAAATGAAGGGCTTGAAGTATAGCTTTTGTCTCTATGTTCAGAATTTACACACGCTAACATGATATTCAATTCAATTGATTTCTTAATTTTCTTCATAGTAATTTTCATTTTCTACTATGCCCTGGAGGGAATATCGCGGCAAATACTGCTATTCATTGCGAGCTGCGTATTCTATATGTGGTTTATTCCGGCATATGTGCTTATCCTATTTTTGACGATAATCATTGACTATATTGCCGCAATTAAAATTGAGGAACACGATTCGCCAAAATCAAAGAAGTTGCATTTAATATTAGGCGTTGTCAACACCTGCATTGTGCTCTTTATATTCAAATACCACAATTTCTTTATCGATAATTTTAATGAAATCGGTTTGTACTCCGTGGGCCGTTGGAACATTATATTGCCAATTGGATTGTCATTTCATGTTTTTCAGAGTTTGAGCTATGTAATCGAGGTTTATCGAGGAAATATTAAGGCGGAGCGAAGTCTCTTAATCTATTCAAATTTTGTAATGATGTTTCCTCAATTGGTTGCAGGTCCGATAGAAAGGGCTGACAATCTTATTCCGCAGCTCCGGAATAACAACAAGCGAATATCTTATGACGATTTTTTTATTGGTTTTCATAGATTTATCTGGGGCCTATTTAAGAAGGTTGTGGTTGCCGACCTCTTAAGTACTTACGTGGACGCAACCTATAACAACTACGAGATGCACCCTGGATCCATGTTATTTGCAGCAACTATTTTCTTTTCAATTCAAATATATTGTGACTTTTCGGGTTATTCTGATATGGCAATTGGTATAGCCAGAATGTTGGGATTCAAGTTTCGTGAAAACTTCTCTTTGCCCTACTTTTCGAAAGATATCACTGAGTTTTGGCGACGATGGCACATATCCTTGTCATCATGGTTGCGAGATTACTTATATATTTCATTTGGGGGAAATAGGCACGGCAAGTTAAATACCTATAAAAATTTGATGCTTACGTTTCTTCTCGGGGGCTTATGGCATGGAGCTTCCTGGAATTTTGTTATCTGGGGTGGACTGAATGGATTATACCTTAGCATTGAAAAAGCAACCGGTTTGCCAAAATATCGACCGGCAAATATTGTGTGTAAGCTGTTTAGGATTGGTTATGTATTTACCCTTATTTCCTTTTCTTGGATATTCTTTCGTTCCATCACTTTTCATCAGGCAGTCGCGATCCTAAACAAGATTCTTTTCAGTTTTAACAGCTCAAAATTTCAGTTTTTAGATACAAATGTCTTTGGTTCGATGATGGTAGGCATACTTCTGCTTTTTATAGTGGAGTACTTATTGTTAAGAAAATATTCGTTTGAAATGATATTGCAAAGCACCAGAGGTTCTAAACTGGTCTGGGTTTTTTCGATAACAGTACTTTTCTGCATCGTTTTATTAGGTAATTCTAACGGAAGCCAGTTCATATATTTTCAGTTCTAGTTATGAAGAAAATCCTACTAGCGTTATTACTTTTCACCTTCGTATTCTTATTGCTGGATCGTATGGCCGCGTATTTTTTTAAGACAAAACTATTTGATCACACCTTGTCTGGCGAATCGGGTGGATCTTTAAACTATCTGCTGAAAAGGAAGAAAAGTATTGACTTTATTATTCTCGGCTCATCACGTGCAAAGCACCAGATTGATCCTGGTGCGTTAACCAAACTCTACAATGGCAATGGCTATAATGCTGGTATCAATGGAGTTGGTACGGTAATCTACAATAGTATACTACTAGATATTTTGATCAAAAATCGCGTTGTTCCCAAGGTAATCGTTTTGCAAACAGATGCTTATCAATTTAGAAATAATGGAATCCAAATAGCTAATGAGACTATGCCATTGTATCCTTTTGCCGAGCAAAGCGAGCTGCTAAACAGCTACCTCTCTTATTCAGAGAAGTTCAAACTATTAATTCATATGTATAGGTTTAATGGTAAGTGTCTGAATGTTCTTTACAATTATTTTAAAAGAGGTTCGATCGCTGATAACACCGGGTTTGTTGGTCTTAATATCAGTATGGATTCAACAAAAGTATTAAAGAAATCGAGCAGTAAAACGCAGTTTTCTTTCGCAGATAAAAAGATTCAGGCGCTAAAAAATATTGTTATATTGTGCAGTCGCAACAATATTAAGCTGGTAGTTATTATTCCGCCTTTCTACCGAAATCTTAGATACAATAAGGAGGGAAATTTGAGGTTGTTTGAGGCAATGCGAGCAGCAGGTGTAAACAATCTACTGGATTTGTCTGACGTGAGAAAGATGCCTGTCTTGCAACAAGCGTCAATGTGGAAGGATAAGGACCATTTGAACAGTACAGGGGCAAGGGTATTTTCAAAAGTAATTAATGAACAGTTGAAGTCATTAATTTAAAAGTCTTAAATACGCTTGCTCCTACGTACCATTATTTTTCACAGATAAAGATATCTTCTTCGATATTTACACCGTGTTTTAAATATTGTTTGGAGATGTTGATTCTGTTTACTTTAAATCCGCTTTCCTGTAAACGGTTTTCATAATCTTGACCATAAATTCTGCAATGGTCAAACTGTCCAAAGATTTTAATTCTCTCCTTTGGGTCTGTTATTGAAAAATCCTCAATTGTTTTAGTGGTATTTTTTGAAATCGGTATTTGCAAAATCGCTTTTCCCCCTACTTTAAGAACACGACGAAGGTCTTTCATCGCTAGCACATCTGTTTCAATGTGTTCAAGTACATGATTGCAAATGATCAAGTCAAATGTATTGTCATCATAGGGTATGTCAAGAACATTAATGTTTTCGACGTGGCCGGGATATTGGTAGCCTTCTGTAAAAAGATCACCGCAGACATACTGTTTGAAGCCGAATTTTAGGATTGTATTTGTCAGGCTTTCTTCCGGTGCAATATGCAGAATGCTTTTATTTTTATCAGCCGTAAAAATATTAAGCTTGTCTTTTAAATAGAGATAAATAAGCCGTTCGCGGTCGGATGAACCGCAATTGTAACATCCGGCAAATCTTCGGCCACCGCCAACAATTTGTTTTTCGCTTAAAATAGGAGCATCTGCTCCGATCGGAGCCAAGTCTTTGGAGGAGTAGTTGCAAATTGGACAGATATACTTGTCTCCTTTGTGTAAAATTAATTTAGCTTCCTTTTTTAGCCTGTTAGGAATTAGTTTTTTGATAACGTCTATCATGTTCTTTGATTTGTATGATTACACATAGCGAATATGAGGACATGTTGAGTACGTATATGCAACGTTACTGAATTGATATCACTAATCCTATATACAAGTGATTATAAACGAGAAAATTACCCCCCAAACACCCGCAAATCCGTAATCTCCGACCGGTGCATCTCCAAGAATTCACAAAAGAGTTTTATCTGACGTGTTTGTTCGGAAAAATCGATGGTGTGATCGTATTCTTCCTGGAAAACATCCTTGAAGTCGGTGATTACGTAGCGCAGGCTGCGGATGCCTTTGGCGCGTAATGCGGGGAGGTAGAAATTCTGGTGACTGATGGCGTAACAGCCGGGTGTATAATTGCTCGTTGTTTTGATGTCCACTGCGACCATTTTGCCAAGCACATCGACGTAGCCGTAAAGCAGCACATCATCCAATTGATATTCACAATAAACCTGCGTTTTAAGCATGGGTCGCGGTAGGAGTGCGCGCACCCGTGAAAGGATTTCCGGATCAAATTCTTCTTCATCGATTCCTTTAATCACGGCATCTTCAAAGGACACGCCTTTTCGTTGTGCTTCCGTTTGCGGCACAGGCAGGCGGTTAATGCTGTTAATCAAGTCAATTTCATTGATATAGCCCTTTTCGTATCGGTCAAATCGATTGAGCAGTGTGGGATAGAGCTTATATTTTACGCTGTTGAAAGTCATTATATTAATGCGTTTTTATCAAACAAAAAGTGGTTTAACGAAACCGGTAAGCCAATGTGACTGCAATAAAGCTGAATTTGTCGTTCGGCGTATCGCTGTAAGATTCGCTTTCTTCGGGATTGATTAAACGCTGTCCCGAGGTGGCGTCCAGCTTATCGGTCCGCACGAAATAGAAGCGGTAATCCAGGCCTATATCCCAATGTTTCAACAGCCGATAATCCACAGAAGTGCCCAGTGGCAGCATTCCTTCCCGCGTTTTCTTGATTTTAGCCAGACTCTTTGGCTTGCCCCAGCGCAGAAAAAGCGGATTGCGCGCACTCTGCTGGCTGTTTGTGAAGCGTATCAGCTTATTATTATCAATATCAAAAACATTTGCACTAAAATGAATAAGCCCAAGCCCGCCATAAATGCTGAAATGCGCATTACCAGGTTCTTGGTGGCTCATTTGTTCTGTCAAATCCCATTTCGCAATGACATCGACAGCATTAAATTCATTTTCAAACCAGGAGTTGAAGAAAGGAATTTTTTCGCCGCCGAGCTTTCCTGACGACACATTAAGCTGCAAAATGACATGTTTATTGACAGAGCGCCCAACGGTCATTCCAAAAACACCCTGCATATCCTGATCATTCAGTTCTCCAAAAAACTGCGTTAATCCGCCATGCACACTTATCAAAAAAGGCATGTATTCAGTTCGGTCGTATGCCTTTTTTCTGCTTATCCCGTTCGTAGAAGCTGATTTTCGCGTTTGGGCAAGTGCATTTGATACAAGGAAAATGAAAAGCAGTGATAGCAAGCATTTTGGCATGATCGGTAACCGGTTAGCTGTTAGTCCTAAAATGATTCTTCATTTAGACGCACATTTCCGGTTTTGGTAATCGTATTGCAGTAATTACATTGAATGGTAACCCGAATAACAATTTTTTATCTGTTAGTTTTGTTGATTGTTGTATTAACAATAAAGCAAGATGAGCGTAGTACCCTATAAGGACAAAGACGGAAGCAAAAGAGAGCAGGTTGCGGAAATGTTTGACAACATTTCGCCGAAATATGACTTGCTAAATCACCTTCTGAGTGCGGGCGTTGACATTTACTGGCGGAAACGTGCCATTAAACTGCTTCGAAAGCAAGCGCCGAAAGTCATTTTGGACATTGCCACGGGCACCGGCGATTTTGCCATAGAAGCGCTTGCGTTAAAGCCTGAAAAGATCATTGGAGTCGACATTTCTGAGGGAATGCTGGCCGTTGGGCGTGAAAAAATAGCCAAATTGGGCAAGCAGGACATCATTACATTGCAAAGCGGCGATTCGGAAAGTTTGTCTTTTGATAACAATTATTTCGATGCAATCATCGTTTCGTTTGGAGTACGCAACTTTCAGAATTTGCTGGCCGGACTGACCGAAATGAACCGCGTGATGAAGCCAAGCGGGACTTGTGTGGTGGTGGAATTTTCAAAGCCCCGCAGTTTCCCGTTCAAGCAGTTTTATAATTTTTATTTCAAATATATATTACCGCTGATCGGTAAGACCGTTTCAAAGGACAGCTCAGCGTACACCTATCTTCCCGAATCTGTTCAGGCGTTTCCGGATGGGGAGGCATTTCTTGAAATCTATAAAAAAGCAGGTTTTATTAATACCAAATGCATACCACTTACCTTCGGGATTTGTTCAATTTACATAGGGCAAAAGTAATTTTAAGCATCCTTGTGCTGTTGCTGGCAGTTCAGGAAATTAGTGCACAAGGAATAGGTTACAGGCGCCGTCATTTGGAATTTTATGACGATAAGCCAATCCATTACGGGATCCTGTTTGCCGTGCCATTTACCCGCTTCAATATTAAGCATAGCAACGATTTCGTGTCTTCGGATTCTGCTTTTGTGATCCAATCGCCCAATTCTGCGGCTTTTCGGATGGGTTTTATTATTAATGCTTTCCTGACCGATCATTTTGATCTCCGGACAACGCCTTCGGTTTCGCTCTACGACCGCGCTGTCAAATTCAGTTATCCGAATGGCACGGACAAAACAGAAAAACGCGAATCGACCTGGATAGAAGTGCCCCTTTTGCTGAAATATAAGTCGCTCAGACGTGTGAATTCGCGTATGTATATGCTGGCGGGTGTAACCTTCGGAATTGAGACGAATGTAAAGCGAAATCGTGGCGGAGGCGGCGGACAGCTGAGCACAAAATCGAGCGACGTTTCGATTGATTACGGAATCGGTTACGAACAATTTTTTGAGTTTTTCAAGTTTGCACCGGAATTGCGCTTTTCTCATGGCCTGACAAATGCTTTCCAGCCGGCAAAAAACTCATTAGGCAAAGGAATCAATCGGTTGTCGACACATACGGTAACATTGTATTTAAATTTCGAATAAAATGTGCCCTGATCTTCAAGGGATTGTGATTTTTTTAAATTTTTTTTCCGAAAAAAGTTGCAGAGAAGAATTTAGTCCTACATATTTGCACTCCCAAACGACGGGGAAAAAGGGAGTTTAGCTCAGTTGGTTCAGAGCATCTGCCTTACAAGCAGAGGGTCGGGGGTTCGAATCCCTCAACTCCCACGAAAGAAAAGAGCATTGAGAAATCAGTGCTCTTTTTTCATTTTATGGCCTTACAAGCAGAGGGTCGGGGACGGTCCGCCGCGCGGTTCGAATCCCTCAACTCCCATTTACTTCTTCACAACTTTCTGACTGGTCTCCGTGCCATCGTTCAATCGGATCCTTATAATGTAATTTCCACCAGGCAATTTCTCCAAATTAACTTGTTCCGCCGCACTATTCTTTTCATACATTTTCCTTCCTGACAGGTCGAAAACGGCAATGTTCGTAACATTAGCGCCATTTGCTAATCGCAGTAATCCATCATTTCCTATTGGATTTGGAAAAACCGAAGGTTGCGCACCAGCGAATCTGAGTATTTGAATTTTGCTATAAGCGAAAGTGCCGTCCGTGTCAATCATTTTTAACCTGTAATAAGCAGTTTTCAGCTTCACGTTCTGATCCTGAAAAACATATTCTGACCTTTCAGCATTATGGTTTTTTGCTTTAAGATTTCCAATCTCAGCCCAATCTTTACCGGATTCACTTCGCTCAATGATGAATTTGTCACTGTTGATTTCACTGGAAGTGCTCCAACTTAGCACCCCGTGGCCGGACTCCGCTTTTGCCTCAAATCTTACCAGATGAACCGGAAGTGGATTATCAGGATTGATTTCGGCAAATAGTGCCGCAAATTCATCGAACATGCCATGTGCTTTCAGTTGGCTAGCGGGGATAAATGTTCCGTTTTGAAGCGAGGCATATAATGTGTTTGATCCCGGATAAAAGTGCGCAAATACAGCCAGCGAATCTACTGCAGTTGTTCAGTAAGAAATCACCCTCCCAAACATCCGCTTCATCGGCAAACACCAGTTCATCTTCTTCCGGTTGAGCTGGAAGATTGCCACTGTTGCAATCATAAACCCATATGGTCGCCGTAGACGTCGAGCTCAAATCCCTTCGATTCGGATAGGTGCGAACGCAAATAACCTCATAATGATCCACCCGTTCAGCCTGGAAAGTGATGTTATCACCCGTTGTGGTAAAATATTGATTGGAAGGCAAAACAGTCCAGTTATGCACATACTGACCATTAGAAGCGTTTTTCAGTGAAACGGTAATGTTCGCTGTGTTATCCTCTGTTGTTCGTTTTTCGCTGAATGGATAGCAAGTGTTGAATTGTGTGATGTTTGGGATCGGCGGGACTGGAAGGGCGGGGCAAGCCGGGTCACCGATTAACAGGTTTTCTGCGAGGCCGATTGCTGTCCAGTTCACTCTCTGGGTAGATACGTGAATCGTATTATTGTTTGGATTTTGGCCACCATATATTGCGTCAAACGGAGAGTCAGATGAGCTTATTGTTGTAATATTAAGTAGCTCCCGTTGAACTTGTGTTACTCGTGGACCTTGATAATCTACGGAACTAAATGTTGGAACAAAACAAAATTCGAAATGCGTTTTATTCTTCCCAAATAACTTGTTTGGAACACCAAAAGCAGATCTTCCGCCAGGAAGAAAGTCGTCATTTAAAGTGCTGGTATACTTTCGGTTTACACCTAATTTTTTTGACAATACACCCCACGAAGCAAATTTAAAGACACTGTTATTTTTGTTCAAATCATTTGTATGAATGTCAATATTGGTATTTTGAAGCAAGTAAGGTGTCCAGCTTAGTAATAATCTGCTGCCGTAGTTATAATCGGTAAAAAGGGCTCGGTCACCCGCATTCATACTGCCATGTGTCACAGCAATGTTACGGCAGTTAACTGGGTAACCACCATTGCCAAGCGCTGTAAGTTGAGTGCGAAAGCTGTCAAAGTCAGGATGCTTCTTGCCAAGATTTGGATACCCTACTTGGTGAAGCATCAATTGTTTTGCTGCGGGTGTGCTCAGCGCCAGATAGTAATTACGCCATGTTTTGGCAAAAAACTTTAAGATAACATTGCTCATTAGTGATGGGCTTGCATCATAAACAATTTGCGTTACACCAACAGGAACATTTGCGCCTTGATGCGGCGTATCATAGCACATTAAAAGCTGGACGTGATGCGGTTGTCCTGCATTTTCCATTTCACGCAGTGCCCACCTTGCAACTAATCCACTCATGCTTTCACCAATTACAATCGATTCAACGTTCCCAGTCTTTTGTGTGTTAATAAGCTCAATAACTGCTTTCAGGATTTGTGCATTATCTTGGATAGCTGCTCGGCCGTCATTATAATCAACCAGCACCAGATCATAACCTTCGATTAAAAATTGGTTGAGCGGATCTCGATAATTTGCTTCGATAGCATCGAGATTCACATCTTGCCCCATATCAAAACCTTCAGCAATGATGATGGGCTTATCGAGAATCTCGTCACAGCCTTTGATAATGCGAATGGTTCCCCCAACAAGCGCCGTTCTGGCAGTTGAATCGGATCCAAAGGAATGAGGTAAAAATGGTTTTGCTGTGACATCAAACTCTTCGTACGGATAGCGCATCATTTGTTTCACATTCACCTTTGTTTTAAAATGATATCGGACCTTGCCTGCATAAAAGCGAATGCTAATGTGATGCTCACCAACGGATTGAAATTCATGTAAAATCAGTTGATCTGTGACGGGGTAAGTTTTGAAGCCTGCGCCATCATTAAAATCGATCTGGAAAGATGTGACTTGATCAGCATGATTGCTGATGTGGAGTGGTTTATTGAGGTAAAAAGATACTTTCGCCTGGTAAAGGTCTTCTTGTAAAACCGCAGCAGAAACAATCCGGACCGTTTCATATTTAGTGAAATCAACGACACGCCCCGCTCTTTTACGCGCTTCATTTTCTTCGAGCTCCTGATTGGAAAGATAAATGCCTTCCAGATTCATGATCCCGATTGGTACCACGTTGCTGCTCGTTAATTTGGCAGCGTCCGTTTCTATTAATGAAGTTAGTTTAGGCAATCGGGTATTTGCAGGCCTGAGATCCGTGTCTATTAAGCGATCATAAAGGTTTTGCCATTCTTCTGCCGACACTGGTTCGGCAAGTGATGTATCTTTTTTGCTTAGGTTTTTGAAGTGATTGATTTCATTTTGATTCGTTAATCCAATGTTTAGAAATAGCTTTTGGCCAAGACCTGACAGATCCAGATTATTTAGTTTTTGCTGTCGTAACTGCTCGTAATCTTGGGCAAATGTGATGGAAAAGACAAAAAGAAGGGCTGGAAGAAGACAATAGCGTCCTCTCCTCGCGTAAGCGGCAAGGTGTTGCATTTTAGTGTATGATTAGATGATAGATAATTATTTTGGGATTAATTGAAAATCATATTTGGTTTTTTCGCCAATGGCGGCGGTGCAGCAATCATTTGTCGAAACTCCATCTTTTTTTACCCCAAAGCCATCGTAATGATTTTCAAACTTTGGATTCTTTACTGGAAGAAATGGCACTTCTACATTTATTGCACTGAATTTTTTGGGGACTTCTGTGACAATTTCAAACTTTCCATTCTTATCGGAATAGACTTCTTGTAAAACTGTCGCAGAATGGAATTTCAGACCGGTCATCATTACCAAAATACTATCAACCGGCTCACCATTTTGATCCGTGATCGTCCCGTAAACCGTCGTTGTCCGGTCTTGTTTGAGGAAGCAGCTGTTTAGCTGAACGATTAACGCGATGTGCACGAGGATTTGAAAAAATCGCTTTGCTAACAATTTGAGGGTTTTTTGTCTCTGTTTCATGGCCGGTTATTTAGGGATTAATTGAAAATCGTATTTTGTTTTTTCGCCAATGGAGGCAGTGCAGCAGTTATTTGTGGAAACTCCGTCTTTTTTGATAGAGTAACCCTCAAAACTTTTCATGAATTTGGTATTTTCTGATAGAGAAGGGATGATAATATCAACCGCATCAAACCTTTTCGAAACATCCGTTATGATGCTGTAATTGCCATTTTTGTCTGAGTAAACCTTTGACAAATTGGTGGAGTGATAGAATCGCAGGCCACTCATTATAATCAAAATACTATCAACCGGTTCACCATTCTGATCCGTGACCATTCCGTAAACTGTTGTAGTCCTTTCTTGTTTGTGAAAGCAGCTTGAAAGCAGGGCTATAATTGTTAAAATAATGGCATAGCACCTAACACAACCGGTTTTACAGCGGGCGTATGCAGGTCGGAAGGCTAATCTTTTCGTACAAGTAAAACATAGGCGCTTTGGTTGGATGATAAATACTTGTGAGGAAGGTAGAAATATTTGCTCCTTACAAGCTATCCAATTAGCAGCCGGTGTGTATGAAAAAGTGATCGGTAAGATTAGCGGTAACTGCTTAGCGCAGCCTCATCTCCCAATTTCTCTAAAATCGCCTTCAAACCATCCATATTAAGCATTAGCCCCACTTCTGCATCAGGGGCGGTATCTTCGTTGATAATGCCGACAGGGCCTTTGTAAGTGCTGTTTTTGACGATTTTGATCATGTCCAGCTCCGCATCGCCCTGGCCGATGGGAACTACTTTTACGGGATTCCCTTGTTTGAGGCCGGAGAGATTTAGAGCCAGCAGGTGCGGAATCAGTTTGGGAGAAACTGTGGGAATGTTTCAATATGCTCTTCTGCGTGATGGAAATTGTAGACGATCCCAATGTTTGGTTTTTTGAGGTAATCAATGATTTGAAGCTGATTCTCAGGCTCTCCGAACCAGCCGCCATGGTTGTAAAGGCCAACTTTGCAGCCGATCTCAGCGGCTTTGTCTGCAATATAAGCAACCGGCTTGGCAACTGCTTTGACCTTCTCTTCCTGCGACATTTCGTCCAGGCCTTTCATGCCCGAAACCATGCACCAGATCTCGGTTTCAACATTGTGCTTCTTTAAAACTTCGATAATGGTGGCGAAATTTTTGTCATTTTCAGGATTAGGGCCGGAGTAATACCAGAACGCTTGCAGCTTGATATTGTGCTTTTTAAGCTGCATAATCTCCTCCTCAAAAGTAGGAATGTGCTTTTCGCGCCAGTCGTAAGCGAGCATTGTTATGCCTAGCTTGTTAAGCATTTCAGCGCGCTGAGTCGGGTTTCTTTGCTTAATGTCGAATGGCACAATGCACCACGCGATGAGGTTCTGCCGGCTGAAAATGCTTTGAGCAGACTTAACATTTTGCGCATTCATGTTCACTGACAAAGCCAGACACAGAACGACAACCAGACAAATCCTAATGGCCATTTTTAACAAACGATTTACTATATACGCATTCATTTTTTGAAAATTTATTTGTTAAAAATGGCCTGGCAATGTTAGAGATCAATCTGGCGCTTGGATGCTGCAGATTCCAAACCAGCTTCCAAAACCTGGATAATTTTTAGCCCGTCTGAAAAGTCGGGTTTGATCGCTGTGTCATTTTCAATCGCGTTCACGAAATCCACGACGGCATGTACAAATGAATGTTCGTAACCGATAATGTGCCCTGCCGGCCACCAGTTTCCCGCATAAGGATGCGCAGCCTCGGTTGCCAGAATCGTCCGGAAGCCTTGCTGACCGCTTTCGTCTTCGCGTGAAAAATATTGCAGCTCATTCATTCTTTCCAGGTCGAAACAGAGGCTGCCTTTGCTTCCGTAAATCTCAAAAGAAAGTCTGTTTTTGCGGCCTGCTGCAAATCTTGTAGCCTCAAACGATCCGATTGCGCCGTTTTTGAACATGACCATCATTAATGCGGCGTCTTCAACGGTTACTTCGCCCATTTCGCTGCCTGCTTTGCCGGCAGTCAGATTTCCCGTCGTTTCACCACCTTCTGCAATAGGCCTGTTTTTAATAAAATTCGTTGTTAAGGAAGAAACGCTAGCAATGTCCCCGACGAGATAATGCGCCAGGTCAACGGCGTGCGAGTTTAAATCCCATTGCGGTCCGGCTTGCGCGTATTCTTTTTGTAATTGCCAGGTTAACGGAAAATTTGGGTCAATGATCCAGTCTTGCTGATAAGCACAGCGCCAGTGAAATATACGTCCCACTTTCCCGTCATCAATCATTTTTTTGGCAAAAGAAACAGCGGGCGTTCTCCGGTAATTGTGGTTCAGATAATGTTTTACCTTGTTATCCTCACACACTTTCAACATTTCCTCAGCCTGTTTGCTGTTCATCGAAAGCGGTTTTTCACATAAAATATGTTTTCCTTCCTTAGCAGCGGCGAGGGCAACGTTGTAATGCAGATCTTGCGGCAATGCAACGTCGATAATGTCTATATCCGGCCTGGAAACAAGCTTTTTCCAATCTGTTTCGGTTTCTTCCCAGCCCCATTTATCTGCAAATTCCTTCACTGCGCTTTCATGCCTTCCGCATGCTGCTTTCAAAACGGGCGTGGCGGGCATGTCAAAAAATTGCGGTGCTTTTTTCCAGGCATTGCTGTGCGCGCGACCCATAAACTTATAACCTACGATTCCAATATTCAGTTTTTTCATGCTTTAAATCAGCTGGATTTGCTTTTTTTACTTGAATTGTAATTATCAAAAATATTAAAATTTTGTTATTGCTTTTAACATTGTAATTTCCCGCACTCAATAACACACTATATTTCATGAAGCAGCTTGTCCAAAACCTCCGGACAGGGGAAACCCTGTTACTGGAAGTGCCCGCTCCGATGGTCCGAAAGGGCTGCGTGGTCATTCAAACGCACAAAAGTCTCATTTCTTCCGGGACTGAAAGAATGCTCCTGAACTTCGGGAAGGCCAGTTTACTACAAAAAGCACGATTGCAGCCAGCACAAGTGAAACTGGCCATCAATAAGATCCGTTCCAACGGTTTTTTCCCCAACAATCCAAAAAATTTATCACAAGCTCGACCAGCCGCTCCCGCTCGGATATTGCAATGTAGGGCATGTGCTGGAAGTGGGTGATGGCGTGCATGATATGCAGGTGGGTGACCGCGTTGTAAGTAATGGTCCGCATGCCGAAATCGTTTGCGTTCCCCGGAACCTCGTCGCAAAAGTGCCTGAAAATGTGTGTGACGAAGCTGCTGTTTTTACAGTGATCGGGGCCATTGCTTTAAATGCAGTCAGGTTAATCTCACCCGGAATTGGTGAAACAGTTGTGGTGATCGGGCTGGGTTTGGTGGGCTTAATGACTGCCGATTTGCTGAAAATTAATGGATGTCATGTGATTGGCATTGAGCCTAATGAGAAAAGACGAGCGATTGCTGCATCAAAAGGTTTCAACACATTTGATCCGAGATCAGTTGATCCTGAAAAATACATTGCTCAGATAACAAATGAAATGGGCGCTGATGCAGTGATCATTGCCAGCGCATCGCAATCCAATCAGGTTATTGCTCAGGCGGCGGCAATGTGCCGAACGCGCGGGAAAATTGTTTTGGTCGGCACAGCTGATTTACAGCTGGACCGGGCCGTTTTTTATCATAAAGAGCTGACTTTTCAGGTTGCGTGTTCCTACGGCCCTGGTCGTTACGATCCACAATATGAGCAGCATGGGGTCGATTATCCGCTTCCATATGTCCGCTGGACGGAAAACCGGAATTTTCAGGCAATCCTTCAATTGCTTTCTTCGGGCGATCTGGCTCCCACTTATTTGATAAGCGACAGGATAGATCTTACAAAGTATAAGACAGCTTATGCCAAGCTGGACGCTTCCGAAACCGTTGCCATTTTGCTTAATTATGCCGCTAAGCCATCCAGCAGGCGCTTGGTAGAATTTTTTACAAGATCATTTAAAGGAAGCAAAGGCGTGATTGGCATTATAGGCGCGGGTCATTTTACGACCATGACCATGTTGCCTTTAATCAAAGATCAATGCATCAAATACATTGCGAGCGCACAAGGCTTTTCCTCTGCCCACCTGGCAAGAAAATACGGAATCCCGTTCGCCACAACCGATTACCAAACCATGTTGGATGATGCTGAGGTGGATCTTGTCATGATCACCACAAGGCATGATCTCCATGCAAGCATGACCATCCAGGCGCTGCAAGCCGGCAAAAAGGTTTTTGTGGAAAAACCAATCGCCCTAACCCAACAAGAACTAAACAAACTAATCAACGCCCATCAGCACAACGAAACCCCAAGCCTAACCGTCGGTTTCAACCGACGGCACTCGCCCCACGCTCAAAAGATGAAAGCGCTGCTAGGCCAAAGCATGATGAACGTGGTGATCACCGTAAACGCAGGTTCAGTGCCCAAAAACGCCTGGGTTAACGACAGAGCCGTCGGTGGCGGAAGGATCTTTGGCGAAGCTTGTCACTTCATTGACCTGATCATTTACCTGACAGGAAGCCTTATCACGGCCGTTTGTATGAATGCGATGGAGCGTAATCCGTCACAAACGACCGATAATGCCAGCATTATAGTCAAATGTGCGAATGGCTCAACGGGTGTCATTAATTATTTTTCAAACGGGCATACAGCTTACCCAAAAGAGCGGATCGAAGTTTATTCGCTCGGCAGAACATTGATTTTGGATGATTTCAAAACGCTGACCGGATTCGGGTTCAAAGGATTCAGTAAAATAAAAACTGCGCAAAACAAAGGTCATAAGGAAGCATTTGTGTCATTAATGCAAGCTGTCAGGAACGGGGGCGAACCTTTAATCCCTTTCCGTGAAATTGTCAATTCAGCGGCAGCTAGTTTGGCCTCTTTGGAAAGTCTGACATTGAAAACCTGGGTTCAGATATGATCGGATTTTTGCGAAATATGGGCCTGCGATACGTTTTGTTTCAAATATGGCACGAAATTCAGATCAGAACCGGTTTCATTGAATTTCGTTTTCCGACCTCGACCAAACTTTTGAAGCATTATGCAAAGGAAGATTGGTTGAAACACAACATTCACTTTTCCGCCGACCCTGCGACTTTTGAGATAACGCTTGATCAGACATTGCCTGGTTTAAAAGAACGTGTGGAACACATCAGCCAAAACAGATTTTTATATTTCCACGATCAATGGCGAACGGTTAATGATTGGCATACGAATCCTGAGAATGGATTTGTTTATGATAAAAACACACATTGGAGCAAAATCCCAACGCTTTCAAAGCAACCTGGCGATATTAAATATGTTTGGGAAAGATCCAGGTTCTGCTTTGTGTATGATCTTTTGCGTTATGATTTTCATTTTAAAAAAGATCAATCGCAGCTTGTTTTCGCGCTGGTCAATGATTGGATCGACCAAAATCCGGTGAACTGCGGCCCAAATTGGCTCTGCGGCCAGGAAATTTCGTTGCGCGTTATTAACTGGATTTCCGCACTACATTATTACAAACATTCTAAAACACTTTCTCAGGCGCTTTTTCAAAAGATTGTTCAGAGCATTTATGATCAAATGCGGCATGTTGCTACAAACATTAAATTCTCCCGCAATGCTGTGAGAAATAATCACGCACTTACCGAAACGCTTGCATTGTATCTCACAGGCGCCTGTTTTCCACATTTTCCGGAAAGTAAGCAGTGGAAAAGCAATGGTAAGAAATGGTTTGAAGAGGAGATTGCTTACCAGATTTATTCAGACGGCACATTCCTGCAATTTTCCATGAATTACCATCGCGTTGCTGTTCAATTGCTGACGCTGGCCATTCATTTTGCAACGCTTAATGGTGAAAAATGGGCGGACGTTATTTATGACCGCGCACGAAAATCCCTTCATTTTCTACGCAGTTGCCAGGATGAGCTTTCTGGCTGGCTTCCCAATTATGGCAATAATGACGGCGCATTATTTTTTCCAACAACTGAAAGTCATTTTCGAGATTTCCGGCCTCAGCTGGATGCGCTTGAACATGTTCTCCGCATTGGAAGTGAACATTCTCAGCACGAAACATTAACTCCAAGTTCCTTGAAAAGCTTTGAAAAAGGCGGTTATTACATCGTTCGGGATGGTTCTACTTTAACATTTTTGCGGTGCGGCTCTTATAATGACCGGCCTTTTCAGGCGGATAATCTGCATGTGGACATGTGGGCGAATGGCGTGAATGTGATGCGCGACGCTGGTTCATTCACATATAATACGGATGAAAAATGGAAGCGCTATTTTGCCGGCACCGCTTCACACAATACGGTTATGCTGGGAGATTTTGACCAAATGAAAAAAGGGCCGCGTTTCATTTGGTTTCACTGGATCAGAAAAGCGCATACCACAGTGAAAGAACACATTGATTCATTCGAGATTGACGCTGAGTTTGAAGGATTTTATGAATTAGGGAAAGGAATAAGGCATCAAAGAAAGGTCATTAAATCAAAAGGAAAATTGCATTGGATCATTGAGGATCGCATTGAAAACTTGCCCCAAAACCTGCCTATGCGCCAGCTCTGGCATCCGCATCCGGATTTTTTACAACATTATGACATCACAGCTGAGGATGCGTGCGGCAATAATATTAAAGTTAAAGAAACAACAGGCTGGTATTCTGAAACATACGGAAAGAAGGTTGAATGTTCAGCAATTGAATTTTCTTCATTTGGAAATGTGATCCGCACCGTCATCCAAGCGAAAAGTGCGATATGAGGCCGATGCATATTCTTTTGATCCATCAATATTTTTTGGAAGATGACGATGGCGGCGGTTCGCGCTGGAATGAAATGAGCCGGATATGGGTCGAAGCCGGACATGAGGTGACGGTTTTGGCTGGAAACTCGCATTATATGAATGGAAATCCAGCGCCTGGTTGGAAAAACTTTGAGACGAGGATCAATCGGAATGGCGTAAAAGTCGTTCGGTGTTATGTTGCCAAATTCACCGGTAAGAGCTTTTTACAAAGGCTTTGGTCGCAGTTTTCTTTTGTTTTCTCGTCGATTTGGGGTGGTGCTTTTTGTTTGAAAGATCATTATGATGTCGTGCTTTCTACATCGCCGCCGTTGTTTGTGGGCATTTCGGGATTGGTGATTTCCAGAATTAAGAGGGCTGAATTCGTGCTAGAAATAAGGGATTTGTGGCCGGAATCGGCAGTGGAGACGCGCGTTTTACAGAATAAGCCATTGATAAGGGCGGCATTTGGGCTCGAAAAGCTGTTGTATCAAAAAGCAAAGGCCATTAATGTGCTGACTCCTGCGTTCAGAACTGTTTTGATCAATAAAAAGAATGTTGAACAAGCTAAAATCTGGCTCGTTCCTAATGCTGCCGATTTTACAATTTCAGATAAACTGAGCCAGGTTTTTAACAGAAATGCATTCCGAAAGTCGCTTGGACTGGACGAGAATTTTATCATTATATATGTAGGCGCGCATGGGATTGCTAATCATTTGATCCAGCTTCTTAATGCTGCCGAAATGTTAAAGGAATGTCGGGCGCATTTTCTGTTGATCGGTGATGGGCCGGAAAAGATCAAATTGGTTGAAGATTCTAAGAGTCGGAATTTGACCAATGTTACATTCATGTATACGGTTCCTAAATCAGAGATTTTCAAATACATCCTCGCCGCGGATGCAGGAACGTCGGTTTTGAAAAAGGCTGATATTTTTAAAACCATTTACAGCAATAAAACCTTTGATTATTTCGCCTGCCAAAAACCGGTTTTGCTGGCCATTGATGGATTATCCAGAGAGTTGATTGAGGAAGCAAATGCCGGATTATACATTGAGCCGGAAAACGCGAAAGATTTTGCTGAAAAGGTTTTAATATATCTCGAAAATCCGGATCTCGCAGCGCTTCATGGACGCAATGGCGAAGCTTATGCCAGACAATTTTTCAACCGTGAACGCCTGGCAGTGAAATACTTGCAACACATTGAAAATATGCTTGAAATGCTCTCTCAGATCAATCAATAACAGGAACCGAAAGCGCTTTCAAAGGGTTTTTTAATAAAGAAATCAGATGAAAAACGTAGCAGATTTGTTTCCATTGGCGGTTACAGCAAATGCATATTCTTACGCCGATTATATGCGGTTAATGGAAAAAGTTGTCTTGGAAAAAAGGACGACCGGCGAAAAACAATCGGAAGATCTCAACCATTATACAAGATTAAATCTGGCCCGGATGCAGCGCCTCAATAAGACGGTGGTCGTGACGGAGGAATTGAAGGAAACCATCAATCAGATTACGATTCCGCAAACCTGGTATATTTTGACCGAGGCTTGGTGTGGCGACGCTTCGCAAAATATCCCGCCCATTGTGGCAGCCACTTTATCAAATCCGTTAATAACCGTGAAAATACTGTTAAGGGACGAAAATCTGCCCATTATAGATGCTTATCTGACTCATGGAGGTCGTTCTATTCCGAAATTGGTCGCAGTTGATGAAGATTTCAATGAACTTTTCACATGGGGACCAAGGCCGGCAGAAGGACAGGTGTTGATGAATGCTTATAAGGCGAATCCGGCCATGACTTATCAGGAATTTTCGGAACAAATACAGCGCTGGTATATTGCGGACAAGTCTTTGAGTTTGCAGAATGAATTGCGGGTTTTATTGGAAGGTGTTTTGGTCGAAAAGTAAGTTTTAAAAATCAGTTTAGTCTATATTTGCGATAGGCAGAATAAGCTAAGCAAAATCATATTAAGAGGTTTGTCGAGTTATTTTAGAAATATATCGGAAGGAATCAGCACAACTGTAACGGGAATGCGACTGACTTTGAGGCATTTATGGAGTGCCCGGAAGCGTCGTAAGCTGGTTGATATCCGGACAGATGATTTTTTTGGCGTGCAGGAAGGAATGGTGACGATTCAATATCCATTGGAAACGATTCCCATTCCGGACAACGGCCGTTATCGTCTGCATAATGAAATTGATGACTGCATCGTCTGTGATAAATGTGTGAAAGTTTGTCCGGTCGATTGTATTGATATTGAGCCGATTAAGGCCATCGAGGAAGTGGGTCGGGCATCCGACGGGTCACCGATCCGGCTTTATGCTGCCAAGTTTGACATTGACATGGCGAAGTGCTGCTATTGCGGACTTTGCACGACGGTTTGTCCGACGGAATGTCTTACAATGACCAAAACATTCGATTACAGCGAGTTGGACGTGCGGGATATGGTTTACAATTACTCCAATCTTACCGCCGAGGAAGCAGATGAAAAGCGTCGCTTGCTCGAACAGTTCCAGAAAGAAAAAGAAGCATTGAAAGCGGCTCCAAAACCCCAAGTAACTGCTGAAAAACCAGCTGCAAGTGCGGCTAAGCCTGTATTTAAACCGGGTATGAAGCCGAAAGTGCAGGAAACGGAAGCGAAAGAGGAGGTTAAGGAGGAAACACCCGCAGTCAAGCCGGCACGGCCTGTTTTTCTACCAAAAAAACCTGCTCCTATTGTTGAAACTGAGACACCGCAAGACGAACAAATTGAGGAAATTGAAGCGCCTGCAAAACCTGCGGCTGCTACAGCCGATCTTTAAGCCTAAAATGAAGCCGCCGGTTCCGGTGAGTCGAAAGTGGAGGAGTTGAACATTGAAGAGGCAAAAGTTGATGAGCTGAAAGTCGAAGAGTCGAAAGTGGAAGATGCTTTGGAACCAGTTAAGCCGAAACCTGCATTCCGTCCGACGATGAAACCGAAAGCAGTTGAGCCGAAAGTTGAGGAGTTGAAAGTTGAGGAGTTGAAAGTTGAAGAATCGAGCATTGAGCTGCCAAAAGTTGAGGAGCCGCAAGTTGAAGCTGCGGCAGAACCAGCCAAGCCGAAACCAGCATTCCGTCCGACGATGAAACCGAAGGCTGCTCCTGCGCAAAGTGAACCGAAACTTGAAGAGCCGAAGGTCGAGGAGCAGAAAATTGAGCAACCAAGAGCGGAGATCAAACCCGACGCTGGCTCGGAAGAAATAAAGGCCAAACCCGCATTTCGCCCGACAATGAAGCCTAAGCCTAAGGAATAAGGTTTAGTTTTGCCTATCGAATTAAAAGCTGAGATTACAATATGGAAGTTGCCGCCTTTTACGGATTTTCAATACTAGCGATCGCTTCTGCGTTGTTTATTTTATTTTCAAAAAATCTCATTTACGGCGCTTTCGCATTGTTTTTGGCGTTTCTTGGCGTTGCAGCATTATATGTGTTGGCGGGCGCGGACTTCCTAGGAGTAACGCAAATTATGATTTACGTAGGCGGAATTCTCGTGCTGTTGATCTTCGGAATTATGCTCACTCAAAAGACCAAAAGTGACGATCCAAAGCTGCATAACCGCGTTGAAATCCTCATTAAGCGTGAAGTTTGGGGGGGGTTGATAAGGCGCAGGTTTTTTTGTGCTTTTGATGAAAATCATTCTTTCCGCCGATTTCAAAATGGCAGGAGACTCCATCACCAGCAAGTCGACCATCAAAACGATTGGTGTTGAACTGATGACCAGCCATTTGTTGCCTTTTGAAATTGCAGCCATCGTTTTGCTCGTTACGCTCGTCGGGGCAGCATATTTGGCAATGAACCGCAATCCGGCATCATGACATCCATTCCCATTCATCACTATCTGATCGTTGCCGCGGCCTTGTTTTGCATTGGGCTGGCCATCGCGATTACAAAACGCCATTTTATCGGAATTTTACTGGGCATTGAATTGATGCTTAATGCGGTCAATATCAACCTCGTAGCATTTAGTCGCTATGATCCGGAGCGGTTGAGCGGTCAGCTTTTTGCCCTTTTTGTGATTGTCGTGGCGGCTGCGGAAGTGACGGTCGCGCTGGCAATTATCCTGCGCGTTTATGGATTTTTCAGATCTGTGGATCCGGATGAAGTAGATGAGCTGAAACAATAGGTTTTGTTCCTAAACTCGATTTCAATGCATTGGTTTTTTCTGTTTTTGGCTTTCTTGATCGGGATAAGCAATGCGGTGCAATCCGGGGTGAATGTGCAGCTGCGCGAATCTTTTAATAACCCCATTTTAGCAGCATTAACCTCGTTTTTTGTCGGTTTTGTCATTCTCCTGATCGCTTTTGCCTGCTTTAATCAAAACCCGATTCCAAGCGTTTCCGATCTGAAACAAATTTCCTGGACACGCTTCATGGGCGGCGTTTTGGGTGCTTTTTACGTTTTGACCGTTGTTTTTATTGTCAGAAATATTGGCCCTGCGAATATGATCTGTCTGGTCGTGGCTGGACAAATGATTGCGGCAATCACCATTGACCATTACGGATTGCAAGGATTTGCAGTGCATCAAATCACCCTTCCACGCATTGCAGGCGCAATTTTGCTCGTAGCAGGTGTTTATTTAATCCTTAAAAACTAGAAAAGCGACCCATTTCTGAATCGCTTTTTTAATGTTGTTTTGGCTAAATCAAGATCGAGACGCGGGTAAACACGAACAGGTCCATAAAAACCCATTTTTTATCCTCCATTTTACCACGCTGAATAACTAGCTGATTCTGAGAACGTCTCTCGTAAATGATGCGCACGGAAACATCATCTTTTTCAAACAATGCCTGATTCTTTTTGGCTTCAATGAAATTGTAAGTGTCGGAAACATTCTTTTCTTCCAGAGCGATTAGCCCCGGTTTAAAATGTTTCACTCTTGCAATCGGGCCTTTTTCACCTTGTTCGAATGCAAACACTTCATATAGAGCAGGTTTGTCATCCTTTATCATACGAATAACCCATAATGTTGCCTCCGGGCGCAGTCCAGCCGGCTTCGATAGGGCCGCCATTGTAAGTGCCTTTCCAGTGGCCTTCGAGGAAACTCATGTCATTAAGCGTTCCGGTGGCAGTTTGAGCACTTGAAAATGTTGCGGTCAGGCAAAGTGCGAAGAATAGGGAACAAGCTTTCAGCAATGTCATTTTGGTAAATTTGATCATTAGGATTTAGGTTTAAATAAATGCAGAAACAAGATCTGCCGAATGCGCCAATTTCCATAAAATTAGCTGAATTACAAAAAAAGAGCCGTCGCAAATGTGCAACGGCTCTTCCTATTTCTATGCTTTTTGGATTAATAAGCTCTTTCCAGTTTTCCTTCGTGAGAATTGGCGAATGCTCTGTTAACCACTTTGTTTCCTCCTAATGTTGGATAATTTCCTGTGAAATACCGGTCTCCCAAATGTTGCGGACAAGCCTTATGCAAGTTGTCAACTGTCTGGAAAACAACGGAAAGCTCTGCATTCAAATCTTTCGGACGGATGATTTCGGCAATTTTATCTGAAATTTCTTGATCTGTAAAAGGCTCGTACAATGCTTTAACGTAATTGGTATGATATGGATTTTTGGTTGCAATTGAAGTGACGCTATGCATGTAAGTGTCTTCAAGCAAATATTCCAGATCGCGTACTTCCAATAATTTCAACACAGCCCGGAAAGCGACAAAGTCCTTCATTTTTGACATATCAATTCCATAGCAATCCGGGAAACGGATTTGCGGAGCGGACGATGCCACAACGATTTTCTTGGGACTTAACCGATCCAGCATGGTTAGAATGCTCTTTTCAAGCGTTGTTCCGCGAACAATGGAGTCGTCGATAATAACAACCGTATCCACATTCTTGCGCACAACTTCGAAAGTTGTCTCGTAAACGCTGGAAACCATATCGTCACGCAAAGCATCGGCAGTAATAAATGTCCGCGACTTTACATCTTTGGTAACCAATTTTTCAATTCTTGGTCTGAACGAAAGCACTTTTTCCAGGTCGGCTTCAAACAGAATGCCCTCCATAATGGCCTGCTAGACGTTTTTCGGCAAGATATTCTTCCAAACCTTCTATCATTCCCAAGAACGCGGTTTCAGCAGTGTTCGGAATGTAGGAGAAGATTGTATTTTCAAGATCGTAATTAACCTCTTTAAGAATTTGAGGAATTAAAAGCTTGCCTAATTGCTTGCGTTCGTTATAAATATCCGGATCAGTTCCGCGTGAAAAATAGATCCTTTCAAAGCTGCAAGAGCGTTTTTCAAGCTGAGGCAAGATCGGGAATTCATTGTATTCGCCGTTTTTGTCAACGATCAATGCTGAACCCGGTGTAATTTCCTGAATCTGATTATAATCAACATTGAAAGCAGCCTTAATCGCCTGTTTTCAGATGCAACCACAACCACTTCGTCATCAGCATAATAGAATGCAGGCCGAATTCCGGCTGGATCGCGGATCACAAATGAAGCGCCGTAACCTGTCAAACCGCACATTGCATAACCTCCGTCAAAATCGCGGCATGACCTGTAAAGCAAACGCGGCAGGTCAATGTTCTCTTCAATAACGTCTGAAAGCGTCGGATTTTCGTAGATTCCCTTGAAGCGTTCGAACACGCGCTGGTTTTCTTCATCCAGGAAATGTCCTATTTTCTCCATCACAGTTACAGTATCCACTTTTTCTTTTGGATGCTGTCCCAATGATACAAGTTTTCCAAAAAGCTCATCCACATTGGTCATGTTGAAATTGCCCGCCATCACCAGGTTCCGGCTTCTCCAGTTGCTCTGGCGCAGCATCGGGTGACAGTTCTCAACTTCATTGGAACCATGTGTCCCGTAACGCAGGTGACCCAGCCAAACCTCGCCTGTAAAAGCCAGATTTTCCTGCAACCATTTTCCGTCCGTAGAACGGTCTCTGTGGTTCTTTAATCCCTTACGAAATTTCTTGTGAATTTTGGAGAAAATGTCCGTAAGTGGCTGAGGCTCTACGGATCTGTATCTGCTGATGTATCGTTTTCCTGGCGGAACATCTATCTTGATGTTGGCTACTCCGGCTCCATCCTGGCCCCGGTTTACCTGTTTTTCCATCATTACCGAAAGCTTGTGGACTGCGTATAGCGGTGTCTCGTACTTGTCGATGTAATATTGATAAGGCTTTCTAAGACGGATAAGTGCTATGCCGCACTCATGCTTAATGGCGTCGCTCATATGAAGAGTTATGCGTTAGAAATATTTTTATTTGCAGTCTGCAAATCGTATTCCTTGAATAATAACCTAACGAATTTGTATTCTAAAATAGTTCGTTATGCGTCGCAAAGGTACAAATCCTTTGGCTTAAAAAACTGCTAATTTCGCCGAATTTTACAACCCAGTTCTGCGGGTAAAAATCTTAATAAAGTGGTTACCCGTTTTCACTAATGGAAAGATAACTATTTTTGATTAAAAGGCCAGCTAAATATCATGTTACATAAAACCAGAGGCGTTGCTTTAAGCTATATTCGTTACCGCGAATCTTCCATTATCGCAAAGATTTACACGGAAGCCTTTGGTATTCAGACTTATATCGTAAATGGAGTAAGGAGCAGCAAGTCTAAAACCAACCGGATCGCATTATTTCAGCCGCTTACATTGCTCGATATGGTTGTGTATCACAAAAGCAAGGAGGACACCATTCACCGGATTTCGGAGATGAAATGTTACCAGCCATTTCAAACATTGCCTTATGATGTTGTAAAGTCAAGCCTGGCGCTTTTTGTTACAGAAATGCTGGGAAAAACTTTGAAAGAAGAGGAAAGTAACCCGTTACTTTTTCATTTTATCGAAGAGTCGGTCCTGTTTCTTGACGAGGCGGATGACACTTTTGAAAACTTTCACATTCAGTTCCTAATGCAATTGGCGTCGTTTCTTGGGTTTGGAATTGAAGCGGTGGACGACCTTGAAAATGAACTAAAAAACAACCATTTCCCGCATATACCGGACGCAACCGAGCGCAATGCGACCATTCAGTTACTGGATCACCATTATGGGATCAGCGTTCCTTTGGATAGATCGCGGCGCATTATGATCCTCGAAAAGCTGATCTTTTTCTATAAAATCCATATGGAGTCGCTGGGTGAGATCAAATCGCTGGAAGTTTTGCGGGAGGTCCTGAAATAGGCAGCTTTGTAGCGAATGGTGGCATAATTTTGATAACGTATATTGCATATCAAAATTTAATCTTCCCATGAAACATTTACTGACAGCCACACTTGTTTTCGCTTCTTTATTAGGGTTTGCCCAAGAAGGCCTGTCCCAGGTTCCGAAAGGCGCGTGGAAGTCGCAGGAGCCGACTGGCAGCGCTTCAACCCTTATTGTTGCCGATAATTATATGGCTATCGCGTCTTATAGCGTTGGCAATAAATATTTTGAAAGAGCAGAAGGTGGGCCGTTTACAATGAGCGGCGATCAGATGACTTATACGCCGGAATTTAATTCTGCGGATACTGCAAAAATTGGCGTTCCAATTGTTTTCACCGTTACTGTAAAAGACGATATCCTGACATTGAGATACGAAGAAGCTATGGTTTGGATGCGTGTCGACGATGCAGCATCTGCGCCAATGGCCGGTGCCTGGCACATTACCGAAAAGGAGGGCGATCAGGGAGCTTTGGTCAAAATCCATCAGGAAGGCACGCGGAAAACATTGAAACTGCTGTCTGCAACGCGTTTTCAATGGTTTGCAATTGATCCTGCTGTCAAAGGATTTTATGCAACCGGCGGCGGCACTTACACGGTGAAGAATGGAAAATACAGTGAGAAGATCGAGTTCTTTTCTAAAAACAATAACCGCGTAGGCTCAACATTGACATTCAATCATAAATTGGAAAATGGGCGCTGGGATCATAGCGGCAAGAGCAGCGAGGGCAAACCGGTCCATGAAATTTGGGAGAAGATCCAGTAAACAATTCCTGAAAGGGGTAATTTAGATTTATTCAAAATAATTTTTGCCAATTGTTTGAATCATTCTAAATAGCGCTTACATTTGTTGCATCATAACAGCAAACGAATGAGCGCTTTTACATTGAATGATCCTGCGGACTGTGCAGTTGGAGAGGTAACTTGGATGAAATCATTCAGCGAGAATACAGAATGTGTTTTCAAAAAGTGTTGCGAGAAATATAAAAAGAAAGGGAAACACTGTAAAAAGTGTCCTAAAAAATAATAACTGCGGTTTCGTTCCTGAAACCAATACAGTTCATGGTGAATAATTGTAAGAAGGGGAATGCCGCGAAGCGTTCCCTTTTCTATGTTCAGGCAATCAGATTTTCCGTTTGAGCTCGAAATTCTGACCCAGATAAACGCGTCTGACCACTTCATCTTCCGCTAATTCTTCGGCGCTTCCTTGTTTCAATATTTTTCCTTCAAACAAAAGATAAGCACGGTCCGTAATCGACAATGTTTCATTTACATTGTGATCCGTAATGAGAATGCCGATGTTTTTGTGCTTCAACCTGGCAACAATGCTTTGAATGTCTTCCACGGCAATCGGGTCCACACCAGCGAAGGGTTCGTCTAACAAAATAAATTTCGGGTCCACAGCGAGTGAGCGGGCAATTTCTGTCCGGCGGCGTTCTCCTCCGGAAAGGACCATTCCTTTGCTTTTGCGAACGTGTGTTAAGTGAAATTCTTCCAATAATTCCTCGACCTTTGCTTTTTGATCCGCACGCGACAAATCGGTCATTTCCAGCACAGCACGAATGTTTTCTTCAACCGTTAATGATCTGAAAACAGACGCTTCCTGCGCCAGATAGCCCAGGCCCAGGCGTGCGCGCTTGTACATGGGGAGACTTGTAATGTCCTTATCGTCAAGATAAACTTTTCCGCTGTTTGGTTTCACCAATCCTACGGCCATGTAAAAAGAGGTCGTTTTACCCGCGCCATTTGGCCCCAGTAAACCCACAATTTCGCCCTGCTCAACCTGATAGCTTACATTATTGTTGACAAGACGAACCCCGTATTTTTTTACAAGGTTTTCAGTTCTTAATATCATTGTGTTATGTCTATTTCAATTGCTGGGCGGAAAATCCGCTTAAAGCAGTTTAATGTCTTTTAAAGACAGTTGTAACGTTTTTTTATCGCGAAAGTTATTTTCTTCGAGGCAGTAAGCGATCGAAAACGGCCTTCCGTTAACCAGATCAGGATAAAAGTGCGCCATACCAAACCCGATGGCCGTAAATATTCCCGAATTATTCTGCTTCACATCAAATTTCAAGTGCTTCTCCTTCATGATCGTAGGCCTGCCAGCCAGTGAAACATTCCGCGATTCGAAGATCGGCGTCATGTTGCCAGGACCAAAAGGGCCCATTTGACGAAGAATGTTAAAAAATTTCGGCGTAATCACTTCCAGGTCGAGCAGCATATCAATGTTGATCATCGGAATCAGCTGGTCCGGCAAAATGCGGCTGGTCACAATGTCGTTGAAGCGCGTTTTGAATGCTTCCACATTTTGCAGCGGCAATGTAAGCCCGGCTGCAAAGGTGTGCCCGCCATATTGTTCCAAAAGATCCGCACATTCCTCAATCGCTTCATACACATCGAAACCGGAAACAGAACGGGCAGAACCGGCCGCTTTTCCGTGTGATTGTGTGAGAATAATGGTTGGGCGGTGATATTTTTCGATGCACCGGCTGGCCACAATTCCGATCACGCCTTTGTGCCAGTCTTCCTTATATAGTACGGTGCTTTTTGCAGTCGTAAACCAGTCGTCGTTTTCGATCATAAAAAGCGCCTGCTCCGTAATGCTTGTGTCAAAAGTCCGCCGCTCGCTGTTGTGATTGTTAATTTCCTGTGCAAAATCTGCGGCCACATCGTCTTCGTCACAAAGCAAAAGTCTCACCGCTTCTTTTGCATGCTTAATGCGGCCGGCTGCATTGATTCTTGGGCCAAGTCCGAAAACAACATTTGTAATATCGAGCACGCCATTTAGCCCTGCTATTTGAATAAGTGCTTTAACGCCGCAACGTGGGGCTGCATTGAGCCTTTGCAAACCATAATAAGCCAGAATCCGGTTTTCACCCGTTATAGGAACAATGTCTGACGCAATGCTGATCACTAATAAATCAAGATGATCAAACAATCCTTTCGGGTCAATTTCCTGATCTATACAAAATGCTTGCAGCAGTTTAAAGCCTACGCCGCAACCGGTCAGCTCCTTATATGGATATGCACAATCTTCTCTCTTCGGGTCAAGGACAGCGACTGCTGGCGGCAACTCCGCGCCGGGCCGGTGGTGATCGCAAATAATGAAATCAATTCCCCTTTCCTTGGCTGCGGTAACTTTATCAACTGATTTGACCCCACAATCCAATGTCACGATAAGTGAAAAGCCGTTTTCTTGTGCGAAATCAAGGCTTTGCCAGGAAACGCCATAACCTTCTTCGTAACGGTCAGGAATGTAATAATCGAGATTAGGATATATTTTTTTCAAAAAACCGTAGAACAATGCCACCGAAGTTGTTCCGTCCACGTCATAATCTCCGTAAACCAGAATGTTTTCTCCGCTGCTAATTGCTGCATTGATCCGCGCCACCGCCGCATGCATGTCCATCATTAAAAATGGATCGTGAAGCTGTGAAAGATCAGGGCGGAAAAAGTTACGTGACTGCTCAAAATCAAGGATTCCGCGCTGCACCAATAATGCTGCAAGGGACTGACTTACTTTGAGGGATTCTGCCAGTTCGAGGACAATTTGTTGTTGTTCAGAGGTAAATTCAGGGTTGTGTATCCAGCGCTTTTCAATCATGAAACAAAGATAATGGGATTCTGTCATGCGCGAATCAAAATCTATGATCAGTCTGCACAATCAGGAAAAGCTAGTTGAAACGTCTTATCTTTGCAAGCAATTAACATTATTTAGGAAAATGCCACGTCTTCTGGCGATTGATTATGGTGCCAAACGCAGCGGGATCGCTGTTACAGATCCGTTGCAGATCATTGCTACGGCACTGGAAACGGTTCGGACGCATGACCTGCTCGACTTTTTGAAAAAATACACAACAAGCGAAGCAGTTGAAGCATTTATAATAGGACTGCCCAAGCGGCTCGACAACACGGATAGTGAGAATGCAGCGAGGGTTTTGACCTTTGTCAAATTACTTAAAAAGACATTTCCCGATACACCCGTACACACGCACGACGAACGGTTTACGTCATCCATGGCGTTGCAATCGATGATCGCCTCAGGTTCAAAAAAGAGTGACCGGCGCGAGAAAGGCAACATTGATAAGATCAGTGCAACCATTATACTGCAATCCTTTATGGAAAGTCGCAGATAAGACGAACAGAAAATACATTAAAGAACGCATAAAGTCGCATTACAATGATTTATCCCATCGTAGCTTACGGAGATCCAATCCTGAGAAAACCAACCCAATTTGTTGAAAAAGACCAGCTCGATCTCAAAAAGCTTTCGGAAGATATGTTCGAAACCATGCACGGCGCAAATGGCGTTGGTCTGGCCGCTCCGCAAATCGGAATGAATATCCGCGTGTTTGTGGTGGACGCAACACCATTCAGTGAAAAAGATGATGACGATGATGATGAGCCGGATCTTTCATTGGCCGATTTTAAGAAAACATTCATTAACCCTGAAATCCTGGAAGAAACCGGTAAGGAATGGGCGTTCGAAGAAGGCTGTTTGAGCATTCCCGGCATTCGGGGAGATGTATATCGCCCTGAGCGCGTGAAAATCCGTTACCGGGATACTGACTGGAATGAATACGAGGAAGAATACACGGGAATGGCTGCACGTATTATTCAACACGAATATGATCACTTGCTCGGAAAGCTCTTTGTTGATTATCTGCCGACTTTGAAAAAGCAGTTTATCAAAAAGAAATTAGCAGACATTACCAAAGGAAATGTGGATGCGGATTACAGAATGCGCTTTCCCGGAAGGAGATAATATTGACATTGTTAAGAGCCTTATTTCATGAGTGCAGCGCAGCCAAGCGACACATTATCTGTCGCGCTTATCCAGACGGTATCTTTTTCGGGAAAATACCACCGCTAATCTTGCTTCTCTCGAAGAAAAGATTGCGGAACTGCCTGAGCGCGTGGATCTGATAGTTTTGCCGGAAATGTTTAATTCTGGTTTTACAATGAATACGGCTGTTGCAGAACCTCTGAATTATACCACCACGCGCTGGATGAAACAAAAAGTGGCTGCGCAAACGCAGGCATTGATCGTTGGCAGCTTTGCCGTAAAGGAGGAAGGAAAGTTTTATAACCGGCTGCTTGGTGTTCAGCCGGATGGTTCTTACCTATATAATGATAAGCGCCATCTTTTCACATTAGGAAAGGAAGACCAGACTTACACGCCTGGCAATTCGAAACTGATTATCGATTACAAAGGCTGGAAAATTTGTCCGCTCGTTTGCTATGATCTGCGGTTTCCGGTTTCGGGAGCCGCAATGTTGCGGCAGATCCATATGACCTCCTTATATATGTAGCGAATTGGCCAACCAAACGCGCTCATGCCTGGAACACGTTGCTAGCGGCCCGGGCGATTGAAAATCAATGTTACGTGGTGGGTGTTAACCGAATAGGATCTGATCCGAACGGATTGACTTATCAGGGCGATTCTGTTGCGCTGGATTATTTGGGAGAGCCGCTGGCCATGCTGCAAGCTGCGGAAACAGAAAAGATTGTAACATTCAATAAGGCAGATCTGCATGCATATCGCGCTTCCTTCCCCGTATTGGCCGACGCAGACAGTTTTTCTATCAACTGAGGATAGGAGGGACACATTGTCTCCAATCTTACTCAATCACTTTCGGCACCATTATATAGGAAGTATTTTTCGCAGGCGCATTTGCAAGCGCTTCTTCGCTGGGTCTTATGCTATTGACGCCAATGTCTTCCCGCCAATTATTTACCTCATCCGATATATGAGTAAGCGGCTCGACGCCGTTAGTATCTATCTCGTTCAGCTGTTCCATCCACGTTAACACGGAGTCCATGCTCGCAAGTAGAGCCTGCTTCTTCTTCCGGTTTGATGTCGAGACGAGCCAAGCTGAGCAATTTTAGTGGAGGGACTCTTTGTCAATTTTCATTGTGTTATCAATTTGTTAAGTTAGCGCACCGACTGAAACGGTAATCCAAAATTACCAAATTTTGCAATTCGATTTGGGATCGAGAAAATTATTAGCGGACAAGGGATAATCCGCAAAGGAAACCGGCATCTTGATTCTGTTGTTTTAGTAAAATTTACTTTGAACGTTAAATTGTTCATCACGCGAATTTTAAAAATGTTAATTCGCTGATAGTAGGAGAAAAATAATATTTGCTTTTCTAAGGGTTTGTTGAAATATTTTGAAATACAAATGTGCCCTTTGAAAAACATGTTCGCTGAGATTGTAGTAAAGAGTACAATTATGTATAAATTTGCCATTCGGATGCATTCTGTTCTTAATCAGCACTAAAACGAGAATAATTAAGAAAATTAAATGTCGTGTATTCTTCAAATTATGCAATTTCTGACGGGCTATGTCAAAAATTTAGAGAAAAAAACTGACGAAATGCTTGCTTTTTTTTAAAAGGAAAACTCATACTTTTGTAGAAGGCGATTATCCAAAACGCAATCAAAATTTTTATTTTACCAAATCCAGTTTTAACCAAAAGTTTTATTTAATTCACAACCAAAATCTCAATTTAACCTTTAAAAGTAAAAGTCCGATGGAAAAGAAAGCTACAAGTCCGGCACCAGCTCCAAAGCCTGCTGCGGCAGCAACAAAAAGGCAAAGGCGGTTTGAACCCGGCATTGGTAATCCCTCTACTATTTGCGATTGCATTATGCGTTTACATTTTCGTTCTGGCAGCTCCCGAACACTTTAAAGACGGCGATCATGCAAAAGGCCCAATCGATGGTGATTACTACGGAATCGTTTACAAAGGAGGTCCAATCGTACCAATTTTGATGACTTGTTTCCTGATCGTTTTAACATTTACAATCGAGCGTTTGATCACTTTGAACAAAGCTCAGGGATCTGGAAGCATCGATTCATTCGTTGTGAAGCTCAGAGGCCTTCTTGACAGAAACCAAATCGAAGAAGCAATTAAAGAATGTGACAGACAAAAAGGATCTGTTGGTAACGTTATCAAAGCAGGTCTTTTGAAAATATAAGCAGTTGACAACTGAAACTGCGCTTGACAAAGAGCAAAAACTGGCTGCACTTCAGAAGGAGATCGAAGAAGCAACTAACGCTTGAACTTCCAATGCTTCAGAAAAACTTGACGATTATCGCAACACTTGCGGGTGCATCTACACTTTTGGCACTTCTTGCAACGGTAATCGGTATGATTAAAGCGTTCGCGGCCTTGGGTACATCAGGTTCTCCTGACTGCAAAGCTGCACTTGCAACAGGTATCTCTTGAGGCCCTTATCAATACGGCACTTGGTATCGGTACTTCTGCAATCGCAACAATCTCATACGCTTACTTGAACAGCCGTGTTGACGACCTTACTTATAGCATTGATGAAATCGGCCTAAGCCTTCAATCAAACTTTGCTACACATTATTGATAGTTTTTTGAACTATTAATATGAAAGTTTCGTTAATATACAAAAAACTTATATATTTGTTATGGGAAAGGTAAGACCTAAGAAACATGCGCCGCATACGGATATGACAGCGATGACTGACGTAGCGTTCTTACTTCTGACGTTCTTTATCATGACGGCAACTTTTAAGTCGAATGAAGCGGAGATTACCACTCCGTCTTCTATTTCGCAGATCAAAGTTCCAGATGATGACATTATGGTCATTAGTATTGACAAGGCGGGCAAAGTGTTCTTCGGAGTGGACGCGAAACCAGTAAGAGCAGCAATGCTTGAAAACATTGGTCAGTCAAAAGGGATCACGTTTACGGAAAATGAAAAAGCAAAATTTGCATTGCAATCAAGCTTCGGATTTCCGTTGAACCAATTGAAACCGTGGTTGAACATGTCAAAAGAGCAAATGCCTAATGTGAAGCAACCTGGTATTCCAGTTGATTCAACAGGAGCTAGCGAATTGGCAGACTGGGTTTATGCTGCACGTAAAGCAAACAGTCAGTTGAGAATTGCTTTGAAAGGCGACAATCTTTCTAAGTTTCCAGTTTTCAAAGATGTGTTGTCTGACCTGCAGTCGCAGAATATCAACGAGTTCAACCTGATCACAGGCAGCGAACAAGCGCCTGCCGGCTACACGAACGACTAGTTTTTTAACAAGATCATTTTAATTAAGACAAAGAAATGGCAGCAATTGAAGAATCCGGTGGTGGTGGGCACGGCAAAGGCGACGGTAAGGTTCGGGCCAAGAAAATGTCCACCCGTGTGGACATGACACCGATGGTGGACTTAGGATTTTTGCTTATTACGTTTTTCATGCTTGCGACAACTATGTCGAAACCAACTTCAATGACGTTGGCGGTGCCTGATAAAACCGATGAGCAAGATCAAGAGAAAACTGAACCGTTGAAAGCGTCAAAAGTGCTTACCCTGTTTATGGGATCGAATGACGACGTTTATTATCTTGACGGGGTAGCTGCGGACGATGATAAAGCAGAAGCATCTCTAAAAACAACCCGCTATGGGTTCGATTTGAGAAGCGTGATTTTTGCATCTCAGAAACGTATCAATGCTGCAAACCCAAAGGATGAAAAAGGAAACGATCCTTTTGTTGTGGTAATCAAGCCAACGCCTGTGTCGACTTACAAAAACATGGTTGACGTTTTGGACGAAATGGCAATTACCAAATCAAAGAGATATGCACTTGTAGAGACGCTTACTGATTCAGAGAAGAAGCTCTTGGGTGACAAAATCGAAGAAAAATAACTATTAATCAAATCTAATTCAAAGCGCCATGGCAGAAATAGGCCCGAATGCTACACTGGATGATATAGTGTTTGCTGATCGCAACAAGGCGTACGGTGCATTTTCACTTCGTCAGGGATATCGTGCTGATGTGACGAAGGCTACTTTGATCGGAGCTGCCCTTTTATTCTTGCAATGTTTACGCCGTCAATCATTAACAAACTGACAGCTGGAGAAGAAGAAGAGGTTGCAATGGTTGAGGTGGATTTAATGAAAATACCACCGCCGCCAATAGATCCGGCAGAACCACCACCGCCACCACCGCCACCGGTTGAACAACCTAAGGTGAACACGGTAAAGTTCTTGCCTCCTGAGGTTAAAAAGGATGAAGAAGTTCCTGAAGAAGTGCCACCACCAACAGTGGAAGAAATTAAAGAAGCTGTTGTTGCTGATAAAACAGTTGAAGGAGATCCAAATGCGAACGAAATTATCGTAGCTCCGGAAGCAGTTGCAGCGCCTAGCAAAGGAACTGTTGTTGAAGCAGCTCCAGAACCAGAAAAGGTTTTTACAGTTGTTGAGCAACAGCCTGAGTTTCCGGGTGGTACAGCGGAGATGTACAAATACTTAGGTAAAAATATCAAGTATCCAAGTGCAGCTTCACGTGCAAACGTTTCAGGAAGGGTGTTTATGTCATTCGTAGTAAATACGGATGGAAGTATTCAAGATGTGGCTGTGTTGAAAGGGCTTGGTTTTGGTTGCGATGAAGAAGCTATCCGTGTTGTGAAAGCAATGCCGAAGTGGAAACCAGGAAAGCAATCAGGACGTGCGGTTCGTGTTAAATACAATTTGCCAATCAATTTCCAACTGGAGTAACTCATGAGGGAAAAACCATTGCATGAGAAGATCGGTGATCTAACCTCTGTGTTAATGGCTCTGACATACATAGGAGGAGGGGTCTTTTTGATCCTCTCCTCCTTGTCTTTTAGGTTGTTACCTGTCGGCAGTTTAGCAAGAAATGCGTTTGCTGGCACACTTATTTTGTACGGAGCTTACAGAGGATATAGGGTTTGGAGAAAAGGAGATATCGCGAGGAACTATGAAATTTTGGTCAGCCAGCATCATGTTTGGCACATGTTTAGGGTTTCTTGGCTTGATGGGCTGTGGGTCTTCTGATGGTAGTTTAGACAATCCGAGGCAAGGAACAATTACAGTTGCATCCGACGAGTCGTTCAAACCCATTGTTAATGCACTTACTAACGCGTACGAAGGAATTTATCCTAACACGCATTTCAAGTTGACTTATAAGCCAGAGCAGGAAGCGATTCGTCAGCTGCTCAATGACAGCGCAAGAATTATCTTTTCAACGCGTCAGCTTACGGAGAAAGAAATTGAATCAATTAAGAAGCAGAAAGGATCACATAAATTTCAGCACATTGCAACGGATGGACTGGCTTTGGTCGTAAGTAAGACCAACTCAGACAGTCTGATCACAATGCCGGAAATCAAGTCGATCCTGGAAGGGTAAGATTACAGATTGGTCTCAGCTTAAAGGAGGAAATCAAAGCGGGTTGATAACATTGGTTTTTGATAATGCGAATGCGAGCAACCTTAATTTTGTCCTGAATAAGTTTGGGATTACCAATATTCAACGTTTGCGTATTATTTCAGCAGGGTCTAACGAGAATGTAATCAAGGATGTGCGGACAAATCCATTACACCTGGGTTTTATTGGTGTTAGCTGGATCAGCGACGGACATTCACTGGCATCCGAAGAGTTATCGAAAGGAATCCATGTGATGGGCGTAGCGCAAAAGGCAAATCCGGATTCATTATCAAATTACATACAGCCTTTTCAAGGCGGACTTAAGTTAAGAGATACCCGCTCCACAGAGATTTATACATCATCAGCCGTGAAGGATACTCTGGCTTGGGTGGCGGATTAATGACTTACATCGCACGGGATGTAGGAGGGCTTATTATTCAAAAAATGGGCTTATTACCAACTGTACCTTATCCAAGGGAGCTTGAAGTGACTACGGGTAAGAATTTTAATAAGTGTAATACAATTTAAGATTTGGGACTTGTTATTGGAAAGCCAAATTTTTTATCATTATTTTAACCGGGTAAAAAATGAACAGAAACATGAGAATGAAATTAGTAGCACTAGTAATTGGTTTATTGGCGTTTGTTAATTCATATGCACAAACGACGCAGGATGGCTTGGCATTGATACACGGAGAACGTTACAATGAAGCGGGAGATTTATTTAAAAAACTCGCAGAATCAGCGCCTTCTGCTGATAACCAATATTACCTTGGTTATTACTATATAAAATCCAATCAGCTGGACGAAGCGCAGAAAGCGTTTGAAAAAGGACTTCAAGTTGACGACAAATCATATTTAAATCAGGTTGGACTTGGAACCGTAGCTTTGGCAAAAGGCGAGCGCGCAAAAGCAAAGGAACTATTCGACCTTGCTGAGAAGAAAAAAGGCAAAGATGCTGAGGTTCTTTTTAGAATTGGAGAAGCTTATACATTGTTCGAAAAGCAAAATGATCCTGCAGAAGCGATCAGATTACTGGACCTGGCAATTAAGAGAGACAAAAACCTTGCTGATGCATATCTAGCAAAAGGTGATGCACTTATGCTACGTAATGAAGGTGGTGCTGCGGTAACTGCATATGAATATGCATTGACGGCAAAACCTAATTATGCTGCGGCTCATAACGCGATCGGTTCGATTTATCTACGTGGTAAGAACTACAACTTAGCGCTTGAAAACTACAAGAAAGCAATTGAAGCAGATGCTAATTTTGCACCAGCTTACAAAGATCTAGCTGAATTGTATTTCTTCGCTCAAAAATACAAACAAGCTGCTGAAAACTTCGATTTGTATATCCAGAAAAGCGGAACTACTGATCCTGAAATGAAATTGCGTGCTGCTCAGTTTGCCTTTACTGCTGACGATTACGCAAAGTCATTGCAATTGCTTGAAGAGATCAAAGGAAAGATCAACAATCCGATCACATTGCGTATGTATGGCTGGTCTTATTTCAAGACAAACAAGCCTGACGAAGCTATTCAGAATTTGACTGAATTTATCAAAATTGCTCCTGATAAAGTAATCGGTGATGACTACAAATATTTGGGTCGTGCTTATAACCAAAAGGTAACCGATGGTAAAGGATACGATTCAACTGGTGTTGCATACATCTTGAAAGGTGCAGACATGGACACAAGCAAAGCAGAGGCTGCTACAACTTATAAAGAAGTTGCTGCCCTTTACTATGCTGCAAAGGATTTCCCTAATGCTGCGGCTGCTTACGAAAAAGGTCTTGCAATGGACACTGCAAAAGCGAGCGCGAACGATTATTACTATGCAGGTTTGGCTAATTTCCAGATGGCAACTGCAAAAGTGCTTCCAACTGCAGCTGATTCAAACTACGCAGACAGCGCTAAGATTTCTGGTGAAAGACGTGCATTGTTCTTGAAAGCAGATTCAATTTTTGCTACAGTGACGCAGAAGCTCCCAGAATGGCCATACGGTTACTATTGGAGAGCAAGTACGCTTTATAATGCTTATGACAGACAGGAAAACGTGGACAAAGGAATTTCTCAACCATATTACCTGAAATTGACTGAGCTTGCAGAAAAAGATCCAGATCCAAGCAAGTATAAATCATACTTGAAACTTGCATATGGCTACCTGGCTTTCCACGCGCAAACTACATTGAAAGATGAAGCAAAGGCGAAGGAATATTGGGAGAAACTATTGAAAGTTGATCCGGATAATGTCTCTGCAAAAGAGGCGCTGGGACTTGCAACGCCTACAGCAGAAACACAACCTGCGGCTGGTGCGAAAGCGGGTGCTAAAACCAAAACAGCAGCAACTCCGAAAAAGAAATAACTCGGAAGTCAATAACAAAAGAAGCCGCTTGGATATCCAAGCGGCTTCTTTTGTTATTGACTTAAAAAAAATAAAGCTATCCTAACGAAGACAACCGTGCAAAGCAAGTATTAAGCACAGGCAAATGTATCGTTCCATAATTATCATAGCACCACTGTCTCAAACGTCTCACCTCAGCAGGCATTAACATACGGATTGCTTTTCTAAGTTCTTTTTCAAACAATCTGCGGTCGAAGCTTACTTTTTGCAGAATAATTTTTATGTATTCGAGCATCGAGGCCATAGTATTATGTAGTTTTGTGGTTTAGGGACGTGAATAATTATTCTTAGAAATCTACTTAGGCATCAGAGAACGGCAATTCCTAATAAAGTTAACGAAAATAATTAATGAAATTATATGCGTTATTAAATATTATTTTGTGTTTTTCTGGTACAATCTGTGCTCAGTCCATAAATGACGCCTCTACAATTGAATTTGGCTCGAAGAATTTATCAATCGACCAACCGTTTCTCATATCCGTCGTTTTACGAGATGCGGAAACCCGGCCAGCCGTTATTTTTCCAGAGATTAAAGGGCTTGAAAAGCGAAGCAAATCCGCAACGAGCGCCATCAGCACGGTTGATGGAAAGAAGGTGGTAATCCAGACGATTACTCAGGAATATTTTGCAGCCAAGCCGGGAAATTATCTTTATTCCGGATTTCGTCATATCCGTTAACAATGTTAAGCTGAAATCGGAGGAGACAATGGTTGTGTTTTCCCAGGCAGCATCGTCGGAAGCAGGCATTTCCAAGCCAATCAGCCAGGCATTCGAAGCAGAACTGGAGGACACGGACGAGGGTATCTTTTTATCCGTTCAAACAGACAACAAGAACATTTATATCAGGCAGGGATTTGCGTTGCGCGTTTCATTATACATCGCTGAAAACGCGCCTGTGCAAATGGAATTTTACCGTTTTAACGAACAGCTGCAATCGCTGCTCAAAAAGCTTCGTCCGGAAAATTGCTGGGAAGAGAATGTTGGTCTTGAAGAGATTATTAAGCGCAAGGTTAACATTAAAGGCCGTCGTTACACGGAATACAACATGTATCAGGCCCGGCTGTTTCCTATCACGACAGAAGACATCGTTTTGCCTTCCATAGCGCTGCAAATGCTTGTTATCGACAATAGTAGGGCCGTGAATGTTGAACGCAAGCTGGTGAAGACATTTCGGTCTAAGCCTGTGAAAATTTTGGTGCGGCAACTCCCGGATCATCCTTTGCGCGATCAGGTGGCGGTTGGGCAATATAGTTTGAAAGAAAACTTGTCCAGCGCGCTCGTTTACCCCGGAGAAAGTGTGCGTTATATGTTTAAAGTGGAAGGCGTGGGCAACATTGCCGCCATTCCTGCCCCAACGATCCAGACCAATTCAACCTTTGACATTTACCCGCCGGAAACAAGCCAGATCATTAAAAGGAGTTACCAAAGCGTGACCGGGGAGAAAACTTTTGATTACTTTGTTGTGCCAAGAAAAGACGGGACATTTCCTCTGAGCAGATATTTCCAATGGATTTACTTTGATTCGCAGAGAGCCAGATATGACACATTGCGATCGGCAAAAATGCTTTCTGTTAAAGGGGAAGATTATAAATTGGCGAATTTGTCATTAAGTGGTTCTGCCGGCTTGTATGATAACCTCGAAAGTCTGGATAGCAGCAAGGAGACTGTTGATTATAAAAAAATATTAAAGGACACCACCAATGCCGTTGTGATTCTATTGCTGATCACAATGATTTGGGTTTTCAGAAAGTAAAAATTGAATGGGAAGTACATACGGAAAGATATTTAAGATCGCCACGTTCGGCGAATCGCATGGTGCAGGAATTGGCGTTATTATTGAAGGTTGCCCTGCGGGAGTGAACTTTGATTCTGACTTTATCCAAAGCGAGCTTACCCGACGCAAACCCGGCCAGTCCAGGATTACGACACAGCGGAAGGAAGCAGATGAGTTCGAAGTGCTTTCAGGCGTTTTTGAAGGGAAAACTACGGGGACACCTATTGCCTTGATCATTAGAAATGAAGATCAGCGGAGCAAGGATTATTCTCACATTGCTGCGCAATTCCGGCCTTCTCACGCGGATTACACATATCAAGTAAAATATGGTGTGCGGGATTATCGAGGTGGCGGCAGAAGCTCTGCACGGGAAACTGCAGCTCGTGTGGCCGCAGGGGCTTTGGCAAAATTGCTTCTGGCCGACTTAGGCGTAAACATTCAATCCTATGTATCGCAAGTAGGCGCATTGAAGCTGGAAAAGTCTTATCAGGAACTTGATTTGACATTGACGGAAACTAATGCTGTTCGTTGTCCGGACCCTGAAATGGCTGAGAAAATGTTTGACTACATTGATTCGGTCCGAAAGCAAGGTGATTCTGTTGGTGGCGTGGTAAATTGCGTGATTACAGGCGCTCCTGCGGGCTGGGGTGAGCCAGTGTTCGATAAGTTGCATGCAGAGCTCGGAAAAGCGATGTTAAGCATCAATGCGGTCAAAGGATTCGAATATGGAAGCGGCTTCGAAGGCGTAACCTTGCTTGGGTCCCAGCATAATGATGCATTCTTCATTGACGAAGCGAACAATGTGCATACACGCACGAACCATTCCGGTGGGATTCAAGGTGGAATTTCGAATGGTGAGGACATTTACTTCCGCGTTGCATTCAAGCCTGTTGCAACCATTATGCAGGATCAGGAAAGCATTGATCAGCATGGCGATGTTGCCGTTGTGCAAGGCAAAGGACGTCATGATCCTTGTGTTGTGCCCCGCGCGGTGCCTATCGTTGAAGCCATGGCAGCATTGGTTCTTGCTGACTTCTATCTGAGAAACCGGTCTAGTAAGATTTAAATTTGTTTCCTTTCCGTCTTTGGTTTAGACTCAGCACTAGCCATATGGTGCCAAGAAACTCAATGGCGAGGCCGGTTAGGATAATGGGATTACTGAATTGCGGTTGTTGTGGTTTCAGTGAAACGCCTATCAGCACGAGAAACATGCCGGATAGCAAAATCAGCGCAGCATTTCTAAGGGTTAGTTTCACCGAGCATCTCTTTGGTTCAACAATGGAAATGCCTCCATGGACATTTGCTACTCCAATTTAAAAAATCTCTTGATACTTACAAACAGAAAAGGGCTCCTAGGAGCCCTTTTCTGTTGCATTACTAAAATTATATAACCTGTGTTTTTCCTGGAACTGCCACCGGGTAAAGACCGTCCGGACCTGGAAGAATCTTCGGAGAAGCATCCCAAGCCAGTTTGTCCGGGAAGAGATTGATGTCCGAATTAAATGCTTCGTCCCACTTGATCATCTTACCAGAATAAGTCGCCATACGACCCATAATCGCAGTCATTGTGCTTTTCGCTCCGTTTTCAGCATCAGCAAATTTATATTCACCTTTTGCAATCGCAGCGAATAATTCGTCATGCTCAACCTGATATGGGTTTTTATCGCCCTTGTCATCATGCTGATAAATCACGCCGCCTTTGTAATCTTTCAGGATCGTTTTTTTACCGTCAAAGCTGTCGATACGGCCTTTTGTTCCTACGAATGCTTCGTCAACCTTATTCCAGGTGCCTTCAAACTGACGGCATTGGCTCGAAATAACAGTTCCGTCTGCATAAACAAGATCCAATGTATGGTGGTCAAAAATTTCACCGTAAGCTTTGCCGGTTCTAACTTCGCGACCGCCCGTTCCCTGAATAGAAACAGGATAACCTTTTTTCACCCAGTTGGCAACGTCAATGTTGTGAACGTGCTGTTCTGAAATGTGGTCACCGCAAAGCCAGTTGAAATAATACCAGTTTCTCATTTGGTATTCCATTTCAGTCTGGTTCGGCTGACGTTCTTTCATCCAGGGGCTGCTTCCAACCCAGTAAACTTGCCCGCCAACAATGTCACCAATTGCGCCGTCATGAATTCTTTTGATCGCAGCAAGGTAATTTGCCTGATAATGACGTTGCAGACCGACAACCACATTAAGCTTCTTTTTCTTCGCTTCTTCTGCGATTTCAAGCACTTTACGGATTCCAGGCGCATCAGTTGCAACCGGTTTTTCCATAAAAATATGCTTGTTATTTTTCACCGCTTCTTCAAAATGCGAAGGACGGAAACCCGGAGGCGTCGCCAAAATAACAACGTCAACATCTTTCAATGCAATTGCCTTTTTGAATGCATCAAATCCTACGAATTTGCGATCCTCAGGCACATCCACTTTCAGTTTCGTGTCCACAACGGTTCCTGCCGCATTCTTATATTTTTTGGCAGTAAGGTTCTTATATGATTCATCCAGACGGTCTTTAAAAGCATCCGCCATCGCAACGATCTGCACATTCTGTGTTGTGCTCAACGCCTGAGCAGCAGCTCCTGTTCCTCTTCCTCCACAACCAATTAAAGCAACTTTAATTGTCTCATCCACAGCGCTGTTAAAGCCGTATCCACGAACCGGATTCAGCATGGCACCACCTGCTGCAAACAGGCCGGTAGCTTTTAAAAAATCACGTCTATTTTGTTCCATTTCCTTTTTTAATTAAGAGTTTATATATCAATAGTCTTCAATCAATTTAGGGCTGTAATAAGCCTTAATCTCCTCAGGAGAAGGCTGCTTAACCGGCCTTACCACTCTGAAACCTACAAATGATGCACTTGTCATCCACCATTCACTTTTAGGAAGCTGCGGATCAAGGACTTTCCACTCAGGCTTAGAAGGCGTGCGTGCGGCACTGCGCAAATCGCCAGGCTCGTCATCCCAAGAACCACCTCTTACAGCTGTCGGGTAAAGTTCAGTTACCGGCGCGTATGCTTCTCCGGCAGGTTTTTTACCATAATAATCAGGAATATATTTGGTCCAAAGTCCATTCCATCACATTGCCATGCATATCATGTAAACCAAAAGCATTCGGCTTTTTCTGGCCTATCTTTTTGTATGCAGCATCGCTGTTTTTGCGATACCAAGCATATTCGTCGATTTTAGCGTCGTCTGCTCCGAATGAATATGCCGTCTTCGATCCTGCGCGGCATGCATATTCCCATTCTGCTTCTGTTGGTAATCTGTAAAATATTCCTGTTTTCTCGTAAAGCCATTTGCAAAAATGAATGGCTGCATATTGGGTCATGTTAATGGCCGGATATCCAGACCTTCCCATTCCAAAAGACATATCTACGTAAGGAGGGCTTGGACACGTGCTGGCATCGGTTTTTTGAACACTTTTGTCAGGATCAGGATGGCGTGCTGCCATTTCCTTTTCCATGTTTTTGAAGGCATAGAGATCGTAAATATCCCAGATCACCTCCGTTTTGCCCATCCAGAAGGGCTCGATCTTAACTTTGTGCTGAGGTCCTTCATCTGGCCTGCGGCCTTTTTCCGATGCCGGACTTCCCATTAAAAACTCGCCGCCAGGAATTGCGACCATATCATAAACCTGCGGGCTGCCTCCAATCTTCTGCGTGTAATTCTTAAAATTTGCGTCTTGTGCTACTGCGTTAAAACAAAGGAAAACGGTTGAGAATAGGTAAAAAAATTGCTTGGACATGATTTAAACAGTGTTCTATGGAACCATATAACTAAATATAAAGAGCAATATTATGGTATTTACCCTTTCCAAACGAATTTTTTCTTTGTTGTTTGAGATCTGTCCTACCTTTGTAGTAATTGAATTTTACTTTAAGAACATGAATTACCTTTCAGCGGAAAATATAGCAAAGTCATTTGGCGATCAATGGCTTTTCAAAAACATTAATTTTGGAATCAGCAGGGGAGATAAAGTTGCGCTCATTGGCACAAACGGAACCGGTAAAACCACTTTTCTTAATATCCTGACGGGGAAAATTCCCGCCGATGAAGGTGAAGTAAGCATTCGTAAAGATATTCGCGTCGGTTACCTCGACCAAAGCCCGGCATTTGATGAAAGCCTTTCGGTGATTGACGTGATTTTTTCTTCCAACAATCCGGTGGCGCAAGTTGTTAAGCGCTACGAGCATGCCATTGAAACGGATAACCACGACGAGCTTGCCGAAGTGATGGAGGATATGGACAAGTTTAATGCATGGGATTTTGAATACAGGACTAAGGAAATCCTGGGACGTCTCGGCATTCACAATACGGAAAACCTTTTTGGAACACTATCGGGCGGGCAGCGGAAGCGGGTTGCTATGGCGAAGGTTTTGTTGGAAGATCCGGATTTACTGATCCTGGATGAGCCTACCAACCATTTGGACCTTGACACGGTGGAATGGCTGGAAAACTATCTGAACACTTCTAATACGACGCTTTTGGTTGTAACCCACGACCGGTATTTCCTGGATACAGTTTGTAATCAAATGCTGGAACTGGATCACGGATCAGCATATCCATATAAAGGAAACTACACTTATTTCCTTGAAAAAAAGGCGGAGAGAGAAGAAATGGAGGCTGCCGGCATTGATAAAGCGCGAAACCTCATGCGCAAGGAACTCGATTGGATCCGTCGCCAACCCAAAGCACGTGGAACCAAGGCGAAATATCGCGTGGATGCATTTGAGGAATTGAAAGAAAAAGCAAGTCAGAAGAAGTTTGATACTCAAATGGAACTGAATGTGCGGACTTCAAGGCTTGGAAGCAAGATCATTGAACTGGAAAATGTAAGCAAAGGCTTCGGCGAAAGGCAGCTGATTAAAAACTTCGAATATACATTCAGAAAAGGAGACCGGATTGGGATTGTTGGTCAGAACGGGATGGGGAAATCCACGCTGTTGAATATGATCACCGGCGAGCTGATGCCGGATAAGGGCCAGATCGTAAAAGGAGAAACGGTTCAATTTGGTTATTATAAGCAATCGGACCTCATTTTTAATGAAAATCAGCGGGTTATTGACATCGTAAAAGATGTTGCAGAAGTGGTGCAATTGGGAACCGGAGAAACGGTTACGGTCGGACATTTGCTGCAAGCATTCCTTTTCTCGCCTTCCAAACAATATGATTTTATTTCCAAACTAAGCGGTGGAGAAAAGCGGAGATTGCAATTGCTGCTGATATTGATCAAGCAGCCCAACTTCCTGATTCTCGATGAGCCTACAAATGATCTGGACATTGCGAGTTTGAATGTGCTGGAAGAATTTTTACTGAACTTCCCCGGATGTCTCGTGATCGTTTCCCACGACAGATATTTCCTTGACAGGCTCGTACAGCACATTTTTGTGTTTGAAGGAGAAGGTAAGATCAGCGATTTCCCGGGGAATTATACAGAGCTGCGCGAATATCAGGACGAGCAGGAAGCGGAGAAGAAAAGCTCGGGAGGAAATGCGGGTAAGAGCAACACAACGCACGTGATCCAGCCGGTGAAGGAAACTGCCGCTCCCGTTGCTGCAGCTGCGCCTAAGCGCAAGCTAAGCTTCAAGGAGCAAAAAGAAATGGAGCAGTTGGAAGCGGACATTGCAAAACTGGAACAGGAAAAAGAAGCTTTGGTGGCCAAGTTAAATGCGGGAGGCTCGCATGCTGATCTGGCACAATGGTCTAAAAGAATCGAGGAAATTACGGAGAGCCAGGCCGACAAGGAAATGCGTTGGTTGGAGCTGTCTGAAAATGCTTAAATATTTGGCGGACTTACAAATTTTGCCTTGCTTAGTGGTCCGTTTAAATCAAAACTATGAATTCAGTAACCGAATTTTTCCAATACATTCTTGATTCCGAAGAGTTAATTCGTACCGGAGGCTTGTTGGTTATTACATTCATCATTTTTGCTGAAAACGGACTGTTTTTTGCATTTTTTCTTCCGGGAGATTATCTCGTTTTTCTGGCAGGCGTTTTCTGCGGCACGGGAATTCTCGATGTGCCGATCGGCATTTTGCTTTTATGCATGTTCACCGCCGCGGTTTTGGGCTCGCTCGTGGGTTATATTTTTGGGAAATATTTCGGCGACATGTTCGAGAACAGACCTGATTCTTTCTTTTTCAAGAAAAAACACATTGACACCACGCGGAAATATTTTGAGAAATACGGAAGCAGAACATTGATTATCAGCCGCTTTCTCCCCGTTGTCCGCACGTTCGCACCGATCCTCGCTGGATTGGTTAAAATGACTTTCCCTTCATTTATGATTAATAATGTTGCCGGCGGCGCAATCTGGATCGGGGCGCTTACGGGCGGCGGCTTTCTCTTCGGCGAGCGTTTTCCCTGGATCGTGGATTACGTTCAGTATATCATTCTTTTCTTCCTCGCCATCACCACATTCACGGTTATCAAAGGTTATTTGAATGCTAGGAAAGAGATGAGCTAACATTGTCCCCATCTTCTTCTTCCTTAAACCAACCCGAATAAGTAATGTAATTGTTTGCAGTCCGGTCGATGGCTGCATTTAATTCGGGAGAAACATCTTTGAGATATTTTGCAGGATTTCCAGCGTAAATCGTTCCGGGAGGCACTTTTGTTCCTTGCGTTACAATGGCGCCGGCCGCTACAATCGAACCTTCGCCAATCGCGGCTCCATCCATCACAATAGCGCCCATGCCGATCAATACGTGGTCTTCAATGGTGCAACCATGCACAATTGCATTGTGTGCCACGGAGACATAACTGCCAATGGTGGTCGCAAACCGCTGGTAAGTGCAATGGATCACCGCGCCATCCTGCACATTGGAAAAATCACCAATGCGAATGCTGTTCACATCCCCGCGAATGACCGCATTAAACCACACTGTGCAATGCGTTCCCATAACCACATCACCAACGATGGTCGAATTTTCCGCAAACCAGCAATTTTCGCCAAATGCGGGCTTCACTCCGCGAACAGATTTGATAAGTGCCATATTCTTTATTATATTATATTTTAGTCAAGTGGCAAGCACGATTTTTGTTTCAGCCGAAAATACGTCGAATTTCTTGCCGAAAATTAAATATATTTCGTTTTTGATACACTAAGCCATACCCACTATGCCATCAGCCATGAATATTTCGAAGGGAAGTCTGTTGATCGCCAAGCCGTTCTTGGGGGATCCCAATTTTGAACGCGGTGTTATTTTAATGTGCGAACACAATGAGCAGGGCAGTTTTGGCTTTGTGCTGAATCAGACCACAGAACTGTTTCTGGGCGATGTGCTGGAAGAAACCATTTATCAGGACATTACCCTGCATTTGGGCGGACCCGTCGAGAAAAATACATTACACTTTATCCACAGAAGACCAGACCTCATTGCCGGAGGAACGGAGATCATGAAAGATGTTTACTGGGGTGGAGACTTTGAAAGTGTGAAAATGCTGCTGAATTTAAGCAATTTCCACTCCGATGATATCCGATTCTTCATTGGTTATTCCGGGTGGAGCGGCGGCCAGCTTGATGACGAGGTGAAGCAGGATTCCTGGATCATTTCGAGCACCAATTCGGAATTCCTTTTTTCAACGCCTCCTGAAAATTTCTGGCGGGAAATCCTGCGTAACATGGGCGGCGAATATCGCTCCATCGCACATTATCCGATCGATCCAAGGCTTAATTAAGCTTTAAACGCTCAGTTTGAGCTCCCGAGTCCGTTAATGGATTCGTAGTCGGACCTGATGCGGCCCACTTCTTTGGTAAGGAACTGCTGCAATGCTTCGTTAAAAATTTTCTTATCTTCCTCACTCAGCGAAGCATACAAATCTTTGAGCTCCTGGTTGATCTGCGCGCGCTCCTCGTCCGAACCTGCGTTCATGGAACGAATGTGAAAGCGTTTAAAATCGAATTCCGGCATAGCAATTTTTATTTTAATGGGGTCAAAATTACAAAATGTGACCGAACGAGAAAATCGTGCCGGGTGTTAACGAGAAATATGAATAATTATAATTCGAAATGAACAGAACCTTTTTTTTTATATTTCTCACCTTTATACTTTTTGTAATTGATTGGTATGTGTGGCAGGGGTTGCGTTTTGCAATCCGGAATCTTACACCCGTATCGCAGCGCTGGATCGGTGGCGCATATTGGGGATTGACCATTCTGACGCTCGGCGCATACATTATCATGCAGCTGCTTCCGCCCGATACACTGAAAAGCACGACCCGCACATTCATTGTCGCTTTCATCGCTATTCCTTATTTATCAAAATTGCTGGCGGTTTTGTTGTTGTTTTTGGACGATATCCGTCGCTTTTTACAATGGATTGCAAGCTATTTCTTCCCTTCTGCTGCGCACGTTTCTCCGGAAACGGGTGAAGCCACCATTCCGCGATCACAGTTTATTGCAACAACTGCCATGGTTGCAGGAGCGGGCCTGATTAGCACATTTGCATACGGAATTATATCTGGTGCGCACGATTACCGGATCCGCCGGGTGCGCGTGCCCTTGAAAAATTTGCCCAAAGCATTTGACGGAATCAAAATTGCGCAATTGTCAGACATTCATTCGGGAAGCTTTTTTAACAAAACTGCTGTGAAAGGCGGGATTGAAATGTTGATGAAAGAGAAGCCAGACATTGCTTTTTTTACCGGTGATACTGGTGAATGACCGTGCAATGGAAGTGAAGGATTACATTAATATTTTTGATAAAGTAAAAGCACCGCTGGGCGTGCATTCGGTTTTAGGAAATCACGATTATGGTGATTATTTCCAATGGCCGAGCATTGAGGCAAAAACAAAAAACCTGGCTGATTTGCAGCATGCGCACAAACTGTTAGGCTGGAACCTGATGCTTGATGAAAACCGCGCGATCCGCGTTGATGGCGAGGAGATCGGATTGATCGGCATTCAAAACTGGGGAGCCGGGAACTTCGCCAAATACGGAAATCTTGAAAAAGCCTATCAGCATACAGACCAGTTTCCGGTAAAAATATTGCTTTCCCACGATCACAAGCCACTGGCAAGCGCAGGTCTTGCCGAAATATAAAGACATTGACCTCGCCCTTGCCGGACATACACACGGCATGCAGTTCGGCGTGGAAATTGGAAAAGTGAAATGGAGTCCGGTGCAATACAGATATAAGGAATGGGCGGGGTTATACACGGAGAATGACCAGCATTTATATGTAAACCGCGGATTTGGTTATCTTGGTTATCCGGGCCGGGTTGGTATTTTGCCCGAAATTACCATTATAGAGCTGGTTAAGGCTTAATGCGGGAACTTGTAAATCCGTTAAATCAGTTATACAGGATAGCGGATCAAATGCGTTGAGTATATAAGGCCTTTGTATTCAAAAATTAAAAGATGATGACAAAATTTGCTTCCTTATTTCTTGTATTAGCATTGATTTGCGGCATATCCGGCGTGACCACAGCGAGTGCCAAACCGGTCAATGCAAAGACTGAGCTTTTTGCTAAAAAGAAAAAGTATAAGGGTTATAAGAAACCGAAATCCAAGAAATTCCTCGGAATATTCAAGCGAAAGACGGATTGCGGTTGTCCCAATCACTGACACTCTATTTGACATCAATTTGCATATATTCAAGAGTAAGCAGACCCATCATTCTCTAAGAGATTTGGGTGGATTTGCTTACTTTTGTATTTTAAAAAACCACTTAATATTGACTTTGTCAGCCCAAGTTGAATGAAAATTAATCTTCGGAACCAGGATAAATTTGAAAACCGTCACCACGGTAAGGATGCGCAGGAATTGCAGGAGATGCTGAGTACGATCGGAGCCGCATCACTGGATGAATTAATTGACCAGACACTTCCTCAGGCCATCAGATTGCAGAAGCCGCTCAACTTGCCAAGACCAAAGTCGGAGCAGGAGTTTTTGCAGGGGATCAAAAAAATTGCAAGCAAAAATGCGGTTTTGAAATCCTACATCGGAACAGGTTATTACGATACAATCACACCCAATGTTATTCTTCGGAATATTTTGGAAAATCCGGCGTGGTACACGGCTTACACGCCTTACCAAGCTGAAATCGCGCAAGGCAGGCTAGAAATGCTCCTTAATTTCCAGACCGTTATTACGGATCTTACCGGAATGGAAATTGCGAATGCATCATTGCTGGATGAAGCAACAGCCGCAGCAGAAGCTGTAACGATGCTGCACAGCCAGCGCTCATCTGCACGCAAAAAAGCAGACACATTCTTCGTTTCTGAACTTTGCCATCCACAGACAATCGACCTTATCCACACAAGAGCAAAGCCAATTGGCATTGACGTCATTGTTGGAAATCACGCAACGGTTGATTTAACTGACGAAAATCTTTACGGAGTCCTGGTTCAATATCCAGCCTCTAACGGAGAAGTTATAGATTACACTGATTTTATTGCCGCAGCACACGAACAGGGAATTTCAGTTGCCGTAGCAGCCGATTTGCTGGCGCTTACATTGTTGAAGTCACCTGGTGAAATGGGCGCTGATGTTGTTGTGGGTTCTTCGCAACGGTTTGGTGTCCCAATGGGTTACGGCGGACCGCATGCAGCTTATTTTGCAACCAAGGAAGCATTCAAAAGACATATTCCAGGACGGATCATCGGTGTTTCCGTAGATTCGGAAGGCAATCGCGCATTGCGTATGGCGTTGCAAACCCGTGAGCAACACATTCGCCGCGAAAAAGCAACTTCTAACATTTGTACGGCACAAGTGCTTTTGGCAGTTATTGCTGGCGCTTACTGTGTATATCACGGTCCGGAGGGGTTGAAGACCATTGCTGCCCGCGTTCATGGATTGACTCGTCTTTTTGTTGATACAATTAAGCAGTTTAATTACGAAGTGGCTACGGAGCAGTTTTTTGACACCGTAACCATTAAAACCACACTGACCAGGAAGTTGAGAGAAACTTCTGTGAAATGGGGCATTAACCTGAAATACAATGGTGAGGAAAGTGTGTCGGTTTCATTTGATGAGGCAAAGACCTTTGACGATGTCATTGCACTTTTGAATGTATTTGCGGAAGTTTCCGGTTTTCAGGGTGAAATGGTGATTGAGGAAGAGTTAGAAACGGAATTGCCAGCAAATCTTGCCCGCACATCTGAATATCTGACGCATCCGATTTTTAATACGCACCATACAGAGCACGAAATGCTCCGCTATCTGAAATCGCTTGAAAATAAAGATCTTTCATTGGTTCATTCGATGATCTCATTGGGCAGCTGCACGATGAAATTGAATGCAACAGCCGAAATGATTCCTTTGACATGGCCGGAGTTTGGTGCTATTCACCCTTTCGCCCCGACGAATCAAGTTGGCGGTTATGCACAGCTTGTTAGCGAGCTGAACATTTGGTTGTGCGAGATTACAGGATTTGCAGCCATGTCATTCCAGCCAAATTCAGGTGCACAAGGAGAATATGCAGGCCTTATGGCGATCCGTGCTTATCACGAAAGCCGCGGCGAAGCACACCGGAATGTTGCATTGATCCCATCTTCTGCACACGGAACTAACCCGGCTTCTGCTGTAATGGCGGGCATGAAAGTGGTTGTTACTAAATGTGACGAAAGAGGAAACATTGACGTAGCCGACCTCCGTGCGCGCGCGGAACAATATAAAGATGAATTGTCTTGCCTAATGGTCACATATCCATCAACGCACGGCGTTTACGAGGAAAGCATCATTGAGATTTGCGCAATGATCCATTCATTCGGCGGACAAGTTTATATGGACGGTGCCAACATGAATGCACAGGTTGGATTAACAAGCCCTGCAACAATTGGTGCGGACGTTTGCCACTTGAATTTGCATAAAACATTCTGCATTCCGCATGGCGGTGGCGGTCCGGGTGTGGGCCCGATTGGCGTTGCAGAGCATTTAATGCCATTTTTGCCAAGTCACGTAAACTTCAATACGCAGCCTGAGCATTTGCCTGCCGGAGAAGCCGGAGCAGTTTCAGCAGCGCCTTATGGAAGTGCAAGCATCCTGACGATCTCTTACGCTTACATTGCAATGATGGGCGAGCAAGGATTGACCAATGCAACCAAATATGCGATCCTGAACGCGAATTATATCAAGGAACGCCTTAGCGGTCATTACGATGTTCTTTACACAGGAACCAATGGCCGTTGTGCGCACGAAATGATCTTGGATTGCCGTTCGTTCAAATCAGTAGGCGTGGAGGCAGAGGATCTTGCAAAACGTTTGATGGATTACGGTTTTCATGCACCGACATTGTCATTCCCGGTTGCAGGCACATTAATGATCGAGCCAACGGAATCTGAGTCCAAAGCTGAGCTTGACCGTTTCTGTGACACAATGATCGCGATCAGAAATGAGATTCGTGAGATTCAGGATGGCATCGCTGACCGTACGGACAATGTGTTGAAAAACGCTCCGCATACATCCCGGATTTTGTTAGCAGACAACTGGACGCGTTCTTACAGCCGCGAGAAAGCAGCATTTCCATTGCCACATTTGCGTTTCAACAAGTTCTGGCCAAGTGTTAGCCGCGTTGACAGCGCTTATGGAGACCGCAACCTGATCTGCTCTTGCATTCCGGTTGAGGCTTATAGTGAAGTTGAAGCAAGTTAAGGTTCATTTATAGATAATGAAAAAGGGAAACGCTCACTGAGCATTTCCCTTTTTTTATGGCTTTGAACTGAATGTCGTTTAAAAATGTCTCTCTCCAATTTCGCGTTTCCCGAGCATTACTGCACCCACCATCGCCACTAAAAGCAGAATGGAAACCAATTCGAAAGGAAGCAGATAGTCGCGGAAAAGCAAATGACCTAGATTTTCGATCATCCCGATCTGCGAATCAAACTGCTGCTCGTCCAGTCCTGGAATTACGCTCTTGCGGTAAGCACCGAACAAAATCACAAATACAGTTCCGCCGACAATGGTTGCGGCGATTTTGGTCAGATTGGTTTTCGATTCTTCATGATCCTGCTTCATGTTAAGGAACATGATCACAAACAAGAAGAGCACCATAATTGCACCGGCGTAGACGATAATGTTAACCGCAGCCAAAAACTGTGCATTTAATAGAATATAATGTCCTGAAAGCGTAAAGAATGTCAGGATCAGATAAAGCACACTGTGGATCGGGTTACGAGAAACGACGACCATTACTGCGCTCAGAATTGTCAGAAACGAAAGAAAATAGAAAAATGAAACGGTTGAATTCATAGTAAGATTAGCTGATATGCTCGGTTACGTTCAGGGAATGGCTCTTGGAACAACATTAGTCACTTCACCGCTGGCTCTTTTCATATCCAGTGCACGCGCCTCTTCTTTCGTCCAGGCTTCGCGGGTATAACGGTTATTCATGTCTTCAACCAAAAGGTCTTTTCCCCAAATCACCTGATCACGTTCTGCAAACACAGGCACGAATTCGTCATGACGAAGATAAACAGCCTGTTTCGGGCAAGCTTCCTCGCAAAGTCCGCAGAAAATGCATCTCAGCATATTCACCTCGTAAACAGCCGCATATTTTTCCTCGCGATAAAGTTTTTCTTCTCCTTTTTCACGCTCAGCCGCTACGATCTGAATGGCTTCGGCAGGACACGCTACGGCACATAAACCGCATGCTGTGCAGCGCTCGCGGCCGTCTTCGTCTCTTTTCAGAATATGTCTTCCACGGAAAACCGGACCCAAATATCTTTTTACTTCGGGATATTCTATGGTTACTTTTTTTGCAAAAAAGTGCTTGATGGTGATCGCTAAACCTGTTGCAATAGCAGGCAAGTAGGCGCGTTCCATGAACGTCATTTCTTTATTGCTTACTTGCTTAGAGCGATTTGTCAGTTGCATGGCAATGTGTTTTTATTAATTCAACCACGCAGTGATAGCCGGTTTAAGGAAAAGCACGGCAGCACCTGTGATTATGATATTAAAAATAGCGAGCGGGATCAGTTTTTTCCAGCCCAGATTCATCAATTGGTCATAGCGGAAGCGCGGAATTGTCCAGCGCACCCACATATAAAAGAAGATAAAGAACAATGCTTTACCGAAAAATACTGCTGTTCCGATCAACGTAGCTGCATTGTGACCTGTTTCAGATCCGAAAGCTTGTGTCAGCTGCGTGTAAACCCAGTCCATTCCAGGATAATTGTATCCGCCAAAATATAATGTTGAAATAATGGCCGATGAAATGAACATGTTAATGTATTCTGCGAACAGATAGAAGCCTAGTTTCATACTGCCATACTCGGTGTGATAACCGCCTACAAGCTCAGTTTCGCACTCAGGAAGGTCAAATGGTACACGGTTACATTCCGCAAATGAGCAGGTTATAAAAATAATGAACCCAAGCGGCTGGTAAAAGATGTTCCAGTTTCCGCCGTGTTGCTGAGAAACAATCTCACCGAGTGAAAGCGAGCTGCTCATCATTAAAATCGCAATCAGGGAAAGTCCCATTGCAACTTCATAACTAATGTTTTGAGATGCTGCGCGAATAGCACCCAGAAGCGAGAACTTGTTATTAGAAGCCCAGCCTCCCACCATAATTCCGTAAACGCCCAATGCGACAACGCCGAAAACATAAAGAATTCCAATATTTGATTCAACACCCTGCAAAGCCACTTCATGACCATTAATGCGGAAAGTGCTTCCAAACGGAATTACTGCACTTGCCAGCAGTGCTGTTAACATCGCTAAACTTGGGCCAGCAATAAAGAGCCATTTGTTAGCCAAAGCAGGGATAAAATCTTCTTTAAAAAACATTTTTCCAGCATCTGCAAGTGGCTGAAGCAAACCGCCCGGTCCCGCTCTGTTTGGTCCCATCCGGTCCTGGATGAAACCTGCGACTTTGCGTTCTCCCCAGGTGGAATACATGGCAATGACGAGGGTAAGGACGAAAACAACGAAAATCGTTGCGGTTTTAATGAGAAACTCCGTTAAATCCATTTTCTAATCGAGATTACAGCTTGGCCGGTTTCAGCCGATTAATTAATTGTTTTTTGCCAGCAACGAGCGGTGATTTGCTCTGTCGTTGTTTTCAATGCTTTGATGACGGATCGTCTCTTCGTCAGTAACAAAAGGACGGGTGTCGTCAACCTTCTTATATTGTGTTTCTGCCAATCTTAAAGCAAAATCAGGCTTTTTAACGAGATCAGCGCGATATTTATTAGCAGAAATAACGGAACTGCGTTTCACTTTCGTTGGACCTTCCAAAACCCAGTCGCTTGTCTTTTTCTTTTCAAAGCGGCAAGTGTTGCAGATGAAGTCATTAACCTCGCCCCACGTGTTTTTGCGTGCAGTAACACGGATAATCTCGTCGCCTCTGTACCAAACCGTCGTTTTGCCGCAGCATTTATCGCAATCGCGGTGCGCATCTTCTGGTTTGGTAAACCATACGCGGTTTTTGAAGCGGTAAGTTTTATCCGTAAGCGCGCCCACCGGGCAAACGTCGATCACATTTCCTGAAAAATCATTGTCAATCGCTTTTTCAATGTAAGTGCTTATTTCTGAGGCATCCCCACGATTCATTACGCCATGCAGACGCTTATCTGTAATCTGGTCAGCCGTGTAAACGCAACGATAGCAAAGAATGCAGCGCGTCATGTGCAGCTGCACATAAGGACCAATGTCAATTTTATCAAAAGTCCTTCTGTCTTCCTCGTAGCGCGTTTGCACGGATCCATGCTCAAATGCAAAATCCTGCAAATGGCACTCACCAGCCTGGTCGCAGATAGGGCAGTCAAGCGGGTGATTGATCAGCAGGAACTCTACAATGCTCTTACACGTGTGTCCAGAACGGCCGGGTTAGTCGTATTTTCCACAACCATTCCTTCCTGAACTTGTGTAATGCAAGATGGAACGAGCTTTGGCATTGGTCGCGGATCTTTTGCAGAACCTTGTGCTACACGTACAAGGCAAGCCCTGCATTTACCGCCAGAAGTTGGCAGCGGTTTGTAATAACACATTGCGGGAGGCACAAGCGCAGCCTGACTTTCGTCCGCTTCTGCGATTTTGCGTGCAGCCTGCATAATGGTTGTTCCTGGTTCCACCTCGACTTCGATGCCGTCGAATGTAATTTTTATTAACTGAGGTTTGGTCTCTTCCATGCCAAAAATTATAACATTAAGCTATTTATCAGCTTCGTAAATATCATACGAGCCGACTGTTGAGCTGTATTTTAAAGTGTTTGCAAAATCAACATTGAGGATGTTAACGGGCACGATCCCTTTCAATGAAATTACGTATTTAATCTCCCTTCTCCTAACCATGTCCCCAAATTTATCAAAGCTGAATGTCCCGTTCAAATTTGCCAGATAAACCAGATCCGGGAATGGAATAAGCGCATTATTGACCAGAAACTGAGTGAGAAAATAGCCTTCCATATTATTGCCTCCGCAAATATAAACCCACTCTTTCGGTTTCAAATTTTTCTCTTTGTATAAATATTCCGACACCTTGCGCTCCTCCGAATATCTTGATTCAAAGTTGGAATTAATAACCGGCCGATATCTCATGAACACGAACAGCGTGCAATGTAAAAACGCAAAAATGAGATACAGCGAGACGCCGGCTTTCAAAAAAACATTGTCGAAACGACGCGCAAATGATTGATCACTAACGAATAGCGAAATCTGCAAAACGGATAACAGCAAGTAATCCTGATAATAGCCTACGCCTGCACCAATTTTAAATGCAGTGGACGTTGCGAACAGGAATAGCAAAAAGCAGCACAATGTCAAAAACAACTGAAACGGAGACGTCCTATGATAAATGACAAAAGCGCTTACAACAATGTTGGTGGCAATCAATGGTGCGAATTGCAATAACCAATGCTGCAATGTCCAGTCGTAAAACCAATCCCAGCTTGCCGAGTTTGCTACACCGCCGACAATGTTCGTAAAAAACAGCTCAACCGTATTAATAGGCAAGATCAACAGGTAAAACCCGAACACAGCAATGCCGAAAAAAGTCAGCATTATGACTGTTTTCCATTGTTTGTTTAAAAGCCAGAATATGCCCAGTGCAATGGGCAGAATAGCGCCGCTTTGTTTTACAAAAAATGCCGTCACACTAATAAAGACCGCAGCAAACCACCAATATTGCTTCCCGTTTTCTTGCAAAGCATTATAGACAGAGAAAACGAAAAGAGATGTCAGCAGAATAAGCAAACTGTCCGGCCTGGAAGTCGTAAGCAGCCAGAAACTGAGAATGTGAAAAATATAGAGTCCGGCAAGAATGGCTAAAACTGGCTTTTTGGTGACGCGGTAAAGAAAAACACCGATTCCAAAAACGGTCCCAATGGTGAAAAGATTTGACCAAAGTCTGCTGGCAAGATAAATCTTATGCACCTCAGCCGATGTCCAGCCCAGGATTTTACACAAAGTAGCAACAATGGTTGAATAAATAGGCGCGTATTGCGACAATCTGAAAGGCGCAGATTCCGGATCCAGATAAATAGGATTACCGGAAACCAGGAGCTGAATAGGCAAAATTGTGCTGCCTTCACTTCCTGATATGTCCGGATAGAAACTGATGGATGCCTGAAATTTAATGACTAAAAGTATCAATGCGCTGATGAGCCCGAAGATCAAAGCGATTACAAAAGAATTATCCCGGACCCAAATCAGCGACTTATTAATTTCCATTATACTAATGCCATTTCACCCTGATATACGGCGCCTGGCTGAGATGCTTCATGCGAATTTGTAATGTGCCACATAAATTCATCACGGAAATGCCTGATCGCACTCGCAACCGGCCAGGCCGCTGCGTCTCCCAAAGGACAAATGGTGTTTCCTTCGATTTTTTTGGAAATATCAACCAGCAGATCAATGTCATGCATGCTTCCGTGACCGTGCTCGATCCGGTGAAGGACTTTTTCCATCCAGCCTGTTCCTTCGCGGCATGGGCTGCATTGTCCGCAAGATTCGTGGTGGTAGAAACGCGAGAAATTCCAAGTGTTTCTGACGATACAAGCTGTTTCATCAAAAACAATGAATCCACCCGAGCCTAACATGGTTCCCGTTGCAAATCCACCGTCGGACAATGATTCATAGCTCATCAGGCGATCTTCGCCATTGGCCGTTTTCATGATCAGATGCGCTGGTAAAATGGGAACAGAAGAACCTCCTGCAACCAATGCTTTCAGATGATGTCCTGTTCTTACACCGCCGCAATATTCGTCGGAGTTAAGAAATTCTTCGACGCTTACACCTAATTCAATTTCATAAACACCAGGCTTATTAATGTGTCCCGAAGCAGAAATTAACTTTGTTCCGGTGCTGCGACCAAGACCAATGGCTGCGTAAGCATCTCCGCCATTGTTAATAATCCACGGCATGTTAGAAATCGATTCTACGTTGTTAACAACCGTAGGACTTTGGTATAAACCCTTTACCGCTGGAAATGGGGGCTTATTTCTTGGATTGCCTCTTTTTCCTTCCAATGATTCAAGAAGCGCAGTTTCTTCACCGCAAATGTATGCGCCACCGCCCGGCTGGACGATCAGTTCAAGATCGTAACCTGTTCCTAATATATTTTTGCCTAAAAATCCTTTTGCTTTCGCTTCTTCAATGGCTTTTTCCAATATACGGATCACGTACATCAGCTCGCCACGAACATAGATAAACGATTTATTCGCACCAAGTGCAAAACTTGAAATGATCATTCCTTCGATTAGCAAATGAGGAATGCATTTCATTAAATGGTGATCTTTGAATGTTCCTGGCTCAGATTCATCCGCATTACAAACAAGATAACGGGGAACACCTTCTGGTTTTGCCAAAAAGCCCCATTTCATGCCCATTGGAAATCCTGCACCACCTCTTCCACGCACACCCGATTTCTTCGCTTCTTCCACAACTTCTTCAGGAGTCATGGTTTTGATTGCTTTTTCAACGGCGGTGTACCCTCCCTTCGAACGGTAAACGTCGAAGGTTTCGATTCCCGGTGTATTAATATGCTCCGTTAATATTTTTCTAGCCATTTGAGGATCAATTTCAGCTTACGCTATTTACTCAACTCTTCAATTATTTCATCCACTTTCTCACTCGTGAGGTTCATGTAATATTTCTCACGAATCTGGAAAACCGGTCCCCAGCCGCATGCAGCAAGACATTCCACTTCTTTCAATGTAAAAAGTCCATCCGCTGTCGTCTGTCCGGCGTCGATTCCCAATTTTTGTTTCAAATGTCCGTAAACGTCTTCCCCACCCATCAGGCAGCAAGGACCCGTGCGGCAATATTCGATGACATGCTTGCCAACCGGATCCAGGTGATACATGGTGTAAAAAGTCGCAACTTCATAAACCTCAACGGGTTCCAGGCTTAATAAGCTGGCCACGTGATCCATAACTTCGCTGCTTAACCAGCCCCACTGTTCTTGTGCAACGTGTAAAACAGGCAAAAGAGCCGATTTCTGACGGCCCTCTGGATAACGTGCAATAATCTCTTTTACTTTTTCCTGTCTTTCCGGTGTAAATGCAACCAGATTTGGTGATTCAGTCATTTCTTGAATATTTTTTTAGGCGTCCAGCTCACCTGCAATTACGTTTAAGCTACTCATGGTAAGGATGGCATCAGAAAGCGTACTTCCCTTACACATTTCCGGATAAGCCTGATAATAAATAAAGCTTGGTCTGCGGAAATGCAGTCTGTATGGTGCGCGGCCGCCGTCGCTGATCAGATAAAATCCAAGTTCTCCGTTGCCGCCTTCCACTGCATGATAAACCTCTCCGATCGGAGCATCTATTTCACCCATTACGATTTTGAAATGGTAAATAAGTGCTTCCATGCTTCTGTAAACCTCTTTTTTCGGAGGCAAATAATATTCAGGAGCATCGGCGTAATAAGGTCCTTCCGGAAGATTATTGATCGCTTGTTCGACGATTTTCAAGCTTTGCCACATTTCCTCATTGCGGACCATATAACGGTCATATGTGTCACCGTTCTGGCCAACAGGAATGTCAAATTCAAAATCCTGATAAGAGGAATATGGGTTCATCACCCGCACATCGTAATCAAGACCGGCTGCGCGAAGGTTAGGACCCGTGAAACCATAAGATAACGCGCGTTCCAATGAAATAGGGCCAACATTAATGGTCCGGTCCATGAAAATCCGGTTCCTATTGAGCAGTTTTTCAAGCTCTCTCAGAACAGGCGGGAAGCTTTTGATAAATTCTTTAATCTTACGAATCGCAGTGGACGAAAGATCTCTTTCCATTCCACCGACACGGCCCATATTTGTTGTCAGACGTGCGCCGCAAACCTCTTCGTAAATTTCGTAAACTTCCTCACGCTTTTGCATTACATAAAGGAAACCGGTAAAAGCACCCGTATCCACACCCAAAATGCTGTTGCAGATCAAGTGGTCAGTAATGCGTGCAAGCTCCATCATGATCACGCGAATGTATTGCGCTCTTTTCGGAACTTCAACGCTAAGCAATTTTTCAACCGTCATATGCCATCCCAGATTATTAATCGGGGAAGAGCAATAGTTCATGCGGTCAGTAAGGGTTGTGATTTGGTAAAATGGCCTTCTTTCGGCTATTTTCTCGAATGCACGGTGTATATATCCAATTGTCTGCTCACCAGAAATAATTTTTTCACCATCCATTTTAAGGATGTTCTGAAAAATTCCATGAGTGGCAGGGTGGGTAGGACCCAGGTTAAGCGTAGTCAGTTCCTCAACAAGCTCCGGTAAATCGGCATTGGCGGGAACGTTATGTGGTAACAATTCAATATCTGCCATATCTTACTCAGTATAGGGTCATCGGCCAAAAAGGGCATCTGTTTTATCTTCACGCGTCGCATCTTCCATCGGAAATTCTTTCCTCATTGGAAAATAATCCATCTCCTCAATATTCAGGATCCGTTTCAGGTTCGGATGCCCGTCAAACATGATCCCAAAGAAGTCATAAGTTTCACGTTCCATCCAGTTGGCAGAAGCAAATAAGCCAGTCGCTGTCGGAATGTGAATGTCCGCCTCGGCTAGACTAACTTTTATCCTTACACGGAAATTGTGCACGAAACTGTGCATGTGATATACAACCATAAATTCTTTTCCCGGAGACTCCGGATAATGAATCCCGGTAATGTCCGTCAAAAAGATAAACTGAAAGTTTTTATGATTGTGTAAAAAATCTAAAACTGGAATTATTTCCTCGCGAGAGGTCGAAAGCGTCAGCAGTCCGTAAGGCTCGTCAAAGTCAAAAACCTGATCACCAAATTTTTCCAAAAGCGCTTCGGCTACCTCCTGGTTACTTAGCATAGGGGATTATTGAATGTTATATGATGCTAACAGTTCCTGATATTCGTCTGTATTTCTGCGGCGCAGCTTTTCATTTTGTGCCAAATGCTGAATGTGCATAAGTCCGTCAATGATCTGCTCAGGGCGTGGCGGGCAGCCAGGCACGTAAACGTCAACCGGAATAATGCGGTCAATTCCCTGCAGGACGCTGTAAGTGTCAAAAATACCACCGCTCGATGCGCAAGCGCCAACAGCCATTACCCAACGCGGTTCAGCCATTTGCAAATAAACTTGCTTGACAACCGGCGCCATTTTCTTGGCAATTGTTCCCATAACCATCAGCAAATCTGCCTGGCGAGGAGAAAAGCTCGGACGCTCAGATCCAAATCGGGATATATCGTAGTGTGCACCCATTGTTGCCATGAATTCAATTCCACAGCAAGAGGTTGCAAAAGGAAGTGGCCAGAGCGAATAGCTGCGGGCCAGACCGATGGCTTCATCAAATGAAGTTGCAAAAAAACCAGATCCGCTATGTCCTTGCGGAGCCTCCACAATCGTTACTTCTTTCATAATTTTCCTGTCTTTCAGTTTGTTAATTACTCTTCCCAGTTCAGAACTCCTTTGCGGATCACATAGTAGAATCCGGAAAGCAGCAGCGCCATGAATAATAACATTTCTACAAACCCAAACATTCCTAAGCCTTTGAAATTAACTGCCCAGGGATACATAAAAATCACCTCGACATCAAAAAGAACGAACAGAATGGCAACAAGAAAATATTTTACAGAAATGGGAGTCCTGGCATCGCCAACAGATTCAATACCGCATTCAAACGGATCATCTTTCAGCTTGCTTTTCCGACTGGGGCCAATCATGTGGGTTACAATCATTGTGCCACCGATAAAGCCGGCCGCGAGCAGAAATTGAACCAAAATCGGCAGATAGTCGGAAGGAAGATATGTATTATTCATTGCGTTATTTATTCAATTACAATCTACGAAATCACAGAAGAAATGTTGTATGCGGTTACTTCTTTCCGTTTTCTCAAAATTAGCCTTTGCAAATTTATCAATCAAATTCTTTACTTTATCTTTTCCCTAATTAGTATGATACTAAATAAGCCCCGGATGGCCGGGGCTTATTTGTAAAAAAATGAGGAAAGAAGTGCTTAGCGGATTACAATCTGTTTGGTAAGGCTCTGACCTTGTCCCGTAACGCGCATGATGTATTTTCCCGTTGGAAGATTTCTTACATCAACTTCAATGCGGCTGTTAAGCAACTTTGGCGTTGATGTTTGAATCACTCTTCCGTAAATGTCGAAAAGTGTGATGTAAGCCTCTTCAATGTTATCTCTCGATTCGATGTAAATGAAATTGCCCTGGCTTGGATTTGGGTAAATGACAACCTCGTTTTGTTCGTTGGTTTTAAACTCGCGTGATGCTGTGTCTGAATAACAAGTCAGCAAATCGTTACCAAGGGTGAAAACAACCTGCGCTCTTGTCGAATATTCTCCCGTTTTCAGGATTTTGATAAGGCTTGCAGTTGTATCAGACTCTGTTCCTGGTCTCCGCCACAAAAAACGCTCATTCAAGCCTGTTTCGGCAATAGATGCCGTAATGCTGAATGGACCAGAAGGCTCAATGACCGGCTTGGAAATCTGCGGTCTCACAAGCAAAGACGAGGTTTGTGAATTTTCAGAAACGCAGCCAAAGATGTTGCGACCCTTTACGTAATAATTGCCACTTTCTGCGATCTGCGCCGAAGCACCGGTCGCAATTGCTGTGTTGGATCCTTCTTTGTACCAGCTGTAAATGTCCGTTCCGTCTGCAACCGAGAATTGAAATGAAGAATCAAAGCAGGTTTGCTGCTCGCCTTCCTGCTGAATGGTTGGCTGCACCGGCTTGGCAGCATTATCAAGCACAACAACTGAGGTCAGGATTGAATTTCCGGCATTGTCTTTCACTGTGGCGCGGTAAGTGCCTGGCTCAGAAACTCTGATCGTATTTTCAGTTGAGCCGTTGCTCCACAGGTAAGATGAAAACCCAGTTGGCAAAGAAATAGAAACAGCATTATTCTCTGTAACGCAGCTTGCCGTAATCTCAGGAATTGGCGCCGGGTTAGTTGGTGTAACGGTTGAGAAAAATCTCGCGTCCAGGCTCTCATTCCACGCATTGGCAAGAATCGTCAAAGCTTGTCTCGTGCCCTCAGCATCACGGCCTACGAAGTGCGTTCCGTCTCCACGATTTGGAACCAAGGGATCTGTTTCGGGACCTGGATAAGTTGCATTAAACGGAGTATTTAAAACTTCGTTTTGAGCGGCGACGATTTCTGGATTGATACTTGATGAAATGTTAAAACCGGCAGAAGTTCTGGAAGTTCTGGCGATCACCCACGTGATGCGCTTGTCGCCCGTTTCAGTTCCGAGTCTGTTCATGATGAACTGAAGATTTTCCCGGTAGGACGCAGTTGGCGTGTTGAATAATGCGTCAGTTTCTCCCTGCATCCACAAAACGGCTCTTACGCCATATTGATTGCCGTAATTTCTGGCAGCGATTCTTAGGTTGGCATATGGCATCTGAGGCGGATATACGAACCCGCCGTATTTGTTTTTAGTAGGCAATCCTTTTGCACTGCTCGACCAGTTTTCTATCGAAGTTCCTTCCCAGGCCGTGTTGATAAATAGAACAGGCACATTCAATTTGGCAACCAAAAGATCACCCAACACGCCCCAGCACCATGCAGACTGGCCTCTTGGAGACATAATGCCCAGATCCTGAGCGATTTTTGCAAAAGCAGGCGGTGCAGGATCTGTTAAAAGGTCTCTATCGTCGTTGTTGTAATTAGAAATATACATAACCCGATCATCCTGAGCAGATGGACCCGGGTAATTCCTTAAACCTTGCGCGTTGGATTGTCCAGCGATTATAAAAACTTCTCCTACGCCTAAACGGGAAAGAATGTCCCTCCCAACCACTTTTCCGTCAGAAAGTCCGCGGACTTCAAGCGAATACCAACCGCCCATTAATGTAATGTTACCCTTGAAAACGCCACCCTGTGGAGCGTCCTGCAAAGTTTTCCATGGCGTTTCAATACCCTGTCCCTGAACAACAGGCACCGCCCGCGCTTCAACCTTTTCCATCGGGACTGTGAATGTTCCCGAAACGGTTATTTCTCTCTGACCGGTAATACTTTGTTGATATACAGCCTGAAAAGTGGGTGACGTAATTCTGATTTGCGAAAAAGCTGTTGAGGATATAAGACATATCAACAGCAATGTCTTTGCCACTACCGGAAAAATAATTCTATAACGCATTGGAAATCTTAAACAGGGTAAAAATTTGTATATCTAGACAGAGATGAGTTTAGTTTGGCCGATGAATGCTGGTTCAAAACGGTCACAAATGTAAATGAATATTTTTGCTAAAATATCACTATTCCGTTTTTTTGATTACAAGAAGGAACCGATTATCATTTACTGAACGATAATCAGCTTTTGTGTAGCTGTAAAGGACACCGAAACGATCCGAACAATGTAGATTCCGCTTGATAGTCCCTGAATATTAAAGAATTGCTGGCTATCAAATTTTTTGACTTTAAAGCTTCTGTGGATCTTGCCGCGGCTGTCGATAACCTGCACTTCCGCATCATTCACATTTTGTAATGTTTCAATGGTGATCTTACCATCCGCAACCGGATTCGGATAGGTTACAAAACCTGGATTGGTCAGATCTGCCAAGAAGTTGAATGGATCGGAAAAGTCAGAATAACAGGTCAATGTTGGGCTGTAAACCACTGTATTGTTAACCAGATAAGTTCCGGACCTGATCGCTTTCAGCGTAGCAGTGTTTTCAGTTAAATCATTTCCATTAAATTGCCAAACGTGGTCTCCTGAATTAAGATTGTTTTCAGCGATCAATGTATAAGTTCCAATCTGGCGTATGGTTGGCTTTGTTGGCGTAGGCTTTACGTCAACCGCAATGTTCCTTGAATATGGAGAATAGCAGCCTTGCTCATCCCGCACACGCGCAGCGTAATTTCCTGCCTTATAAGCCTGAATCGTATCGCCCTCCGTCATGGTGTTCCAGAAAAAGCTGTTTCCCATGGAAGCGTGAAGCACGACAAAATCTCCGTCGCAAAAAGTCGTATCACCCAATGCAGTTACAACAGGTGCCGGCGGAAGGGCAAGTGTTTGTGTTGAAATTTGATTGCTAGGATCTGAATAGCATTGAAATTCATTGATCGTTTGCACCGAGAAGTTGCCCGCAGTGGTCACTCTTAATGTTTGGGTAGAAGCGCCATTGCTCCACAAAAATCCGGCAGCTGGGGTTGATTGCAAACTAACGCTTAAATCGGCGCAGAATACGACCGGGCCGTTAGCAGTAATGGTTGGCGTCGGCGGCAACACATTGGCCACCACTTTCACAACTGGTGAAGGCGGGGAAACGCAGCCATTCTGATCACGCGCCGAAATAGTAAAATCACCGGAATTCCTTATTTCAATGTCTCTGCCTGTCTCGCCATTGCTCCACAAATAAGAAAAAGCTTCGCTACTGCGCAATGTTGTGTAGTCGCGAAGACAGAATGTTGTAGGACGAAGTGCGGTAATTGCGGGTGTTCCAGGCAGCGGGTTCACTTTAACGGCAACTTCATCTGATGTAGACTCGCAGCCGTTTGAATCACGTTGTTTAAGCGTAAAATTGCCTGTTTGATTAATAGTGATCGCCTTCGTTGTGGCAGCATTGCTCCAGATATTTCCGTTGTCGTAATTGGAAGTCATGGTAATGTTTTCACCCTCGCAAAAAGTTGGATTACCACTTAATGCAATGACCGGTTTCTGAGGCAAAGCATTCACCTTAACATTAACGGGCTCGGAATCAGGAGAGTAACAGCCTACTTCATCCAATGCTCTTACGCGATATTCTCCGGAGGATTTGACAACAATGGTTCCGGTATTTCCGCCATTAGACCAAACATTCTTCATTTTAGAATCAGAAGTAAGGCTAACCTCGCCGCCATCACAAAATTCAAGCAATCCGGATGCCGTAATTTTTGGCGTTGGAGGAAGCGGAGCGGTTGAAACCGTCATATTTACTTTGTCAGACGTGGCTTCGCAGCCGTAAACATTTTTGGTAGAAACAAAATATTCTCCGCCAGTCGTAATGTTAATGCGATCACTCGTTGAGCCATTATTCCAGCGAATATTTTCTGAGGTGCTGGATACTAATGTTGCAGAATTGCCCAAACAAACCGGGTTACTTCCTTCCAGCTGAATGGTTGGTCGGTTAGGCTGAATGTTTTCGTTAATCCTGATGTCAGGTGAAAAAACATAACGGCCCTTTCCATCGCGGGCGGTTACCTGATAAGTTCCGTTGCCAACTTGCGCTGTATTTGAGTTTGAGCCGTTGTTCCAGCTAAATTGTGAATAACCATCGTTGGTGTCGGCAGTAAGATTTAAATTGCCGTTTTCCAGCACAGGCGGCCGAAACTTTAATGGGTCTGGTGCCCTGGTAGGGATTGGAATTATTGAAGAAATTGTCATTTAATTGCTGCGCCCACGCCTCGCTCAGCTGTCTAATGCCATCGTCTCTGAAATGGACTCCCTCTCCATCCGTACGCGGGATCTGGATCAAATCCGTATTCGGTCCCTGAAATACACTTGGGACATTGTTGATAACCCGTTGCTGCGCATCCGTAACACGTGATGATGAACCGATTCGGTTGTCATAAGAAGTGATTGACACAACCCAGGACATGTTTTCACCGGCGTCATTTCTGCTTTGTTCAATAACCCTTTTCAGATCATTAAAATAAGAATCTGAACCTGTTGTTGCGTAATTATCGGATTCGCCCTGCTGCCATAAAACCGCCCGTAAGCCGGTAATTGGAGTCAGACGCTGGATAACACTTCGCAAATTACCATATGGCATTCTATCCGGTTGAAAGTTAACACCGGCAGCATATACGGATTTTGCGGTTCCGTCGATACTTTCCCGCCAGTTCCTTACCGCAGTTCCTGTCCAGCCAACATTATAAAATAACACCGGAACGCCAAGCCTGCTAACAAGCTGATCTCCAAGTCGTCCCCAGCTCCATGAAGAATTTCCTCTCGGCATTATCTTCGATTCGCCATCCAGGTGACTGAATGATGGGTGTACGTCATATGTCTCAGGGCCAGAAGAATTGTAAAGTCTGTTGATGGTGCTTACACGGTCGTCTTGCGCACCCTGCGCACCCACATTTGCAAAGCCCTCTGCATTGGATTGTCCGGCGATAATGAACACTTCGCCGATACCAACATGGTCAACACGGTAAGAACCTATTTGCTGATCACCGTTGAATGAGCGGACTTCCAGGGAATACCATCCTCCCTCCGCATTAAAGCTGTGCGTGTAGAAACCACCCGGAGTTACATCGACATTGGACCAGTCAATACTTTTACCCTGTCCATTGATAGCTTCGAGTTTTGCCTCGATTCTGGTAGTAACTCTTGTGTAGGTTCCGGACACATATAGGTTAGCACGATTGCCTTTATCACGTTGAAAAACGGCACGATCGGTCGGAAAATCGATACTGATTTGTGCAGAAGAGGTTAACGAGAGAAAAATTAATCCTACCCAGAAAATGTATGGTAGATAGTGTTTCATGAGTAACGGAAATACATTAGAATAACTCCTTGGACACACAATATGCACCAAATGGTTGCCTGTTTCAAGAAAATATTATTTTACGGATAACGGCAAATTGATGGCTTCCCATACCTGATCTTTCAATTGTTCAATTCCTTCTTGAGTAATTGCAGAAATGAAGATGCTGGGTATGTTAGCAGGGATTTGCGCTTTGAGGGATGTACGTTCTTCGTCGGAGAGAACGTCAATTTTGGAGATCGCGAGCAGGCGATTTTTGTCTAGGAGGGAAGGATTGTATATTCTGAGCTCTTGCAGCAAGGTCTCGTATTCAGCGTTAATGTCTTCACTATCAGCTGGCACCATGAACAGCAGGATGGAGTTACGTTCTATATGACGTAAGAAACGCAGGCCCAAACCTTTCCCTTGTGATGCCCCTTCAATAATTCCCGGAATGTCCGCCATAACGAACGATTTGTAATCTCTGTAAGACACCACGCCAAGATTAGGCACGAGCGTAGTAAACGGATAGTCTGCGATCTCAGGACGTGCTGCGGAAACGACCGAAAGTAACGTCGATTTACCCGCATTAGGGAATCCAACTAATCCTACATCAGCAAGCACCTTCAATTCCAGGATTACCCAAGCTTCTAGGCCAGCTTCTCCTGTTTGTGCATGCTGCGGTGTCTGATTGGTTGCAGATTTGAAATGGTCATTGCCCATCCCACCTCGACCGCCTTTTAATAAAATGACTTCCTGGCCGTCTTCTGTGATTTCAAAAAGTTCTTCACCGGTTTCCGCATTTTTGGCAATTGTTCCAAGCGGAACTTCCAGAATAATGTCTTTACCAATGGCACCCGAACGCCTTCCGCCTTCTCCGCCTTTTCCGTCAAATGCTTTGACGTGCTTCGTGTATTTGAGATGGAGCAGCGTCCACAATTGTGAATTGCCTTTAAGGATTACGTGACCGCCCCGACCGCCGTCTCCGCCGTCAGGTCCGCCTTTTTCAACGTGTTTTTCACGTCTGAAATGCAGTGAACCCGCGCCGCCGGAACCCGAGCGAACGTTAATTTTTACGTAATCAATAAAGTTGGAAGATGCCATGTGTATAGTGAACGGGTGAGTAATTAAATGGTAACCTTAGAAATCGCGTCGTTGATTTCTTCAAAAATAAAATCTATTTCGCCGATGCCGTCAATAGCAATAAACTTGCCCTGGGCCTGGTAATAGTCTGCAACTGGTTTTGTCTTACTGTTATATTCCTGGATCCTTTTGCTGATCAGCGCTTCGTTCTGGTCATCAGGACGTCCGGAGGTCTTTCCACGGTTAAGCAAACGAGCAAGTAGTTCATTATCGTCTACAACGAGTGCAATCATTACCGAAATACTTTCGTCATACCTGGCCAAAAGTGCATCCAAAGCCTCAGATTGCTTTACGGTTCTCGGGAATCCGTCGAAGATAAATCCCGCCGCATTTGTATGCTCTCTCAGCTTGTTGTCGATCATTCCGATCACCACCTCGTCGGGAACCAAAATGCCCTGATCCATCAAAGTTTTGGCTTGTAATCCCAATTCAGTGCCAGCCTGAATCTCAGATCTCAACAGGTCTCCGGTTGAAAGGTGTATTAGTTTGTACTTCGCAATGATGTTTTCACTTTGAGTGCCTTTGCCTGCACCTGGAGGGCCAAACAGTATAAGATTCAGCATAGTCGCAAAAAAAATTGATGTCGCGGTGGAAAGGAGTTTTTCGGCAAATTTACAATTCTAAACAAATGCCAGCCTAATTGTTAGTAGTATTTTTACAATAAAAAATCCTCCTGATTGCTTATAATCAAGAGGACTCCTTCAAAAATTTAGCATAAATCAGGGAATTACGACCCTTTTGACGGCTCCGTCTTCGTTTTGAACCACGGTCACAAAAACGGTTCCTTTCGTATTTTTCTTTAACTCGATCTGCCCTACAAATTCGCCTTCAAAGTCTTTAATGTCCCTTTTTCCAATTTCTTTTCCTTTTGTATCTGTTAGAATTACTGAAACATCGCCTTTTTGGGGAACACTAAAACGCAGGTTAAGCACGCCATTATCCGGATTGTTGGTGTAAGCATTGAGTGAGCGCACGCTGGCAGGTTTCGCAACTTCTTTATTCCACAAATCACCCATTTCGTTTCCGAAAGTTTCCATGTCCCGCATGAGCATTTTCGTTTTCGGCCTCCATTCATTTTCAAAAGTCTTCAACTGCTTGCGAAGATTCTCCGTGTTAAATTCAAAATCATTGGCAATATCACCTTTCCAATGATAGGCAAGCGGTTCGCGGTCATCGCGGTGGTCAATGATTACATCGCGGCGTTTTCTTGCAATCACAGCATCATCACCGTCATCAATCGTTACTGACACCGTCTGATTTTTCTTTTTATCAATGCCCAGTGAGTCCAGGACTTTATCCACAAATTTATCCCGCTCATCATCGGTCATCGCTCCCACGCGGTAACTCCGCTCAATATTCTGCGTCCTGCCGTTTTTATCTTCGGCAACCTTAATGCGGATCGTCGCCTTTTCAGCGGGTTTTTCGGGCTTGTCTTTCTGAGCCAGCACAAGCGTTGCCGACGTGCTCGTCAGCAACATTGATAACATTAATTTGTAGAAAAAAGATGTCTTCATTTTGAGATTAGGTTATGTGTATGAATGAATTACAAAAGTATTGGAAGCATTTTTTGAAGGGTGTTAAATTTTGTTAAAAACAAGATTGCCCGGATCGCATGCGTTAAATTTGTTTTCAAGGTGAATGTCGGTGAATCCATCCCATAAGTTGCACCGGCGAATTGAAATTTATGACAAAGCGGAAAATTCAAATAATTGTCGGTTTGATGTGCCTTGCGCTCATTGGTTTAATCGGGTTTCAATGGTATTGGATCCGGGAAGCCATCGCGATCCGCAATGAGCAGTTCAACCAGAAGGTTTCAGAATCCGTGCAGGAAGTGGTGCATCGCCTCGAAAAGCAGGAAATGATGTATTTGCTCCAAAGACGGATTGAAACGGAGCAGCAGAAAAGCAAGCTTAACCGCATTACGCAATTGCAGAATATGCCATTTAAGCGGACCAGTGAGCAAAAGCGCAAGCCTGTCCGGGAAGCGGCTCCAAAAAGCCAGCCCAGAATGGAGATCGCCATAGGGCCGAACGGAGAGGAAATACATTATCAGATCATTACAGAGGCTGTTCCCACGGATGTGCTAAGTCCCAATTTCCGGGTTATGGTGGAGCACCAGCAGCAGATCATGGAAGAATTTTTTCAGGCGCAGCAATATGGAGCCGCAGGCATTGACGAATTCATGCGTCGCCGACTGGAAGACGAAAAGCGCCTTGGTAATGCATTCAGAGGCATTAATGAAACGCAGGGAAAGAATGGGAACGAGGGCATTAATGGTGATTCCAGCTCAAAAGGAGTGGCAAACCGTCAGGTTGCGCTTCCTAACAATTCCAAAAATGGCAAAAGAAACCGCGCAGTAATCAGTGAAGCCGAGCCGGACCGTGCTTCGCTCCTTAAGGAAGTGATGAAAGATTTTATTTATACAAAAAGGCCCATTGAGCAGCGTGTAAACAGGTTTTTGTTGGATACACTTTTGAAAAAAGAGCTGATTGAAAATGGCATTTCGCTGCCTTATGAGTTTGCAGTGGGCGGCCGGTCTGATAACAGCCTCATTTTCTCAACGGCAAGCATGCGACCAAGAGAATGGGAAGAAAAATCTTATAAAGCTTCCCTGTTCCCGAGTGAGACGGTCGATGCACCCAATTCCCTTTATGTGTTTTTTCCGGATCAGCAGAAATACATCCTCAGCAACATGGGCGTCATGTTTGGCGGCTCAGGCATCCTGATCATTGTCATCATGGCTTGTTTCTACATGGCCGTAACCACGATCTTACGCCAGAAAAAACTGTCGGACATTAAGAATGATTTTATCAATAACATGACCCACGAATTCAAAACGCCTATTTCTACCATTGCTTTGGCAGCAGAAATGGCGCAGGAAAATTCAGCTGCAATTCCGCAGGCAGGGCATGGCTCCCGGCTTGAGCGTTATCTGGGCATCATTCGTGAGGAAAATAAGCGACTAGGCACGCATGTCGAAAAAGTTTTGCAAATGGCGCTTTTGGACAAAGGTCATGTGAAGCTGAAAATCAGTGAAGCCGACATTCACGATCTGATTGGAAAAGCGCTGAACGCCCAGAGTGTTCAGATTGAGCAAAGAGAAGGGGAAGTGGATCTGGATTTTGAAGCAACGCATGAGATCGTCGCGGGCGATGAACTGCACATTTCCAATATTCTGAACAACCTCATCGACAACGCCATCAAATATTCTCCTGACAAGCTGCACATTCAGATTAAGACCTGGAATGAGAACAATGGCATTAACATTGCGATTTCAGACCAGGGAATTGGGATGAACCGTGAGCAGCTGCATCGGATCTTTGACACGTTTTACCGCGTTCCTACTGGTAATGTTCACGATGTGAAAGGGTTCGGACTGGGGCTTAGCTATGTTAAAAAAATGGTTGAAGCCCATGAGGGCACGGTTCTGGTGCAAAGCAAACCGGGCGAAGGAAGCACATTTACAGTCTGGCTTCCCGTCAGCAAAGAGGAACAAATAGTTTAGAAATTTCGTCTGCAAAGCCTAACTTGCCATCTTTTTAGGATGACCAACCGTGGTTTGCGGTAAATTTCAGATTATACAATGATTTCCAAAACATATGCCCCCCAGGAGATAGAGGATAAATGGTATTCTTACTGGATTGACAACAAGTTTTTCAATTCAAAACCAAATCCTGATAAGGAACCTTACTCGATCGTAATTCCTCCTCCCAACGTCACGGGCGTGCTGCATATGGGGCATATGCTCAATAATACAATTCAGGATATTCTTGTTCGCAAAGCGCGGATGGAAGGCAAGGAAGCATGCTGGGTTCCCGGCACCGACCACGCCTCCATTGCAACCGAAGCGAAAGTTGTCGCGATGCTTAAAGAGCGCGGCATCAACAAGCGCGACCTCACACGCGAAGAATTTTTGGAATATTGCTGGGAATGGACTCACAAATATGGCGGCATTATCCTCAAACAATTACGCAAACTGGGCGCTTCCTGCGACTGGGACCGCACGCGCTTCACGATGGAGCCGGATCTTTACGACTCGGTAATCGACGTTTTTATTGACTTATATAATAAAGGTGAGATTTACCGCGGTCACAGAATGGTGAACTGGGATCCGCAGGCGCGCACGACCGTTTCTGACGAAGAAGTAATTATGAAAGAGGTGAACCAGAAATTGGTTTACCTGAAATATCCTTTGGTTGATGAAATCGGCGAGGCGCTGACAGACGAGGCGATCATTATTGCCACGACGCGTCCGGAAACCATTATGGCCGATGTGGCGATTTGCGTGAACCCGCATGATGAGCGTTACAAGCATTTGATCGGAAAGCAAGTTTCTATTCCATTGATCAACCGCGCGATCCCGATTATTGCGGATGAATATGTTGAAATGGATTTCGGAACAGGCTGTCTGAAAGTAACGCCTGCACATGATACGAACGATTACGTGCTGGGTAAAAGACACGATCTGCCCATCATTGATCTGCTGAATGAAGATGGCACATTGAATGAGAAAGCGCAGATTTTAGTCGGTGAAGATCGTTTTGTTGCGCGCAAAAAGATCATTAAGCTCCTTGAAGAGTCAGGAAATCTGATTAAAACGGAAGAATATAAATCAAATGTCGGCCATTCGGAGCGGACGAATGTGGTGATCGAGCCGCGGATTTCTGAGCAATGGTTCCTGAAAATGGACCGCATCAGCAAGCCTGCTTTGGATAATGTGATGGATGACACCATTCAGCTCATCCCGCCGAAATTCAAAAATACGTATCGTCACTGGATGGAAAATGTTCACGACTGGAACATTAGCCGTCAGCTTTGGTGGGGACACCGCATTCCTGCTTATTATCTCAATGACGGAACGGTTATCATTGCGAAATCAAAACGGGAAGCATTGCATAAAGCGCAGCATGAATATCAATTATTCGCGCTGACGGAAGAAGACATTACGCAAGATCCGGATGTTTTGGACACCTGGTTTTCCGCATGGTTATGGCCGATCACCGTTTTCAACGGCATTAAGGATCCAGATAATGCGGATATTAATTACTATTATCCTACTAATGACCTGGTTACAGCACCTGAGATTCTTTTCTTCTGGGTTGCGCGGATGATCATTTCAGGATATGAGTATAAAGGTCAATATCCTTTTAAAAACGTCTATTTGACGGGAATTGTAAGGGATAAGCAAGGCAGAAAAATGTCTAAATCGCTTGGTAACTCGCCCGATCCGATCGATCTGATCGATCAATATGGTGCAGACAGCATTCGTACGGGCATGCTTTTCAGCTCACAAGCGGGCAATGACCTTCCTTATGACGACAAGCTGGTTGAGCAGGGAAGGAATTTTGGAAATAAAATTTGGAATGCTTTCCGGTTGGTTAAAGGATTTCAGGTTGCTGAAAATGAAGTGAGCCTTCCGCAGCCGGACGGTTCAAAACTGGCGATCCACTGGTTTGAAAGTAAATTGAACCAGACATTGGCAGAAGTTCAGGACCATTTTTCAAAATTCCGTATTTCTGATGCGCTGAACTCCGTTTACAAATTGATATGGGATGATTTCTGCGCGCAATATCTGGAAATGATCAAGCCGGGATTTGAACAGCCGATCGACAAGCAGACCTACGATGCAACACTAGAATTTTTCGATCGGTTAATGCGTCTTTTGCACCCGTTCATGCCATTTATATCGGAAGAAATTTGGCAAAATATCATTGAAAGAAAGCCAAATGATTCGATCTGCATTGCACCATTCCCGCAAGCTGAAAGTGTTGATAACCAGCTTTTAAATGATTTTGAAGTGCTTTTTGAAGTCATTTCTTCCATTCGCAATTTGAGGAATGCAAAAAATATTAGCCCTAAAATCGCACTTCCACTTGCAATCCGGACCGATTCGCAAAATCGCTATGCCGCATTGGAACCATTGATCCAAAAACTGGCCAATGTTGAAAAGATCAGTTATGTGACGGGAGAAGCAGAAGGAACCGCATTCAGGGTGAAGTCTGATGAGTTTTTTGTGAATCTGGCAGACGAGATCGACGTTGAAACGGAACGCGAAAACTTGCAGCGCGAACTCGAATATACACAAGGTTTCCTTGATTCTGTGATCAAGAAATTGTCCAACGAACGCTTCGTTCAAAATGCAAAAGGGGACATCGTCGAGAAGGAGCGCCAGAAGCAAGCGGATGCCGAAGCGAAGCTGGAAACGCTGAAAGAAGCACTTGCGAGGTTGGGTTAGTGCTAGTTTTCGTACCTTTGCGCCATGCAGACTACGCAAAACAATTTTGAGCAATTCAAGCTTAACCGTCAATTACTCAACGCAATTGAAGAGGCCGGCTACACCGAGCCAACGCCAATTCAGGAACAAGCGATTCCGCTGGCGCTTGCCGGACAGGATATTCTGGGCATTGCCCAAACAGGAACAGGAAAGACAGCAGCCTATACATTACCGCTTTTAATGCGGATCAAATATGCCCAGGGGATGCATGCCCGGGCTTTAATTATGGCGCCGACGCGTGAGTTGGCGATGCAGATTTCGGAAGCAATCGCGCAACTGAGCAAATACACTGACATTCGTACGGTTGTTTTGTTCGGCGGCGTCGGAACGAAAGCGCAGATAGAAGCCATTCGAAATGGGGTTGACATTATCGTTGCCACGCCAGGCAGGTTTATGGACCTTTATTTTCAGGAAGAGGTGATTGTCAAAAACCTCAATGTAATGATCCTGGACGAAGCCGATAAAATGATGGATATGGGCTTTATGCCGCAAATCCGAAAACTGCTCGAAATCATTCCTACAAAGCGGCAGAATATGCTTTTTTCGGCAACGTTCTCAGATAAGGTCGAAAGACTTTCTTTTGAATTTCTCGAATTTCCCACACGTATAGAAGTCACTCCACAGGCCACAACGGCCGAAATGGTTTCCCAATCGCTTTATGAATTGCCCAATTTCCGCACAAAAATTAATCTGCTGACGCATTTGCTCAAAGATCGTGAGGCATTTAACCGTGTGTTGATCTTTACGAGAAGTCGCAAAGTGGCCGGTCTCGTTCACCAGAATTTATTGAACAATGTGGTCCGCGAGGATGAGCTGAAAGTCATTCACGCCAACAAAGGACAGAATACGCGGACGAATGCAATGGAAGCATTCAAAGAAGGCTCTGTGCGGGTTATGGTGGCAACGGACGTGGTCGCGAGAGGGATCGACATTACGGAAGTGAGCCATGTTATCAACTTTGATGTGCCTCTGATTTACGAAGATTATGTGCACCGCATCGGGCGCACCGGACGTGCAAACCGCATTGGTCAGGCGATCACTTTTATGACGATGGCCGATGAATATCACATTCGAAAAATAGAAAAAATGATCCGGATGGAAATCCCCCGACTGGAACTTCCTGAGGATCTTGAAATTGCTCCAACCCCTGTCAGCGAGCGCCAGGACATGCTTCGGGAGATCGATAACCAGAAAAGGAGAGAAGATCCGACCTTTCTGGGAGCCTTCCATGAGAAGAAAAATGTGTATCGTCCGGCTAGCAAGACGACCGCAAAAGGCGGGCAAAATCGACGGAATTCTTCGGGAAGAAGTAAACGCAGATAATGCAATACAATCTCAATAAATCCGTTTAACTTGAACAATAGAAAACCTGTTTCTCTATTAAAGTTACTATGAAAGAATCTGTTGTTATTTGGCTTGCTATTCTTATTCCAGTCTTTGGCTTTGCTCAAAACACCCATCTCGCGAGCGCAGCGCCAACCACAGATACGAATCTTGCCCAAAAAAGACCGTTGGATTTAAAAGAAAGACGCGTCTTGCCATTGTTTGGAGAAGTAAGTAAAACCTCTGAGCAAATAGATGAAGAAATCCGGTTTCTAAGCGAGTGCGATAAGTCTTTCACGAGCCGTGCTGAGGCAAGCAGTTTTTTCACTGCCCGCGCATGGGAATATCTGCAGGAAGGTTCTTTGGACACAGCATGTTACCGTTTCAATCTGGCTCATCTGCTCAATGACAAAAATGTAGAAACTTACTGGGGCCTTGGTGTGATTTCATATCAGCGTGAAAACTGGGTTGACGCAAAACGCATGCTGAGCCGTGGAATAAGTCTTCAGGGTGAAAATGTGCCGTTATTAGTTGATTTATCGACCGTTGATTTAAAGCTTTACGCCATTTCGAGCCGTAAGGAGGAACTGGACGAAGCCGCTGAGCTGCTCAACCGTGCCACTGCATTGGATTCCACTTATGCATTAGGGCAATACAATCTGGCATTGCTGCATTACAATCTGAATGATCTTGATAAATCCTGGGAGCATTTGCATAAAGGACGTGCACTGGATTTCAACCAAATGAATCTTGACTTTGTTGAACTTCTTAAAGCAAAAAAACCTGATCCGCAAGGTTTCTTCAAATAAGATCAGCCGCTTTTCCTTCTTGTAACTAACAACTCAGATTACTTCGCTAGTAAAATTCTGCCGGTTCGCACATCGAAAGGCTCTTTCTGACTGTTTATCAAAAAGACTTTATAAGTAAAAATTCCTGACGTGCTTTGCGTTGGTAACCAAGTCCACTCATTGGTTAAGGACCACATTGGGAATGAGATGGTTTTATCTTCAACGACATTTCCCTTTTGGTTAAAAATCAAATATCTGACTGATTTCAGGTCAGACTGCTTTGCTGATTTAAGCTCAAATCGCAAATAATATGATGCCGGATTGGGGCTTACCACTAGTTCAGCGGCCTTATCATCCTGATCACTCACCTCAAAACGTAGCCGGTAAGGCTCAGCAACTGCATTGCTGCTCAGATCTCTTGCATTGACTAAAAGTTCATAATGACCTGTTTCAAGTTTTGTTAAATATTTCACTAGCAAACTATTAATTCCTGTGGAGTCTACGACAATGTCGTTTTTTGAATAACTAACTGCTTCAAAATCGCAGTCGTTGTTATTGCATCGCTTGATGAAAATGTCAATGAGCGTCGTGTCTGGCAAGAGTGGCTTGTCATCCGATAAGCGAAGTGTAATTTCCGGATTAGGCCCGATTACTTCATCTGCTTTAAGTAATCTGCCGTTGAAAGTTACGTTGAGCAGCGGAGCTATCATGTCTTCATTTTCAACCGGGTCTATGATGTTCGGTTTATCAACAAACCGCAGCTTTAATGCAGGATCGCCTTGCAGGACGGTTTGGTGCACGTTGGCGATGCTGTAAGGGTCTTTATCGTTTGCTATAATGTCATTTGCGACCGCAAGATGAATCTTGCCGATAGACAAATCGGCCGTCTTTGAGTCCGTAAATATGTGGTGATAAAGGCGCTGTAAATACTTGGAGCCCGGGCTGACGTGGCTTTCGAAAGAGTTGGCGATAATTGCAATGGCTCCTCTGTCCGGTGCCAGTATCCAGTCAAGCGACAGAGAAATCCGGTCACTGGATTTTGGCTTTGGATTGGCTTTGCCGTTAAATACATTGCCTACGCCGCATCCATTAAAGTACATCAAAGGATATTTATACGGATTTTTATAGCCTCTTGGCGCATCCGTAATAAACCCAATGTCGAGATCCGTCACCCAGTTAGAGCCGTGACCAAAAAAGGTGATAAGCCCCACGCCGGCGTTTACATCTGCCGTAATGTTGACCGGCTCGGTTTCACCCATTGCTTTCTGCTTCACATATTGCTTCACTTTTCCCTGAACCAATCCGCCCGTAACAACCGGCACCAGCGACTCCAAACTTTGTCGCAGCTGTGTGATTTCACCGACCGTTTTTCCACCATTCAGATGCAGCACATTTTTCTTCCAGCTCGTATCTTCCGCGCGGTCATGCTCGTAATCTTTTACTTTTTGCAAATAGTCTAAAATGCTCTGATTGTTCAATGCGGCAAGTCGTCCGACCGGAATTGCGGGGACATTCGAAGGAGCGCCTGCCAGACCTTCGACAAGCAATGCATCGGATGCGGGAAAACCGATCGTGGGCACTTCGTTAGGCAATTCCCGCTTCATTCTTTCATTAAATGTAATCGACTGACCGATCAGGAAAAGATACTTGTTCTTTCCTCCTTCTGTAAGCATATAAGACATGAATCGCTTAATCGCAACGGGACTTGGCTCGCCATAATTGAATTGATTATAAATGTCCTGAATGGTCGCGATCACTGGCTTAAAACCGCCGCCTGCGGGAGATGAGCGATATTCCGAAAACCTGGATGCGCCACTTCGAAGGCTGTCGGTTGTGATAATGATGTAATTGGGTTCCTTAGGGGCGAATGCTTTGAAATTTACTGCTGCAATTTTTTGAGGAGCAACATTAACGAACGCATTCGCGGCGAAGAAAACTTGTTGCTTCGTTCCTTTCTCGGAATCATCAAATTTTCCGGCATGCCTTTGATCAAAACAGGTTGGTCCGGATCTGAAACATCAAGCATTGTGAAGCCAGCCGATGCGTTTTTTATCGCAACCCTGCTCCACGATTCTTTTACAGGATCAAATCTCAATGTTTTGCCAGAGCCTTTGTCTAAATTTATTAACTGCGGATATTCCGTTGATAAGTAAGTCACGGAAAATCTTTCAAGACGATCTTTGATAACGGACTTAAATGCTAAAATTCCGTTCTGGTTCACGTCCATATCTTCTGCTTTGAGCTCAAATGTGTATTTCTGCGCGTCGAAACCAGAACTTTGAAGCACATGCACCAGACGCAAAGACGCCTTATTTTTCCCGACATACACTTCAATCTTTCGCTCATTTCCACTTCTGCCGTGAACCATTAAATGCAGTAATGACTTTTGCACATTACCCGCAAAATGTTCCAATTTGAAATCTCTGAAAATTAACGAATCTGCTTTAATAATTGGCCCCGTTTTGCTGGCTCCCGACTCGAAGAAACTATTCATAATCAAAGGCTTGATTGCGCTCATTGTGCTCAGCGAATAGGATTCTGAATATTGCGTCACTGTGATTTCCTTATGAAATGTGAGTACAGGAATTTGATTATTAGCAGGTTGTTCGACAATTTTTGTTCTCATGCCTGCCTCGCTACCAACAGTCAGAAAATAGGAACCTTCATCCGAATACATGCTGAAATACGGGTTAGTGCGGGCGCTCATGGGCCTGTACAACAGCGAATCACTCGCACCATCATTGGTTACAGCATAAAAAGCAATCTCGTTATTCGCCGTGCTGACAATGGCAACTTGCTTTCCTCTTCTCCACAGTTGAAGTTTGTCTGGAGAATTTGTCGGAAAGCTTTTAGGCAAAGACGAAAACGGGATGCGATGTAAACCTTTTTCGGTTATCCCGATTTTTACGTAAGGCTTACCATAGCGAATCCAATTATTCGCATATGGAGCACTCCATTGTGCAAGGGCTGCAATTTGAAACAGCAGTGCACCGAAGAAAATGAAAACTGATAAAGACTCTTTTTTTAAGCGCATGTATTGAGAAACAGAGGAATTGCACACTGCTGCAAATAATGCGATCAATCAATTAATCGGCCCAATCCAATGAATTAACGGCTTGGCATCGATTATTTAAAGGCGAAATGTCTTGGGCCAAATGCAAAAAAGCACACGACGAATCGCCGGGTGCTTTTCAAAATGAAATCAAAAAATTACTTGAAGAAGAAGCCGGTTGGCGCGACATTCACTTTAACCGAGTCAACCAATGTGCCGTCTGCACGGTAACGCACTGCATAGCCAGCCTGCGCATAAGAAGGCGTAACACCCGCGTAGATCAAACCTTGCGATGGGTCCACTGCCAGGCCTGAGAAAAGGCGTTTGATAAATGGCGTTGTAACATTGATTTGCGCATCATTAATGCCAAATCTGTAAGTTTCTCCGTGCGACACATAATTTGCGTCGCTATATGATAATGTGAAGAAAACACTTCTGCGGTCGGCGCTGAATGCGAAATTTCCAGCCGATTTGCTTGCGTCGGCACCCATTGTTAATGATGCTTCAGAAGCGTAAGTGTCAGGATTAATGCGGATGGCTAAAATGCCGTCATTTACCCAAAGTTTCCCATTCGCATCGATGCCGATTGGTGTCGGAGCGTTTGTGAAAGTGATGGTTTTTTCGACTGTGTCAGTGGATGTGTTAATCACAGAAAGTGTGTTCCCCATTCCGTAAGAAATCGTCCCCACAAACAGTTTTCCATTATTAAATACGAGCGTTTCAGGTCCAGACGCGATGTCGATCTTTTTGGTGATTTTGTTGCTAATCAGGTCAATTACAGCAACGTAACCTGTTTTATAAGCATATCCTTCGTTGGTTCCCCAGCATGAAACATAGGCTTTATTGTTTGGCCCAAAAACCACTTCGCGCGGGTTTTCAATGTCCGGTGCACCGATGGATGCAATCGTTTTGAATGTATTGCTGTTAACAATTTCGATCTTGTCCAGTCCGGCTGCTGAATTGTCAACCAGCACGATCCCGACTTCACCAGCGGCAGCATAACCTTGCACGCCACCTTTCAAAGCAGTCCCGTTTGCCGTGGAATATATGTCAGCCTGTGCAGTGGTTTGTTCTCTGGTAAAGAATGAAATTGCGCCGTTATTTTGAGAGAAATTCCCTTCATTGATCACAAAAACGCCCTGAATAAAATCGCCTTTCGGAGCCGGATCGCTTTGATTACATGACCATGCAAAAAAGGATAATGCTGTAAATGCTGCTAATCTGGATAACTGTTTTTTCATTTTTTGTTTTATTAATTGTAAACATTTAGCTTCCTAAACCGCCTGAAAGTTCTTACAAAACCTTTATTCGGCCGCAGGAAGGGAATTGTAACTCAAAATTAAGCTCAGCGCAAAGCTTCTGCCGGGCATTGCATTGTTTCTTACATTTAAATAGAACGTGTTTGCGAGATTATTGATCTGCGCCTGCACCCGCATTTTTGCTATCGCAGAAACAAAAGTATACTCAGCCAGCAGATTTGACAGCGTGTAACCCGCTAAATATTGTGAATTATCGAATGTGCTGTAACGCTTGCTAAGCGTCTGAACCTGTCCGGTCAAGCGGGCATTTTTATATTGCAAAAATGCGTTAACATTGCCGGAATGCATCGGCACAAAAACAAGTTGCTTCCCGATAATGTCTGAGGAATAAGCGTCGTAAGCCTTTTCCTGCGAGCTTTTATTCAACGCATAATTTGCATTTAAACCCGCTTTCCAGGCAGCAACCTGATATTTCCACCCAAGCTGCACTTCAAGTCCGCGTGCCAAAACCTGCTGCAAATTTTCAACATGATAGGCGCGTGAAGGATTCCAGTAAGTCCAGTCTTTAATGCGGTTATGATAGGCGGTTATTGTCGCTGAAATGGAGTGGTTGCCTGGCAAAACAGCATGTTGTTCAAGCCCAATTTCTTTGTTCCAACCACTTTCCGGTCTGATATCCGGATTGCCCATATCTTTCCAATAACGCTCATTCAATGTTGGAACCCGGTAACTGCGACCGTAAGAGCCTTTTATTTTCAAAAGATAACCGGTGTTTTGCACCAATAAATATTCAGCGCCCAGCGACGGCGTAAATGGTGGATTAAAACCCGTCACAAAAGCCTGTCGCAGATTGGCAGAGATCAGCAGACGCTTTGTGGCTTGTAACCGGCTGAGTAAGAAGAGATCACCTCGGTTTTCAGTGAGCAAACCGGCTTCATAACCCGCCACTCGTGCCCGGTAATGTGTCCACTCGCCGCCCGCTTTGATCTGTAATTTGCCAAACTCAAAATCACGCTCCGCACGATTGGAAAACTTGTCGGTAACCGCATGGTCCCATTGGCTGTAATCTCCTTTAGCATAATCAATTATATCCCTGACCCATGCAGAGCGCAATGTTAAAAACTTGTAATTATAACGCAGCATTGTGCGGTAAGCCTCTGTCAATGTAAGCTCGCGTCCGGCCTGATCGTCGGGTGTGAGTGTAAGCCGGTTGCGGGTGAGCCACACGTGGGCGGAAATCTGGTGATCGTTTTTTGAGGTGAAAAACAAATCCTGCACAAGCCCGCGCTGGAAAGAATTCGCAGGAAGCAAAGCATATTGTCTACGCTCCGAGTAAGGAAAATGATTATTCATGCGGCCGTCATATGCACTGGTTTTTCCTGAAAAATTCCAGTTAGCATTGATGGGAGCTGCATAACTTGCTGTAAACTGCGTCTGATGGTTGTTAAAGCTTTCTTGTTGCCTGCCCAATGTTACGCTAAGGGCTTCCCTGGTCGGCGCGCTGCCTAATAGAATGCTTCCGCCAACCGCATCGGAACCCACAATGCTTGCAGAGGAACCATATTGAACAGATAATTGATCAAATCCGGCGACGGGAATAGTTGAAAAATCGGTTTGGCCCAAAATAGGCGAATTAATGTTCAACCCATTCCATAAAACAGCCGTGTGATTGGCAGATGTTCCACGGAAAGAAGCCGTATTCAGCTGGCCAGGGCCGTAATTTTTAAATGCAATGGGCGTGTAAAACGAAAGCAGGTCACTGATATTCTGGAAGCGGAATTGAATGAGTGCTGCCGAATCGATCTTCTGGATTTTAAGGCCGCTCATGAATTTTTCAGGAACAAAACCTTTCACAATAACAGGATCCAAACGGATGCTATCTTGCTGGGCGACAAGGATTTTTGGAATAAAAAGCCATGACACAATGGTCAAAATCATGAAAAATCTTCGATCAACGATCACCTGAGCTGATATGAATTGGCGTTTCACTTTTGTCTTTCCTCCGAAAACAAACATGTGAATTTTTTCTGGCAGGTCTCCTGGCTTGTCTTATTAATCCGCGGCCTTCCCGTTTAAAATACAGTGGCACTGGGGGTTGGATCAAAAAATTTGCAGACTTACAGTTGCGGGGACAGCTTCCGGATAAACGGAATTCCCTATTAAGCCTTATTGTTGCATTGAAGCAGCGTATGGCGCCAAAGTTGCAAAGGTAGGGAATTGAAGGGACTTTCGACTGTGGCCGTTATGGTTTATATTTGGCCAAAACCTGCATAATATTGGCTGCCCTTACCCAAAAACTTACTGTTAACAACTCTCAAAAAGGCATTTATTTAATGCTGGGAGCAGCCTTTTTCTTCTCATTGACATCTGCGATTTCCAAGTGGCTCGGGCGTGATTTTCACATTGTTCAACTGGTCTTTTTTAGAAATATCGTTGGCGTCGTATTTGTTCTGACCAGCATTTGGCGACGGCCGGTTCGTCAGCAAGGCGGGAAGTTGGGGCTGCTGATTTTCAGGGGTGTTGTAGGCACATTATCGCTTTACATGCTTTTTTACGCGATTCAAACATTGGGTTTAGGGCGCGCGTCAACGTATCAATACACTTATCCGATTTTCCTGGCATTGCTTTCCTGGCTGCTGATCGGTGAAACGCTCAATTCCCGGGAATGGGCGGCCATTTTTGTCGGATTTATGGGCATACTTTTCGTTTTCCGTCCCGACCTGTCCATTTCCTTACGCGACAATGCGCTAGGGCTTGGAAATGCATTGCTGACTGCTATTTCTTATTTGTCTATCAGGCAGTTAGGCATTGTTTACGACACGCGTGCGATCATTCTCTCGTTCATGCTGAGTGGCATTGTAATGCCCATTATTTCCATGCTCGTCGGAACTTATTATCCCATGGAACACCTCGATTTCCTCATCGGGACTTTTCGTTGGCCAACCGATGGATTTCAATGGCTGGGATTTTTAGCATTAGGATTAACAGCCTTGATGGGACAGCGAATGTTAACCCAATCTTTTACATTTGACAAAGCGGGCCGCGTGGCTGCGATTGGTTATTCCAATATTCTTTTCTCCGTTTTGATTGGTTTTTTGATGGGAGAAGCCATTCCATCGTTATCCATGCTAACCGGCATGATCCTGATTGTAGCGGGAGGAATAATGGTTTCTTTTGCCAAAAAGACGGTGATCGTCGCTGATAAAGCGGAGTAAGGTTCAACATTCTGCTGCTTATGGTTTCAGATTAGGCTGAAATTTTTGAGCTTACGATTAATTTTAGAGAAATGCTGTTTTAGTTAAACAAGCGAAAGGCTATGAAAAAATCGATTCTGACCTGCACCATTGTCCTGATCACATTCGCGCTCATCACCGGATTTCGTTCAGACACCACTTCACGCGCAGAAGGCATTCAATGGATGACGATTGAGGAAGCGTATGCCAAAATCCAGCACGAGCCAAGGAAAGTCATGATTGATGTTTACACCGACTGGTGCGGCTGGTGCAAAGTGATGGATCGCGAAACTTTCAAAAATAGAGCGGTCGTCGATTATGTCAATCGTAAATATTATGCAGTAAAACTCGACGCTGAACAAAAGAAGGCAATCACGTTGGGCAACAAAAAATTCGAATTTCAGCCCGAAGGCAATCGAGGCATACATCAGCTCGCATTGGCATTAACCAATAACCAGCCCAGCTATCCCACGACCGTTTTTCTTGATGACAAGTTCAATATGATCCAGCCTCTTCCAGGTTACATGAAAGCAAAAGAATTCCATCAGGTTATCACCTTCATCGGCGAAGATTACCACAAAAAAGAAGCCTTCGACACCTACAGGCCAAAACCTACAATTCGTTGTTTGCAGCGAAGTAAAGGCTTTTACACTTTATTTACTCAGTTCCATCAAAGTAAAATTAACTTTTTCAGGAGCCAATTGGTAATGATTTCCAATTGACTTCTGGTAATATATTTATTACTTTTGCATGAAGTCAACTGAGTTGTTCAGGCTGTTTGTAAAAGACGGCTGGTTTGAAATAAGACAAAGTGGAAGCCATAAAATCGTGGGACATCCTGAGAAGGGAGGACAGTTAATAGTGCCTTTTCATGGCAGTAAGGAAGTGAAAAAGGGTTTGCTGAATGCATTATTGAAGAAAGCCGAAATAAAAACGAACAAGCGATGAAAAAGCCTTTGATTACAATGGAGATCGTGAAGGAGGATGTTGGCTATAGCGCATTTACTTCTTTCAGAAAGAAATTTATCGGCACGCAAGGCGATGATTTTGAGGAGCTGAAAAAAAATATTGTAGAAGCCGTCAACCTCGCCTTTCAAAAGGAAAATCTGACTTACTCAATCCAAGAAATCGATTTGAAACCGGACTTGCAAAGTTTTTTCGCGTTTTATAAAGTGCTTAATGTAAAGGCATTGAGTGAGCGCATTGGGATGAACCAAAGTTTGCTTGCACAATACATTAGCGGCACCAGAAAACCTTCTGCCACCCAAACGAAGCGAATTCTTTCGGGCGTGCAGCAAGTTGGCAAAGAGTTAGCCTCGATACAGTTTCTAATTTAATTCGAAAGGATTTAAACCGTTTCCCCTTCCTGCATTCTTTCTGCGTTTTCGGCGATGCGCAATCTTTCGATGAATTCGCCAATGTCGCCTTCCATTACTGCGGGAAGGTTATAGACTGTGTAGCCAATGCGGTGATCTGTGATGCGGCTTTGCGGATAATTGTAAGTGCGGATCTTATCGGAGCGGTCACCGCTTCCTACCATTGATTTTCTTTGAGAACTGATGGCATCATTGTGCTCTTTCAGCTTAATTTCATACAATCTCGAACGCAAAACGCTCAATGCGCGGTCCTTATTTTTTAGCTGTGAACGCTCATCCTGGCAACTTACAACCAGTCCCGAAGGAATGTGTGTCAATCGAACAGCAGAATAAGTCGTGTTAACCGACTGTCCACCTGCACCGGATGACTGGAATGTGTCAACCCGGACATCATTCATATTAATCTGAACATCAACCTCTTCTGCTTCTGGCAAAACCGCCACAGATGCAGCCGAGGTGTGAATCCGTCCTTGCGATTCGGTCTGTGGAACGCGCTGGACGCGGTGCACACCCGATTCGAATTTCATTTTTCCGTAAACATCCTCGCCTTCAACTTTGCAGATAATCTCTTTGTAACCGCCGTTTGTCCCTTCCGTAAAGTCCATAATCGATGAACGCCAGCCCATTTTTTCAAAAAAGCGCTGATACATCCGGAACAAATCGCCCGCAAAAATCGCAGCTTCATCTCCGCCGGTTCCGCCTCTTACTTCAAGGATAATGTTGCGGCTGTCATTTGGATCTTTTGGAATAAGCAGTTCTTTGATTTCCTGTTCAAGCTTTTCCAGTTTGGGAGTCAGATCGTCCAGCTCCTCTTTTGCCATTTCGCGCAGTTCCTCGTCCTTTTCAGTCGCGATCAGTTCCTTGGTTCCGGCAATGTCTTTTTGCAGCTTCAATAAAATGCCATATTGTTCCACAATCCGTCCCAGATCTTTGTATTCCTTACTTATTTTGGAATAGCGGCCAGAGTCCGAAACGATTTCCGGTTGTATAATTTGTTGCGAAACTTCTTCGAAACGTTCTTTTATAGCTTCTAATTTATCGATCATCTTTATTGAATATCTTTGGCACCACGTATTCGGGGCACAAAGATACGCATTTTAGATAAATGAAGGTTTTGAGATAAGAGTGCCTTTGTGAATTACAAACCTTTGAAATCTGTTGAATTGATATAAACTGAATGGAAATGAAACGAATGTTGTGTTGCGTGGTGCTGACCCTGATAATGGCCGGGTGTGATATGGGTAACCGCGTTGAAAATACGAAGGCTTTGTCCAATGAAATAAAAGCGTCGCAGATCAAGCGGGTAACTCATACGCAGCTGATTTATTCGGCTGATGCATGGGGAAAAAAGATCGCGCAGATTGCTGAAAAGTCTTTAACCAGTGAATTGGAAAAGCATCCTGAAAAGGCAGGTGAAGTGTGTAAAAATCTGGGAGAAATTCCGGTAATCGCAGCGCTGCAAAAGGAATACGGCGTAAAAGTTGAATTGCTGGGCATCGACGATCTCAAAAATCAGCAGCTTGCCGCGAAGGAGCGCGAAGTGTTGGATGCGTATTTATACAGTGCCAAAAACAAAGCCGCAGCGAGTGACAATCTCCAGCAATTAAGCGATACATTGCTCGTGTACAACGCCCCCGTCCCTTCCGAAAGCCTTATTTGCAAATCATGCATGCCCAACGCCGAAACCTCATTCGCAGTTTGGAGACTTTTATTCAATAAAAAGGACATTATCAGAAAGCTGGACGCGAAGCAGTTGAAGGATTGATATCTTCGTTTAAACACTTATTTTTAGCATAACTAAAAAGGTTTTATGGAAACGATTGTAATTCAAAGCGATTCTAAAACGATTAAAATGTTGAAGAATCTGGCAGAAAGAATGGGTGAAAAGGCCACTATTTTTTCTGAGGCCCAAATGGAAGATTTTGCTTTCGGTCAAATGATGAAGAAGGCAAAGACGGGTAAATCAGTAAGCCGCGATGCTGTTATGAAAGAACTTCGTGACAAATGAGGGTCGTTTTTGACAAGTTTTTTATTAAAAGCATCCGAAAATTAAAAGATACGGTTACGAAGAAAAAACTTGAAGAGGTCATTATTAAAGTCGAACAAGCGCAAACGGTTCGTGAGATTCCTAATCTGAAAAAGATGCAAGGGTTTGACAATTACTATCGGATACGACTTGGCGATTATCGCGTTGGCTTCGAAGTTGAAGAAAAAGACACCGTTCGATTCATTATTATCTCGCATAGGCAAAGCATATATGATGAGTTTCCTTAAAGAACGGAATGATCTTTTTAGGAATGAGAATTAATTAAATGTTAAACGTGCAATGCAAGCTTCAAAAAACCCGGATAGTGACCTCAGTGCTTTTAAGACTAATAAGACGATTCCGAAAGTGATTGAGAATGAGGTTTTGAAGGCTTTGTCGTTTTATCCGGAGTTGAAAGAGACGCAGATTGACTTTGTTTTTAAGCGAAATATCAAGCGCTCCGTGATGCAGGCCCAGCCCAAAATAAGCACAATGTTCGGGACAAACAGGGGCTATAATATCAACATTAGTGCACTTTTCAAGCTAACCACAACAGCGATTCCAATTCACCAGATTCCGGCCGACATTATGGTCGGGTGGATAGGGCACGAGCTGGGGCATATTATGGATTATGAAAACCGGAGCGTGACGGGTATGATGCGGTTTGGAATCGGTTACTTGCTTTCTTCAACCTACATTAAGCAAGCCGAACGCGTGGCGGACACATTTGCTGTGAACCACGGATTAGGAAGCTATATTGTTAAAACAAAGCACTTTATCCTTAATCACGCGAGCCTTTCTGAGAAGTATAAAAACAAAATCGCCAGGCTCTATCTTTCGCCTGACGATATTATGGAACAAGTCCGGAAATTGGAAGCTGCGCAGCAGCAAAACCTATAAGCTCTTGTCAACAAAAGCTGCGAATTCCAGGAAATCTTCTTCCTTCATCACTCTTGGAATTTTCACTTGTCCGCCCAGTTTCTTGGTTTCTTCGCTCCATTTATAAAATATTTCCTCCGGGATCAGCACGGTTTCAACGCCTTTAAGCGCCCGTCCTCTTGCCACATTGTAGTTCTTGTTGTTTTCGCGAAGCGTCTTATCAAGGGACTCGGCAACTTTTGCGTTGTCCGGAAATTTGTCACAGCTCAAAAACCACTTATGGATATATTCCTCTCCCCGGTGAACGGCTGCGACGATGAATTCTTTGATCACCACATCATATTCATGCTCAATCACACGCAATGCATCATTCATCTGATTGACAGAAAGTTGTGAACCGACAACATTCAGAAAATGCTTTGTCCGACCTGTGATCTTGATCTCGGCTCTTGCTTTATCAGTAATTTTTACCGTGTCGCCGATCATGTAACGCCACGCGCCGGAAACGGTGGAAATCAGCAGCACATACTCGACATCTTCCTCAGCATTGGCAAGGGAAAGGACTTTCGCTCCGGCTTTTACCAAGCCATTTTCATCCACATGATCACCGTCAAAAGGCACAAATTCGTAAAAAATGCCATTATCCGGAAAAAGGGCCATTGAAGTCGTATCCGGGCGTTTTTGAATCGCTATAAAGCCTTCCGAAGCAAGGTAAGTGTCAATGTAAATGAGCGGGTGAGCCAGTAATTGTTCGAGACTTTTTTTGTAAGGTTCGAAAGCGACGCCGCCGGTTGTGTAAACCATCAGATTGGGCCAGATGTCATGAATGTTGTTCAGCTTGTTATAGCTTATAATTTCTTTCAACATTAATTCAACCCACGAAGGAATTCCTGAAATGCATCCAATGTCCCATTTTGGGGCTTCTTCGGCTATTTTCCTGACGCGCTGATCCCAGTCCGCGATGTCTGCAATTTCTTTTCCGGGCTTGTAAAATCCACCGAACCATGTTGGCAAATTGCTCGCGCTGATCCCGCTGATCTCACCTTCCTGATGATCGTCTTTTTGAATCAAAGAAGTGCTGCTGCCGAGCATTAAAATTTGTTTGGTAAAAAAATCACCCGGCAGATTGAACGCATTAATGTTCGTTATTTCCGAAATTCCCGCCTTACGGATTGCAGTGAGCATATCTTCGGTAACCGGAATGTATTTGCTGTTGCTTGTGGTCCCGCTGCTTAATGCGAAATATTGCTGTCCGCCCGGCCAGGTAACATTCTGGTGGCCTTCCAATAAATAATGCCACCATTCTGCAAACATTTTGTCATAATCATGAACCGGAACTTTCTCCTGAAATGCGGAGATGATATCTTCGTTTTTCAACATTTCCGAAAAGCCGTAAGCCTTTCCGAACGCGGTGAGTTTTGCCGTTTCCAGCAGTTTTTGTAAAACTTCTTTTTGTGCTTCAACAGGATCAGGATCAGAAGTAATCAGCCCTGTAAAATCAATTGCCTTTTTGATAAGTTCTCCAATAACTGCCATTCGTTGTTTGTGCTTTGTGGATGTAATGAATGTTCTTTCAGCTGCATTTTAAAAACCCATGCCACCCAGTAAATTTGTATTTTTCATATCTTCCGCGATGACTTCTATGCCTTTAAATAAATTCAAGATGAATCGTTTTTTATCCAAACTAGTGATTGCATTGTTGCTGGTTTTCAAACTGCATATCAGCGCATTTGCACAAAACAACATTCTGGTTTTTCAGTCCGATTTCGGTTTGAAAGACGGAGCCGTTTCAGCGATGAAAGGCGTCGCTTCCGGCGTTTCTCCTAACTTGAAATTATACGATGTCACGCACGAAATCCCGGCTTATAACATTTGGGAAGCAGCTTATCGGTTAGTGCAAACAGCCCCTTACTGGCCAGCAGGAACGGTTTTCGTTTCGGTCGTAGATCCGGGAGTTGGCACTGATCGAAAATCGGTGGTTATGAAATCAAAGTCAGGACATTATTTCGTGACACCGGATAACGGAACGCTTACACTCGTGGCAGAGCAGCTCGGAATTCAGGAAGTGCGGGAGATTGATGAGGCTGTTAACCGGCGCAAAAATTCAAATGAATCTTACACTTTCCACGGCCGTGACGTTTATGCATTTACCGCAGCGCGTTTGGCGGCTAAGGTCATTGCATTTGAGCAAGTTGGGAAAAAGCTTCCCGAAGCAATTGTTTCAATTCCTTATCAGAAATCATCATTTGAAAATGGTCATGTTAAGGGCGGAATTCCGATCCTAGACATTCAATATGGCAATGTTTGGACAAACATTGGAAAAGAGGTTTTTAACAAACTAAATGTAAAGACCGGAGACGATGTCCAGGTGCAGGTTTTTAATCAAAAACAGAAAGTATACGAAGGAAAAGTGCGTTATGTAAACACTTTTGGAGATGTGAAAGAAGGCGAAGACGTTGGTTATTTCAACAGTCTGCTCAACTTTTCGCTCGGCATTAATATGGGAAGCTTTGCTGAGAAATATAAGGTGCAAAGCGGAAATGAGTGGAGTATCGTCCTGACAAAATAGGACGATACTCGCGATAATTATTGGCTTACAACCTGGTAGATTTCGTACCAGTCTTCATGATTTAATTTAATATCCGATGCGCTGGCGCCGTTCCTGATCCTGGTTTCAGAAAGTGATCCGATAATAGGCAATGTGCCCAGTTTCATCAGCCAGGCCACAGCAGTCTGCTCAATGTTCGCATCATATTTCTTGCTGACCTCTTCCAGCTTCGCTCTCAAACGAACGGCTTTTTCATCAGTTCCATTTAATATTTTGCCACCTGCAAGCGGTGCCCACGCCAATGGTTTGCTGAAACTTTGTTTGATAAAATCGATCCGACCATCTTCAATCGCCGTCGTGTTCATCAAATTCAGCTCAATGTGATTGGTTACAATCGGAATCCGCAGGTAAGAAGCCAGCAACTGATGCTGAAATACAGTAAAGTTTGCAACGCCGATATGCTTGGTTTTTCCTGATTTAACAATCTCCGCAAGCGCAGTCGCCGTTTCCTCGGGATCAGAAAGGAAGTCGCTTTGGTGCAGCAGAAAAATGTCCAGATAATCTGTTTTAAGCCTTTTTAAAGAGCCGTTAATGCTGTTTACAATATGATCTCTGGACGTGTCATAGTAAGTCAGCGACTTATTAGTTGACTTCCTGATGCCGCATTTGCTGAATAAAACAATGTCCTCCCTTTTGAAAGATTTGGTCTGGATTACTTTACCAAAATGCTCTTCAATGGCCGTGTTACCATAAACATCCGCGTGGTCGAAGGTGTTAATGCCCAGTTCCAGGCAAAGATTGACGGTTTTTTCAATTTGAGATGTGGTTTGAGAACCTTCATCCGTCCATCTCCAGAAACCATAAATCGCTTCGGATACTTTGGGGCCAGAATCACTTAGACTAACTTTTTTCATTGGGTGGATTTTTGAATGCTGGTGCAAAAATATCTATTTATCCAGACGTTTATCTTTTACGATCAGATAAAAATCGTTTTCCAGTTCCAGATAGCCATAATCATAAACAAAATGATAAATGCTTCCCTTTTGCGTGGGACGGCGGCTGGTAATGAGACTAAAATCAAAGCCCTTGCCAATCAGCGTGCTTTTTGTTGTCTTCGATTTTTCTTCCGGACATAATTCTTCCAGGATCCGGCGGTTTTTCCGAAGCTGGTTGTTCATGTTCCTGATCAAATTATAAGAATCTGAATTTAACCGGTTATTGTAGCTGTTCCGGCACATATCCGAGCAGAATTTCTTGTCTACCCGTCCCATCAGTGGTTTCCCGCATTCCAGGCAATTTTTCATTGTTCAAAGTTTAATCTACGCCAGTAGGAGCAGATGAGTGTGTATACGTAATCTCGGCTTGCAATATAGCAAAATTCCAATTCTTAGCATTAACAACTTATTTTCCATTTGCAAACGGCTGCAAACGTTTTTACCTGACTGTAAATAGTTAATAACCGACTCGTTAATCGGCAATCATTCACATTTGTATCGTCGGTTGAGGGCAATCGACATTAAATGAACATTCACTATAAAAAAGCAAATGATGAATTCAGTAAAATTGATTGGACACGTTGGACGTGAGGTGGTTGTAAGAGAGTTCGAGGGTGGGAGAGCAGTTACATTTTCGCTGGCAACCAACGAAACTTACACGAATAGAAATAAGGAAGAGATCAAATCCACGGACTGGCATTCCATCATTGCGTGGGGAGCATTGGGCGAGCGTTGCGAAGCGCTATTGGACAAAGGCAAGCTCGTGCAGGTGGAAGGAAAGCTGAGTTACCGCCAGTATGTCAACAAGGAAAGTCAGAATGTAAGGGTTGCGGAAATCCAGGCATTTAAAGTCGATGAAGTTGCCAAGAATGGGGCGATCATTTCTGAACGTGCATAAAAAGTTTCGGTCTTAATAATTACCTGACTATTAAGACCGAAAACACTTTTATAAGCTTTTTTCTAACGCATCTTTCCAGTTGCCGTATGCCTCTTTGGTTGTTTCAATCAAAGCTGCATCCGGTTCAATGGTGCGCAATGCAGATAGTCCGACAAATGCTTCTGACCTGTTTTTGTAATAACCAAGACCGAAGCCTGCTGCGCGGGCAGCGCCTTGTGCACCGTCTGTATTGTATAACTCGACGGTTGCGCCAGATACATTGGCAAAGGTTTCACGGAAGACAGGGCTTAGGAACATGTTTGCTTCGCCTGCGCGGATATTTTTCAACGAAACACCAACGGTTTCCATGATTTCCATTCCGTAATACAATGCAAACACAATGCCTTCCTGTGCAGCGCGGGTGTAATGGTTCAGGCCGTGGCGGCTGAATTGTAAGCCTTTGAATGTGCTTCCCGGATCCTGGTTTTCAAGCATACGCTCAGCGCCGTTGCCAAAAGGAAGACAATATAAGCCGTCGGCTCCAACAGGTGCTTGTGACGCCAGCTGGTTCATTTCCGGATAAGAAACATTGCCCTGGAATAATGAGTTTCTGAGCCACCCGTTTAGGCTGCCTGTGCCATTTACGCACAGCAAAACTCCATAACGTGAAGCCTTGGAAATGGGATTAACGTGCAGAAAGGTGTTAACACGTGATTTTGCATCGAATTTAACCTGATCGCTTACGCCGTAAACGACGCCCGAAGTTCCGGCTGTTGCTGCCACTTCTCCGGGTTCTAGCACATTAAGCGAAAATGCATTATTAGGCTGATCACCAGCTCGATATGTTACCGGAATGCCAGCCCGCAGGCCGAGTGCCTCTGCTGCCAAAGCGGTAACTTTGCCTTGCTCAGAGAATGTAGGCAATACCTCCGGCAAAATGTCAGGGCTAAATCCGAAATAATCAAAAAGGAAATCCGCTGGGCGTTCATTTACAAAATCCCAGAAAATTCCTTCTGACAATCCGGAAGGCGTTGTAACCACTTCGCCAGTCATGCGGGCAGCCAGGTAATCGCCGGGAAGCATAAACTTATGGACTTTTGCGTATACATCGGGCTCATTTTCTTTAACCCAACCCAATTTTGAAGCAGTGAAATTGCCCGGAGAATTAAGCAAATGCGGAAGGACATATTCTTCGCCGATTGCCTCCATTGCCTTGTTGCCAACTTCCACTGCCCGGCTGTCGCACCAGATAATCGAAGGTCGCAACACATTCAAATCTTTATCAACCACAACCAAACCATGCATTTGATAAGAAATCCCGATTGCACCCACATCTTCGGGAGAAATGCCAGCTTTTTGAATCACGGCCTTAGAAGCCAGACATGCATTTTGCCACCAAAGTTCTGGTTGCTGCTCCGCATAGCCCGGCTTGGGCGCTGCAATGGTCATTTCCCGCTCAGGATAAAATGCAGAGGCAGCGACTGCGCCGGAATCTGCGTGGATCAAACATGCTTTAACGGACGAACTGCCTAAATCAAATCCAAGGAAATACATTGTTATTATATGTGATTAAGATTACGGTAATATCAGATACTGGAAGGAAAAGTACAAAATTGCTGCTTAAAAAAGGAAAAACAACATTTTAAGTGTAAATGTTACACTTAAAATATATTTCTGTCGAATTACTTTTAAGTTGAGAAATAAAAAAGAAATTTAGTACCGGAAAATTCACTATTTTAAGGAAGATATTGAAGTTGGGAATCTATTTGTTGTTGAATGTGTGTTAAGCATGCGCAACCTCATGTCGATCATCCGGTTCGAGGTGTAATTTTAAGAAAACGCAGCATCCTTTAAGGGGTATTATGAAAAAAATTGTACAAGTTGTTTTGATTGGTGGCTTTATTGTATTGTTCGCCGGATTCCACCCTATTGACAAAAAATGGGAAAAACCCTTCTCCCGGCTTGATAATGAAATTAGAAAAAACGGCAAAGCTTATCAAACGCTTGGTGACGCAACAAAAAGCATCGGACACCGATTAACAGGAAGTGTTAATGGTGAAAAAGCCGAAGAATATGCGTTTCAACTCCTCAAAAGTTACGGATTTACGGACGTTGCTTTCCAACCCTTCGAAGTTGAAGCCTGGATGCGCGACACGGTAACATTATCCATAGCGCCGGGCAGCAGCGACAATTTCAGGGAAGTTCCGGTTGTTTCGCTTGCACATTCTCCCGTTGAATCCAACCTGCAAGGTGAAATCGTGGATGTAGGAAATGGGCTGGAAGAGGATTTCGAGATGATTAAGGAGAAAGTGAAGGGTAAAATAGCCTTAGCCAACATTAATCTGGTAGGCGCTCCTGGTAAGAAAAATCTTCACCGATCAGAAAAGACAGCATTGGCAATCAAGTACGGCGCAACTGGCGTGATCATGGTTAATGGTGCTCCGGGAAAAATTTTGCTGACCGGAACCGCTTCTGTTACAGGCGCAATTATTGCTATCCCGGCCGTTTTGCATTTCCAATGACAGCGGTTTGGAACTTCGTAAATGGCTTAAAGAAGAAGGCCCGCTTGAAGCGCACATTGATATGCACAACATTTCCAAGCCCATTAAAGCAAGAAATGTGATTGCAACATTGAAAGGAAAAACAGACGAAACTGTAATCATAGGGGGGCATTTGGACTCTTGGGATCTTGCAACTGGCGCTATTGATAATGGAATCGGGTCTTTCGCTGTGATGGATGTTGCAAGAGCATTTAAAGCATTGAAAGTGAAACCTGAACGTACAATTCAGTTTGTGCTTTTCATGGGCGAAGAGCAAGGTTTGTTAGGTTCAAAGCATTTTGTCAGCGAAATGAAAAAATCAGGTAACATTAACAAGATCAGTTACATGATGAACCTTGATATGACCAATGATCCGAAAGGCGTTAATGCCTTTGGCAGAGAAGAAATGAGCGAATTTTTCGCAGGTGTGGGAAGTGCGATTCACAGTGTTGACCCAAATTTTAAAAATGAGTCGACCAACCGCGCGGGCTTGCATAGCGATCACCAGCCATTTATGCTGGAAGGCGTTCCTATTGCCGGTTTGTCAGGCCATTTGGATCCGAATGTGTTGCAATGTTACCATGCAGATTGTGACGATTTCAGTCTGGTGAATAAAGACCAGTTTCAAAATACCGTGCGGATCGCGTCCATGTATTTGTATGCGCTTGCTAATGCCGATAAAATTGCCGTGTCTAAGCTTTCTGATGCCAAAACCCGCGACTTCCTCATTTCACAGGGACTGAAAGAAGAGTTGGTGATTGGTCAGGAATGGCGGTGGGAACAATAAGCTTTTAAAATGATCGTATTTCCAAACGCAAAAATAAACATTGGCCTCAACGTTACTGAAAAGCGGCCCGATGGTTTTCACAATATAGAATCTTGCTTTTACCCCGTTGGCTGGTCGGACGCGCTTGAAATTACATTGGATAGTGTGTTCTCCTTCGAGTCTGACGGCATTGTAATCCCGGGAAATAATGCTGACAACCTGTGTACAAAAGCATATCGTATGCTTTCGGCAGATTACGATTTGCCACCGGTCAAAATGCATTTGCTGAAAGCAATTCCCATTGGCGCGGGACTTGGCGGCGGATCAGCAGATGCGGCTTTTGCGATCAAAGCATTGAACCAGCAGTTTGACCTGAAAATTTCTTTTGAAAAACAGCTGGATTACGCACGTAGATTAGGAAGTGATTGTGCTTTTTTCATTCGCAACGAGCCTGCGTTCTGTTATGAAAAAGGCGATGTGTTTGAACCTATTGATCTGAGCCTGAAAGGAAAGTGGATTGTGCTCGTGAATCCGGGCTTACATATTTCCACGGTTGAAGCATATGCTGGCGTCGTGCCGAAACGAAGTGAGGAAGATTTGCGTAATCTTCTAAAACAGCCAGTTGAAAATTGGAAGAATGGCGTAAAAAACGATTTTGAAGCAACGCTTTTTGTAAAATATCCTCTTTTAGAAGAGATCAAAACGGAGCTTTATCAACAAGGTGCATTGTACGCTGCGATGAGCGGTTCAGGATCAACATTATTTGGGATCTTTAACAAGGAAACGGATCTGAAAAAGCCCTTCTCACGTTTTAATGTTTGGCAGGGTCTTTTACAGTAAATTATTTTTAGGTGACTGAGCGCCTGCAAATTGTCGCTATATTCACTTCTTGCTTTAAGCTTTTGGAAAAGAAACGGTAATGAGTCCTAAACAAACAACCAAATCGAAGGAAAATCCTTTCACCAAGCGGCGCGAACCCTTAGGTTTCATGCTGTGGCTGGGTGTGATTGGCAGTTCGTTGCTCTTTACTTCGATCTTTATCATTTTCCTCACACGCATGCACCGCGAAACCGGGCATATGATCGTGCTCCCGGACATGTTCTGGCTGAGCACATTGGTGATCCTTTTCAGCAGTATAACATTGCATGAAGCCAATCTTGCTTTTAACAGTGAGCGGTTTTTACATTATCGCGTTTTCTTAGGCGCAACGCTGCTTTTAGGCGTAACATTTATTCTATTGCAAATAGGCGGCTGGGCTGAAATGCACAATGCAGGCTTGTTTAAAGGTGTAAAGACTTCCGGCGGGTTGGTGTATTTGCTAACAGGCCTTCACCTTATTCACATTGTGGGAGGTGTAATTTATCTGGCCATACTTTTCCAGAAAGCGATTAAAAACAGATCTTACATTGACTCATTCGTCTACAGTGTCAATGCGCCTAACAAGCTTCGGATAACATTACTAACAAGATACTGGCACTTCACCGGCGCACTTTGGCTGGTTGTTTTCCTATTCCTGATCATTCTTTACTAATCACTCAGAAGTTGCGTTTAAGGCTTCTTCTTGCCAGAAATGTGCTGATGATCGTCAGAATTGCCGCCATGATCATGGGCGCTCCGGGCAAATAGATTTTCGCCGAAGGTTGCGTAAAAACCGAAAATAGATTGGTCATCAAAGGTGGCCCTATAATCGAAGTGAGGCTTTGCAAGCTTGTTAAAGCGCCCTGAATTTCTCCTTGCTCATTGGGCAAAACCTGTGTTGAAATGATTCCCTGCAATGCCGGGCCAGCAATGCTCCCCAATATATACGGGACCATAAAGGCATACATCATCCATCCTTCCGTAGCCAGTGCATACAATACAAACCCCACCGCATACATTAACAAGCCAACATAAACACTTCGTTTCTGGCCTAATTTGGGCAAAATAAGCCTGATCAAATAGCCTTGGACAAATGCACTCAAAACGCCCACTGCGCCCAAAGAATAACCAATATGCGCTTCGTCCCAATTGAATTTTTCAATTACATAAAACGACCAGTTGCTTTGTACGGCATGCAAAGCGACATAAAGCAAACCTAATGAAATGATCAGGCCATAAATGATGGGATAACGTTTCAGGTTTTTTAAAGATCCGATCGGATTCGCCCTGGACCATTCAAACGGTCTGCGGTTTTCGGGAGCAAGCGATTCAGGCAGAATGAAATAGCCGTACAAGCAATTGATCAGGGAAAATGCAGCCGCAGCCATAAACGGAACCCTGGCACCATATTGACCCAATAATCCGCCCAAAACTGGTCCGATAATGAATCCGAGACCAAATGCAGCGCCTAGCAAGCCAAAATTCTGAGCGCGTTTTTCCGGTGTGCTGATGTCGGCAATGTATGCCGCTCCGGTCGTAAAGCTGGCACCCATAATCCCCGCAATAATGCGCCCTACATACAACCAGCCCAATGTTGGCGCAAATGCAAGAAAGATATAATCAATGCCGAAGCCGAAAAGTGAAGCCAATAACACGGGTCGCCGGCCGAACCGGTCGCTTATGCCGCCTATGATGGGTGCGCAGAGGAATTGCATCGATGCATATGCGAACAAAAGCCATCCGCCGTCCCGCGAAGCGTCACTAATGCTGTCGCCTGTGAGTTCGCTGATCAGTTTTGGCATCACGGGAATGATAATGCCGAGTCCGATTACATCAATAAGTAAGGTTACGAATATAAAACCAAGTGCAGGAGAACGTTTGGCGGTCATGAGAAAGAGCGTTGAAATCCAAAAGTACGCTTTAAATTTTGGTGCCCGCGCAGGTTCTCATTTTGTTAATGAGACTATTTTTTTAATATTTTAAATTCCACCCGCCGGTTGAGCTGCTGACCTTCCGGCGTGTCGTTTTTAGCAACAGGAACCGTTTCTCCATAACCTTTGCTTTCCACCCGGTCCGGCTCAATTCCTTTGCCGATCAGATATTCCCGGACAGAATCAGCCCGATCCTGCGAGAGTTTAATATTGAATTCTGCGCTACCGGTGTTGTCTGTATGTCCGCCCAATTCGATTGCCAGCGTCTTGTTTTCAGTCATGGAAATGGCAATACGGTCGAGTTCCGGGAAGGATTCCGTGCTTAATGCAGACTTTCCCGTTGCGAAGAAAATGTTATTAAGCCGCACAATCTGGCCTTCTTCGATCGGGATCAATTTGAGCGATTTGTTTGTGATTTCTTTATAGCTCTTGTTGGCGGTGGAATCCGTCAAATCCACGTTTTCACCTTCGGCAATGAAGTTGGGCGCAACGGCCCGCATGCTGTATTTCTGTCCATAGGGCAATATGATCTTATATTCTCCAGTCGTGGGATTGGTTGTGGCCGTTCCTACTTCTTCGCCATCTGCCAGGTTTTCATAAATGATGGTCGCTTCCACCGGTTTTCCGGTTTTTGAGTCAATCACCTTGCCGCTAATCATCACCACTGGATCAGAAACAGGCACATTGGCAATCGGCGCCTCGGCCGTGTCGCCCGGAACGTCCTTGGGTTTCAGGTTATAACGCACCACATCGCCTTTGCCTTCTGCGCCTTTGAAAGACACCATATAAGAATAATCTCCCAAGGCAGAAATGGTGTAATAAGCGTCATAACCATCAGAATTCACGGCTGGGCCCAAGTTTACAGGCCGGCTCCAGCGTTTCCAGGTTTTATCAATCCGCTTGCTATAATAAATGTCATTGCTGCCCTGACCGCCTTTTCGATCGCTTGAAAAATACAGCGTAACGCCGTCAGGAGCCAGAAAAGGCGTTGTTTCGGTGAATTCTTCAGAATTGATTTCCTGTCCAAGGTTCATTGGCTTGGACCAGGTGCCATCTTTTGCCTTAAAGCTCACATAAATGTCATCGACCTTGCTGTTTTTCTTCTCGCTGAATGACATAACGAGCGTTTTTCCGTCCGTTGAAAGATAGCCGCAGTCAAACTGCCCTTTGCTGATCTTCGCATAACCTGGAATTTCAAGCTTATTAGGCGCAGACCAGCCTCGGGCTGTCTTTTTACTCGTCGAAAAACCGCGCGTTTCATAAACGCCATTTTTGTATGAACCCTTGATCAGCAATGTGTTGCCATCGGGTGTAATGCTGTAAAGGCTGTTATAGTCCTCTTTATTAAGCGGCGGCGGAAGGCGGCGGGCGGGAGTCCAATTATCATTTTTCAACTCAGAAAACCAGATGTCCTGGCTGCCTTTGGTGCCGTGCGTATTTTGCGGATGGCTTACCCTTGAAAAGTAAATGGTCTTGCCATCGGGCGCAATAATCGGATTAATTTCATTGTATTCAGTGTTTACTGTCTTTCCAAGATTTTCCAGTTGCGCATACGCGCCGAAGGAAACGGATGAAAACAGCATGGCCAGTAATAAAATGCGCATCGTTTTTTTGGAAGGGTAATTAATTCTTGTCTACATATAACGACATATCCAGAGGCTTATTTTCTGATGCTTGTAGACGGAAAGCTTCCATTTTTTCCAAAAGGCCTACTACATTGTCGGCCACCACCAAAAGTTGCAGATTATCCGGACGTAAAAAGCCTTCTTCAACCATTTTATCTAATTGCAAAAGCAGGAGATCGTAAAATCCGTTCACATTCAGCAAGCCAACCGGTCCGTTGAAAATCCTTAACTGCGACCACGTCAATATTTCAAACAACTCATCAAAAGTGCCATAACCGCCCGGAAGTGCAATAACGCCGTCGGTTAAGGAAGCCATTTTGGCTTTTCGCTCGTGCATGGTTTCTGTGAAGTGCAGCTCGGTCAGCGTTTTATGCGCCACTTCCAGCTTTGCGAGGAAGTTGGGGATTATGCCTGTAACATTGCCATTGTTTTCCATGGCTCCGTCTGCCACACGACCCATCAGCCCCATGTTTCCGCCGCCGTAGATCAGTCGTATGTTTCGTTTTGCCAATTCGGCGCCTAATGCGTAAGCAGTTTCGGCATAAACCGGCTTTTTGCCGGGATTTGAGCCGCAGTAAACAACAATTGATTGCATAAAATCAAATTCAAAATATAGTGTAAATGTATTAGTCTGTTAATCAAGCAACTTTGCTGCGAGTGCTTTCAAATCTGTGTCACCGAAAGTTCCGGAGCTCATCAGCAGCAGATTCGCATTTTCCCAGGTTCGTGTTTTCAGAAATTGCACCATTTGCGCTGAATCGGTAAAAACCTTCAAATCTTCCCGCTTAAAAGCTGTGCGGATATCTTCTTCGGAGATGGGTTCCAGCCGCTTATGTTCAACGGTTAATGGATTGTAATAAACCACTGCAACGTCTGCCGCTTTTAATTTTCTGCGATATTGACTTAAAAACGCCTTATTCAAGCTGCTGAATGTATGCAGCTCGGCACAGGCAACCAATGTGCGTTCAGGATATTGTTCTTTCAGCGCAGCAGTTGTAGCTTCCACTTTGGAAGGAGCGTGGGCGAAATCACGGTAAATGTTTACGGTTTCATTTTTACCCAGCAATTCTAATCGCTTGCTTGCTCCTTTGAATGTTTGAATGGCTTCGTAAAACTGCTCATCTGTAATGCCCAGGCGTTCGCAAACGGCATAAGCACCACTTATATTCTTCATGTTATGATTTCCAAAAACCAGCACCGGCACTTCCTTTCCTTCCGATGTGATAAGGATCGTTTTGCCGTCTTCAATTTTGTAGGGATGCGCGTGGTAAGGCTTGCTCACAACATCCGGACGCTCTTTTTGACCAATCACATCCAGCATATCATCGGTTTCGTCGAAGATAATCCCGCCCGCTTTTGGCAAAGAATCAGCCAGTAGTTCAAACTGCTTTACATACGATTCCCAGGTTGGAAACACATTGAAATGATCCCACGCAATGCCGCTGATCAATGCAATGTGCGGCTGGTAATGCATGAATTTTGGCGTCGGGTCCAAAGGTGAAGTGAAATATTCGTCTCCTTCGATCACAATAAGGGGCGCTTCCTCGGAAAGCTTCACCATGTTATCAAAACCCTCGATCTGCGCACCAACCAGATAGTTGAAAACACGCTTGTTATAATTCAAAACGTGCAAAATCATGGAAGTAATGGTCGTTTTTCCATGACTTCCTGCAATGACAACGCGTTGTTTATTCTGGCTTTGTTCAAAAATATATTCAGGATAAGAATACACTTTAATCCCCAGTTCCTTTGCTTTGGCCAGCTCAGGATTGTCTTGCCGCGCATGCATGCCCAAAATCACAGCTGAAAGGTCAGCTGTGATTTTTTCGGGAAACCAGCCCGTTACTGCCGGAAGCAAGTCATATTTTGCGAGGCGGCTTGCCGATGGCTCATAAATTTCGTCATCCGAACCCGTTACGAGAAATCCTTTTAAATGAAGCGCAATGGCAAGATTGTGCATGACGCTTCCACCAATTGATATGAAATGTATTTTATCCAAAGATGAAATCTGACTCATTGATAATGATTAACTGTTTTTGACTAAGCCAATTTTTTGTATTTGATCCGCTTTGGCGTCGCGTCCGAGCCCAGGCGCTTTTTACGGTTTTCCTCGTATTCAGAGAAGTTTCCTTCAAACCAATAAACCTGAGAATCACCTTCAAAAGCAAGAATATGCGTTGCAACGCGATCCAGGAACCACCGGTCGTGGGAAATGATCACCGCGCAGCCTGCAAAGTTCTCTAAACCTTCTTCTAGCGCTCGTAATGTGTTGATATCCAAATCGTTGGTAGGCTCATCGAGTAAAAGCAAGTTTCCGCCTTCCTTCAATGTCATAGCCAAATGCACTCGGTTTCTTTCTCCACCAGACAGGTTACCCACTTTCTTTTCCTGGTCACCGCCGCCGAAGTTGAAACGGCTCACATAAGCCCTTGCATTGGATTGCTTACCTGCGATCATGATCCAGTCATTTCCGTCTGCAATGCTTTGGTAAACGGTTTTGGCAGGATCCAGATTATCGTGTTCCTGATCCACGTAAGCCAGTTCAACCGTGTCACCCACGTCAAAATGTCCTTCCAATGGTTTCAGCTGGCCTGTTATGAGTTTAAAAAGCGTGGTCTTACCCGCACCGTTTGGTCCGATGATGCCGACAATGCCGTTTGGAGGCAATGCAAAGTTCAGGTTTTCATATAAAAGCCTGTCTCCAAAGCCCATTGACACATTATGCGCTTCAATAACCTTGTTTCCAAGACGAGGTCCAGCCGGGATAAAGATCTCCAATTTTTCCTCTTTCTCGCGACCCTCTTCCCCCAATAAGCGCTCGTAAGCACCCAAACGCGCTTTGGATTTCGCCTGACGCCCTTTCGCGCCCATGCGCACCCATTCCAGCTCGCGCTGCAATGTTTTCTGGCGTTTTGACTCTGTTTTCTCTTCTTTTTTCAGGCGTTCCTGCTTTTGTTCAAGCCAGGAAGTGTAATTTCCTTTCCACGGAATGCCTTCGCCGCGATCCAGTTCCAGGATCCAGCCAGCCACATTATCAAGGAAGTAACGATCGTGGGTTACGGCGATAACGGTTCCTTTATATTGTCTCAAATGCTCTTCCAGCCACAAAACTGACTCAGCATCCAAGTGGTTGGTTGGCTCATCCAAAAGCAAAACATCAGGCTGGCGAAGCAAAAGGCGGCATAGTGCAACCCTGCGTTTTTCACCACCCGAAAGTGTCGAAACCAGCGCATCAGAAGGCGGGCAACGCAATGCGTCCATCGCAACTTCCAGGCGGTTATCCAAATTCCAAGCGTCCGTCGTGTCGAGTTTTTCCTGCACTTCTCCCTGACGTTCAAGGAGTTTATCAAAGTCTGCGTCCTCTTCACCGAAGGCTTCGTTGATCTGTTCAAATTCCTTTAAAAGGTCAACGATTTCCTGAACGCCTTCTTCTACAACTTCTCTTACAGTCTTCGTTGGGTCTAGTTTCGGCTCTTGTTCAAGCATGCCCGCTGAATAACCGGGAGAAAAAACCACGTCTCCCTGGATATCCTTATCAATTCCTGCTATAACGCGCAAAAGCGTCGATTTACCTGATCCGTTTAAACCTAAAACCCCGATTTTTGCACCATAAAAAAAGGATAAATAGATGTTTTTAATGATATGCCGGTTTGGGGGAATGATTTTGTTAACCCCCGACATTGAGAAAATAATGGTTTCGTTACTCATTTTTTGTTTAATTTGTGCGTAACAAATATCGTTATTATCCCTACACTTAGCAGATAAAAAAATTGAAAGAATGGAAAATGCCACATTGAATGATGAATACGGCTATGTTAAAGACAGCAAAGTATTTTTAAAGGGGTATTTGGATTTCCCCGACCGGCAAATTGGAGAAGTAAAGAGAACTGAGCAGGAAGCGATTGATTACTTTAAGAATCGTTTTAATATCGTTCTGAACAAAGTGGAGCAGTTGGAACAAGAAATAGATGAGGCACTTAACAAGGGTTCTTATCTTACCAAGCTGATCCAGCTTCAACGTAAGCTTAAAGGTTTTGATGCACTTGGGGACTTTGTTCCGTTGCTGCAAAGACTGGAAGAAAAAGAGGAATATCTGAAAGGTTTGATCGAAGTTAACCAACTTAAAAACCTGGAAATCAAGCGGGCTTTGATTGAAGATGTGAAGGTTGCAGCTGCTATTGAAGATTACACTGCGGCAACTGACCAGATTCAGGAAATTAAAGCCAAATGGATCCGCACAGGTCCGGTGGAGAAAGAATATCAGGAAGAAGTTGAGACTACATTTCAGCAAATCCTGGACGATTTCTTCCAACGCCGCCGCGACTATTTCGACGAACAGAATAAAATCAACCAGTATCGCATTGAAGAATATGAGAAGCTGATCAAGATCACGAAAACATTGAGTTATTCGCGTGATCTGGATGATGCATATCAGAAAGCAAGAGACGTGCGCAATGCCTGGAATAATATAGGGGAAGTGCCGCCAAAGCGCTTTTTCAAGGTTAATAAGGCTTACAGGCACTTTTTGAAATTGTTTTATGACAAATACAATCTTGCAAAAGGCATTGAACCGAAAGTTCGTGTTGACCCAAGGATCGTAGAACAACAAAAATTGCTGCAACAAGCTGAAACATTGCTTCGCGCGCCAGACATTATCGAAGCTTCGCAGGAAGCAAAAGTCCTTTTGAGCAAATGGAAAGAGATCAAAATTCCTTTCAAAATGGCTGATAAGGAGCTTGCCGAGCGTTTCAGAATGGTTTGCGACAAGATATTTGAGCTTAGTTATCTTGCCCGCGTGATCAGCCGTAAATATCCTGCATTTGAACTAAAAAGCCCGGAAGAGCAGCTTAGAACGAAATACAGAGAACTTGAATGGCTTGCAAAACGCGAAAAAAGCGATCTGGAATTTGCGATACTTGAATTCGACAGGACTGCAACCGGCGATCCTGAACAAGACAAGCAAGCAGCAGGCCGCATCAATATTCAAAAGCGGAAGGTGCAGATGAAAGAAAAGATCCTTTCAGAATTCGAAAGAAAATTGAAAACCATTACGGGTTAGTCAAATAAGGGCTAACGCTTATTTAGCGACCCGCATTGAAGACTGATTAATAACAAGATTTGAAGGCAATACCCTGGTCTCATATTCGGCCGGGGTATTTTTGCTTTCTATCAAATCCAAAAGCAGCGACGTCGCTTGCTGGCCCATTTCAAAAGAAGGCTGCGTAACCGAACTTACCGGCGGATCAAGCAAAGAAGACATCGCCAGATCGCAAAATCCCACCACGGCAACATCGTCAGGCATGCGGTAACCGAGCTGCCGCAATGCCCAGTGAATGCCCATCGTAATGCGGTCGCTGGCGCCGAAAATGGCATCCGGGCGCTCGCGTAAGGCCATGAGCTGATAAGTGCGTTCCGTTCCGCCGGACTGTGTGATTTCGCTGTGCAGGACCCACTCTTCCTTAAAATCAATGTCGTATTTTCGCAAAGCATCCTTATAACCTTCGAGGCGAAATCGCGTAATGGAAACCGGCTTTGGCCCCGCAATGTGGGCAATGCGGCGGCAGCCTCTTTTAATCAAATGTTCAGTTGCCTCGAAAGCACCCTTGTAATCATCCACACGCACTTTATGCGTCTGCATGGCATCGCTCACCCGATCAAAAAACACAACCGGAATGCCTTGTTCCTGCAAAGAAACGAAATGATCAATGTTCTCAGACTGGCTGGAAATGGCCACAACCAAACCATCGACCCGGCGAGAAGCAATGTGCCTGGATGCGGAACGCTCCCGCTCCAATTGCTCATGACTTTGGTAAATCATGGTGTGATAACCGCGGCTGTAAGCAATGTCCTCCACGCCGCCAATGGCTGAGGAATAAAACCGGTTCGCAATGTCGGGAACGATCACACCAATGGTCTGTGTGCGGTTTTTGAGCAAACTGATCGCAATGGGATTGGGATAGTAATTAAGCTTTTCGGCCAATGCTATCACCTTGTTTTTCGTATCCTCACTGATCTCGCTGCTGTCCCGCAACGCTCTGGAAACAGTTGATTTGGAAACATTCAGTTGCTTCGCAATTTCCTTAATTGTGATCGAAACCTTTTTCATCGATTTTTATGGGAATAATACAATCTTAACATTTTGTATAAAGAATGCATTAATGCGTGATTGTTGCACAAATTAGTAAAACAGTGGTTAGTTCCGGGAAAAATTACGCAAACGGGAACGGTTCCGGGAACGGTTGCGTAGATTTATTGATTTTTTTCAAGATTAATTTTTGTGTATCAACGAATCAATGTTTAAACTAGGTTCAGTGTTGACGATGCTAGCGCACCTCACACCACTACTAATCCTGGAAATTTTCTATAATTAACCTAGTTCATTAATGGAAGCAAAATCATTTACCGCAACATTGCCGCCTGTCCATTCCCAGAAAAGTGCTTTGGAAAGTTTATTTGGCAGAGTGGTGGCAACGGGAGATTACCATGCTTTTCGCGAATTGTTCACCCATCATTACCGGGCACTTTGTAATTACGCCATGCGTGTAGTAGTAACCCGTGAGATTGCGGAGGAAGTGGTTTCAGATGTCTTTGTAAAACTTTGGAAAAATCGGGAGCAGATTGAGGTGCATACTTCTTTTCAGGCTTACATTTACAGGGCAGTCCGCAACCAGGCACTGGATTATCTGAAACTCAGGATACACAGGCAAAATGAGCGTGAATCGCTGGATTCGGTGCAATGGAACATGACGCATGCGGATCATTTCTCGCCCGTCGAGGAATTGTCGTTCAATGAATTTTTTGAACATGTTGAAGGCTGCATCCAGGCATTGCCACGCCAGTGCCAGCTGATTTTTCGTCTGAGCAGGGAAGAAGGGTTGCGTTACCGCGACATTGCAGAGAAGCTCGAAATTTCAGTCAAAACAGTGGAAACACAAATGAGCAGAGCATTAAAAGTGCTCCGGGAACGCGTTCCTGAGCATAGGTTAGTAGCATAATTACGAACAATGGCATTAGAACAAACATGGCGCTGGTTTGGGCCGAATGATCCGGTTTCGCTGCAGGATATCCGCCAGGCCGGAGCAACAGGAATTGTAACTGCATTACACCACATCCGCAACGGAGAAGTTTGGGAAATAGCAGAAATCCAGGCAAGAAAAGAAATGATCGAACAAGCCGGCCTCACCTGGTCGGTGGTCGAAAGCGTTCCTGTGCATGAAGCGATTAAAACGCGGACCGGGAATTTTGAGACTTATATCAAAAATTACCAGCAAACATTAATCAACCTCGGTGCATGCGGCATCGACACGGTTTGCTACAATTTCATGCCCATTCTGGACTGGACACGCACCGATCTGGACGCGCCTATGAAGGATGGTTCAACCGGTTTGCGATTTGACGCAGCCCAGTTCGCAGCGTTTGATCTGTATCTTTTGAAAAGACCGGAAGCAGCAGACGATTACACGGACGAGCAAAAGCAAAAAGCCAAAAATTGGCTGGATAATGCTGAGGAAGCGCAGGTTAATAAGCTAGTTAGAAACATTATAGCCGGCTTGCCTGGCTCGGAAGAAAGCTTCACCATTGAAGAGTTCAGGACTGCATTAAGCGCTTATGCACAAGTGGGCGACCTGGAATTGCGGACACATTTATACCAGTTTATCCAGGCCATTGCACCTGTTGCAGAGCAGGCAGGGGTTCGGCTGGCGATCCATCCGGATGATCCTCCTTATCCGATTTTGGGCCTTCCAAGAGTTGTAAGCACTGAAAATGATGCATTGTTATTATTGGAAGCCTACGATCACGAGGCAAATGGCATCTGCTTTTGCACCGGCTCCTATGGCGTAAGGCCTGACAATGATCTCAGCGGAATGGTCGACAGGCTGGGTAACCGCATCCATTTCATCCATTTGCGGGCGACAAAAAGAGAGCACGACGGAAGCTTTTATGAAGCCGACCACCTCGATGGCGATGTAGACATGTATAATGTTATGAAAGCATTGCTAACCGAGCAGAAACGCAGAATTGAGGCGGGAAGAACAGATTTAAGAATGCCATTCCGACCGGATCACGGCCACAGAATGCTCGACGATCTTTCCGGCACAAAAAGGACAAATCCGGGTTATACAGCCATTGGCCGCCTGCGTGGACTGGCTGAGCTGCGCGGATTGGAATATGCAATTGAGAGAAGCTATCCGAACATATAATGACAACAATCGCTACTGCACAAAAAACATTCATATCCGACGATTTTTTGCTTCGTTCGGAGACTGCCCGCACGCTGTATCATGAGTTTGCGAAAGAAATGCCGATCATCGATTATCACTGCCACCTTCCTCCGGATCAGATTGCGGCGGATAAGCAGTTTGAAAATTTGACACAGATCTGGCTTTACGGCGATCATTACAAATGGCGCGCAATGCGGGCAAATGGCATTAATGAGCGTTTTTGTACAGGCGATGCCAGCGATTGGGAGAAATTTGAACAATGGGCAATTACGGTTCCTTACACGATGCGTAACCCGCTGTATCACTGGACACACCTGGAACTGCTGCGTTATTTTGACATTGATATTTTATTAAATAAAGATTCAGCAAGAGAAATTTATGACGAATGTTCGGCGAAATTGAAGCAGCCGGATTTTTCTGTTAAAAATCTGCTGAAACGCATGAATGTGAAGGTAATCTGCACCACGGACGATCCTACCGACTCGCTGTCGGACCATCAGGCGATTAAAGACAGTGGTTTTGATATTAAAGTTTTGCCAACATTCCGGCCCGACAAGGCCATGTTGCTGATTGATTCCCCGGAAGAATTTAACCGATATCTGACCAAACTAGCGGAATCTTCGGGCTTGGGTGAGATCGATTCTTATGAAAGTCTGCTGGCTGCATTGCAAAACCGCCATGACTTTTTTGCGTCCATGGGCGGTAAACTTTCTGATCACGGATTAGAGCATATTTACGCATCTTTTGACGAAGAGGCTGCAAAACAAGCATTCGCAGTTGCCCGAAACGGTCAGCTTCCCAGCGATGCACAACGTGAAGCATTTAAATCAATGGTGCTTTTTGAAACGGCTAAAATGGATCATGCCAAATCGTGGACGCAGCAGTTTCACCTGGGTGCATTGCGCAATAACAACGCGCGTATGCTTCGCGAGCTCGGTCCGGACACGGGCTGGGATTCCATTGGCGATTACAGTCAGGCGCAGGCCATGTCTAAGTTTTTTAATAAACTGGATTCCACGAATCAGCTGGCGAAAACCATTCTTTACAACCTCAATCCCGCGGATAATGAAGTGCTTGCAACCATGACCGGGAATTACAATGATGGCACCGTTGCCGGTAAAATGCAATTTGGATCCGGATGGTGGTATCTTGATCAGAAAGATGGCATGGAACGGCAAATGAATGCATTGTCGAACATGGGTTTACTGAGCCGTTTTGTGGGAATGCTAACGGACTCGCGCAGCTTCCTTTCTTACCCACGCCACGAATATTTCCGCCGTATCCTTTGTAATATAATCGGGAATGATGTTGAAAATGGCGAGCTTCCGAATGACATGCCATGGCTTGGCAAGCTCGTTGAGGACATTTCTTATCGGAATGCAAGTAATTATTTCGGATTTTAGCTACGTTTACATATCCATTAATTCATCAAATTCCAGGCCTGGTTGAGATTTTCTTTTGCCAGGCCCACCGTTCCGGATATGGCTCAAATAGTTTCTTTTGGAGAAGTCCTCATGCGGCTTTCTACACCTGGTTTTTCCCGTTTTGAACAAGCCCGTCAATTAAATGTCACTTACGCAGGCGGCGAAGCAAATGTTTCGACAGCCCTCGCTTACTGGGGACATCATACTGCGCACGTAACCCGCTTTCCCGATTCGCCGATTGGCCGTGCAGCAGCGCAATATCTGCATTTCCATGGCGTAGATGTGTCTCATATCATTTACGGCGGCCCTCGAATGGCCGTTTATTTCCTGGAAACGGGTGCCGCGCTGAGAGGCAGTCAGATTGTTTATGACCGTGCGAATTCCTCGCTTGCGGAGATCGATCCGGCAGAAATTGATTGGGACAGCATTCTGAAAGATGCAAAGTGGTTTCATTGGGCAGGCATTACGCCCGCACTTTCGCAGGGAGCAGCTGACGCACTTTTGGCAGGAATAAAAACAGCAAGAAAATATGGGTTAACCGTCTCCGGAGACATTTTTTACCGGGCAAATCTCTGGAAATATGGTAAAAAACCTTCCGAGATCTTACCTGAGCTGACCGCAGGAACGGATATTGTTATCGCGAACAGTGAAAATATAAAGGAGATTTTCGGCATTGGAGGAAACGATTTTGTAGAATCCTGTGTCAACTTTCAGAAGGAATATCCTCAGGTCAAAACAATTGTAGACACAAAACGGACTTCCATAAGCGCTTCTCACAATCTGTTAAGGGCATATTTATGGAATGGGACTGAATTGCTGGAGACGGCTGACACGGAAATTAATCCAATCATCGACAGGGTAGGAGGCGGAGACGCATTCATTGCCGGATTGATTCATGGGTTAATTACTTTCGACGACCAGCAAAAAGCGCTGGAATTCGGCGTGGCGGCTTCGGCATTGAAGCACACAATTGAAGGCGACGCATTGATCTCGACCATTCAGGAAGTGGAGGCGATCAGGCAGGGTGAGACTTCGGGCAGGATCAAACGTTGATCCGCCAATTTTCACAAAATCACGATTACTGATTCCAAAAAGACATATCATGGACAGGGAAACGACATTGACACTATTAAACAAAGTCGGCGTGCTGCCGCTGTTTTATCATAGTGATATAGAAATTGCAAAAGAAGTGATTAACGCGAGTTACCGCGGCGGAGCACGTGCATTTGAATTTACCAACCGCGGCGACAGTGCATTCACTGTTTTTACTGAGCTTGTTGCTTACACAAAAGAAAGTCTTCCAGGCCTTTCGATGGGCATAGGGACCATTTATGATGTCGAAACGGCTCAAAAATTCATTGGTGCCGGTGCCGATTTCGTCGTTACTCCCTGCCTGAATCCCGCAGTGGGGCTGGCTTGTGCGGCAGCAAACATTCCCTGGATTCCGGGTGTGTCGACATTGACTGAAATTTATAATGCACAGCAGGCCGGCGCTGAGGTCGTGAAGTTATTCCCGGGCGACGTGGTAGGTTCGAAGTTCATCAGAGCGATTCGCGGACCGATGCCTAATGTGAAAATTATGGTAACCGGAGGCGTTCAGCCAACAGCAGAAAGCATTAACGAATGGTTTGGTGCAGGCGCTTATGCCGTTGGTTTAGGCTCAAATCTGTTTCCAAAAGAAGTTATTGCGGAAGGCAATTATTCGTGGATCGAGCAGAAAGTTGCGGAGAGCATTGCCTTGGTTGCAGAGTTCCGTAAGGTCTCGTAATACATTTGACATTCAACTTCTTGAAAGCGGGACCTAATCTCTTTTACGTTCCGCTTTTTTGCGTTCACGCTTTTTCTTGCGCTCTTCGCGTTTCTCCTTCCGCTTCTCTTTGCGTTCTTTTCTGACTTCTTTAATGGTTTCTTTGACACTCATGGAAGGGTCATACTCAGCTTTAAAAGCCTCTACATACGCATTACGGAGCACATTGATGATGATTGGCCAGAGATCCGTTGTAATGTCACCGACAGTTCCTTTCAGCGGAATGCGCGTCGCCACCTGATCCTTTTTCTTATTTTCCAAAACGAAAGCACCGCCTTCTGCCAGCAGTTCCCGGAAAAACTGGCTCACATTGCGGTTTTCTTCCTTCATTTTAAAAATCTGCATGTCCTTGGTCAGCGGCTTAAGATAACCTTCGAGGTTGCCATCGACCATTTTCATCTCGCTCACCAGGCTCATTGTGCCTTTTTCAAAATCAATGTCTCCATACCGGCGGGAAAGACTGTTAAGCTTCACCAATTGCAGATTATCGAGTTTGAGATTATAATCGAAGTCGGGAATTTTTTTTAAAAGCAGCATATCGGCTGTGAAAAGCATTGTGCCGCCAAAGCCAGGCATATCGCCGGTTGCCTTAACAGGCGAGGGCAGCGATTTCCCTTTTTGCTCTATGTTCCGGATATTGGTGATTTCGAGTTGAAAATTGTTGAGTGTAAGATCTGTTTTCGGCTGGCTTACAATGCTGGTAAGGTCTACTTTTCCATTAATGACCTGAAAACGGTTTATTTCAATGGGTAAAAGATCTTTAATCACTTGCGTCCAGTCGTTTTCCGCACCCGTCTGACTTGCTTGCTCATTGCTGCTGAATGCGAAATTGATCTCGGGATTACGGCAAACGACTTCGCTAACCAACTTTCCTTTCATCAATGATTCCCATTGCACCGATAGATCCATTTCAGGAATCAGGATAAACGGTTCTTTTATTTTGCCATTCACCTTTCTGATATTCATGCCTTCAATCTGATAGGCGCCGCGGATCAGATGAATGTCCACATCATCTATATGACCCGTGTAACCGTCCATATCGGCAAGGACTTTGTTGACATAACGAACTACGAAATAGGGGAGTAAGAGCCGGGCTACGATTAAAATAATGACGATACTGAGGAGTATTTTTACGGATCTTTTCACGTTTTATGGATGTATTCGGAAACACACTTTTTTGCAAGTTTGAACGAGTCAAAATCGTGCCAATGCAAGTGTTCACCCCGGAGCAAAAAGCGTTTTACCCTCTTAATCATAAAGACTTATGTTAATTGCCGCAATCATTTTATCAGTCGTTTTTACCTCGTTGGGCTTTCTGGTTACAGCGAGCAATGCCAAATATATTCTCTCCGGCTACAACACTATGTCCGAGGCGGACCGGGCGAAGATGGATATCAATGCGTATATCCGGTTCTTCCGAAAATTCCATGTCGTTCTGGGCATCACATTACTGGTCGGCTTTTTCATTATCAAGCTGCTCAATAACAACTGGGCGGGATCTTTCATCATTATTTATCCGCTCCTGGCTTATGTTTATCTCGTGGCAAAAGGCAGCACATTTTATCGCGGAACAAATGGTCAGCGCTCTGCAACCTATGTGATTATGGCCATTTTGCTGGTCATCACCGTTGGGATCGGGATGCAGCTTTATTCCAGTCTGCAAAACAGTGAGCTGGTTCTTTCCGGTAATGCGCTTGAAATCAAAGGTATGTACGGCATGAAACTGAGCAAAAGCGATATTTCAAAAGTTGAGCTGGTTCCAGCACTTCCGCCTATTTCTTACAAATCCAATGGTTTTGCAGCTGGCGATTTCGCTAAGGGCAATTTTGTGACGGAAGACGGCCGTTCTGTGAAGCTTTTTGTCAATAAAAAAACAAATCCGTTTCTGTTTATTACAACAAAAACGGATCGGATCTATTATAGCTCAGACGCGGTTGCCTCGCAAAAGCTTTATGACAAGTTAAAGCTTTGGAATGCTAACTAATGTCAATTTTAGCTGTGTCTGCACCGGGCACAATGCGCAGACTGTCAATCACTTCCTGATCTGCCATGTGTGATTTCACAGCTTCTGAAAATCCTGGTAACAAGGTAAGATCGGTGTCCCAAAGCGAATCGTCGGCCATTACTCTTTCTGCAAGATCCAAGGGTGAAGCGGCTGTTTTCCACATTTCATCAAAATAAGCAGCTGAATCGCAGCGGATTGAGTAAGGCTGGCCATCACGGTCTCCGTAATAATTGCCGTCGCGATGCACAACGGGTCTCACAAATTTCAGGAATGCGGCAAAACCTTTGGCAAAAAGCTCCGGCACCTGATCTGAATTTTTATAATGATTAAGCAATGTTGGAATGTTCCGCATGCGCATTTTGGCCGTGTATTGCACCGTAATGTCAATGAGCTGGTGACGGATAAAGGGATTGCGGAAACGGTCTAAAACCTGGTTGCCGAATTCCTCCGCGCGCGCCGGATCCACTGCATAGGGAATCGCGGGAGCCAGTTCTTTCAACATTACATCCTGGATGTAGGAAGCCGTTTCCGGGTTCTCCATGCTTTCCCGCACCGTATCCAGGCCATGCAGGAAACAAAGTCCGCAGGCGAGCGTGTGCGTGCCATTAAGCAGCCTTAGTTTCAATTCTCTGTAAAGATCAATATCGGGTTCAATGATCACGCCCTTGTCTGCCTCCGCAAAAGTCAGAACGGATCTGACATGCGCGCTTCCTTCGATGGCCCACAGTCTATAAACCTCTGAAACAATCAGCAAATCATCCTGGTAACCCTGCTTTTCCGAGATTAACGCCACGGTTTCAGCGTCCGGCTTGCCGGGCACAATGCGGTCAACCAGTGAGCTGCAAAAGTGATTGTGCTCTTCAAGCCACTGGACAAATTTTTCGTCCAGATTATGCCTTTTGGCTTGTTCTAAAACAATGTCACGCAACTTTTGCCCGCTATTAACGATAAGCTCAGTTGGAATAATCACCATCCCTGACTCTGCACTTCCACCAAATGCATTGAAGCGCTCATATAAATAAGCCGTCAGTTTTCCAGGATAGGAAGCGGGGGGACTTGCGAAAATATCGTCATCCGTCAGTTGAATGCCGACTTCTGTTGTATTGGAAATAACAATGCGTAATTCTGAATTATGTGCGCATTGCAGGATCTCAGCCCAATTGTTATTTGCCGAAATGGTGCGGCTGATGGCGCTGTTGATCACCAATTCATCCACCTGCGCTCCGTTCTCAATGCCGCGGATGCTGTGTGAAAAAATGTTTTGCTGAGCTGCAAATGCATCTGTCCCACCCGTGTTTGTAGACTTTACAACCACGATCCTTCCGTTGAAAATCCCTTGCTGATTCGCCTTATTTACAAAATAATCGGGCAAGCCGCGCAGCAGCACGCCGGTGCCAAACTGAATGATCTTTTCAGGCAATGCGAGCAGATTTTGATGATTTGGCAACAGTTCGGGACGCTGGTCCAGAAGTTCGGGGGAAAGCTGCGGTAGGGACATTTTAGTAATGAATAGTTGTTAATATCAGGACGTGATTTTAAATCAAAAACCCCTAAGCAAAAAAGACGCCGGAAGGCGTCTTTTTTGCACTGAAACATTAATATTTTATTGAAAACGGCTCCTAAACGTCCACAGTCGCGTATCCGCTTTCTTCTTTTTCTTTTTCTCTTCAGGGAAGATGAAGTTTGTGGCATTTTTTACCTTTTCAGGGAGCAAAGCGTATTCCAGCACTTCATCAATCTGATCCACATAATGGAACGACAAGTCCTTAATGTAGTTAGCAGGTACCTCCTCCACATCTTTGCGATTCTTCACACAAAGGATAATCTCCTTCACACCCGCGCGACGGGCTGCCAAAATTTTCTCCTTAACACCGCCAACAGGCAAAACTTTTCCTCTTAATGTAATCTCACCCGTCATGGCAATGAAAGGTTTCACCCTGCGCTGCGTGAATATCGACGCCATCGAAGTCACCATTGTTACACCCGCAGACGGTCCGTCTTTCGGCACAGCACCCGCCGGAACGTGCACATGCAGGTCGTAATGGTTGAAGATCCTGTAATCGATGCCTAAGCGGTCTGCATTGGCTTTCAGATAAGATAATGCGGCCACCGCCGATTCCTTCATCACGTCGCCAAGCTGTCCGGATAATGTCAGATTTCCTTTTCCGCGGCTGAGGCTGGTTTCTATAAAAAGAATCTCACCGCCCACCGAAGTCCAGGCGAGGCCTGTGACAACGCCGGCAAAGTCATTGTCCTGATAAAGATCTTTGTCAAAAATCTCTGCACCCAGATATTTTTCAATCTGCTCAGACTTGATCGTTTTCGGATATTCCTGCTCCATAGCAACCGATTTCGCGATTTTACGAACAACCGAACCAATCTTCTGCTCCAAATTCCGAACGCCGGATTCTCTGGTGTAACCTTCAATGATCTTCGTCAGCGCAACATCGTCAATTTTAATGTCCGTTGATTTCAGTCCGTGGTCCTTGCGTTGTTTCGGAACAAGATAACGTTTAGCGATCTGTAATTTTTCTTCGATCGTGTAACCCGTCATTTCAATGATCTCCATCCGGTCACGCAATGCAGGGTGGATCGTGTCCAGTGCATTGGCCGTAGCCACGAACAAAACTTTCGAAAGATCGTATTCGACTTCGAGATAATTATCTGTAAATGAGGAATTTTGTTCCGGATCAAGCACTTCAAGCAAAGCCGAAGAAGGATCGCCGCGATAGTCGGAGCTTACTTTATCAATCTCATCCAGAATAAAGACAGGATTGGCATAACCCGCTTTTTTAATGTTCTGAATGATTTTTCCCGGCATAGCGCCGATATATGTTTTTCTGTGACCGCGAATCTCAGCCTCATCATGCACGCCGCCGAGCGCCATTCTGATATATTCACGATTCAATGCTTTTGCAATGGATTTTCCCAAAGAGGTTTTACCAACCCCCGGAGGGCCATAAAGACAAAGAATAGGTGCTTTCAGGTTACCTTTTAGCTTCAAAACAGCCAGATATTCAATGATCCTTTCTTTTACTTTTTCCAAACCAAAATGATCTGCGTCCAGCACTTTTTGCGCACGAACCAGGTCAAAGTTGTCTTTGGTATATTGCCCCCAAGGCAGATCAACAAGCGTTTCCAGGTAATTCATAGTCACCGGATATTCTGGTGCCATGGGATTAATGCGTTGCAGCTTAGCCAATTCCTTTTCAAAATGACTGCGAACAGAATCCGACCATTTTTTCTGACTTGCTTTCAAACGGATCTCATCCAGATCGCGCTCAGGGCTGTCCATGCCGAGCTCATCGTGCAGGACTTTGATTTGTTGTCTTAGGAAATAATCGCGTTGCTGCTGGTCGATGTCGGAGCTCGCTTTCGTCTGGATTTCTCTTTTCAGTTCCAGCATTTCAATCTCACGCATCATATACTGAAGCAGCAATGTTGCCTGCTTATGGCCGTTTCTTTCTTCAAGAAGCTTCTGCTTATCAGCAACTTCCACATTAATGTTTGAAGAAAGGAAATGGATCAGGAAAATTGGACTTTCAATGTTATCGAGTGCAATGCGTGCCTCTTGCGGAATTTCCGGGTTAAGGCGCATAATCTTGTGCGCACCATCACGTAACGATTGCAAAAGTGCCTTCGACTCTTTCTTAGTCGGACCCACGAATGAGTCGTCAATTGCCTTTACTTCGGCTGTCAGATAAGGCTCTTCGTGCAGAATGGTTTTGATCTCAAAACGCTGTCTTCCCTGCACAATGATCGTCACATTCCCATCGGGCAAGGTGATCATTTTCAAGATCTGAGCAACGGTTCCGACATTGTAAAGATCCTCAGCCGTAGGGTCTTCCTTGTTAGGAATTGCCTGTGTTACAGCTCCTAATATGCGTTGATTGATATCAGAGTTCCTGTAAATTTTCTTCACTAACCGAATGGCTTTTTGACGCACAACGGTTACGGGTATTACCATTCCGGGGAAAAGCACTGTTTGCCTGATAGGCAGTATCGCAAGTTCTTCAGGGAGTTCAAATGGCTCGTCGGAGCCATCGGGGCCACCAAGAGGGACAATTTCAAGGCTATCCATATCCGAATCGGACATGAGGAGCCGACTATATAAGTCAGAAGGTTCAAATTTCATAGGCATTCTGTCAAAATGACAGATAATCTTTTCCCAATATATAAATAATGACTTTCAAAAGAAAGGGATAATAAAACAAAAAGGCCATGCCAATCAAGGCTCTGTCAGGCTTTTTTTAGTGACCAAAATGCGGTCAAAGAATGTGTACAGCTTGTCCCTTTTTAAACAGAAATGTGCGCTTTTCCGTTGCGTTTTTGATGTTCGTCATGTTAACCTGATCATCAAAAACTTCCATAAGTGTGCTGTTTTGCAGTTTATACCCATTCAGGGAGCCCTGAAATGGAATTTCAAGATAAACCCAGGTTGCATCCTCCTCTTGCTCTTTCCCTACATACTTCATTGCCACCGGCTTTTTCTGACCGTCCATCAGCACAAACGATTTTTGAATGTATCGCTCGACCAACGGATCATTTTTGTCATCATTTTTTATAACAACGCGCTGTTTGTCATTTCCTTGTGATAACCCTCTTTCAAGATCATCGGTGAACATGCGAATGCTGACTTCGAAGCTCTTAATTGCAGGATTATACTGCATCTGCGTGACGCTCACATGATAGTCGTGAACGGACGATGACAGTGCCAATAAGCAAAAAAAGAAGGAAAGGAAAGAGCGCTAAACTCTTTCTGCTTTCCTTCTTTTGACTAAAAAATAATTTAAAATACTGCTTTCCAAACATCATTAAATATCGCAAAAGCCATCAGGCCAAGTAAAAGCACCATGCCGACTTTCTGAGCATTTTCAAGGAATCTATCGGAAGGCTTACGTCCTGAAATGATCTCGTAAGAAAGAATCACCGCATGTCCGCCGTCCAATGCCGGAATAGGCAGCGCGTTCATGAATGCTAGCACCATAGAAAGCAATCCTGTCAAATACCAGAAACGGCTCCAATCCCAAACGCCACCAAACATCCGGGCAATGCCGATCGGTCCGCTCAGTGCTTTTGAGGCAGAAACTTCCCCTCTGAATATCTTACCAAAACCTTTAATGTTATTGTAAACAACCGCGAATGCATCGCCTGTTCCAACAGAAATTGCCTGTGGCAAAGAATATTCAATGGCTGTATAATTCAGCAGACTTTCAGGATAAAAACCCAACGTTCCATCTTCGTCAACAGTCGCATTCAATGTCTTTTGTTCTGCGCCGCGTTCAACAATAATGTCTGCTTTTTTACCCTTCAAACTTTGCAGCTGACCTTGCAATTCATGAAAAAACTGGATCGGCTGGCCATTGATGGAAACCACTTTGTCGCCGGTTTGCAAACCTGCCTTCTGAGCGGGTGATGCCGGAACCACTTCTCCGATCTTAAACGGTTCAAGCGGACGTATAAAGCTTCTTTTCTCCTCAGGATCAGATAGTTTTTCGATAAAGTTATTTGGAATATCGATCTCAACTTCTTTGCCTGCGCGATCAACAGTGTAAGAGCTGTTACTTCCCAGCAAAACTTCCGAACTGCCTAATTCGTCGAAATTCGTGAACGGTTTGCCATTAACCCTTACAATTTTATCGCCCGTTTGCAGGCCGATTTCCTTTGCAAGATCGCCTGCTACAATGCCGTATTTGTTAACTTCTGTGCTGGAAAGATATTTGTCTCCCTGATTGTAGGCAATGACGATAAATATGAAAATACCGACAATCACATTGACAATAATCCCGCCTAACATCACGACCAAACGCTGCCACGCTGGTTTTGAACGGAATTCGTAAGGCTGAGGCTCTTTACTCATTGCCTCGGTGTCCATGGATTCGTCTATCATTCCGGAAATTTTCACGAAACCGCCCAGTGGGATCGCGCCAATGCCATATTCTGTTTCTCCTTTTTGAAAGCTGAATATCTTCGGAGGAAAACCAATGAAGTATTTTTCAACTCGCATCCCAAACATTTTCGCAGCAAACATATGCCCCCATTCGTGCAACCCTACCAAAATTGATAAGCCCAGAATGAGCTGTCCTGCCATTATTAATACTTCCATTCAGGTTTCAGTAATCGTTATTTGTTATTAATTAAAGTACTAAATCTAATTATTAAAATCCTTAATCCACTATACGAACTAAGAAACGTAATTGTACTCTGTAAAGTTACGCAAATATGACCATAACATTATTAACGCCGCTTTTCGGTGTCTAAACGGCATTTTTATTTGTGAGATCAATGTCGATGCCCATCATACGCATTAACTCGGAAGCGTTGAAACTCTTGCAGATTCCCTGGTGCAGCCTGTAATCAAACAGCAGCTGGCCATTTTCGACGTCGGACCTGAAATGGAAGTTGTGGACATAATTTTCGGTCGCGCCCCACTCGCCAAGTTCAAGATCGTGCGTTGAGACGAGCCCTGAGGCCTTTTTCATGTGTAATTGCCTGATCAATGCTTCGGCTCCGCGATGCCGGTCGGACGAATTGGTGCCTTTCAGGATTTCATCGAGCAAATAGAAAACCGGCGCAGCATTGTTTTCATCGGCCAGTTCGAGGAGCTTTCGCAGCCTTTTTAATTCCGCATAAAAGGACGACGTGCTCTCTTCAAGCGAATCCTGCGTGCGCATGCTACTGAAAACACGAACGGGCGAACCGGTAAAATGCTTTGCACTCACCACAGCGCCTGTTTGCGCAAGCACAAAATTCAATCCGATAGTCCTTAAAAATGTGCTTTTCCCGGACATATTGGATCCTGTCACCAAAATGGTGTGACCCGTCCCGGAAACTTCAAAATCGTTGCTGATCCGGCGATCGGCCGGAATGAGCGGATGGCCCATTTCCACTGTTTTCACCTGAAATTCCGGTGACTCAATTACATTCGGCGCAATGTAATCGGGATTAGCAAAGGCGTGTCCGCCGAGGCTGTTCATTGCTTCTGCATCAGCCAGCACGTCCAGCCAGTCGGCCAGTTTATCGTGGTAATTTTGCTTCCAGGTTTCGAGTGCAGCCAGACAATGAATGTCCCAGAGCGTTGGTATGCCTACAAAAAGCGAGAAAAAGATATTATTCCGGAAATCGAGGCGGTCAAAAACGTTCCCAACTTGTTTTAATGCATCTGACGAATGTTCAATCCGTGCCTTGCGGCTAAGCCACCATTGCGCCTGATATGGAAATGTCTGCGCTATTTCCAGGATTTCGCCATATGAAACCAATGTTTTTCCTAATGCCGCCGTCTTGTTCGTGACGGAATCAACATATGCTTTGAAACGACCGATCAGCACAGCATTTATCGCAACACATAGTAACAAAGGCCAGGCGGGCACAACAGAAAACAAAAACAGCAGCGCAACAAGGACAGTCACAACGCTGAACCAGCGTAAAGGCAGCAATCGTGCTAAATCCTTATCCATGAATTCAGTTGACCATTTCCGGAAATCGCCCACCTGGGCTGGAGCGTGCTCGTGCAGCAATGCCGTGGCTTCTAATGTCTGGATGAGTTCGGGATGCTTGCTGAATTCTGCTGCTGCTGCCTGACGCAGTTTAATTTCATTGACATCCGCATGATTTTTGAGCCAGTTTGCAAGACGCTGGCTTCCCTCTCCGGTGCGAGCCCTGTTAAGCAATTTATACAGCGAATAGTCACCAAATATGTCCAAATCGCTTCCGAATGCGTGTTCTTTTTCCTGGAATTGCAATCCGGAATCTGTTCTTGTAAACCGAAATGAAAGTCTGTCGAGCTCGTCTGTGTTGATAATGCCGAGGTTACGCTGAAAATCACGCAGCTTACGTGCGGCTTGCTGCCGGCGCATGGAAATCAGGAAAACAATGAGTAAACCAAGTGCTGCTAAACCCCAAAGTGGCTGACTTTGATTATTCCAAAGCCATAGGAAAAAAATCATTGCAAAGAAAACGGCCAATCTTGCTATGGCAAGCTGATTGAAATTTTGCAATGCTGCCGCTTCGGCAATGGCCGCTTTGTCTTTTTCAGTTTCAAAAAATACTTTCGAAGATTTTTGGGTCGTGCTGGTTTCCATCAATTGCTTTCTGCTGTTTCAAATTGCAATTTGATCAGATTTGCGTACAAACCATTGTCCATAACCGTTAATTGCTGATGCGTTCCCGATTCTGCAATGCGGCCTTCCCGGATCACGTAGATCATATCCACCTTTCTGATCGTTGCCAAACGGTGCGCTATGACGATCGTGGTGCGGTTTTTCATTAATTCATCCAATGCGATCTGCACCAGTTTTTCGGATTCTGCGTCCAGTGAACTCGTCGCTTCGTCGAGGACCAGAATTTTTGGATCTTTTAAAATTGCCCTCGCAATTGCAATGCGCTGGCGCTGACCGCCCGAAAGCTTAATGCCGCGTTCACCTACGATCGTATCAAATTTTTCAGGGAAGGTTTCGATAAATTCAAGGGCGTGGGCACGCTTGGCGGCATCGTAAATTTCTTCACGCGAAGCGGCCGGTCTTCCGTAAGAGATGTTTTCATAAATGGTGCCTCCAAAAAGCATCACTTCCTGCGGCACAATGGCAATGTTCTTGCGCAATTCCGTGAGTCCGAATGCGTTCAACGGCTTGCCGTCGATCAGGATATTGCCCATTTGGTGATCATAAAAGCGCATGAGCAACTGGATAATCGTCGATTTTCCTGCTCCGCTATAACCTACCAAAGCAATCTTCTCACCAGCGCGAATGTTGAACGAAATGCCTTTCAGCACGGGCAAGTCCGGGCGGGACGGATATGAGAAATGCACGTCTTCATAGGCAATGTTTCCTTCAATCGGACTTGCCGGAACGGTCCGGGCTGTTTCAAGATCCAGTTCAGGCTTTTCTTCCAAAATCTCGAAAATCCTCTCAGAAGCTCCGATAACGCGGTTAATCTGCGCATACAGATCGCCCATGCCGCTGATGGAAGCGCCTATGAACGTGGTGTAAAGAATGAATGTGAACAGATCTGAAAGTCCAAATTCACCCGCCTGCACCAGTCCGGCACCATACCAGATCACTCCGACAATGCCGCCAAAAAGCGCGAAAATGACAAAGGATACGAAGCCACCCCGAAATGCAGCGGCGTAAAGCGAAAGATCAACAACTTGCTTCAAAATTGCCTGATAACGGTTTACTTCCAGCGGCTCGTTGGTGAACGCTTTCACCACATTAACCGACTGCAATGTTTCCTCCACAACAACATTCGCTGCCGCCAACTGATCCTGCACTTTTTTGGAAAGCCTGCGCTGATGGCGGCCGAAAAACACAGAAGCAATCACCAGAACGGGAAATGTCGCGAGCATAAAAAGGGTTAGTTTCCAGGAAGTGTAAAAAAGGATGGAAACGCCGACGATCAATGTCGCAACCTGTCTGAAAACCTCGGCTAATGTGAAAGAGAGCAAGCCTTGGAGTTGCGAAACGTCGGATGTAATGCGGCTTGTAAGCTCACCCACGCGCCTTTGTTCTAAAAAAGAAATGGGTAAGGTGATGATTTTGGTAAAAACATCTGACCTGATATTGGTCATGGCCAGCTCACTCACTTTTGTAAACAAATAGACCCTGAAATAGGAGAACACGGCCTGACAAATCAGCACCAGAAATAGAAAAAGAGTGATTTGATTGATTGTATAGGGTGACTTTCCTTCGATGACTTCGATAATGCTTCCGACCAATTTGGGAAAAGCGAGCGAGGTTGCTGTGGAAAGTGCAAGAAATATAAGCCCGATGATAAATGTAAGCCGGTAAGGTTGGAGATATTTGAGCAGATCAAGCGTGGTTTTAAGCCCTTGCCAGCTTATTTTCCGCACCGCAAATGGTGATGCCTGATCGGGATTCGTGTCACTGTTAGCCATTAAGATTTGATATAGTGCATATTGAAACGCATATTTTGGGAATAATATTCAAATATGCGCGATTAGGCTGCAAATGCAAGTGAGATGAGAAACTATTGCACGGCAATTTTCTCTGATGAAGGCTTGCGCGAATTCTGCTGCCGGTTTTTGTAACGATTGCGGATGAATGCATTAGCGGGAACTTCCACGAATTTATTTACCAGATAAGCCACAAAAATCACGAATGCGACCGTGATCAGTAAGGCTGGATAAATGTTCATTTTCAAGTTATCCGTGAGCACCAGAAGCAAACGCACACCAACATATTGGTGGATCAGATAAAGGCAATAGGAGATTTTGCCCAAAAAAATCAATGGTGCTTTTTTGAGAAATGAAAGTTTGCCAAAAATCGTGAGCGCAAACACAATGTGAAAAAAGGCTAGAATCGCATAATGCTCATTTGCGACGACATGGAATTGCGTCCTGCCGCCAAAATTGTGCAAGTAACAGGCTGCTAAAAAGCTCAAAAAGATCAGGAATGAATTGCGGGCAATGTGATTTCCATTTTTGATCAAATAGAAAAGAATGCCTGAAAAGAATAGTGGAAAGTGGTTTAGTAACTCAACTTTCCGTGAAAGATATTCGTGCAGAACGGGATATCGGGGTGAAAATATGTGATAAAGCAGGATCAAAATGGTGCATAGGGAGCCAATTTGAACAATGTTCTTGACTTTGCCGGTTACGAGCAGCATCAGTATCCAGAAATAGAAAACGAGTTCGACCAGTAAAGTCCAATAAGATTGATCAAGAAATTCTTCACCAAATAATATGGACGCCATGGTCATATTTGCAAGAATCCGCGGCAGGCTCAGCAGTTCCGGCTCGAAAACGAACATGACCATTGTCGTGATCAGCATACAGCACCAGAATGCGGGATATAATCTTGCAAATCGGGAGACGACAAAATCAGGCCACTTCTTAACCCTTGAAATGGTGAGAAAGATGACGAAGCCGCTGATGATGAAAAAAATGTCAACGCCCGTAACACCAAATCTGAACTCCCAGCCGAGTAATGCGCTGTTTGAATTAAGGGTAAAATGGAACAAGACCACCATCACGGCTGCTATTCCGCGAAGTGCATCCAGTTCGAGAAAACGCTGATCAGTAGAATTTACCGGCGTAGACGATTGATTCATTTAAAGTGTATGAGAGTAAGCGCGAGTATGACCTTGACGAATTAATGAAATATCAAATGGAAAAAAATCCCACATGTTGCGGCATCATTGCGAAGAGAAATCCCTTCGCCTGATCTGGCGTTATCGAAACATTATCAAATAGTTAGAAAAAATAATTAAAAACTTGCAAACTTGTAAGCAACCGTGAATTTGCTTTCAGCGTACTGGTTATAAAAAAGAGCAAATAGCATGCCCGAGTATACCTCCGCAGTTCTTCTTGAACTACTCGACGGCTGTTTAAAGAAAAACCGCCGCAGTCAGGAGCTGTTGTATAAACAGTTTTACGGCTATGCTATGAGTATATGTTTACGCTATACGCGCAGCAGGGAAGAGGCAAAAGAAATACTCAACGATGGATTTTATAAGGTTTTTACAAAGCTGGAAAGTTTTGATTCAAACCGTTCATTTAAAACATGGTTGAGCAGAGTTATGATTAACACGGCACTGGATCATTACAGACAGGAGATTCGGAGGGATGTTTTTGACGATGTGGAGGTTGCGGACAACGTGACCGTGGACGAGACGGTGATCAGCAAACTCGCTCATGAAGAACTGATGGAGCTGATCCAGAAACTAACGCCGTCTTACCGGCTTGTTTTTAGTTTATATGTTATTGACGGCTATACACACGAGGAGATTGCAGACCAGCTGAATATTTCGGTGGGAGCGTCAAAGTCTAATTTGTCGCGTGCAAGAGAAAAATTGAGAGACATGTTATCCAAAATAAATATTGGCGATTATGACAGAGTTACCAGATGACGAACTGGATAAGCTCTTCAGAAAGTCATCAGAAGAGCTTGATCCACAATTTGATCCGGAAGATTGGAGTAGTTTAAAAAAGCGGTTAGACCAGCACGACGGAAGAACATTAGGCGGCTGGCTGAAAAAATGGTGGCCTTTGGGCGCACTCGCGTTGCTGATCCCGATCGGCTTTGCAGTTTATTTTATGAACCAAAGCACTGTTTCTGAAAATAAATCAAAGCAAAACATAGCATTAACAAACAAAGCAAAAACGCAAGAGTCAGCGACATTAACCTACTCTGACAAGGAAAACGATACAAAAAAATCAGAACAAAAGCCTGAGCCAGCGGCTCTTCCTGTTTCTAGGGAAGAAGACAAACCAGAAGAAAAGCCGGAGCCAGCGGCTCCTCCTGTTTCTAGGGACGAATACAAACCGGAACAAAAGCAGGAGCCAGCGGTTCCTCCTGTTTTCGGGAATGGAGAGAAACCTTTGGCCAAATCAAACATTACCGATTACCAAAGCAGGAAAATATTGCCCCGGAGCCAGTCTAAGACAGGCGGAGTGTACTTAGAGCCTAACCGCTCAAAGCAGGAGGGAGGCGACGGGGCATTTTCCATTAACAACATTGCAGCAAACAATGTAAAAGAGCAAGTGCAGGGAAATATTGCTGTTAATGAGCAGGTTAACGATCCAAAAGTGAGTGAGGAGCAAACCCGTCTGCTCATTTTCGCAGCCATGCTTTCGAGCAGAATGTCGAATTGGAATAACCAGCCAGAAATCCCTTCGGTAACATTCGCAGCGCCAGAAGTTGATGAGGAGGAACCTGCGAAGCCAGAAAAAGTGGTGGAGGATTATGCCAAATGGGCCGTCAGGCTTGGATATTCGCCGGATTTGTCAACAGTTGGATTTAAGAATTACAGCAAACCGGGAGCAGCTTTCTCACTTTTGATAGAATATGGCTTATCGTCCAGGCTTTATTTGCAAACGGGTGTTGTGCGGAGCGTAAAGGATTATTACGCACATGCCAAGGAATACAAAGTGCCGGAATACGTGACAAAATTAAACACGCCATACGGGGTGGATGGAGAATGCACGATGATCGAGATTCCGTTAGGCTTTCGCTACAATGTGATCAATAACGCTCATTCTAAGTTGTTTTTGGGGTCTGGCGTTTCATCTTACTATGCACAAAAAGAGAAATACGAGTATCGTTATGCCAAATATGTTAAGTATCAGAAGGAATACTGGCAGGGCAAAACTGGCTGGTTCCTGCTAAGTCATATCAATGCATCCGTCGGTTACGAACGCAGCATTACTCAAAAATTATCGCTTGTCGCTGAGCCTTATATCCGGATTCCGGTGAAGGGAGTCGGTTACGGGAAAGTGAATCTTACGACAGTTGGAATGTGGATATCATTGCGCTATACACCCACCTTCAAATAGTGCCCGAGCCCGAATTGTATCTACTAATTTAATTTAATTCACTATGGAGATCGTTAAACAAGACAAAATGAAAAGGGGTGAATTCCTGAGAAGCCTCGGGTTGAGCACTTCCACACTAATGGCGTTTTACTGCCTGGGAACAACCATGACGGCCTGCGGTTCGAGTGATAACAAAGAACCCGAGCCAGAGCCAAATCCAGGCGGCGGATCTGCAACAGGTGTTACCGGAACCACGACCGGAAATGCAGTTAACTTCACGATTGACCTTACCAATGCCGGAAATTCGGATTTGAAAAAAACAGGGGGCTTCAAGACTTATGGTGATGTGATTGTGGCTCAGACCAACAGCAGTGCCTTTGTAGCATTGTCCAAACAATGCACCCACGAAGGAACTACAATCGGTTTCCGTGCTTCACAAAACGACTTCCTTTGTCCAACACACGGTTCGCAATTTTCACTAACAGGATCCGTAGAAGAAGGCCCGGCAACTTCCGCGCTGAAAGTTTTCAAAACCACGCTTTCCACCGACGGAAATACATTAACAGTTACGGCTTAACCTGCCAAAAAATACAATGAAATTACTCCGCCTAATGCTCATGTTGACTTGTTCAACAACGGTTCTCTATGCCCAGGACGACCTGCTTAGCGAACTTTCCAAGCAGGATAGCATGGTTACCGTGCCTGTTTCTGCAACATTTAAATCGACCCGCGTGGTGAATGGACATTCTGTTGAAACCATGAAAAAGAAGCACATGGATTTCCGGATATCCCACCGCTTTGGCCGGCTTAACTCCGGTGCTTATCAGTTTTTCGGACTGGATCAGGCAACGATGCGCATGGGCTTCGAATATGGCCTGACCGACGATTTTATGATCGGTGTGGGCAGAAGCACTTCGCAGAAGGTGTATGATTTTTTTGGAAAGCTAAAAGTGCTCAAACAAAGTGATGGAGCGAAGAACATTCCCGTTTCTGTAACGCTTTTTGGCGGAACCGGCATTACAACGGTCAATCGGGAGCTGGAATTCCAGGATAAGCTTTATTATACAGCTCAGATCCTGGTTGCGCGCAAGTTTGGCGAAAGGCTTTCCTTGCAGCTTTCACCCACATTTCTCCACCGTAACAAACCGGAAATACTAGGAGACGAAAAAGTGCTGCTTGCACTCGGGATTGGCGGAAGGTTTAAGCTTTCAAAACGCGTTTCGCTTAACGGAGAGTATTTTTATACAGCCCGCGAGAAAAACACAGTCAATGCGCCATATTATGACTCCATGTCGTTTGGTGTGGACATTGAAACGGGTGGCCACGTTTTTCAGCTGCATTTTACCAATTCGCTGGGGATGATCGAGAAGCAATTTATTGGTGAGACAACCGGCACCTGGGGCAAGGGCGACATTCATTACGGGTTCAACCTTTCCCGCACATTCAGCTTCGATAAGAAGAATAAGAAAGTAGCAAACTGATCCAAAAACTATGAAACTGCAACTATTATGCATGGTTCTCGTAACCATGCTGAGTGCCGCATTGCCTTCCCGCAACATTATGGCGCAGGGGATGTATTCGACTTCGGCTGGTAACACAAAGTTTTCATCCGAAACGCCTTTGGAAAATATCAATGCTGAAAACAAGAAGTGCCAGGCGATCCTGAACACAGCCAACAGCGAGCTGGCGATCCGGATGAACATGCGGGACTTTGTTTTTCCCAACAAGCTGATGCAGGAGCATTTCAATGAAAACTACATTGAGTCAAGCAAATATCCGACGGCGACATTCAGCGGAAAGGTTACAAACCCGCCGGATTACACAAAAGATGGCCAATACGACGTTTCTGCCACTGGAAAGTTTACCATTCATGGCGTTACCAAAGAGCGCACCATTAAAGGCAAAATGAAGATAGAAGGCGGCAAAATCACCATTAATTCAGATTTTGAAGTGCCGCTAACCGATCACAAAATAGAAGTGCCGCAGGTTGTTTTTGTAAAAATAGCGCAGGTGATCAGCGTGAAAGCACAATATGTTTTGGCTCCGAAATGAACATCGGAAAATGCTATCTTCTTCTGCGACGGGACGATTTCTTACGCTTATAAGTTGGCTTTTTCCGGACCGGAGCCTTTCTGACAACGGCTTTCTTAACCGGCTGGACAATTTCCTCTGCCAAATCCTCCTCTGCAACCGCTGAGGCATCATCAGCGATGCTTGTCGTGAGGTTGGAAGCAGATTCATTTCCGGTGTAAGGAAGCTTATAAGCTGCAAGCTGTTCAATGTTGGACGTGTTGTCGATTGGCCGCAACCGGAAGGCATAGGAATAAGTTTTGGCAGTGGTGTCTTTGCCAACTCCGACTTGCGCAAGGTCAATGTTAACGACCGTTTCAGTGCCGCGGACAAGTGTGGCGCCTCGTTTTTTGGCGGCCAACAATTGCTTGTCCGTATAGTCATGCACGTTAAAATAAAAACTGGAATCGCTCACGGCCAATAATCCAACTCCTTCCTGGTTGCTAACCGACGCCCAGCGCACATTGGTTTTGTTTCCGTTCTCCTGCGGCGCAATGTACGGCACATGCTGTTCGGCCACGGTGCCGCTGTAAATACCGACTTTGCCGCTTGTTTTTCTGTCGGCATAAGTTTCATGCGGGCCGTTTCCATACCATTGCGTTTTGTTAAAGGCAGCAGGCATCCGGAATTGTGTTCCTACTTTTGGCAATGCAGGCCAGGAGCCGCTTGGCGTGAATGTGTTTTTTAAGTGAATGTCGCCCGTTGCGTAGACGACATATTCTGTGGTTACGGCCATTTCGCCTGTTTTACTTTTCAGCGTTTTTCGAAATGGTCACGCGGTAAGCCGCGGAAGTGAGTCGCTGGGTTTTCATTTCAGCGTTGGTCGTTTCTAATGTGTCCAATCCTGCTTCGCGCCATTGCGATGCGTTACTTTTCGCACCAGTCTACTTCATCTTTTTCAGTTGGAACGCGCCAGAAATTGGCATACGGGCCTGTTTGAATCATTTCTTCCTTTTTATTTTTGAAAGAAATGATCCCCTCATTTTTATCAATAGTCACACCAAAATCAGATCCGTTAATGGCCACACGCCCCGAGCTGATCTGAGCAACGCGAAGTGGTTTTTCATTGTAAAGGCTGAGAAGCGGCTGGCTTTGCTGAGTTTTCAGGACGGGAATCTGCTGCCACGCAACTTCATGGCCTTTGGGCGCCCAGGTTGTGCCGTCTTTCAGGCGCACGCTAATGTTCAGGAAATATTCAGCATTCGGTTTCTGCGATGCGGGCAACTCATACGGAATTGTAATCTGCTGCCGCTGTTTTGGAGATGCATTCAGATTGTTGATCACACCCGGTTTGCCAATAACCTTCCCATTTTCCTGAATAGACCAAGCCAAATCAAAAACATTTAAAGGCAAAAAGTCATATTGATTCAGAATGCTGATGGTCTTTTCGCCAGCGCGTAATGTGTCGGGCGACTCGAATTTTATAGCTTGATAAACTTTCTTAGCCTCGGACAATCCTGGAAGAGGAACGCCATCGGGGCTAACGAGGCCATTTCCTGGATTAGCAGCGTCAGTTTGGTCAGCATATTTCCAATATGGCGTTCCGTCGGATTTTTTGAGCTTTAATGCGCTTTTTGTCCAGATTGGCCCAAAACCATTTTGAATGTTCGGATGCTTGTCGATCGGGCGTGTGGGGTCCGCGAGGTTCATGTAGTCGGCCATGTCAGCAAAATGTTTCCCTGTTCTGGCCTCATTTCCCAATGACCAGCAGGATCACCGAAGGATGGTTTTTATCACGCTCAACCATTGCATTGCTTCTCGCCAGAAACGCAGCACGCCATTGCGGCATATCGGCGAGAATGATCTTGCCCGGCAATTCATGGCTGTCGATATTGGCTTCATCGAGCACATAAATGCCATATTGGTCACAAAGCGCATACCATTCCGAAGCATTGGGATAATGCGAGGTGCGGACGGCATTAATGTTGTGCTGCTTCATCCATGTAATGTCCCGGATCATCGATTCTCGGCTGATCGTATGTGCCGTTTCCGAATCGAATTCCTGCCTGTTAACGCCTCTGATCGTGATCGCTTTGCCGTTAACGAGCAATTGGTTGCCCTTCATTTTTACTTCCCGGAAACCGACGGGCTGGCTCGTCACTTCAAGCACTTTCCCGTCCGAATTCATCAGCTGAACGGTTAATGTGTACGAATAAGGCGTTTCAGCCGTCCATTTACAGGATTAGGAATGGGAATGTCCACGCGAACTGCACCTTCTTTTGCAGGATCAAGCGTTCCACCATCTGGCTCACGGGAGTTACTACAACGGATTTGTTGGCGTCATAAAGTGTGAACAGCACCTGATGTGCGTGAATGGCCTGCGGCAGGTAATTTTTTACAAAAGCGCTGAGCTTCAATGTTGCATGCTCATAGTTGGCATCAAGCAATGTGCGTACGGAATAATCAGTTAGCACAACCTTTGGCCTGATCAAAAGGTTAACATCTCTGAAAATCCCCGACAAACGCCAGTAATCATGATTTTCCAAAAAGCTGCCGTCCGACCAGCTGATGACCTGAACGGCCAGATGATTAAGTCCTTGTTTTACATCTTCCGTCACGTACCGAAATTCAAAAGGCGTCATGCCATCTTCATGGTAACCGATCGCAACGCCATTAAGCCAAACATAACAAGCGGACTGAACGCCGGCGAATTGCAGAAACACTTCCTTGCTGTTCACATCTTCTGACACGGTGAAAGTGGTGCGATACATGCCGACTGCATTCGTGTCAGCAGTAATGCGCGGCGGTGCGGCTTTGAAGGGATTGTTATTGTTGGTGAAAAGGGGATGGTCATACTTGCGGCCTTCTTTCGCTCCGACTGCTTGCCAGTTTGAAGGAACAGGAATGTTCTCCCAATTGGCATCCTGCATGTGTTGGATCGAAGAAATTGGGCAATGCTTTGGAAGGATTGGCGGCCCATTTGAATTTCCAGCTTCCATTCAGCGAGCGTGCGGATGAAGCTTTCTTGTCGGAAATTAGAGCGCTCTTTTCGTCGGGGTAGGGAGTGAAATCTGCCCTTGGTTTTTCTGTATTAATGCTGAAAACCTGCGGGTCCTGCCATTCAGGAATGGTTTGGGCATTGGAAACGGAGACTTTTAAAAGAAAGAGGGTGCTAAAAATGGTCCAGCCAATAACGATTGAAGCGGTGCATATGAAATTTGGTAACGATGTATTCGATAGATAGGGAATTGTGCCGGAGCCGGTGTCTTCGATTTTTTGCTAAAATTATAGATTATCAAAAAAGAAACGGGCGTAAATCAATATTGGAATGAAGTTTTATTTGAATAATGCCTTTAATTTGCCGCCAGATGTAAACTTTTTGTTATGCTTTTAGCCGTTGATGTCGGGAATACGGACACCGTTTTTGGACTTTACCAATCGGGCGACTGGGAATATATCTGGCGCATGCGATCGCTTGTTCAGGAGAATGAGTCGCATTATGAGTCACGGCTGAGGCTGCACTTTTTGGAAGCCGGACTTTGGTTTGGTGATGTTGACACCGTTGTGCTGAGCAGCGTTGTGCCTGCGCTCACACCCATTATTCAAAAAATGCTCCGGTCGATGTTTGGCGACGACGTCATCGTTGTCGGGCCCGACGTTTTTCCGGTCTTTCCATTGCTATTGACCATCCGCATGAGATCGGCGCAGATCTGATCGCGAATGCGGTGGCGGTTATAACGCGTTATCAGCAAAATTGTGTTGTCGTCGATTTCGGCACAGCGTATTGGTACGTTTACAACAGTTTCAAAAGACCGGAAAATTCTGGGTGTTGCCATTTTGCCGGGCCTGCTTACGGCGGTGAAAGCGCTTTTTGCCAACACAGCCCAGCTTCCCGAAGTGCCTCTTGTTTTACCAAAAACAGCCATTGGGAAAAATACGACGGAGGCGATTCAAGCTGGTATTCTGCTTGGTTATGAAGGGCTTGTCAAATCGCTTTTGCTCAGGATCAAAGAGGAATTGGGAGGCGAATGCGTTGCCCGTTGCAACGGGCGGGCTGTCTTCAATCATCGAAACACTTGAAGAAGAATTCGTTGAGATTGATCCGAGACTCACATTAGACGGACTTCGCATCATTGGCGAGCAACTAAACGCTTAACCATTTGAAACGACCGTCCGGGATCAATGTTAAATCCGTAACGGGCTGATTATAAAGATAAACCCAGCATTCTACGGTTTCATTTTTTTCATTCGTTACGCAAATGGTTTTGCGGCGATATAAGCTTGCCTTTCTCATCTTCAAAAACGTCCTCAGTAATCATCCAATTCCTGCATCAGCGCTTCAAAATCTGAAAGTTTGTAAATTTCTCCATGCGCTTTCGAGAAGGAATTCGCATCAAAAATAGCGCCCGGATACCAGGAAATGAGATAAAGCAAGCCCGGAAAATGGCCTTGCCCTTCATAGGTGGAATGATTATGGAGATGCTCGGCAAACGAGTTGTCAAAGCCCTGCATCAATGTGCCATAAGTGAACAAATAAGTCGCGTCTGCATCCATCATAATGAATTAACATTAGCCTTCAGGCGGGTACAATAATTATAGAACTTTTCCCTTTTACTACTTGAAGTCAGTCAGCCATAATCGACTGTTAACTGTATTTTTCTTATATTTACACATATAGCTTTTCATCTTACTAATATACAGTTATGTACAGAAAAGAATCTTGGTACAAAACAAAAAGCGCTAAGGATCAACCTGGATGCGCAGATTTACGGGTCTTTTGCGGAAATAGGGGCGGGTCAGAGAAACAGCGGCTTACTTTTTTAAGGCAGGCGGGGCATCGGGAACAGTGGCGAAGACAATGTCTGCCTATGATATGACTTTCAGTGATGCAATATATGGAACGGAAGAGGGCGGCAGATACGTGGTGGAATCCCGGCTGATGAAAAATGCTTAACCGGGAATATAATCTCGTGGAAAAGCGCCTTCTAGAGAAAAGAGGTGAAGAAAGCCAGTTTTTTGCGTTTGCTAACACGGTTGTTGCGCTTAATTTTCAGAAAACAAATGAGTCGCACGGCTGGATTGGATTGCAGTTTCAGCTTACACCGATGGGCCCCACGAATTATGTCGTGATCCACGTGCGGATGCGCGACGATGAGAATATTTTGCAGCAGCAGGCTTTGGGAATTATTGGGGTTAATCTCATGTACGGCTGTTTTTTCTATTACAAATCGCCGGAAGTCCTGCTTTTATCGCTCATGGACGACCTCACGACGGACCGCATTGAAATTGATATGGTGCGTTTCAGCGGACCGGATTTTTCGAAAGTGGATAACCGTTTGATGAGTTTAAGGCTTGTGAAAAACGGTTTTACGGATGCAGCTTTGTTCGGCAGCGATGGCGGCGTTTTGCAGCCTTCCGAAGCATTGTACAAAAAGCACATTCTCATGATGCGTGGCCGGTTAAGGCCGATTACCAATGTCCACATTGACCTGATCAGCAATGGCCAGAAGCAGTTTTTGGATGAAGAAGATGTGGACGAATCTAAAGTCGGTCCTATCTCCGAGTCGACATTGCATAACCTCAAAAGCGGCGACCGGGACATTGACGAAAAGGACTTTTTGGACCGTGTGGATATTCTTTGCTCGCTGGGTCACATGGTAATGATCTCCAATCACCACGAATATTACCGCTTAGTCGCTTATCTTTCGCGGCTTACAAAGTTGAAAGCCGGACTCTTGCTCGGAAGTCCGAGTTTGCAGGATATTTTTGAAGAAAAACATTATCAATCGCTTCAGGGCGGGATTTGGAATCCTTCGCGACGCTGTTCAGCAGGAAAGTTAAGCTCTTTATTTATCCAACATTACAGCCGGATGGCTCGGTTTACAGCTGCGCCAATTTCGTTGTTCCTGGATCATTTGAGGCCATTATTCCAATATCTGGTCATTAATGATAAGATTGAGGACATTGTGAATTATAACAAAGAGCACATGCACATTACGACCGACAGCGTGCTTGAAAAGATCAAACGCGGTGAACCCGGTTGGGAAAAGCTTGTGCCAGAGAATGTTGCGAAAATAATTAAAGAAAAATCATTGTTTGGTCTGCCTAATGAAGATAATTATGAGGACACGGTCAAGCAGATCCATCAGGCCGTTGGTAATCTTTGATTTATCTTATTAATCGTTTAAATAACAAAATGAAAGTAGTCCTGCTCGTCGCATTGCTTTTCAGAAGAAAGCTTCAAGATGAGCAGGATTCTCTCTCCTCCTTCCACATTTGCAGGAAGACTTAAATATCTCGGTCCAGGGCTTTATACTTTCCGCAGCGATCGTAGGTTCGGGCGAGCTCATCGCCACCACTGCATTAGGCGCAAAAGCCGGTTTCATTACTTTCTGGGTCATTATTGTGAGTTGCCTGGTCAAAGTGGCTTTGCAGCTGGAATTTGGCAAAAACGCCATTTACACAGGCACGTTCATGATGCATAATTTGAACCAGTTGCCGGGCCGCAAGTGGGGAAAGGCACATTGGAGCATTTGGTTATGGCTTTCTTTACAAGGCTTGAAATTGCTGCCCACGTCGGCGGGATTGTGGGCGGCGTGGCCATTGTGCTGAATATGGCGTGGCCGGTTATTCCGGTTAATATTTGGGCGATTATTTCGGTGTTAATCACATCTTTTCTCGTTTACCGCGGACATTACGGGTTTGTTGAAAAAGGCTCGCTCGTGATGATCATTCTTTTCACCGGCGTTATTCTCGTATCGTTGATTTTGCTGCAAGGCACACCCTATGCCATCCATTTGGACCAGATTAAAGAAGGTTTGCAGTTTTCGTTACCTACGAGCCTGGTTGCGATTGCTTTTGGTGCATTCGGGATCACCGGTGTAGGCGGTGACGAGATCATGTATTACAATTATTGGTGCATTGAAAAGGGTTATGCAGCCTACACAGGCCCAAATGACGGAACGCGGGAATGGTCGGAACGCGCAAAAGGCTGGTTCGATGTGATGTATCTCGATGCTGTTTTGTCGATGGTTGTTTATACAGTCGTGACCGCGGCTTTTTACTTGCTCGGCGCAGCGGTTTTGCATGGCAGCGGCAGTGTGCCGGAAGGTTATGAAATGATTGAAGTTTTGTCCCGGATTTTCACAGAAACACTTGGTCCGTGGGCTAAAAACCTGTTTTTGGTCGGGGCATTCTTTGTGCTTTATTCAACACTTTTTACTGCAACAGCAAGCTGGGCGAGGGTCTGGGGCGATGCATTTGGTCAGTTAGGCTGGATGAAATTTGACTCGCCAGATGCACAGCGGAGGAGCATTGGAATTTTATCATGGATCTTGCCCGCAGCTTGGTGCATTTTATTTTTATTTTTCCAATCACCTGTTGCCATGGTTCTGCTGGGTGGCATTGCAACCTCGATATTGCTGCTGTTAATCGTCTATGTCTCACTTGTTTTCCGATTTAAAGAACTGCCTGCTGCCCTCAAACCGACCTTGACTTATGACGTTTTCTTTTGGCTCAGCGTCCTGTCCATATTAACGGTTAGCGCTTATGGCGTGATTAAAATCCTTTGATGGTGAATAGTACTAAATCAAAGATTAATGGTATTATTTAATAAAGGTTACTAAGGGAACATTCATAAATAATCGTCTCATTCATATAGTCTTAACTGGTTTCATTGCCATCCTAAATCTCCTGAGTATGAATAATTCAAACGAAGTTTCGCGCAGGGACTTTATCAAAAATTCAACCGGCGCAGCGGTTGCGCTGTCCATTCCTTACATTATTCCGGCAAATGCTTTTGGTGCCAATGACCGCGTGCGTGTTGCTGTGCTCGGCGTTAATGGTCGTGGTCAAAGCCATATCAGCGGTTTTAATGCTTTGAGCAATGTGGAAGGTGGCCACATTATGCGACCCGGATAACAACATTCTGCAACAGCGGGCGAAGGAATTCGAGGAGAAAATGGGTAAGAAGGTGAAGACGGAAAATGATCTCCGAAAAGTGTTTGAGGACAAATCCATTGATGCCGTAAGCATTGCAACGCCCAATCACTGGCATGCATTAGCGGCGATATGGGCATGTCAGGCAGGGAAAGATGTGTATGTCGAAAAGCCGGGATCGCATAATCTTGCGGAAGGGCGAAAACTTGTGGAAGCGGCGCACAAATACAGGCGTGTTGTGCAGCATGGCGTTCAGTTACGCAGTTCAGAGGCTTTGAAAGAAGCAGTGAAGCATTTGCGCGATGGGTTGATTGGGAATGTTTATATGGCAAGAGGTCTGGTTTACAAATGGCGGCCGGACGTTGGCGACAAAGGCGCTTCGCCCATTCCAGAAGGACTTAATTACGACCTTTTGGACCGGTCCGGCGGAAATGAAGCCCTTCTCTAAAAATTATGTGCATTATGATTGGCACTGGCATTGGAACTATGGAAACGGAGACATTGGAAATCAGGGGATTCACGAAACGGATATGTGTATGTGGGGACTGGGCGTTGATAGTTTTCCAGAAAAAATCACGTCATCCGGCGGCAAGTTTTTATGGAACAACGCCAAGGAAACGCCCGAAGTCCTGACGTCTTGATTTGTTTATCCCAAGGAAAAAAAGATCATTGAATTTGAAGTGCGTCCGTGGATGACGAATGATGAAGGAGGCACCGGCATGGGAATATATTCTATGGTTCCGAGGGTTATATGGTCGTGAAAGGCTATGATTTTTACGAAACATTTTTGGGCAAAGAAAAGAAACAGGGCCAACGCGTAAAGCCGGCGGAGATCATTACAAAAACTGTCGTCGACGCTGTAATCGCAAAAGACCCCAAACTCCTGAACGGCCCCGTAGAAACCGCCCACCTTTCCTCCGGTCTCGCCACCCTGGAAACATCGCCTACCGCACCGGCAGAGCCTTAACCTTCGATCCGAAAACTGAAAAGTTTGTAAATGATGACGATGCTAATAAATATCTGACAAGGAAATATCGCGCCCCATATTCGTTGCCGGCAACGGTTTAGGGGATTATTTTATATTTTTGAAAAGCCTGGTGAGAGCCGGGCTTTTTCATTTAAAAACCTGTTCAGCTATTTGTTTAAACACTTTTTCCAGGTTGATTTTAAAGTCGGGAAATATTGAGGATTGCAAAACTTTGATCGCAGGTTTCAGACCAATAAAACTTCCATTTTCATCGAGCACATATACAAATACAGCACTCTCTGCGGGTTCTACCAGCCAGTCTATTCCCTAACTCCTGACTCCTGATACAACTCAAATTTATCATCCATCTCCTTTCTCGAATTTCCAGGAGACAAAATTTCAATTACCAAGTCTGGCGCTCCCAAACAGCCTCTTTCATCAAGTTTAGTCTTGTCACAGACTACACAAAGATCAGGCTGAACCACTGTGTAAATGTCGTTGCTCGCAAGTTTTGATTTTTCAGAACTAAACAAGCGTACGTCAAACGGAGCACTAAATAAATCGCAAGCCCGGTCAGATAGGAAGTTAAAGATAGCGCCCTGCAATTGAGTTGAAATCCGCTGATGTGTAACATTCGGTGCAGGAGGACGTTTTGAAGATCTTGCCTTTGATCAGCTCGATTCGCTCTTCTGCGCCCCCGCCACAGCACATAGTCTGCATATGTGAACGTGCCGTTAGGATCTAGTTGATTAATATCTGTTATCACTGCTGCCATGACATCTCGTTTTTTGTAAAACTACAAATTTTTAGCTAACGAGGCTCAGCCTGATGAGCGAATGTCCTACAAGCAAAAACGGCCAGCAAACTAGTTCCAGCCGTTCCGTGAAGAAAATTTAAGCCGCTTAGAACGTAGAAAAGTCAAATGTCTCCAAATATTTCGTTGTGAAATTTCCGGATTTGAAGCCGGGGTCATCCATCAACTTGATATGGAATGGAATCGTTATCTTCATTCCTTCGATGACAAATTCCTGCAATGCACGCTTCATACGGGTGATTACTCTTCGCGTGACTGGCCGCTAACGATCAGCTTGGCAATCATCGAATCGTAATTTGGCGGGATTGTGTAGCCGCTGTAAACGTGGCTATCGATCCGAACACCGTGTAG
>NZ_CEEDCD010000007.1:0-33491 GCF_979253085.1 Dyadobacter sp. AC419 | reverse complement strand
TGTTATGTTGGTGTACTGGTTCGGTTATGCAGAAGCCATATTAACCGAGCCTGTCATTGTCCGTTCTCTAGTTTTTCGCATTTATGGTGAAACGCTTTTCGCATTTTACATTAGCCGCTTCACTCGGTGAACGGGAATATTTTATCAATAACCGGTTTTATGTCTCCTGATTCGATCAGTTTTGTGATCTGATCCAGCTGTTTCCCGTCGGCCCTCATAAACAGGAAAGCATATTGCACTCCCAATTTCTCTGCTTTTTTCCGAACGCCCGAACTGATCATCGAAAGGATCATTTTAAAATACCAGGGAGCTCCAATCGACTCTGCAAAATCCCGTGTCGAGCGGCCCGGATATTGAAATAAGCTTGCCTCCTGGTTTGAGCACATTCAGTGATTTTTTCAATGTGGTCGTATTCTGACTGTTCAATACCAGATCGTATTCTTTTAAAACATTTTCAAAATCCTGTTTTTTATAATCGATCAGGACATCCGCGCCAAGACTTCTTAGTGTATCAAAACTTTTCTCACTGGCCGTTGTAGCAACCGTTGCTCCCAGGTATTTTGCAAGCTGTATGGCAATGGTGCCGACACCTCCAGAACCAGCCTGGATGAACACTTTCTGCCCATTCTGGACATTACCCACTTCAACCAACGCCTGCGGCCGTCAGTGCCACCAGCGGAATAGATGCCGCTTCTTGCATTGAAATGTTGTTCGGTTTCAGCGCAAGGTCGTTTTCTTTAATCGCAATATATTTTTCGGCAAAATGTCCCGATGTGGAAATCCGACGGGCGTGCATAAACCTGATCGCCCACCTTAAAATTTTTTACATTTTTGCCAACCTGCGTGACTATTCCGGCGGCATCATGGCCGAGGATTAAAGGGAAATTATAAGGCAATATCAGTTTGAATTCCCCGGACTTAATCTTGGAATCCAGAAGATTCAGGCCGCTGGCATGAACCTCAACCAAAACTTCATCGTCTTTAACAACAGGAATTGCTACTTCTTCCAAAAGCAGCTTTGCCTTTTATTGTATTTTCTAATTAAAAAAGCTTTCATGTCTTTTCATTGTTTCTGATTATGAACTTTCGTTTGAGGCTTTGCCAGCGATCAACTGTTGAATTGCCACAGCATGCGATTCTGTATCGCTTTTCCCGGAAGATTATATGATTCAAATAACACCGCGTTTTCCATGAATTGCATTGCTCGTTTATTTAATTCAAAAAATACTTTTCGGTCTATTCTATTTCAAAAAAATTTAAAGCGCATATTGTTCCAGTTCGGCCTAAGGCTTTTGATCAGCGCCTGCATCGGCTTCGCGGTGTCCATTGTTCTGCACATCACGATCGCCCCTTCTATCAATCCCATGAGTTGAAGGCAAACATCGGAGCGTCCAGATTGGAAGAAAACTCCCCATTTTGATCCCCGCCGTAAGCACATCAATAAGCGCCTGCTGACTGGAGCGGAAAACAGCCGCAATTTTTGGTTTAATATGAGGGTTATTATCGTCCGCATCAACAGCTGCATTAAACATGGGACAACCACCTGATATAAAGGTATTAATAGGGTCTTTGTAAAAATCCAGAAATGCAGAAATCTTCGCTTTGGACGTTTTCTTCTTCCCCACAGCCATGTAAATCCGGTCCGAAACACGCTTTAACAGCAAATCGATAACCTGTGCGGAAAGATCATCTTTATTCTCAAAGTGACCGTAAAGACATCCCTTCGTGACTTTGGTCGCAGCCAGCACATCATCTATATGCACACCAGAAATCCCCTTCTCATTATAAAGAGGTGCCGCCGTTTCCAGTATGAATTGCTTTGTTCTTTCAGCCTTAGTCAGCATTGAAATTGTCAATTTAAACTTAGTGCTTAAATATACTGAAAAGTTTATTAGGCAATGGTTTTTTAATTTTAAAGAGGAGTTTTAAGACGTCTTAGAGAAGCGGCTATGCTCATGTCAAAACAGAGATGTGGCAAGTTGTGTCAATTTGAAATTAGCTTTGTAAACTGACTAGTCATTGAGCGTTGAGATATGAACCGAAAAACTGAAATACGGATACGTCACTGGGTGTTTATAGATGAACAAAATTTTTCGGACCCGGACACTATGAACTGCTTGAACACATCGCCGAAACTGGCTCTATTTCCAAAGCGGCAACCGCAATGGGGCTTTCTTATAAAAAAGCCTGGGCGATGGTAGATGCCATGAACACGCTTGGAACGAGTCCATATGTGGTTACCCAAAAGGGCGGAACGCACGGAGGCGGCGCCGATTATCACAGAGACTGGCAAAAAGGTGATGAAGACTACAAGAAGCTTGATGAAAAATTGCTTGAAGTGGCCAAAGCCGAAAAAGACCTCTTATCAGTCATCTGATCTAACAAAATTAATTTTAAGATATAAAAGGACTCTATATATTTGCGATATGTAAACAAATACATATCGACTTGATGAGATTATTTCTAGTCCTTTTAATATCACGTTTTTTAACTACCTAAACTGACACATTTCAGGCGTAAGCTTTAACATCAGGAACAGCGACAAAGCGCAGGAATACAACGCTACAACCAAGGAAACAACCAATTTTGAAGACAGATACAGCACGAGTTACGGCACGCAGGCGAAAAAATCTGAGTGCTGAGAACTTGCTAAAAACATCTAAAAAAATAGATCAATCCCATCCTGTTTTTAACTCTGAAACCATGTCCCCATCCAAGATTTCCAAGCGTAGCATTGCAGTTCACTTTGCTGATTTTTGGTGTTATATTTTCATCATTTGCCCAAAATGCAGCGACGCTGTCCATCAGTGGAGAAGTGACAACGCCCCTTGAACTGAAACTGACGGATCTCGCCAACTTCAAACAGATCAGCCATAAAGTGAAAGACCATGACGGTAAAGAGCATAAATTCGCAGGCGTTGCTTTGATCGAGATCCTCGAAAAAGCAGGCGTGACAACCGGATCAAAATTGCGTGGGAAAAACCTCAAAATATCTGCTAATCTCCGCTGCCGATGGTTACGAAGTCATTTATGCGCTGCCAGAAATCGACCCGGAGTTTACAGATGAAGTTATTCTGATTGCCACAACAAAAGACGGACAGCCGCTTGGTAATGGCGAGGGCCCGTTTCGGATCATTACGCCCAATGACAAAAAGCCTGCACGCTGGATCCGGGAAGTGCGTTCAATAAAAGTTGGTTTTGCCAAAAATTAGAGGAAGCCTTTTTGGAATAGTAAGGTTATTAAAAACGCAATAAACCTTCAATCAAAGGACGTCTTTAATACGGATGTTTTAGAAACACTCTCGTTAATCTGCCTTTCCGTAGGTTTTTGAATGACAGTAATGATTTCTGCCTGAGCGATATTTATCGATCCCATTTTTTCAAATGCATTTAACCAGCGCTGCATGGGCAAAACATTCCATTTCTCCTTATACCGCGTTGCATTCTCAACTATCGAATGGAAATGGTTTACCGGCGGATCGTATTTATCGTGATATTGGTGTAATATGTAATCCTGTACAAAAATCAGCTTAATATCAACTTTATGGAAGGTCATTGCAAAATCGGTGTCCTCTGCTCCATAGCCGATAAAAGATTCATCAAACCCACCTATTTTTTCAAACGTCTGTTTCTGAATGGCGAATATTAAAGACCAGAATAGCAAATGTTCAACCGGCTCTCCGTCCCTCTAATGTGCTCGCGCCCAGGATGCGTCACCGCCATTTGTTTTAGGTCATCGTAATTTCCTGTTTCCGGCAATAAGGGCAGATACAAAGGATAAGCTGTGATGATATTATCCGCTTGCAAACTCGTCAGCATATTTCCAAAAAGCGTAGGCGATACAATGCAATCTACATCAATGAATATGACATTGCCTGTTTTTGCAGCGGCTATTCCACGGTTCCGCGCTGCGGCTAACGGCAGTTCGTGCGTTTCGTTTATTAAATGAATGTTCATATTCAAGCCATCGGGAATCACAATTCCATCCAAATCGTCCATGCAAATAACTTGAATGTCGAACGGAAGAATGTTCGATGCCTTTATGGAGTCAAGCAGATTGGCTAATTGTTTTCGCCTTCCTTTCACAATCGTTACAATACTAAATTCAGGCATACCAGTTTTTCATTTTTTGCGCGATTTCTTTGGGTGCTGGCGCATTCACAAAATCCTTGTCAAGAGGTTTAAATGCTTTGGCTTTTTTGATCACGTTTTGCCATTGTTCTGCGCTGAAATTTTCCTGTGCTAACAGCGCAACATTTTGATCAGCTAAGACATGGGCATGCACAACTTGCTCGTCATACGGCTGGGCTCCGGAAGCACGATCAGTCGTTTATTCAGCGATAAAAGCTCTGCAATGGTGTTCTGTCCAGCCGCAGAAATCACTATTTCTCCTGCAATTGCTTCCCTAATATCATCAACTCTGCCGAGCAGTGTACAATTTTTAGGTAAATCATAATCCCGCTTATTCCCGATAATCGTAAAACGTGTGTTTTGATCTTGCGTGATATTTTCAAGCACGGATTCAGTGTAATTATCGTAGCCTAGAAGGATCGTCACATTGTCAACTTCTGAACCATGACTTTGCTTCAATTCAAGGCCAGCATACTGTGAAATGTATCCGCTGTAATGTGTTTTGGAAGCAAACTTGTAGTTCGCCTGTTCCAGAGAAGCAGGAAAATGAGCAACGATATGATCGGCCAGTTCATGCGCAAAAACCTGTGTGGGATCATTCATCACATTTCCGGGCAAGTGGACCAAAACGACCGGGACACCCATGCCACGAACCATGATTGCCAGCTCGGGAACACCGTCGCAGTAAAAAGCCTTTGGTTTATATTGCTCGATTGCCTCAGCCAGCGCTTTTGCCCGCTGTGCCGGCTCGATCGCGTATGGCGTCACTTCAAATGCTTTTGAAAAAGTGTGTCCTGGGATTTCGTAATCAGCCGGATATTTTGGAGGCAGTTCCAGCACCAGAACATCATGTTTATCATTCAAATAACCGGTTATTTCGCTGTTCGTCGTGATTGCGATAACCTCAAAAAATGCTGATAATGCCGGATACAACATATTGAATGTTGCTCGATGGCCATTCCCGTGTGCGTGTACAAAATAGAATAGCGGTGGCTTCATAAACTGCTGACTTTTTGAGCTATGCGTTCATAGACTTTTACGTAAGCCGCCGCAGTTTTTGTCAAATCAAATGATGCTGCAAATTCTCTGCAAGCCTCCGGCTCCGATTTTCTAGCGATTTCTAATGGCTCTATCAGATCGCGCCAGTCATGAGATTCGACTGCTATGGACACTTTTTCTTTGCGCAACTCTGGAGGGATTGCGCTGGAAAATCCGACGACGGGCAAACCACTTGCAAGCATTTCCAGCGTACTCAAACCGAAAGGTTCATCCCAAATCGCAGTTGCCAGAAATGCCGAAGCGCCTGCCGCCAGTTTGCTTAACTGCTGCTGCGAGGCGTGGGCAATGTATGTAATATGTTCATTTAGATGCGGCTGGACATGATCTCGGAAATATGCGTTGTCAAAAATAGGCCCGACAATCCGAAGCGCCTTTTTCAAATAATTAGCCAAATGTATCGCGGCTTCCACATTCTTTTCTTTCGCAATGCGCCCGCTCCAAAGTAAATATCCGTCCGCATTTCGACTGTGCAACTTCCATTTATCGAGTGCTATTCCGTTTAAGATTACGTCCACTTCTTGGCCAAGTGATGCTTTCCATTGTTCACTCATTCGGTTTGAAATACCGATTGGTGTGACGGGCGCATGCTTGATGAAAAATTTATACATCAGCACAAATTTTTCTTGTCGGCGGCAAATGTAATGTCAATACACTTTGGGGTTTTCAAGAGTGCGCCGACTGCGTAGATTTCGGGAATAAATGAATTATAATGAATCACATCATAGCTGCTGACATCAAATATTCCATATTGTAACGTCTGATAATGTTGCTGCCCAAGCAGTTCAGTACAAGGCCGGAAGGCATCATCTTTCATGCTCAGTGGGCTTTCCCGGAATTCCATTACTTGAAACAGATTATTTTCATCCGCATCTTTCGCAATCACATCGACATTATGCCCGAGACGCACCAATGCATTTGCGTGCGCAACGATAAATGCTTCTGTGCCGCCATTATATGGCTCTCGCAACGAAATGAATGGTCCAGCAACGATGAGAATTTTCATAGCAGTTCCTCAAAATAGTTGATATACCGCTCAGCCATCGTTTTTAAAGAAAATGTTTCCGCATGACGCCTGACTTGATCGCTTTCAAGCGGTATCGCAGCTTCGATTGCTTTTGCCAGAGATTTTACGTTTCTCTGTTCCGCAACCACGCCGCTCTCCTCATGGATCAATTCCCGAAAAGCACCGCGATCGAATCCTGCGACCGGCACACCTGACGACATGGCTTCAATGTTGGTAAGGCCAAACGGCTCTTCCCAGCGGACGGCGTTGACCATAGCGGCCGCGCCTTTCATGTACGAATGAATATCGGACTGTTTTAAATGACCAAGATAGGTGTCGCTTTCCGTGATGCGCGGGCTGATTTGTTCATCAAAATACCTTTGATCATCAAGCGGTCCGGCAAATTTCAAGGGCATATTAAGTTCATGCGCCGCATCAATCACAATGTCCAGACCTTTGGCATGCACGATCCGTCCAAACCAAAACAGATAGTCCCGGCTTTCGCGAATAAGCGGCCGCTTATTTCAGGTCAACACCGTTGTAAATAGCTTTTGACCCATTATTCAAATACGGCTGCCACGACGCCTGAAAGGATTTTGAAGGCAAAACGAAATGCAGATTTTCAGAGCGCGAACAGATTTTTATCGCTGCTTTTAGTTTGCTGATGGGTGGCGTATGAATGGTCGTCACGACTGGAATGGCAGCTTTCACGCCCCAAAGAATCGGGAGTTCATGCGTGGAATTGTTATGGACAATGTCAAAATCATTTTGCTCGATATCTTCTAGGATCGAGAGATATTCATCGGTCTCGTATATTTCAAAATGCTGATTTTCCCGATGCTCGTCTCTGTAAAATCCTTTTACATTCAGTTTAGGATTGCTATCTGTATGTGCATTTAAAGTGATTTCGTGGCCGAGCCGGATATATTCTTCGCAGAGTGCGTGGGTGAATGCTTCCAGGCCTCCGCGGAATGGCTCGGCGATCGGCAGTCTGGTTTTGGCTATGACGGCAATCTTCATATGACCACGTTATTTTCCTGCAAAAGCACTTCCTTATATAGATTTACGTAATTCGAAGTCATGCTCTGAATATTCATGTTCGAAGCAAATGCTTTGCATGTAGCCGGACCGATCGCATTGCTTTTACTAACGAGCTCCACTAAATCTTGCCAGCGGAGCGATGCAGTTGTCAACACACTTTCATGCTCCCAGCTCGGCGGAACAGCAGTATTAAAGCCAACAACCGGCACGCCGCTCGCGAGCATCTCTAACGCAGCCAAACCAAACGGCTCCTGCCAGGTTGCCGTGGCGAGATAGGCAGACGCGCTTTGCGCTAAGCTGCTGAGTTCGCGCTGCGTCAGGTGCCCTACATACTGAATTTGATCATTGAGATGCGGCTTAACCTGCTCATCAAAATATTGCTGGTCGACAATTCTGCCCGCAATTTTCAGTGGCAGCTGCATATATTTTGCCAAAAGAATAGCCGCTGCAACATTCTTTTCTTCATTGATTCGAGCCGACCATAGCAGATAATTACGATCTAAGGAGCTTTTTGTTGGCCAAAGATCAATGTCTATTCCATTATTTATAAGCGGCACATTTAAATCCAGCGCCTGGTCCCATTGACGTTTAATCCTTTCCGATATCGCTACGAATGTGATGTCACTTTGCTGTGACAGCTTCTGATAAGTCGCTTTTCGTTTTTCGTCAGCCGGTGAATGCAGCGTTAGAAACGACGTTTTATTAAAATTCAATCCAGCCTCTAACAAATGCGGATAAAACATATTGTAATGAACGACATCGTAAGAATCGACATTTAGATTTTTGAACGCTCGTTCTTCTTTGAAGTGTTTAGAAAAGTCAGTGTACTCAGAAGAAAATGCAGCAAACGGATTTACGATCCTGAATTTTGCGCTGGCCTCCGCGTCATTGGCAACAACATCCACAGCATGCCCCTCATCAGCAAGTTGGTTGGCAAAAGAAACGATAAACGCTTCTATGCCGCTGTTATAAGGCTCTTTCAGTGATATCCCGGGACCTGCTACGAGTAAAATATTCATGTTGGCACATCCCCCAATCTCCGTGCCAATCCTATGTGGCCAGTGCGAGGCTTGTAACGCACCCGCATTTATTCCTGAAATCTCTATTTCATGCTCAAAGTGACCAAAATCCCCAAATCGGTCAATTCCGGGCATGGTTTTATACATTTTTTCGAGACTATTAATGATTTGTCAAGCTTCATGAAAAAAAATTTACTGCTCCTCTTTCTTTCAATCCTAAGTTACACAGCTGAGCTTCATGCTCAAAAATCCAACCAGATCAGCGGTTATGTAAAGTCAAGCGAAACCGGAGAAGCCTTTCCCGGCGTGACCATTCAGGTGAAAGGAACAAACATTGGCACCATAAGCGATGCAAATGGCGCCTTTACAATCACCCCATCTTCAACTGGAACTTCGCTAATCTTTTCGGCCATTGGCATGAAAACCGTTGAAGAGCCTATCTCCGGCCGCAATGTCATCAACATTTCCCTAAGCAGCGATTCCGAAGAACTGAACGAAGTCATTATTACGGCGCTCGGCTTAAAAGGTGAACGCGACAAATTTGCTTCATCCGTTTCAACATTGGAAGGAAAAGCCATTGCCAGAAGCGGCGAAACGAGCTTGTTAACCGGATTAAGCGGCAAAACTTCGGGCGTATTAATCACACGTAACGGCGGCGATCCGGGTGCTGGAGCTTACATTCAGATTCGTGGTCAAAACACCATTAACGGAAGTGCGCAACCTTTGTTTATCATCGACGGTGTGCCCGTGAGCAATGCCAGCGACAATGCCGGAACGGCTGCCAACAACGGAATTATCCAGCAATCCCGGATCAACGACATTAATCCTGAGGACATTGAGCGGATGGAAGTGCTGGAAAGGCGCGTGCTGCACGGCACTTTGGGGAACGCGCGCTGCGAACGGCGTGATCGTGATCACCACCAAAAAAGGCCAGAACACGAACGGGAAAGTCAACATTACATTTAAATCAACGGTTTCTTTTGATCGCGTCAACAAAATGCCTGCATTGCAGCGCACATATGGACAAGGTTTGGGCGGGCTTTATCAGCAAGGCAACCGGAACAGTTTCGGCGACCTGATTTCAGACCGTTCGGGCGGACAGGACACTTACATTACGGATCCGACGGCAGCTGGTTACCAGGGCGTGGTGGTTTTCCCGGATGGCACGAGCCGTTATGCCATTGCTCCCGGAACTGCTGCTAATCCGCATGGCGGTAAGAATGATCAGAGCACTTATGATCATACCAAAGATGTTTTTCAAACCGGACATTTTACCGATAATAGTTTGAATATCAGCGGCGGTGACAGCAAATCCACATTCCTGGTCAGTTATTCCAATCTGAATCAGGATGGTGTGATTAAGGCTTTTAGTAATTACAAAAGAAACACGGCTCGGGTGAATGTGGGGAGTCAGTTTACAAGCTGGCTGCGGGCTTCTGCGAACGTGGGTTATACCAAAGTGCAGTCATCCAGGGTTCAGGAGGGGGATAATGTGGACGGGATTATGCTCGGTGGATTGCGTACGCCGCCAGATTTTGACAACAGTAAATCTATTGGAACATTCACCAATCCGTCCGGGCAAGTTTTCAATGACGCGCATGTTTCTTACCGGAATCCTTTGGGTAAAGACCTGAGCACGATTTATTCAAACCCGCTTTGGAACATTACCAACAACAAAAACACCTCTGATGTAGATCGCCTGATCGGAACGCTGCAACTGGACCTTACGCCTGTTTCCTGGCTGAACATTACAGGCCGCACCGGTATAGACAACTTTACGGATAATCGTTTGGAGCGTTTCAGCAGGAATTCTGCATTGTATCCAAACGGTTTTTTATCCAAAAACTGGATCACAGAAAAGCAGTTTAACACCGATGTTTTCGCCGTTGCAAACACCACATTCAATAATGATTTCAGCGGTTCGTTTTTGCTAGGGGTCAATTACAACAGCCGCCGACGCGCCACACTTTCAGGCGCAATCAGCAATCTTATCGTTCCCACAGCGCCAGATATCCTGACCAACGCACTGAATTCCAATCTGACCGCCAACAACTACAACTCCTTAATTCGCACTTACGCCTATTACGCACAAGCCGAGTTGCAAGCCTATGACATGTTTTTCCTGACATTAACGGGCCGCAATGAAAGTGCATCCACATTTGGTTCCAAAACAAAAAACAGCTTCTTCTTCCCCTCAGCGGCACTGGCGTGGCAGTTTAGCAAATTAAGCCAGCTGGAAAGCAACGACTTTTTGAGTTTTGGTAAACTGCGTGTAACCTGGGGACAAGTGGGAATTCAGCCGCAGCCTTACCAAAACTTCACGACTTTCGCACCGGCTTTTTACGGGGATAAGGACACATTTACACGCGGACTAAGTTCAGCCAGCACATTGTACGGCGGCGGTTATGTCCGCAGCACAAGTCGGCAGGAAACGATTTCCTGCGTCCCGAACGCAAATCCGAGTCGGAAATTGGAGTCGATCTGCGCTTCTTGAATAATAGAATCACCTTCTCAGCCACAGGTTACAGCAACCGCACAAAGGACGTGATCCTGGCATTGAATGTGCCTAGCGGAACGGGTTACACCATTCGCAATGTGAATGCGGCTGAGCTTTCTAACAAAGGTCTGGAACTGGACGCGAGTGCGAATGTTGTTTCAAAAGGTGATTTCAACTGGAATTTGTCGGCTAATTTTTCGCTGAATCGCAGCAATGTTGTTTCGCTGGCAGGCGCGTCCGTCTACACATTACCGGACAGCTATATGCAGAATTCTTCCCTCATTCCAGGTCAGCCATTCGGCATATTTTACTCCACTGATTTTCAAAAAACCGAATCAGGAGCCTACGCGCTTGACGCCAATGGGTTTCCGCAAGGCGGCACGCAGAACGAGATCATTGGTGATCCGAATCCTAAATGGCGCGGCGGCTTGGGAAGCACATTTTCCTACAAAAATTTATCCCTATTCGTCTTATTTGACCGCATTGCAGGAAACGATTTCTTCAACGGAACACGCGGCTCGCTTTACAATTTCGGAACGCACGGCGATCAGGGGCACACGGTTGTTGCACCGGCTGGCGGGCTGAAAGATGTAAATGGAAACACCATTGCCGAAGGAACGGCTTTCCAGGGTCAGATCAAAGATTTCGGATCCGGGCCTGTTGCGATCAATCAAGCCTGGTGGCAGGGACGCGGAACAGCCTCGACCTCGGCTTCTTACAAGCAATTTGTGGAAGACGGAAGCGCATCGCGTTTGCGGGAAATCACGCTTTCGTATAGTTTGAAAAGTGCAGCATTCCGGCGATTAACACATTTGTCTAATGTTGATTTTAGCGTTACAGGCCGTAATCTGGTGCTTTGGACGAAATATACAGGCACGGATCCGGAAGTGAATATTTCAGGAGCAGGCTTATCGCGCGGGCAGGATTGGTTCACAAATCCGAACACGAAATCGATTACGAGCGTGCGGGTAATGTATTAATTGACAATTTAAAGATTAACATGAAAAAAATATTTATACATAAGATAGGGATTGCGATGCTTGCGGTGCAGTTTTTAATTAGCTGCGAGCAGAGTTTTGACCAGCCGGATATTCAAAATAACCCTAATGCCGTGACTGATGTAACTGTGCAGACGCTGTTGGCTGGCACCATGCTGGGCGTGTCGATGCTGCATGAGGATACGGATGTGCGTATTGCATCTATGTGGGCGGGTGAGTTGGCGGGTTTGTCCAGGGCGCATCAGGGATTTGGGCAATACATTGTTTCTTCCCAAAGTTTCAGCTGGAATGTGTTGTATCCCGTGGCCAGTCAGGCGCGGCTGATTCAGGTGAAAGCCGATGCGGTTGGGGACAAATGGACCAAAGGCGTTGGGCAGGTTTTGGAAGCATTGGTGATTGCAAAAGCAACCTCATTGTATGGCGATGTGCCTTATAGCCAGGCATTTGATGAAACCAACTTCCCTACGCCGGTTTTTGACAAACAAGCCGACGTTTACAATGCGCTTCAAGTCACATTGGATAACGCCATCCTGAACCTCTCGGCACCAGCCGGACTGGCTTTTACGCAACAGGATTTTTTGTACAAAGGCGATGTTGTCAAATGGAAAGCAGCAGCCAACACATTGAAAGCCAGACTTTATCTGCACACCGCTGAATATGACAATGCCATTGCCAGCGCAGCCAAAGGCATCAAAAGCAATGCGGCAGACATGTTGATCCCGCACGGCACCAGTTTGGCTGTGGATATGAATCAGAATTACGATTTTTTCCGTGTAAACCCGGGCAGGTGACACGGGTTTTGACGGCGCTTATTTGCCCAAATTGATGCAATCTCGCATTGCATCATCCAATAGCAAAACGGATGAAACCGCGCTTTATAATCATTATTTCAAAACAGGAATCATTGCCCCCGGAAGTCTGGACGCCAACACGACGGACGGCGCTTTCATCGCCAACTCGTCACATCCTATTTTGACTTACTACGAAAATGAGCTGATTATCGCCGAAGCACAAGCCAGAAAAAATGTGCCGAATGAGGCGTTGACTGCGTTAAATGCCGTTCGCGCGGGACTGGCAAGCGGCAATCTGAATGGCGTAACATTGCCGACTGCCGGAAGAAAATATGAGCCTTATACACTGAGTGACTTTGCTCCAACCGGAATCGCCAACCCGACCAAAGCCGCAACGACGCAGCAAGCCATGCTTTACGAGATCATTGCGCAGCGTTACATTGTATTTTTGATGCAATACGAAGCATTCAATGATTATCGTCGGCTCGCGAAAGCGACTCCGGTTGTGCAGTTACCGATTCCTCTGTATGTCGGCAGCCGCAAACCGCAGCGCTTCATTTATCCGCAAAGTGAAATCGCCACGAACCCGAATGTGCCCGCTCCCCTGCCAGATCAATTTACCAATGTTTCCATTTTTTAATGTCGCTATTCTGCTGATCCAAATCCTATGAATAGCAACAAAATCCCTGCGCTGTCGGAAAATACGAATTTGCGATATGCCAATTTCATCGCGTTGTATTTTGCAGAAGGCTTGCATATGGGCATGCTCTTCGTGGGCATTCCGGCGTGGCTGGCGATGCAGGGGAAAACACCGACCGAGATCGGGGCATTTGCCGTTGCTTGTTCGCTGCCGTGGACATTCAAGTTTGTAGCAGCGCCATTAATGGACCGTTATGCCTATTTGCCCATGGGTCGAAAACGGCCGTGGGTGATCGGTGCGCAATTGGGTCTGACTGCAAGTTTTGTCGCATTGGCATTTGTCCCTGATCCACTTCAAAACCTCGATATACTGAATATAGCCGCATTTGTTGCTTCCTTTTGCGGCGCTTTGCAGGATGCAGCCACCGACGGGATGGCCGTGGATGTGCTGGAAGATCATCAGCAGGCACGCGCCAACGGTTTCATGGGCGGAGCTAGAATGATCGGAAGTTCGCTGGCTCTCGCTGTGGGAAGCTGGATATTGAATGTGCATGGATTTACAGCTGCAATTCTCGCCATTTCTGTGATGATCGGGCTGATGACAATCGTGCCGATTTTGCTACGCGAACAGTCGGAAGAGAAAATTTTTCCCTGGTCTGCTGGCAATGCTTCGGTCCGGAACCAGACTTTGCAGGTCACAAACTGGTCAACCATTTTGAAATCGCTCTACAGCCTTTTCCGGTTAAGAGACTCGATGCTCGTGGCGGCATTGATGTTTGTGTCCATGGGTTCCTACAATTATTTTGAAACATTGCTTCCGCTCTTCGCCGTCAAAATCACCGGCTGGACCAACATCATGTATTCCCAGGCGTTCGCGACAGCAGACTTGATTGGCGGCATTGCTGGGCTGCTAATCGGCGGTTATCTGATCGAACGCTTTGGCAAAAAACGCATGATAGGAATCTATTTTCTGCTCATTATGCTTATAACCAGCACATTGATTTTGTCAAAAGCTTTGTGGGATAACAGCACATTCCTTTATGGTTTTATCATTGTTTACCGCTGGCTGAATGCATTTGCGAAGATTGGCGTTTATGCCATTGCGATGCAATGCTGTTCCAAAAAGTCTCAGCCAGTCAGTTCACATTTTACATGACCCTCGGCTCGCTGGGCTCCATGGCGGGTGCAACATTGATCGGGCCGATGAAGGAAAATTTCAACTGGGAGGTTACATTCTCCTTATTCTTGGTCCTTCTCGCATTCGCGTGGACGATCATGTATTTACTGAATGTCAATAGATTGAACAGGCAGATTAATGCGCTCGAAGTCGTAGAAATTGCGGAACCGATTGCCTGATGATGAGAATTTAAGACGCTGCCTGAATTTTTTACCATTTGGTAAATGTAATGCTGACAATAAATTCGAAATTTAATCTATGGAAGTAATCGATGAATTACGTTTTGCAGTTTGGGAATCTGAACAAGCAGCAAATAGATTTCGTAACAAGCAAGGCAAAAACGCTGGAACTTCGTAAAGATGAATATTTTTCGGAGGCCGGAAAAATCCCACGAACAGGTCGGATTTTTAACCGAAGGCGTCTTGTTCGTTTCTGCTATTATAATAATAAAGGCGAAGAGATCACGCATCATTTTATTGACGAAAACAATTTCGTTTCCGACCAGCAAAAGTTTGAGGCACAAGTCGAAGCTTCGGAATATATCCAGGCTGTTACCCATTGTAAATTGCTTATTTTCTCTAAAAAAGATTGGGACGAAATTGGGAATACAATTGTTGGCTGGGACGCTATTACAGGTTTGATTATAAAAAATTGTTTGTTAAAAACAATTGAAAGAAGAAGAAGCCCGTTGGTTTCGGAAGATGCAACTACCCGTTATCTGTCTTTCATTGAACAATTCCCCGGCTCTCGTCAACCGCATTCCCCTTTCTCACATCGCTTCTTATTTAGGAATTACACAACAATCATTTAGCAGAATTAGAAAAAACATTCGTTAAAATCGCTTTTTACCATTTGGTAAATCGTCTCCTTTTATAGATATCGAAATTTGCATCATTAATTTAAATCAAAAAAGAAATGAGCAAAAAAGTAGTATTAATAACAGGAACAAATAGCGGATTTGGATGGCTTACAGCCAATAGCGTGGCAGCTTTGGGGCACAAAGTTTATGCTACCATGCGCGATACAGAAGGAAAGAATGCTGATAAAGCAAAGGCTTTGTCACAAGTTGAAAACGTGACGGTTCTGGACGTATCGCTTACAGACGAAGCGAGCTTGAAAAATGCTTTTGACAAAATCATTGCCGCGGAAGGAATAATTGACGTGCTCGTCAACAATGCGGGTGTCGGGATGTTTGGCGTGGCAGAAAGTTCGACGACCGCTGATGTGCAGCGCATGTTCGATGTGAATGTTTTCGCCCCTTGGAGGCTGATGAAGCTGGTTTTACCCGCTATGCGCAAGCAGGCAGATGGTTTGATTATCAATGTTTCAAGTGGATTTGGAGCAGTATCTTTTCCATTTTCGACGGTGTATAGTGCTTCCAAATTTGGTTTGGAAGGATTAAGTGAGGGGTTACATTATGAATTGAGACCTTTGGGCGTGGACGTTGCCATTCTTCAACCCGGCTCTTTCCCAACCGAAATGTCCCAGAAAATACAGGCTGGCTCCGACGCTTCGATTGGTGATGAATATGCGGCCATATCGGAATATCCGAATAAAATGTTTGCTGCCATCGGTCAAATTTTTGAAACGGTAAAACCAAATCCGCAGGACGTTGCCGATGCAGTGGTGAAGCTGATTAATACGCCAAAAGGAAAGCGACCATTAAGAACAGTTGTTGACCCATCCACAGGAGAATTTATTAAAAAGGCCAACGAAGCTGTCAGTGTTGAATATGCCAAAGCATTAACGGCATTTGGAATGGAAGGACTTTTGAAATAGACAAATGACCATTATCAATTAAATGATTGTCTGAAAGCAAGCGGGGAAAGATTTGTTTTTGTTTTAAAAAGTCGGCTGAAAGATTGTGGATATTCAAATCCGAGTTCATATGCTATTTCGGAGACGGACGCGTTGGAAGTTGACAGTCTTTCCTTTGCTTTTTCAACAAGCTTTTCCTGAATGTGATGCTGGGCATTTTCGCCTGTCAACGACCGCAGCATATCACTCAGATAACTTGCCGACATGCCTAATTTGTCGGCAAGCATTTGAACGGTTGGCACGCTGCTTTCAGAAGCGGTTCCATTTTTAAAATAATCATCTAAAATATCTTCGATCTTTTGCAGCAGGTTATTATTACCAACTTTTCTGGTAATAAATTGCCGCCCGTAAAAACGGTTGCTGTAATTGAGCAACAGTTCAATCTGGGAAATCAGCACATCCTGACTGAATTGATCGATCCTGTTATCTAGTTCTTCCTCGATAATATTGAAAACTGCAAAAATAGCGACACGTTCTTTCTCTGAAAGATGCAATGCCTCATTGGCTGCATAGTTGAAGAAGCCATACTGCTTAATTGTGCCGGCCAGCGGATAGGAAAGCATAAAGTCGGGGTGAACAAGCAGCAGAAAACCGGAAGTTGCACTCGCGCTTGGACTTTCAAAAATTTGCCCCGGCGCGGTAAACACCAGTCCGCCTTCGCCAAAGTCGTAATAATTTTGCCCGTACTTGGCCTTCCCGCACAGGTTCATTTTGTAAGCGATCTTGTAAAAAGGCATAACCATTGAGGGCGGCAATGCACCCGGAGTTATGGTCATGTCTTTGATATTGATAAAACTTACCATCGGGTGCAAAGGCTTGGGAAGCCCAAACACCCGGTGAAAGTCGGTCAATGATTCAAATTTGTATAAAGCAGGCGCTTCTGTTTTCATAACTTAAAGATATTGAACTTTGACCAAATATGCCCTACCAGGGCGTTACGCCTGTCTCTGGATTATATTCTTCGCTAAAAAACTGCCCGGTTGGCCCGTCGTTATCGATCATCACGTATTTGGCGATTCGCGCTCCCCCTTCCTGAACTGTTCCCGTGCCCCGGTGACCATTGAAATCCGTAGCCACAAACCCCGGGCAAACTGCATTGACCTTGAAAGGCGTGTCCCGAAGCTCGTAAGCCAGGTTAATGGTGTACATATTCATCGCAGCCTTGGACGAAGTGTAAACCGCAGCTTTGTGATCGTAATATTTCCAGGTGGGATCGCTGTGCAGCGTCAAAGAGCATCCGCTCGATGATACATTGACGATCCGAGGCTCAGGCGCATTGCGCAGCAGGTCAATGAAGGCCTGTGTTACCCGGACTACTCCGTATAAATTGGTGTCAAATACTTTTTCGTATTGATCAATATCTGCTTCCAGAGCCGACTGCGGCATTCCACCATTGATTCCTGCATTGTTGATCAGCGCATCCAGCACATTAGTTTTCTCTCCAATGATGGCACGTGCCGCCAGCACTGAGGCAGCATTTGTAACATCCAGTTCGATTGCTTCGGCGTTATCAAGGCCTTCGGCTTTCAACTTTTCGATTGCGTCCAGGCCATTAGATAATGTGCGGCTTCCGAGATATACATAATATCCTTGCAGCAGAAGCTGGCGTGCGGTTTCAAAGCCAACACCTTTGTTAGCTCCGGTAATCAGTACTTTTTTCATGTTAGTTGGATTGGTTGTGATAGGTTAATGCAAATTCTTTTGCAAAATCAGCGAGCTTTACTTTGCCCAGAACTGGCTTGTTGCGATAATAATCTTCGTAAAGACTTCCGTCTTGTTGCGCAGCCTGCATTTCAACCAGGCCTTTTGCGATCCAATCGTTCATCCCGGCGTCCAGCATTTGTTGCAGCATCTGTTCACGTGGGATCACCAGCCATTTTAGAACGGGCATTCCAATAGCGTCTCCTAGCGCTTTTGCAATTTCATTTGGAGAAACTTCATCGCTTGCCAGATAATGAACTGACCTTCCCTCGAAAGGTTTTTCCATTTCTTCCGCAATGACTGCTGCAATATCCAGAGGCGAAACCCAAGGCTCTTTCTGGTCGCCTCCGTAAGATTGAATGATGGCTGACTGCGATTTGATGGAAGCGACATACCGGTATAAATTGGTGAAAAACCCAACCGGCCGCATGAACTTGATCGCAACAGATTCGGGAAGTTGATTCAGGATCGTCTCGACCGTGTTGTGCAGATACAGGCTCCCGATTCCTTGGTTGGTATGGGCGCCAATGCTGCTTAAATGTACAATCCGCTTTACGCCAGAGCTTTCAATGGCTTGTTTGTAGTTGTTTCCGACTTTGGTAAAAGCAGCAACAAAATTTGCATTTTTATCAAAGAGGTTTCCAATGCCTTCCCATGCTTCCATTAGATAAACAATGTCGGCTTCTTTAAACGTGGCTGTTAGAAAATCGACGTCTTGAATGCTGCCAATTGCTGCTTTTGCGCCTAATGCTTCAATTGCCTGCCGCCGCTCTGCTTTACTGCTAATGATGGTCAGGGAATGGTTTTTCCGGATTAATTCTGCTGCTAGCGGTTTGCTGATATTGCCCAGCGAACCTGTGATTACAATGTTCATTCTGTTTCTGTTTTTTTGTATTACAAAGGTGCGCAACCTTCAAAAAGCAGATTTAACAGAATCGGAGCATGTCATAACAAAATTGAGGAAACGGGATAATGCTTTCGCAATTACATTTTGAAATTTAAACAAGATCATTCTTCCCTGGCTATCAACATCCGGATTGTCAATGACCAGGTCATCCCAAAGTTCATAGTCAAAGATCATCAACCGGATAAACTCATTAAACACGATTTATGAAAGAGACAAAGACGCCCAGGCCAGAATTTGGGGTGGGAAACTCCCATTAGAAAAGCCATGGAAAGCCAATCGGCATTTGCCAATCACGCTGATCGGTGATGCCGCGCATTTAATGCCGCCTTTCGCGGGTCAGGGGGTTAATACTGGACTGGTGGACGCTTTGCTGCTAACGGATAATCTGACAAACGGAAGCTTCGAAACCATTCAAGCCGCCATCGATTACTACGAAAAAAGAATGTTCACTTATGCGTCCGAAGCCCAGCGCGCGTCCAGCGAGAATGAGTTGGAAATCCTGCAACGCTCTGTTGTATTCAAAACAAAGGATTTTTCCTGAAATAGGTGCTGCCTTCAAAACTCACAGAATAATCAGAATTGAAATGGGTGCTTTTCTGATAGTAATCTGTGGTAATAATCTGCGCGCCTGATTGGCATGCCGCCTGGAATGTAGATTTGTCATTCCTTCTCGCTTCGCGTGTATCTGAGTCTGCGCGGGTACGGATGAGGTAGCCTTTTTTTACCAGGTCCGGAATTTCGGAAGCTTTGGCATTATTTCTGATCAGAAAAGCGGCTTCCGGTGTACCCGGCAATGCGTTGGCAAACATGGTCCTGCCGCGAAGCGAAGGATGCCCGGAAATGTACATATCCCGTTTGCTGCCCGAATCGTCGAGTACGAACACAAATTTCGCTTTTGCTTCTTTTAATGTTGGCCAGTTATCGTTCAACACGGCACTTTCGAGGGATTCAAACTTGCCTCTTACCTGATCGGGTGTGAGCATGTGCTTTTCGCCCAGATGTTCAAGAAGTGCTTTGTCGAGATAGTCAAAATCCCTGGCTGTAATGCCTTCTGCATTGCCATCACTGGCAATTTTCCCTTTCACTTCAAGGGTAATGTATACCGGCGTATGGTCGGGATGCGCATCAGACCAGGCTTTCAGGCCTTGAAGGCAATCGATCAATGTAAAATAGTGCGTCCGGAAATCAAGGTCGGGCACATGCAGCACTTTGAAGCCAGGCTGTTTCATCTTACCCTCCGGATCGTATGCTTTCTGACCGGCGACCATTGCAAGGCCTTTTGGATTCGCATATTTTCCGCCTTTTTCGTCGGGATATACATCGATTTCAAGGTTGCGCAGGCCAAGGTCAAGCTGTGCAGTAATGGGAATGTGCTCGTAGTCAAGCGAGCTTGCCGCAGCGGAATCTTTTTGTATAAATGCTTTAAACAGCAACGGGTCTATGGCTTGTTTATAACTGTTATGAGAACCGATTACCTGCGTTTTATTGATTTTTAGATTATCATCCGTTTGGGCAAAAACAGGAAAACAGCAGGCAAGCATCAGACCTAGTAGCGCTTTCATTGGTGATAGTTTAGTATGAGGCAAAGTTAAGCCGGGCAGAAAAGACTACCGTATTAAGTTTCTGTTACCAGCAACAGCTGCATCCAAGCCCGGAAACCAGGTAACAGTTTGTTAACGCAATGGTAACGCGAGTTAACGGCCATTCTACCCACCCGAAAGTAATTTTGACCCTTGATCAAAAGTAAAAAATCAAATCTATGCTTTCAAAATTACGTCTATCAAAGCTCGCATGTCTTTCCGCATGTTTGCCTTGGGCTGTACTTAGTATTAACCCGGTCCAGGCATTCCCTGCGCGTATCAATACGAAGCTTTCGTTTCAGGCAGAGAAGTCTTTTTCAGATGCTGGGTCTGTTGCACAGTCCATCTCGGGTTCGGTTACAGATGAAGCCGGGGCGCCGCTGCCGGGTGCCACGGTTGTCGTTAAGGGAACAACAAGAGGCACATCGACCAACGCCGAAGGGAAATTTGTGATAGAGGCCGATGCTAATGCCGTTCTGGAAGTTTCTTTTATTGGATATGCGGCAAAACAAGTTCCGCTTAACGGGCAATCGTCAATCATTATCCAATTAGCCCAGGACCTGGCGCAATTGAATGAGGTTGTTGTGGTTGGTTACGGTACACAGAAAAGGTCGGACATTACCGGCGCTATTTCTTCGCTTAACAGTGAAAGTTTTAACAGGGGCGTCGTAACGAACCCGGGCGAATTGCTGCAAGGTAAACTGGCCGGTGTTTCCATTGCCGCCAATAGCGGTGAACCCGGTGCTGCGCAGGACATTATCATCAGGGGTATCGGAAGCTTGCGCTCCGGGACGCAGCCGCTGTACGTGGTCGACGGATTTTTGCTGGACAATTCCAACACCGGCGTTCCCACCAATCCACTCAACTTCATTAACCCTAATGACATCGAGAGCATTGATGTGTTGAAAGACGCCAGTGCGACAGCCGTTTATGGATCCAGGGCATCTAACGGAGTTGTGGTCATCACCACCAAAAAAGGAAAAGGGAAACCGCAGCTGACGTTGTCTGCATCCACGGCCATATCCTCAATGGCTAACAAAATAAATGTTTTCGATGCCGACGCTTTCCGCAGGGAGGTTGTAGCCACAGGTGGAACTTTGCAGGATTTTGGGGCAAACACGAACTGGCAGGATGAACTCTCGCAGACAGGTGTATCTAGCAACCTCAACTTATCGATGAGCGGAGCCAATAGCGAAAGTTTTTCTTATTTCACTTCCGTGGGTTATCAGGATCAGGAAGGGATTTTGAAAAACAGCAGGCTGAAACGCTATTCAGGAAAATTGAATTTAAACCAGAAGGCATTCAACGGCCGCTTAAATATTGACTACAATTTAACGGCTTCCCGCACGGAAAATTTACGCCCGGATATCACTTCTACCATGAGTGATATGCTTAGTTTGAATCCCACGATTCCTCCTTTAACAGACGGTGTCCCTACTTTATTGAATACGAATGCATTAAACCCGCTTGCCCGGTATAATTTGTTCAGCGACAAGGCGATTAACCACCGCATTCTGGCAAATATTTCACCCTCAATCGAAATCATCGAGGGCCTTACTTACAAGCTGAATTTCGGTGTGGATTATTCTACGACAACCCGAAATCAGCAGTATAAGCCCTTTCCTGCGGTTATCAATGAATCCGATGTTTCCAATGGTGTGCTTGACAATGCAATAAGTGGAAATACGAACCAACTTGTTGAGAATACGCTGACATATAACTGGGTTCGTGAGAACCATAATGTTACGCTCCTGGCGGGTCATTCTTTCCAAAAGTTTTTGGATGAAACCAGAATAACTACGTACCGTGGCTTTGCGACCAATAATATCGAGCCTATTTATCAGGATCATACAAGCACAACTGCATTCCCGACAGCGGTAAATGCAGAAGCTTTAAAAAATGAGCTCCAATCTTTCTTTGGAAGGGTAAACTATATTTATGCTGACAAATATATGTTTACCGGTACATTCCGCGCCGATGGATCTTCCAAGTTCGGACAGAACAACAAATACGGTTATTTCCCTTCATTCGCCTTGGGGTGGAACATTAGCAAGGAAGATTTCATGAGTAGTTCTGCTTTTAACAACCTCAAATTAAGGGCTAGCTGGGGAAGAACCGGTAACCAGGAAATTCCTTCCAAGATCACAAAAGCGAGCTATCTGGAGCAGCGTTTACAAACAGGGACCGGAAGCGTAAGACACTTATCCGATCGATACGGACGCTACTGCACTGGAAGGCTTTCCGTACGGGATTATTTTTACGAGATTGGCCAATCCTAATTTGAAATGGGAAGTATCCACACAGGTGGATTTAGGTATTGACTTTGCGTTGTTCAAATCAAGAGTGACTGGTACGCTTGATTATTTTAACAAACAATCTTCCAACATCCTTCTGGAAGTTGTTCCTTCCGATCCGGTCCAGCCCACTTCGACCTACTGGAACAATATTCCGGATATGAAAATCCAGAACAACGGTGTCGAGCTTACATTGAATTACAGCAGCGATCCAAAGCGTGACTTCTCGTACAATATCGGAGGTAACTTCACCTACATTCAGAATAAAGTGAAGAAGTCTCCTTATGCAGTTTTGGCCACTGGCGCGGCGCAGGGTGCAGGCCAATCCGGGGCGACTATTAACGGCTACATTAATAATCAACCGCTGGGCGCATTTTACATGTATCAATTTGACGGAATAAATCCCGATAATGGTCAAAACGCATTCAGAGATACAAACGGTGATGGGGCGATATTGGATAATGACCGTGTTGTGGTCGGCAGCGCAATCCCTAAAATCATTTATGGGTATAACCTAAATCTAAAATACAAGTCTTTTGATCTGGGTTTGAATTTTAATGGTGTAGCCGGCAATAAGGTTTACAACCACACGACTATGACCTTGTTCAGCAGGGCATTATTGGCCAAATCCAACAACACAACTGATTTCGCCACGCAATACCCAAATGAGGCGTTGAGCAATGCCAATGTTGTGTCGACCCGCTATCTGGAAAACGGCTCATTCATGCGCTTGAATAATGCAACCCTGGCTTACAACCTGAACCTAACAGGGACCAAGCTAGCGAACGCCATCCAACGTGCCAGTCTTACATTAACCGGTCAGAATTTGTTTGTTATCAGCAGTTATTCAGGTTTTGACCCCGAAGTGAATACGGGATCGGCTTCCGGCGGCATTCAGACATTTGGAATCGACCGCTTTACTTATCCAAAAGCAAGGACTTTCCTGCTTGGTTTGAATGTGACATTTTAATACAAAAAAACGATTAGCTACGATTCGTTGAAAATCAAATCACAATGAAAAATACAGGATTTTATAGAGCGTTGACGGCAGTGGGATTTCTGCTGACCTTTATTGGTTGTACCAATTTGGAAGAGGATATTCTTGATGAATCGCTTACAGGAACGGGCCAGGCCCAACTTGTAACCGGTTCCATAGCCCCGGTTTATGGCCTTCTCCGCTCCGGTGTATGGCTGCATACAAACCAATTCGGACTGCAAGAGGTGGCTTCTGATGAAGGTATCCTCCCCTACCGAGGCGGCACCGACTGGTATGATGGCGGTAAGTTCATCGCGGTTCACCAGCATTTGATGACGCCGAGCAATGGCCTCGTAGGCGATACCTGGACGCAAATTACGCTTACTTTATCGAGAGCCGTTATTGCTGCGGAACGGTTAAATGAAGCAGGCAAAGCCGGTAACGCAAGTGCGCTGGCGGGTTACCACGAAATGGTTGCCATGAAGGCGTATCTCAATATGCTGGCACTGGACAACTGGGGCCTGGTTTTCAAAAAAGAGCTTTCCAGTGAAGTGTCCAAGGTCCTGAGAGGCCAGGAAGCAATCAGTTATATTGAAAGCGAACTTTTATCAGTGGTTGATCTAATCCGTAAGGAAAATGATCCTGGCAGGCTGAATCAAAATGCTGTGAAAGCATTGCTGGCACGTTTGTATTTGAATGCCGCCGTCTATCGGAATCCGTATGGTAAGCCTGAATTCAGTAAGGACGATATGGAAAAGGTGATTAAATATACCAACGAGATTATTGCCGGACCCTATGCCCTATCTCCTGAATATTTCGATCTGTTCAGCGACGAGAACCATACTAATAAGGAGCTCATTTTCGCACTCGACCAGCGGGGCGTATTGGAAACAGATCAACAGCGCTGGGCGTACTGGTCGATTTCCGGTGACCAGATCCCAGACCCGGAATTCCCAAACACGCGCGGAACAGATGCAGTCGCGGCAACGCCTGACTTTTATCAAACCTGGGTGGATGCCAATGGCAATGTAGATCCAGCTGACGCTGATGCACGTTTTTCAAGAAAAATACGATTGTTCCTGAAAACTTGAAAAACTTAACAGGTGTTACGCCTTTGAATGATGCCGAGCATTATTATTCCGTAGATGCCACGAAGTTTGAAATGGACAGAGGGATTTTGCGCGGAATCATCTGGGGGCCCAGAAAAGACGGAAGCGGCAATATTTTAAAATCTGCCGACGGCAAAGTGAGGATATATCCGGTGATCAACAAAAGAACCAGCGGAGCCAACCTGACTTATGTGAACCATATACTCAATGTAGATTTTACAGGCCCGGGCAGCTTGCATAACACCGGTTACCGGTTTTCAAAATATCAGTTTAGTCATACCGGTAACAATTGCTGCAGTTACAGCAGTGTCGACCTGGTTTTGATTCGCCTTGGAGAAATCTATCTGATGCGTGCCGAAGCGAAGCTGAGAAATGGCGACCATGCAGGTGCTCTTGCTGATATCAATACATTGAGAACTTCAAGAAACGCCCGGCCAGCCCAGACTCCAAAAGCGCTGACGAAAATTGACCTGGACATATTATTCCGCGAGTCGGGATTTGAATTGTACTGGGAGGCTTCAGAAGAAATTACCAGATCCGTTTTGGAAAATATGAAGGCACCTGGACAGGAAAAACGGACAAGAGCGTCGACAAGCGATTGTTCCCAATCCCTCAGCGAGCCATCGACGGAGCTTCCGCCGATGAAGGATTTTTGGTACAAAATCAGGGATATTAATTCCACCCAAAATAAAAATGAGGCTGCTCGAAATCGGGCAGCCTCATTTTTAACATTCAAAATTAGTGTGTTGTTGAACGTTTTTTAATCGCCTCATTTATTTTGTCATTCAATTCAATGAAATAGGACTCCAGTGTATTTGTTACCTCGATCAAATAATCATTGTTCATCATTACCATCATTTCCGTACCATCCCTTAGTTTCACTGCTTCTACCGATTTAATTGTTAAAAAATCAGCTCTTGATTCCTCTGTTATTTCGTTAATGCTGATGTTTAAATTTGATTTTATTCTGATTGCCTTTCTAATTTGACTCCATGCTGCATTTAATGTTTTGGAGTATATTTCGGCATCAGTGATTATTTTGTTATGTAAACGATTAGGCTCTGCTATGGCTAAAACTTCCTTGTCGAGTAAGCTAAATTCAGTTTACCAGGATATTGCGCGTTTCTGTTAATGTCTCTTCGAATATTGCTATTTCGGTAGACAACAGCTCTTTCCATATTGAGAAACCCCGTCTTTTAGCGATCTCTTTTTCAAATCCGTAAACTTGCTTTAACTTGTACTCTGCGAGTGCTGAGTTATCCGTGTTAACCAGAATATCTATTTCTTCATTTATTTTTTTATCGAGCTTACTTTGCTCATTGCTTAAATCATTAGCTTGTCTGTTTCAGCTTTTTTTTGTGGTTCTCCAATACCAAAATGATGCGGCGGTCTAAGGCTTCAATAAATATTGATTCAAAAAATCGTACTTTCTTCATTTGTGTCCTATTCGAATAGGTTTTCGAAAATCACGTTTATAAAAATAAACCGGCCCGGAAAGGCAGACCATACCCATAAAGCTACCACACGCCTGTGTCCAGGATGTAACCCCAATTTTAAATTGCTGTTAACCTATGCAACTAGGTTTGTAGCTTAGATTAGTGGAATGACTTAATATTTGGAAAGCTTAATGATCTGTCTTCAAGCTTCAGAATATAACATTACCTTAATATCAGAAAGATTATTTGGCAAGAAAACCCACATGGCAATTTTCTTGATGTCTTGGGTGAACTGGGTTCAGCAATTTTTATCAGGGATGGAAAAGCTTTTTGAACTTAATGCTATATACGTTATCATTTGATTACCGTAAAAATTTCGCCAAATGCAGGCATAGTAAGGGTAAAAAATAACGATAATGAAGGAATAGCATCGTATTCGTATTGCGGTTGCGCAACGTCACCCGGTTAGCCTTACCTGGAAAATATGGCGCAGACAATGCTCACACTGGTAAAACTTTGAGAGAACGACAACGTCGTGCAAGCGGTTCTTGCAATCCCTGTGGCCAAAAGGGCTGGATCCGAAAGAAGCCTCGCTTCGGCGATCAAAAGCTGACTATATACAGCGGCCAATGATCCCCGTCTGTGCTGGCCTGTTCCTTCCTGGTAAATATTCCGGCCCTGCACTGCTCACAGTTTTGCTCTGGCTGCGGTATCTGATCCTCCGTGGTGTGTTTTTGGGTTTATATGGTGGCAAGGGCAAATTTACAAAGAAGCTTTCAGGCAAACCACTCCTTCGTCAATATGATAAATTTGGCAACGACCCAGTGCTAAAGTTAGGCGACCAGGTAGGTGATCTTATCAATGATGGTATAAAGGATATTATCCGGATTGGCGAGTGCGTTTCAGGAGAAGTACTCAGCGCCGGATTTGAAATGGCTGTTGACATAGATCTTGGCCTGGCGCAGGGAGAGGAAGTGCTTTTCATTATTTGCAACTGCTTCAAGCACACAGGCATCGCCAAGCCGCTGCTCGATAAAAGCCACATCCTGGCTGGGAACTTCCGGCTGGCGTTACCAGGACCATGATGGCCAGCTTAAATGGCATACTTCAGTCGTCAAATGTGCCGCTAAGTGACCGGGTGTGAAGTTGCTTATCCCATAGTTTTAATCAGAAAAGACACAAGGAACGATTGACTGGGATCTTCTATAATAGGCTCAAAAAAATCGAATGGTGTCAGAATTAGCACAAAGTTAACAAACGGTAGCACTGAACCATAACATTAAAAATACGCAGGCCATCAGCCTCAGACGGGACTTGTCCGGAGCACTCAAAGTATTTTTAATCTTATCATTAACAGCGTCTATTGGTCGCTTTTTGCCATCATTTTTGCACCTTCAAGCATTTCAGGCAGCAGCATGACACACCAAAAAACTTTTGATTTTACAAAAAAAGATCTGTAAAGTTCATCACAAAAAGGCGGACTATTACAGTCCGCCACACAATCTGCAACAAAGAAGTGAGCGCATTTTCGGCGGTTACTTCCAGGTGGTTAAATAAGAAACCAATTTCCGGCAGGCCGGACCTGCCATTGCTTTGCAATCAGGCTTTGTTGATGGGTAACAGCAAAATATATTTGCTACGGAAAGGCTTCCGCATCCGGAAGACCGGACCCTGCAAAGGACTGAATGATATTGCAGCATCAAAAGTAAAGTATGTCTCCAGATGTGCCCCGGATCGTGGCTGACCGTCCGGGGCATTGCTATATTTCTTTTGATTTAAACGAGCTGCATTAATGCTTCTTTGCTGAATCCTTTCAGTTCATCTGCGCGATCATCCTTGATTTTTTCAACCCAATGCGGGTCGGCTAGCAGCGGTCTTCCCACGGCGACCAGATCAAAATCTCCTCTATCCATCCTTCTTACCAGTTCGTCGAGTGAGCTCGGCTCGGAACTCTGTCCTGCAAAAGCACCGAAAAAGTCGCCCGTCAATCCTACCGAACCGACGGTTATGGTAGCTTTACCCGTTATTTTTTTGGCCCATCCTGCAAAGTTCAGATCAGAACCTTCAAACTCAGGCTCCCAAAAACGACGCTGTGAACAGTGGAAAATATCAACACCGGCATCGACCAGCGGTGTAAGCCATTGTTCCATTTCCTGCTCATTTTTGGCATGTTTATAGTCGTAAGCCGCCGGTTTGAACTGCGACAGACGGATAATCAACGCGAAATCGTCACCTACACTTTTTCTCACTTCTTTAATGACTTCCACCGCAAATCGCGTGCGCTCTCCGATGGTTTTGCCTCCGTATTTATCGGTACGGTTATTGGTTGCTTCCCAAAAAAACTGATCAATCAGATATTGATGCGCGCCGTGGATTTCAGCGGTATCGAAGCCAAGCGCTTTGGCATGAGCAGCGGCACGCCCAAATGCAGCAATCGTATCGGCAATGGCGGCATCTGTCATCGCAACTCCGTTTTCAAAACCAGGTCTGTTCAAACTGGATGGTCCCTCGAAAGGTACCGGAGGAGTCCAGCCGGAATGATGATTTTCCATAATTCCCTGGTGCCAGATCTGCGGTCCCATTTGTGAGCCCGATTCGTGTACGCCGTCGATTACTTTCTTCCAGCCTGCCAATGCACTATCACCGTAAAAATGCGGAATATCCGGATCTGAAGAGGAGGAAGGCCTGTCGATCACGGTTCCTTCTGACAGGATCAGACCTACGCCTCCCATCGCTCTTTTACTATAATAAGTGGCTACGTCATCGGTAGGAATGCCACCAGGCGAAAATGAGCGGGTCATCGGCGCCATAACAATGCGGTTTTTTATATTCAATGTTTTCAGGCTGAATGGCCTGAACAAGCTATCGGTATTCATAATTACTAAATTAAATTTCGGAGTGAATGACTTTGGCTCAGCTTTTCGAAAGCTTCCTCGTTGCGTTTATCGTAGGTCCACTGCCCAACCCGCTTGGCGGTCACCAGATTGGTTCGTTGCAGAATAGAAAGATATTCAGAAATCGTACTTTGCGTGAGGCCACTCTTGGCCTGAATTTGCCCCCACACAAACACCCAAATTTTCAAAATCCGGGTTGGGCTGGCCAGGAAAATGCTCAGCAGGCGTTTTCAGCCAGTTCAAGATCTGCAACCGCGTCTTGTTAGATAATGCTTTAAATACTTCTACCTGATCCATCGTGCAAATATATCGGTTTCTCTTCGATATGCCAATATCCCGATGAAAGAATTTTGAATGGTGGACTGATCAGGCACGCAGCATTGTAGTGAAGCGGAAAATGCAGGAGTCGGAATGCATCATTATTTTACAAACTTCGAATATCAGTTCTCCTTGGTATCGCTTCTGCGTCTTTCATCCGCAGCGGAATCGCTCTTTTTGATCTTGTTGATTTGCCCCCCGAAGTTGTAGGTGAAGTTTAATCGTACGGTCGTCGTTTCGTAACTGTTTTCCAAACCTGCCGGAGTGCCAGCGATTGCTGTAAATACCTGTTTTGAAAAGTATTGAAGATATCTGTCACGTTCAGCGAGACGGTTGCGCGTTTTTTTAATAAGGATTGCCGCAGCCCGGATGTTAATGTAAAATAAGCATCGGTTTTAATGTTACGTTCCTGTGATTTCCCCGGTAGCGAAAGAGAATCAGCCAGGATAACTGTTTAGTAAGTGAAAAGCTGTTGTAAGTGTCAAAATTGAAGGTTGTAATGCCCGTTATATTTACATGATCATCCGCTAATTGATAGGATAACTTTCGCAAATTGATATTCGTGCTTGTGTACCACCAAGGCTTGATCTGACGATTATAAGCTGTAATCAGGCTCAAAGTTTGTGTGTAGCGGTTATTGACCGGTCTGGTCACCGTGCTATCTCCGCGCTGATTTTGAAAAGCAAAATAGGTAAAGTCGCGAAAATCGATTCCGTAGTTGGCAGTTACAAAGAGTGCGTTGCGGTAAGCCAGCGTGGCCGAATTGTTATAGGATGAAACAGGCCGCAGTTTAGGATTTCCCTGTACAAAATTGTTTGCATTGATAATCCGGAGCAGCGGGTTCATATTCTCGTAGGTCGGCCGGTTTGTCTTTTTGTCAAAACTGAAAATAAAACTATGCTTGTCAGTGAATTTGTAATCAAAAAATACTGTCAGGAAACAGTTGAATATAATTCTGACGGAACCGCTGGTTTGACTGCGATTGCCGACCGCTGTTCCACGTCCCTTCCGCCCGTAAACCGAGCTGGTAGGATAACTTTTTCAGCTCCTGGTGAAATGTGGTATATAGAGCATGAATGCTTTCCGAATAGCGATAAAGATCACTTTGCGAGTCATTGGGAATCAATTTGTTTCCATTAATGTCATAGAGCACGTTTCGGTTGTCTGTCTCCACGTAGCTCGACTTGAACCCGGTTTCCATTTGCGCTTTGTGTTTGAGCGGAAGCGTCAGGTCGGCTTTGGCAGAATAAACGTCAAATGCATTATTTTGATCAAAGAAAGTGCGTTTCAGCTCATCACCGCCCTGTCCAAATATCCGCTCGGTATTATGCTGGTCGGAATAGTTGGCATTCCGGTAATAATCCAGATCGATGGTCAGCTCTTTGCCCAGCGTATCCATTTGATGGAGCAAATGCAGGCCGGAAGAAAAGTTGTTCATTTTTGTTTTGACCCGGTTATCAAAAGTACCCGCCAGGTTTTTTTCAGCAAGGTCCCTCGTTTCAGAAAAAGCATTCTTTTTAAACAATTGCAATGCATTCATAACTGAGAATGACAGTGTGGTTTTCTTTGTTAAATATAAGGTTGCCAGCCCAATATTGGGTGTAATATTGTTCATTTTCCGGACACTATTTTGATCAGTGATTCGGTGCCACCGGAAATTATGCCAGGCTCATCCGGCCGGGACTGACAAAATGTAATTATCGACAAGGAATATTTTATTGAAATTGTAGTCCGTATTCGGTAGCAGATTGTACTTGCCTGTTTTAAAAATGAGATTAAATCCGCCGGTATATTTGGCATATCGCCCAAATCCCCCACCGCCGTAGACATTGCCTCTGAGCCCTTCCCTACTGCCTCTTTTTTCCTGACAATATTGATGATGCCGCCACTCGTAGAAGCATCGTATTTGGAGGATGGACGAGCAATCAGCTCCACTCTCTCAATGGATGTGGCCGACATACCCCGAAGTAAGCCTGCCAGCGCATCAGCGGAGAGCGGTGTAGGTTTACCGTCAATGTCTATACGTACGTTTCGACCATTCAAATAGACCATATTGTCCGGATTAGCCTGTATGCCCGGCAGCCGGTCCATTACTTCCATCAGAGAAGAACCACCGGTAAGCTGATCGTTCAGGTTAATGACAATTTTGTCGGCACGCTGCTCGATAAATGGCTTTTGTCCTGTAATAGTAACAGCTGACAGATTTTTAGTCGCGGGTTTCAGTTGCGATATGCCCCAGCTCATTAGCGCTGGCAACAGATTCGATTTCCTTTTTCTGTATGTTTCGTAGCCTAGCATTGTTACTTCAAGTATAAAAACGCCTATTGGAACATTGACGAGATATAAACTTTTCCGTCAATTTCACTCAGTGCCGTTTTCGTAACTGTGGAATCATGTATAGCTTTCAAAATGATTGCCGCAAATGGAAGCGGCTGTTGTTGGTCGTCCAGAATTACACCGGAAACATGGGTATTAATCATTTCCTTGGGCAACCGCAAATCTTGGTAAAAAGCCTAAAAACAATACCAGCACTAAGAAGCTGGTATAACCTGCAAGTTTTTTCATGGCAAAGCTGTTTGAACTGATAATTTCTAATCAGAGCAAATGTATAACTTATATTTTCATGTTGATAAACTATTTTATAAGTTATTATAGCCTATTATTTAGTTATTATAGATTTAACTTATTTAAAGTCGACATAAACTGCTGTAAATCAATTATTTGCCGACAATTGATAGCCAAGTTTTATTTCATACCGCACACGCACCAGCTGTCCTCACCTGTACGCCGGGAACCCGTCTGGCGAGTTGCCGATAATCCTGACAGCCTCGTTGTTTAAATTTTCGTTCGGGCTGTCCATTACCTGGGGCAATACTACTTTGCCATCCGTATCGACAACGAAGCTTACTAACACCTTTTTCCCTGGTCGTGGTGCGCTTTGAATATGTCCCATTGGCTTACCTCCTTACTCAGATAACCCAAAAAAGCATCCAGGCCGCCGGGGAAGGCGGGACGAACGGAGCCTTTTCGGCCCGTTAGCAGCAGTTGCAGCAGAATTTTTGTACAAAGCTGAAAATGATGTAAGACAAGAGCGCAACAGGGATTTACGCAAGACATATTTCGCAAGATTTGCCCTGGAAGCGTTGCTCCTTCCCAGCATTGCGATCCGTTGTTTTTAAGTAAATGTTTATCAGTAAAAGCATTGGTCATCTCAGGGGCGTATTGCAACGACCTGTTCAGGATCAGCGATGCATATTGGTAGTAATTGCCGAAGTGCCTGGCCGTTTCGCGATCTGCCAGAAACTCGTGCGTCCTTTTGATGCTTCGCTGGTAGAAATAAACCACCGGATTAAACCAGGCGACAATCCCAGCTCCTCAAAAAACAAAATATCCATGCTGTGCCACTGCCTGATATGGCACGTCTTCGTGGTAATTGATCATCTCCAAATTCGCTGCATTGCGATCAACTACTTTGTACTTAAAAAATGAGAATGCAGCATGATGCGCAGGTTTCCTGATTTTGTTTCTGATATACAGCAATCTGATTATCAGCCAGCCAAGTTTGAAAAAAACGCCCGCAAAATCAGGTCCATTTCAGCCAGTCAGAGATATGGATAATTCCTTCGTGCTGCGCAGCGCGGCAATGAAAATAATCACAATCACAATGCAGTGGATAAGACAGAAACTGGTGCCAAAAAAAAAAAAAAAAAAAAAAAAAAAAAAAAAAAAAAAAAAAAAAAAAAAAAAAAAAAAAAAAAAAAAAAAAAAAAAAAAATTTTTTTTTTTTTTTCTCTCTCTCCAAAAAAAAATTGCCTGCCATGCCATGCCATGCCATGCCACCTTTTTTTTTTTTTTTTTTTTGCCATGCCACCACCTCTCTCTCTCTCTGCCAGAAAGCCAGCCAAGCCAAAAAAAAAAAAAAAAAAAAAAAAAAAAAATGCCACTGCCAGCCGCGGGGGCCCCCCCCCCCAAAAAAAAAAAAAAAAATAGCCATGCCATGCCATGCCATGCCCTGCCTGCCTGCCCCCCCCCCCCCCCCCCCGGAGGAGAAGAAAATGCCATGCCCACCGCCAGAAAAAAAAAAAAAAAAAAAAAAAGCCATG